>JAUICD010000013.1 GCA_030427965.1 Bdellovibrionia bacterium
GTCTACTGTCTCATCCAGATATTGATCCAAAAGTTTCATTGTTTGATTTAAGTCAAAGGGAGCACTAAAAATAGTTACGTACTTAAAGCGGATCGGGGTTTTGGACTTTGAATCAAGTGCTGCAATAACAGTGGAAACAAAGCCACCTTGGCTTAATCCAACAAGGCGTGGTGAATCATTTGTAAGACCCTTTTTCCTCATGGAAGAGACTTGGCGTTTGATGATTTCGTAGAGGGTTTGGGCTTCTTTCTCGATATGCCCAAGAGGTAAGTTTGGAATGGCTTTGATAAAATCTTTTCCCCACGGACTTGGGAAAGCCAAGACGTGGTAGCCAGCTCGAGAGAATCTTTTGAGCATTTGATTTGTATTGCTGTTTCCCTTAATTTCTGCAAATGCACCAGATAGATAAAAAACAACAGGAGCTGATGTTGGTTCCCCCATTGAATCCACCTGTAAAAGCTTTGCGAGCTTTAATTTCTTCCGCAGGTTCTTGTGTCTGACATTTATATAACTAAACTGAACTTCGTTATCGAAGTCCAGTTCGTATTCCACGCAAGTTCCCCAGGCGGATGCGAGGTAGGGGTTTTGATAGGGAAACTCATATAGATCAATGTTATCGTGGACGACATCGGGCCATGAGTCGGCATTTGCTGACCCTGCAAGTAACAACAACAACAATAAGTACCGGATTCCCCCCCGAACAAACATGGGAGTAAGGTATCAAAGTTCACCCTTCAACGCGTAATATAAACTGGACTCATTGAAGACTTTTTCAAAAAACCAGGGACCCTCAAAAATAATTGTACTGTAGACTTGGACGAGATCTGCTCCGATTTCGATGCGCTCAAAGACATCTTCAGGCTCCATGACGCCCCCAACAGAAACTATAAGCTTGTCTTTTCGATTTGAACCCAAAAGATCCATAGAATCTCTGAGTCTTTGGCGAGATATCTTTGAAAGCACTTGTCCGGAAAGCCCTCCCTTGTTTGGAAACTCAGATTTCCCATCTCTTTGGGTTGTCGTGTTTGTCATAACCCAGCCATCAAGTCCCATCTTTACAGAGGTTTCAAGACAGAAACGAAGATCTTCAATGCTCATATCAGGACTTAATTTCAAAAGGCATGGAGGAGGGTTAAGGTCGTACTTTCCAGAATCAATTGCATTTTTAATGTGGCCAAGAAAGTTTTCAAAATAAGTGGTATTAAAAAGTTCCCTTAAACCCTCTGTGTTTGGACTGCTGATGTTGATAACAAAGGCATCTACAGTATTTCGAAACCTCTCAATCAGCGTGACATAATCTTTATGAGCCTCTTCAAGCGAGGTATTTCGATTTTTACCGATATTCAAAAAAATTGGAGTGAAATGAGGGGTTCTAATTTGATTCAGTCTTTTATAAATAATATCTGCTCCATCATTTGGAAAACCCATTTTGTTCCAAACGATTTTCTTGTTGAAGTTGCGTCCAATAATTTGTCCCTCATTTGGCAACTGGGGTTTTGGTGTCACAGTCCCTATTTCAATAAATCCAGGACCCCATGTCCACCAGTCCACAATGTTGATTCCATTTTTGTCTACTCCCCCAGCAACACCTAGGCGATTGTGGAACTCTAGATGCCGCCAAGTCATAGGTTTCCAAGTCAGTGTTCTATAGCGGCGAAATTTGGACATGAGTTTAAGGGCTTTTGGTGCCCAATCATGTGCTTTTTGGGGTGAAAGGAAGAGCCAGGGTCTTGAAAGTTTTGCGCTAAAATTCATACTATCTTGGATAAAGTCCTCGTAACTGCATTGCAGCCTCTAGTCGTCTTAATGCCACTGCCATTGCAGCATCTCGCATTGTGCATTTCTGACTTTGAGAAAAACTCCATACGCGATCAAAGGCATTTGTAATAATAGAGTGAAGACGATGATTGACCTCCTCCTCTGTCCAGAAAAATGCAGCAAGGCCTTGAACCCATTCAAAATAAGAAACGATAACACCACCACCATTTGCAAGAATGTCTGGAATGATGAGTTTGCCATTTTCACTCAATATTTTATCAGCAGCACCTGTGACGGGGCCGTTTGCTCCTTCGACAATAATTTCAGCTTTAATTTTGTCTGCGTTTTCTTCATGGATAACACTATCTAATGCTGCTGGTAGAAGTGCGTCGCACTTTAATTCTAGTAGATCAGCATTGGACAACGTTTCAGTATCTGGAAAGTCAGACAGGGAACGGTTTTTTTCGTAATGTTCAACAAGCTTTGGAATGTCCAATCCATTTGAATTGTGAATTCCACCAATGACATCACTCACAGCGACAATCTTTGCACCGCGCTCGTGTGCTGACATTGCAGCATGTGAACCCACGTTACCAAAGCCTTGAATTGCGATCTTCATTCCTTCAAGTGAGCGATCGGTTTTTTCACAAGCGGCTCTTAGGGCGTAAATGGAACCAAGTCCGGTTGCGCTCACGCGACCGAGAGAGCCTCCGATTTCAAGCGGTTTGCCCGTTACAACCCCAGGAATAGAAAATCCTTCTTTTTGAGAATATGTATCCATGATCCACGCCATCGTCTGAGGACTTGTTCCAACATCTGGCGCTGGAATGTCTCTTTCAGGGCCAATAAATGGATGTATTTCAGTTGTGTATCTACGTGTGAGCCCTTGCATTTCAGTTTCAGAGAGTTTGGATGGATCGACACAAACACCACCTTTTGCTCCACCAAGTGGGAGATGTAGGAGTGCATTTTTAAAAGTCATAAGCATTGCCAGTGCTGCAACTTCTGTCATGTTGACTGAAGGGTGATAGCGAATTCCTCCCTTACAGGGGCCAAGTGTTTGATTGTGCTGGACGCGGTATCCGTCAAAAACCTGGATAGAGTGATCGTCCATTCTGACTGGAACACTCACTATAAATGCACGTCTGGGCTTTAAAAGTCGAACCAACACGTCTTTGTCTAAGTTTATGGATTCGGCAACGGCTGTAAGAGTTTTCACCGTGTTTTTGTAGAGAACACCATCCACCATATTCTGCATCAGTTCCTCCGCGCGACTTGAGAAGTGGAAAAAGTTTGCTTAATCTACTGTAAACCTGTTTAAGGTCAACGAACAAAGGTGGAATTCATTGATGACGCACTTAGCCCTCACAGATGAAATGGAAGGGAAAGTTCTATTGATTCGTATAGATCGAATTGGTGATTTGATTCTCACTTTACCAGTCGACACACATAGATCTGTTGAAGTAACTGGGGCTTTCTGGTGGGTGCCAGAGTCATGTGATTTTTTGATGAAAAAACTTAAAACGCCTAGAAAGTATGCAACGATTTCACACTCTCCGGGGTTGAGGTACTTTTTTCAGCTTTATAAAGCTCTTCGATGCCACCCTCCAAAGGCAGCCGTTGTTTTTCATGCACCTTGGTGGGTGAGTCTGCTTTTGTGGTTGGCCCGTGTCCCAATTCGCATTGGGAGAACAAGCCAGTGGCACTCGTATGTGTTTTTCAATCACGGATTACGACAGCGAAGAAGTCTTGGGGAAAGGCATGAGAGCCGTTACAATTGGGAGCTCTTAGATCAAGGTTTTGAAGTGGATAGAGCAGAATTGTATCCGATTGAATTCAACGTGTGTTCATTGAAAGAGTTGGGGCAACTCAATAGATCTGAGCCTTACACCGTGGTTCACCCAGGGATGGGGGGATCTGCTGAAAATTGGCCGACAGAGAATTATGTCAACTTGATTCTTAGGTTGGCTTTAAAAACTCAGGTTGTTGTGACTGGAACAAAAATGGACTTGGGTTATCTATTGCCCATAGAAGCGAAGGTGTCTAAGGCTCCCAATGTTCATTGGTTTGTTGAAAAATTAAGTGGTGAAGAGCTGATTGATCTTCTTGGAAACGCAAGCGCTGTTGTTGCGCCAAGTACAGGGGTTCTGCATTTGGCAGCAACGACGGGGGTTAAAACGATTGGGTTATTTAGTAGAGGCAAACCTTCGGAGTCTGCAAAGAGATGGGGGCCACTTGGAAAAAACGTTGTCGTACTTGAGGCGAACCCTGGACATGGAGGAGACTCTGTGAAAGATTCGTCGATGTCGAGTCTGGATCCAGATCAAGTTGTGGACGTATTGGGAGTTTGAATTGAGCAGTCTTTTAGAAAAAACAGAGGGTCTGAGAGGACGAAAACTTATCGTTGTTGGTGACGTTGGTGTTGATGAGTACGTCAATGGAAATGTCAGACGTATTAGTCCTGAAGCCCCAGTCCCCGTGCTTGAAGTTGACAAAGAGGAAATTCGTTTAGGACTTGCAACAAACGTAGCTCAAAATATTGTAAGTCTTGGTGGAGAGTGTTTTCTTGTATCTGTCGTTGGAGATGATGAAAGTTCAATAAAATTGAGATCTTTATTGGATAAAGCGCGCGTTAGTGACAAGCACTTGGTGGTGGACTCCTCTCGTCCAACGACTCGTAAAATGAGAGTTATGACGGATCATCATCACTTAGTTCGAATAGATTATGAGAAAAGAAAATTTATAACAGATGAGATTGAAATAGAGATTGTGAGTAAGGTCACCGAATTGATTGATGCTTCAGACGGGCTTATCATTCAGGATTATGCAAAAGGTGTGGTAACGGAGTCTCTTGTTAAAAAACTGATACAGGTTGCAAAAAAAGCTGGGAAGATTGTAACGGTAGATCCCAATAAAGCCACTCCAGCTGAGTATTTTAAGGGGGCAGATATTATGACCCCTAACTTTGATGAAGCAATTGCTCTTTCTAAACTTCCTGTGGATGACCTTCGAGGTGCTTCGGAAACCCTTTCTGAAGTGGGTACTGCACTCATGTCCGCTATTGATAGTGAGAATATGGTTATCACAAGAGGCCGTGAGGGAATGAGTTTATTTGAAGGCGGAAAAGTCATTCGTGTCCCCACGTTTGCAAAAGATGTATTTGATGTGACGGGCGCAGGAGACACTGTTATTGCAGCTCTCTCACTTGCATGGGTTGGTGGCTTAAGCCTTGAAGATTCCTGTTTGATTGCCAATCACGCGGCAGGCGTTGTTGTCGGAAAAGTGGGGTGTGTGCCCTGTGAATTTGATGAATTGTATGAGGCTATCAGTTCTCATTCATAAGCTATTGATATAACAAGATATATTTGTACTTGATGTGATCTCTGACTTAGCGCAGAATAGCCGCTCTTGAAGGAGATAATTTTGGCTATTCCATTCTATGGACTGACATTGGATCAATTGCGCGGGCATCTTGTTGGGCTTGGGAAAGAGAAGTTTCGAGCATCACAGGTATTCAAATGGGTGTATCAGCAGCGTGTGACAGATTTTTCTCAAATGACAAATCTCTCAAAGAGTTTTCGTGAGTCTTTGCCTGAAATTTTTGATATGAATCCATTAAAACTCTCTCAACACCTGAAAAGTGAAGATGGAACTGAAAAATTCCTTTTTGACATTGGAGATGGGAAAACTGTCGAAACTGTTTTGATACCTTCTTCTGATGAGAGATTAACTCTTTGTGTTTCTTCTGAAGTTGGTTGCAATATGGCTTGTCGATTTTGTTTCACAGCAAAACAAAAGCTTCAAAGACGACTCACATCAGGTGAAATTGTTGGCCAGTTTATGGGTGTGCAAGATGCAATTGGTATGAAGAGGCGTATTTCCAACATTGTATTTATGGGAATGGGTGAACCGTTAGACAACCCAGATGCTGTGTTTGATTCGATTGAAATTCTAACCTCAGAATTGGGTGTGAATCTTTCTCGTAAAAAAGTAACAGTATCAACATCAGGGCTTGTGCCTCAAATTCCACTGGTGGCAAAAAACCGAGTGAGATTGGCTGTAAGTTTAAACGCTTCCACCAATGAAATTCGTGATCATGTTATGCCTATTAATAAAAAATATCCAATGAACCAACTTCTTGATGAATGCCGTAGATATGCATTTGAAACGAAGGATAAAGTGACTTTTGAGTACGTTCTTTTAAAAGGTGTGACGGATCGGATCGAAGATGCGATCCGATTGAAAAATATCACCCAAGACATTCCATGCAAAATTAATATTATTCCATTTAATGAGCATCCCAATAGTGGATTTGAGCGACCCTCGGATGAAACTGTATTGAAATTTCAGAAGAAGCTGATGGATTTGGGAGTTCACGTTTTATTACGCAAGACAATGGGGCGTGACATTTATGCAGCCTGCGGCCAGCTTAGGTCCAAATTTGAAGGACACCCAGAAAGGTTTAGGGCACAACGCCCCAGTAAGGAGATGGCACTATGAGTTCAGAGATAGTTGTAATTGGAAGTTTGGCTTATGATACAATTTCAACTCCCAGTGGGAAAAAGGATCGCACTTTGGGCGGCTCTGCCAATTACTTTTCAGTTGCATCAAGCTTGTTTACCAAAGTGAATGCTGTCGGAGTTGTGGGTGAGGATTATGGAGATAATGACATCAATGTTCTAAAAAATAGAGGCGTTGATGTCTCTGGAGTTCAAATTGTTCCTGGAAAAACTTTTCACTGGGAAGGGAAGTATGAGGGGGACCTTAATGAAGCGGTGACATTGGCAACAGAGCTCAATGTTTTTGCTGACTTTAAGCCTCAGTTGAGCAAAGAGTATTCGAAGTCTGAATTTGTCTTTTTAGCAAATATTGATCCTGAAATTCAGTTGGAAGTTTTGGAACAAGTGGATAAGCCTAAGTTTATTGCCTGTGATACAATGAACTTTTGGATTGAGACGAAAAAATCAGACGTTTTAAAGGTGCTTTCCAAAGTCGATGCGATTTTAATAAATGAAACAGAAGCCATGATGTTGACCAAAGCTCCCAACGCTGTATCTGCGGCAAAAGAGATTTCTAAGTTGGGACCAAAAATAATTGTGATTAAGCGTGGTGAGTATGGATTTATGCTTTTTCAAGAGGGGAATTTCTTTATTCTTCCAGCTTTTCCTCTTGAAACAATTGTAGATCCAACTGGAGCAGGTGACACTTTTGCTGGTGGATTTATGGGTTATCTTTCTAAAATGAATCATCCCTTTAAAGAGGAAGATGTGCGCAGTGCTTGTATGTACGGAACTGTGCTTGCAAGTTTTACGGTGGAAGACTTTAGTTTGGGTCGAATCAAAAATCTACCCTTGGACCAGGTCGAGACTCGGTTGAAAGAGTATAAAAAAGTTGTAACCGTACCAAAGGCCTAAAAACAGCTCAAATTTTACAATTATCTTAAGGAATCCCGATAAGTTAGCGGGATGGCAAAGAAAGAAGATAAAAAGAACTTAGTAACAGAGTTTACAAGTTTCCTTATTGGTGGTGATGATAAAAAACTGGATGGAGAAACCTCTACCAGAACGGCGCATCTTGATTCCAATCAGACAAAGTCCATTCACAAAGTGGAAGAAGAGGAAGCCTCCTCCACTAAGGCACAGCCTGGGGATGACAAGACAGTTCCAGTAAGTCGTCACAAGAGCAAAAGTGAAATTTCTCAAATCTCAAGTGTCAATCAAGGAGCTGGTTCCATAAAAAAAGAAAGCTCCTTAGAGATGGAAGAAGTACGTAAGTTTAATGAAATGTCATCGTCTGTCGTACTTTCGGCTAAAGCGTCACTTGTGCAAGCTGAGCAATTGCGAATTGCTCAAAATCGAATAAAAGAACTTGAGAATCATTTGGAAGTCATTCGTGAAGAGAATGAGCAATTGAGTGCTGTTTCGAGTTCACTCAAGTCTCAGACAGAAGATCTCAATCAGAGAATTGAAGATTTGGAAAAGAAGAGTCGGCAAAAAATAGAGAATTTGAATGAAGAAAAAAGCCTTCTTGACTCTGCATTGAAGAACAAAGGCCGTGAGACGAATGAATTGAAGTTTAAAATTGAAGAGTTAGAAAATAGATTAAACATGGATTTAAAAAAGGTTCGTGTTCGAGAACGAGAATTAGAGAATCGACTGGAGCTTGTTAAAGTAGAGAAAGTCGCATTGGTCAATAGCAAAGACGAGACAATCTTGAGTTTAAAAAGACGTGTGGATCAGTTGTTAGCTGATATTGAAAACTATAGAGGAAAAGGCAGAAAACTCAGCGATCTCCTCAATTCCAATGAAGACAGGATACAAAGAAGTGTAAGAGCACTTCGTCTTGCGTTGTCAATGTTGGAGGGGGAAATGGAAGAGGCCACGGAATTAAAAAAGGCTAAATAAGATGTTATCTCTGGTAGCACTGGACAAGGAAAGCTTTAATTGGCTAAGTCAAAATGATCTTACCGAAATGGATAGTTTTGCTATTTCCTGTATGGAGTATGATCAAGTTTACTCGGGAGTAAGAACTGGAAAGGTTGATGGAGTTGTGTATTCGACATCTAAGGGTTTCAACCTTGCTAAGCAGTTGAATCTCTCTGAAGAACTCGTTCCATCCTTTGTTGTGGGAAATGAAGAATTTTTGGGACATTTTGGTATTGAACATGAATTCAAATTGAACACGAAAAAGAAACAAATTCTCAAAGAGATTTTTGAAGTTATTGAAGAAACAAGCCGTGTGAAGGAACTATGGGCAAGTCAAACGACATACCAGTTTTTGTCTCACTTTCTTCAAACATCAAAATTTGAGAATGAGGCGGATTTTATAAAAAACGCGTTTTCTTCGATTGATGAAACATTTCAACCTCGGTCTATTTATTGGTTAAGTGCAGGTGACTATGAGTATTACGTGAGACAGATGTGGAAAGTTCAATCTCTATCTGGAAAAGCTTTGAATGCCAACCCGGAGTTTCATGCGTTTCAAGGGTCAACTCCAGAAAGTCTTTCAGATCTTCTTCAAAAATTGCAAGGGGATTTGGTTGAGTTTGATTCAATCAGTGAAGTCACGTGTGTAGATGGTGGGCATGATGTTAAGGATAGAACTTTTGTTTTACCAGTGAAAGGTGTGGAAGGTTTTTTCCATGGACATATTCTGGTTGTTTCTCCTAAATCGTGGCCGTACTCTAAATCTTCAGATGCACTTAATACACTTTGTCGTACGGTTGCAATGAATTTGGAATTGCTGCGCAAGATTGAAGAAACTAAAAATCAATCCTACATCGATGATGTAACAGAGCTCTTCAATCAGAGATACCTCGACAAAGTACTGGATAAGGAAATTGAAAGATCCAAAAGAACAGGTTGTGCATTTAGTGTCCTATTTATTGATGTGGATCATTTTAAACGAGTGAATGACTCTGAAGGACATTTGGTTGGTTCAAATGTATTGGGACAGTTGGGAAGAGTTTTGAATCGAGCCATTCGAAACACGGATTATGGGTTTAGATATGGTGGAGATGAGTTTTTATTGGTGTTGGTTGGAATGGATGCCACTGAGGCAACTGAAAGTGCTGAAAGAATTCGCCATAGTGTGGAAAATTCGGTGTTTCGAGTAGATGGGGTTGATATCCGAGTGACTTTGAGCATTGGTGTATCAAGTTTCCCAGAACATGCAAAAACCAAAGAAAAAATAGTGAGGTTAGCGGACGAAGCGATGTATTACGGCAAGAATAAAAGCCGAAACATTGTTTATGTGGCAAGCTAGTTATGAGTAAAATTAAATTGATCGTCAGTGATTTGCATCTTGGAATAGGAAAAACCCTAGAGGGTGGATCTTTGAATGATCTTGAAGAGTTTTACTTTGATGATCGATTTGTTGAATTTTTAAACTATTACGCCAAAGGTGAACACAAAGACAAAGAAATTGAGTTGATATTAAATGGGGATATTCTCAATTTTCTTCAGGTGGACTACAAAGGGCACTATCTGACTGTTTTAACGGAATCCATTTCACTTGAAAAACTTGAAAACATTGTAAAGGGTCATAAGGTTTTTTTTGAAGGCATTCAAAAATTTACTGAAAACCCAAAAAACTCTGTGACCTATGTCATTGGAAATCATGATCAAGAGATGATGTGGCCAGCAGTAAGACGTAGATTCAATGAGGCGTGTGGAACAAGTGTGCGCTACAGTAATGTTGAATATACATTTGATGGTTTCTATGTCTCACATGGACATATGTTTGAAGCAGCAAATCGCTTTGATACAAGAAAGTTCTTTGTTCGTAAAAATGTACCAGAGCCTGTTTTAAATTTACCTTTTGGATCTGTGTTTTTTGTGAATTTTGTACTTCAAATAAAACGTTTCAACCCCAACATTGATAAGGTGAGACCCTTCAATGCATTTGTACGCTGGGGGTTGATCAACAATACAATGTTTTCTTTGAAAACCATTTTGAGTTTGATTTGGTTTTTTATAAAAACAACATTCTCAGGAGATCACAAAAGACGTTGGAATTGGCGTACAACACTTGGGATTTTTAGGGAAGCAGCTATTTTTCCGGATTTGGCCACTTCTGCAAAGCGTATATTGGCTCATGAAAAAATTCATACAGTGGTTTTTGGACACACACATGTGTATAGCTATAAAAAATGGGAAAATGACAAGGAGTACTTTAACACTGGAACTTGGACAGAGTTGACGTCGCTCGACGTAGCGTCTCTTGGTAAGATTACAAAACTGACGTATGTTTTGGTGGAATACCCTGAGGATGATGGGCGCCCTCGAGGAAGGCTCAAAGAGTGGCGTGGATATCATAGAATTGAAGAAGATGTGGATGTGGCATGATTAAGTTGGAAGGAATTTCAGGAAAATTCCGTGACGAGTTTTTTGAAAAATCAAAGGCAGGCTTTGACCAATTGCTTGCTCGTAAAGATTTGGGTTTTTTAAATCTGCCAGCTAATAAAGACTTACAAAATGCATCTCAAGATCGAGCCAATCAAATTTTAAAGTATTCAAAGACACTTGTTGTATTTGGAATCGGTGGGAGCTCACTTGGTGGTCGAGTGATTCAAGAAATTTTTGGTGAAAGCAATGGTAGAAATGTCATGTTTTTTGAAAACGTGGATTCTCGATCTTTTTGGAAGAGATTTGAAACTTTGGATTATAAAAAAACACATTTTGTAATTGTATCTAAGAGTGGGTCAACAATTGAAACGTTGGCACAAGCACAGCTTGCTATTCAAGTTTTGAATGAAAATGAGTTGTCATTTTCAAAGCATTTTACAGTCATTACGGAATTAAAGGAGAGTGATCTTTTCAATTGGGCCAATCAAAACTCAGTACCTGTTTTGGAAATTCCAATGAATGTTGGTGGCCGCTTTTCTGTTTTAAGCCCGGTTGGGGTTTTACCAATGGCCTTTTTGGGAAAAAGTGCAGATGATTTTCTTGCTGGAGCTGAGTGGGCATTAAAGGAAGGGGAGTCTGTTTCGCAACTGGCGGCCTTTTTCTTATCTGAATTTGAAATGAACAAATGGATCACTTGTATATGGTCTTATTCAAATTCCTTAAAGTCTTTTGGTTTATGGATTCAACAATTATGGTCGGAGTCACTCGCAAAACGTGTTTGCCGTAGCGGTGCTCAAGCCCCTAGGGTCAGTACGCCGATCCCATTGGTTGGTACGAATGACCAGCATTCGATTCTTCAGCAGATTGTTGAAGGAGAGAAAGACAAAACCGTTTTGTTTTTAAGAATTTTGGAATCTGAAATACCGGGTCGCACTGTTTCAGGTTCGCAGTTTAAATCTTTGGACGTGATTGAGGGAAAAGGTATCGGAGCTTTGATGAAAGCAGAGCTTCAAGCCACTCAGGATGTGTTACATAAAAACGAAGTTTCAAATGCGACTTTGGTATTGGAAAGAATTGATGCGAAATCACTTGGTGCATTGTTTATGTATTTCCAACTTTTAGTTGGAACACTAGGTGAGGTCCTGGATATTAACGCTTTTGATCAACCTGGAGTGGAATTGGGTAAGAAGCTAGCGCGTTCCATATTAATGAATTAGAATTGTATTTTAAGAGGAAACGATGTCAAACGACGATGACAAGGGTGATGACAACCCACTAGATAAAACGAGTGTTGTTACAAGTGAGACTCTTAAAATGCGTCTTGATGAGGCTGAGACTTCACCACCTGCAGTTGTCTTGCTTATGGGGCCAGCAAGGTATGTGGGTCGCCAATGGCTCTTGAACATGACCGAGATGGTTGTGGGTCGCGCGTATGAAAGTCATATTTTTGTAGAAGATCGAAGCATCAGTAAACGTCATGGCAAGTTTTTTACAAAAGACGGCAACGTCTTTTACGAAGATTTGAATTCCACAAATGGAACCGAAGTCAATGGCCGAAAAGTTGCTGCACAAGAACCCATTGCTTTAAGAAACAATGATCAATTGAAATGTGGAAATGTTATTTTTAAGTTTTTAGACCAAGGTAACCTTGAAACATTCACTCACAAAAATACCTATGACCGCACACAGCTGGATCCTTTGACTCAAATTTACAATAAGGGAGCTTTGCTTGCGACAGGTGAGGAAATTGTTCGAAAGGGCCTTCAGGGAAATTTCTCTGTTGTTGTGATCGTTTTTGATTTGGACAATTTTAAAATGGTAAATGATACATATGGGCACCAAGCAGGTGATTACGTTCTTCGAGAAATGGCCTCTCTTATACAAAACCAATTGATTCGAAGTGAAGATTTTTTTGCACGATTTGGTGGAGAAGAGTTTTGTTTGATTTTATCAGGAAGTCCTCTTCAAAGAGGTGTTGAGGTGGCTGAGCGAATTCGTTCTACGATTGCTGATTATGAGTTTAAGTACAATGACACCGATTTACCAGTGACAGTGTCCATGGGAGTTGCGGTGCTTGAGCCAGGCATGGCAGATTGGAAAGATTTATTTGAAAAGGCAGATAAGGCGGCCTACCTTTCAAAACAAGGTGGAAAAAATCGTGTTTCAACGATCTAGGTGCCAGGCATATTCTGCGGATGCAGTAAGTTAAAACCTCAATATCTGGGGTTTTAACTTACTGCATCCGCAGAATATGCCTGGCACCTTTTGTCGCCGAAGGAATGTCTATTGTTTGATAACACTTACTTACAAATAGAAGAAAAGCTGAAAAGTATTGAAGCATTTAAACCATCACTTATGGCAAAATCTGTGCTGCGGCTTTCGGATTTTTATATCAACAATCCGACAAGTGAAACTCCATGGAATGAAAAGTGGGTACAAATTGCGTATTTGTCCTATTATTTCCCTCTGGGACTTGTTCGAAATCAAGCTGTTATAAAAAGAGCAAGTGATGTGGGTTTTTTTGAAGGTATAAAGAGATATGTCGATTGGGGATGTGGTCCGGGACCGAGTTCTTTGATGATGGACTCAAGGTTGAAGGGAATTGGTATTGAATCCTCTCGTGTTGCTCAGAGCATTTACACAGAGTTCAACTCTTCAAATCAAGTTTATCCGAATTTAAAAAATACTCGTGAGAATGACCTCTTGGTGATGTCTTATTCTATGACGGAAAGTGACGCTCCACCTGAATTTATCTTTGAATTTGACCACCTGATTTTAATTGAGCCTTCGACCCGAGAGGATGGTAGAAGGCTTCTGGAATTTCGTAATGAATTGATGGCATCGGGATATTGGATATGGGCTCCTTGCACTCATCAGCTCGAGTGCCCACTACTGAAGCAATCAAAGAGAGACTGGTGCCACGATCGGGTTGAGGGAACTCTTCCTGCTTGGCATAGGGAGCTCGACAAACTTCTTCCAATGCGAAATAGAACTGTCACCTTTTCTTATCTTATTGCCAGTCGTAGAAAGCCGAAGAGGTTTTCTCATTTGGCACGATTGACGGGGGATTTTTTGAAGGAAAAGGGAAAATCCAAGCAATTGGTTTGTTTTGATGAGAAGAGACGGTTTTTGTCTTGGATGAAGAAGGATCATAAAGGGTTTAAGGGGTTTGATCGTGGAGATTTGATTGAATTGCCTTCAGAGCTCTTGGATAAGGGCGAACTGAGGGGAGATGAAATCCGTGTACCTAAAAACCAAAAATTTCACAGGTCCAAGGTCAAGAATCGCTAGGCTAAGTACCTGAATATATGTAATTATTGAGTATCCCAGCCAAACCTAGGGATATATTTGGAGATTTTTTTGAAAAAAATTAACCAGTCTAAGGTCAGGGTTAGTCTACTTTATGGTGAGCCTCTAAAAGCCTGTTGGGCACTTAAGCCTTGAAGGAGATGAGAGGCATATGAAGGCAGATATTGAGCTTGTGACGCTCGTAAAAGATGGAGACACGGATGCCTTTTCAGAGCTCGTGCGACGACATCAGCAGGCACTACTTAGAACAATAGTGCGGATGGTTCGCGACTTGGATTTGGCAGAAGATGTGACTCAGGAGGCATTTATCAAGGCCTACCAGAAGATTCATCTTTTTGAAGGGCGGGCATCATTTAAAAGCTGGCTTTTTCAAATAGCTGTAAACACAGCTAAGAATAAGCTTCGGTCTTCTAAGCGAGAGACTGTAGAGATTGATAAGGTCAATGTTGCAGTCTCGGCACAGGCAGAAAAAGGTTTGGTTCACCAAGACATTCAGGAGGCGCTTATTGAAGAGGTGGAGCGTTTGCCTGACAAGCAAAGGACAGCGTTGAAGTTGAGAATTTACGAAGATCTGAGTTTTAAAGAGATCGCACAAATTATGGATTGTCCTTATGACACAGCTAAGGCCAATTACAGACATGGTCTTATGAAAATACGAAGTGTTTTTAAGGAGAATGACCTAATGCGATCTTTGATACAAAACTATGACGACTTTGTGGTTCCGCAGGGAGCTGGCCATAGTGAGGTGAAGACATGAGTGGACCCCGTGATTTAGATGAAAGTATATGGATAGATTATATTGAGGATGAGCTGGATCCTTCTTTAAGGGATGATCTCACAACTCTAATTCCCCATAGTGGAGAAAATAAAGAAATCTTAAAAGACTATCAAAGCATTCGTGGAAACTTAGAAAAAGTTGGAAAGGCGATTGAGGTCCCAACAGACGAAAATTATTTCAATGATTTCCATGATCGCATTATGGCTCGAGTGAAAAATACAAAAATGCAATCTCCTGTTGTCGTCAGGCTCTTTCAAAAGCGAGTCTATCGAGCAGTTGCAGGAGTTGCGCTGTTTCTGATTATAGGTTCGGCGATTTGGAATACGGCAAACCTTACAGGTGGCAAGCCAGGAGATATTGAAGTCGCCAAATCCAGTAATTGGCTCTTGGAGTCTTCTGTAAAGAACCCAGAAATGGTTCCAAATACTGTATTGACTCCAGGTGAAACAGATATGGTTATGGATGCTGCGGCTGAGAAGTTAGATAAAATGTCAGAAAAAGAGAGAGAGCAAGTTTTCCGGAGGCTTGCTGACTAAAGTGGCGAGAGATTTATGAGAAGAAGATTCATCTTGAGGAGCATCGTACTTATAGGGCTTACTGGCTTTTGTATGCAGGTGTATGCTTCTCAAGAGAGCAAACATCGTGATCGAATCGAAGCCCTTTTTATTTGGAAAGTCAGTGACACGCTCAATCTCAGTCGCGATGAAGAAAAAAAATTAGCAGAAATTGTGAAAAAGTATGCTGATCAAAAGACTTATGCAAAAAGTGAAATTGATGTAGTTGTAGGAAAGGCCAAATCCGCCAAAGGTGATGAGGCGAAAAAATTGGCTGATCGATATCAAAAAGCTCTTAAAAAATATTCGTCATGTCAGACGGATGAGTTTGATCAAATCAAAAAAGAATTTGGAAGTGAAAAACTGATGAAGTATTTGGCACTTAAGCATGAGTTCACAGGTAAATTAAAAGCCTTTTTGTCTCAATCTGAGAAATCTCAAACTAGCTCTCGCAAAACGATCCTAAAAGATCCTAAAATTATAGAAGACTAGGAAAAGGGTGCCAGGCATATTCTGCGGATGCATTGCATCCGCAGAATATGCCTGGCACCCTTTTCGCTGGTCTTACGACCAAATCGTGAGGCCAACCTTAGAAAGGTGCTTGAGGATTTTAACCTCTCTTAATGGCTTAAAGGTCTTAATTAACAAGGGGGTTATGATGAAAAAACTATTACTAACACTTGGTCTTTTACTCGTATCTTTTACTGTAAGTGCGGAGAGTGAAGAAACGAATGTTTCTGAAAAAGAGAGACAGGAGTTTTCAGAAGGGTATTTGAACATCGTACAAACACAGAGAGAGGGAAATCTTCAGGGTCGACTCGAAGTGATTCGTGAGCATGAAAAGTACATGCGCACAATCGACCGAGGTACGGGGCGCTGGGAATAGGTGCCAGGCATATTCTGCGGATGCATTGCATCCGCAGAATATGCCTGGCACCTATGCCTACTCTATGGTCAAAGTATCAGGAGGAAGCATAATGACATCTGCTTTTGGTTCTGGTGTGAGATCCAAAGATTTTCCAGAACTAACAGTTTCAAGTTTTCCTGTTTCCTTGTTCTTTTCTTTAAATATGATTCCTTGAGATTCTACGTGTTTGAAGTTTCCAGCTAAGAAGGCTTCTGCTCGGGATCGAACTCTTTTATTATTGGAATTGAGTTTTGATTCAATAAGGTTTTCTGCCTTAGTCCCCATATCTTTTAAATCTGTTGCAACTGCAGCCCACTCTTCATCTGAGGATGTACGGATCATTTTGACGAGTTGCTGGATTTCTTTGTCAGTCCAGTCTTCTTCAATAAGTGGATTTTCTTCAATCTCACTTACTACAATGTTTGTCGATGGAGCTACGTCTTTGACTTGGACTTGAATGTCTTTCTTCTCAGGGAGCTCTGTAATACTCTCTGCAGGGTTAGCTAAAGTTGCCTGTGCCAAGAACAAGAGTCCGAAAATAGCGATGAGTTTTTCCATAATTCATTCCTTCCGATTGATGGCCTTTTGGGGCAAAACTTCCAATCTCAAGGCTTTATAGAGCAACAGAGATGCCATAGTCTCATAGTGAATATATTGGACTTAAGGACCATAAGTGTCTAAGTACTTGAAACCAAGTGTAAGTCTTTAGACAGCAAAGGGACAAAATAGGGCCTGGCACCTAAATATTGGGGATTCTTTGTGCTTTTTAGTGATTCTTCGTAAATTCAGATAGTTATTTGATTTTTTAGTGGAATAAACGTTCGGTAATTGAAACTCGAAACACCAGCAGATTCCTATACCGAACGCTTATTCCACTAAGAACAATAAAGAATCAAATATTGAATTTTTTAAGATCTATCTCTGGAGTATTTGAACTTTCAAGAGATTTGGCAAACTCTAGTAGTTTGACGAAATCATGATTCATTTTTTCGTAAGCTTTTTCGAAATCTGACAGATCCATCATATAGGTTTTAAGGTTAAGTAGGAAAGCGTTATTGAGGTCTGTTTTTTCAAAAAAACTAAACCTCGAAGTTTTTAAATTTTTCTTCAAATCTGTTTGAAACCGTTCTTTGAGTTGATTTAAGCGTGCGGTCTTTTCTTTCAAACTCGGAGGAGTTTTTCTGTTCTTGTACCAAAGTTCTAGGTTTTTTAGTTCCGTTGAAATAAATTTTGAAAACAATAGTTCATCATGATTCTCGACTTCAATGGATTTTAAAACTCTATGATTTTTATCAAAGTGTTCGTAAAAAAGGCGAGTGCCAATGTTGGCAAGAAATGTTGCAAGCCTCTCGTTGAACTCAGCCTTGCTCTTGATATAGAGTGTGGCGTGAACGGACTCGTGGATAATAAGATTTACAAGATCGTGATCTTCATAGCGAATCATCGAAGATAGAACAGGGTCGTCAAACCACCCCAATGTACTGTAAGCAGATACACCACGAAGATAAGTATCAAGTCCTAAGTTTTTTGTGTGACGCTCTTCTTCTTTGGCATCTTCAGGAGTGAAGAATCCTTTGTATGGGAGATTTCCAACTATGGGGTAACTCCACAGGTGCTTTTTTAATTCAAAGGGCTTTGCTGCGCTTAAAACATAGGAAACATAGGGACGATCTAAAAGCACATAGCTTGTGTATTGATTTTTAATTTTGAGTTTCAAATGTGTCTTTGCAAATTCTCGAGCTTTTAATACGAGAGAGAGTTTCTTCTTTGTATTCTCATCATACTTGGGGTTTTTAAGTACATCTTCAATAGGAACACGTGAAGTTAGGATTTTTGCCTGATGATACCCACTGCTTACGATGTATGGAATTTGGCACCCACAAAATAAAAGAAAAACAAGTGGGGTGAGTTTTTTAAAAAATCCAAGAAACGCCTGCGCGTCCAACAAGGTCATAGGTGTCCGTACCGTTACTGTTTGGTGAAGCCCAGGCATCTACCCCTGCGCGTATAACAAAATTTCCTCCGATAATTAGCCGAAACCCAGCTCCAACTGATGGAGAGGTTCCTGACGATTTGACTGTTTTAGCTGGAGTGTCTTCGTATTCTGTGCGAGTGGATTTGTCTTGATAGACAGCTCCAAATTTCACATATGGTTTGAACCACGCATCTTTTTCAGCAAATGAAATAATGAGATCTGCACCATACATTTGGTACTTCACATTGACATCAACAGTGTCGAGTCGAATATCTGTTGTTCCATCTGTATAACTCAATTCAATTGCAGATTGTTCCCAAAAGTAATAGGAAACAGAGGCTGTGATGCTTCGTGAGAGTGTGTAGTTGTCTTCATCAACATGATTCTCGCGATAGTTGTAAGAGCTTCCGATTTCAAAGTACCCAGCAAAGGTTTGGGGACTCAGAGTTAGAATCAAAAGAAAAAATGTTCTTTTCATACTTCTCTAATATACCACTTCAGAGTGGAGCCGAGGTTTGGTGGAAGAGAAAATTGGGCGAGGATTTAGGCAAAGTTGACCTATCTCTATTTGAGTGTGCTGGGAAAAAGTCTAGGACTATTTTTCTTGTGACGAAAATGAAACGTCAACAGAGGTTCACTAACGACTGACGCGTCTTCCGCGTTCGGACCAGGCTGCAGGGCCTTTTACGATAAAGGCAAATTGTAGTTTCACAAGATCGTCTTCTATCATTTCTTCGGGGGGGTTGAAAAACGGAGCTGCATTTTCAAAAGCATTCACACCTGCTTCATCAAGAGAGGGAAGTCCACTCACTCGACGTATGAGTGCTCTTCTAAAATGTCCTTTTGAATCAAGGTAAAATTCAACGATAGAGACGTAGTCTTTGGTGGCTCTAGAGTCTGAGGTGAGAGCAAGCTTATGGCCAATTGCAGATTGAACTTCAGCCTCCCATCTTGGGCGAAGCTGAGGAATGAGTCTTGAAAAGAAGGTGTAGTACTTAATGTTTGAGGCATCGGTATTGAGCGCTGTGATTCGACCAACTGTCATTCCATCAAGTCGAATATTAACGGAAGAAGGAGCTGTTGAGCCCAAACTTTTCATGGGTTTTTCCAATTCTTTTTTGACTTGAATGGTGTCTCGTTGGCGATTTCTTTTTTGAGACTGTTTCTTCTGTGTGGAAGAATGTCTTCGTAAAATACGGTTTCGAGTTTGACCAAGTTGTTGAGCTTGTTTTTCCTCTTTGACTCGAACTCGCTTCTTGCTTTTGAAATGTGCTTTTTGGGAGTTTTCAGTCTCCATTTTGGGGTCGATATTGGGTTGGATAATATGGCTTTGTTTGGGTGTCTCAAATTCCACCTGTAGAACATCCTGCATTGTTTGTGAATTGGAGTTATTGAGTGGCAACCAATCCAAGACGATCACTATGGCGATGTGAACAGCAATACTTAGGGGTATGTAGATATAGCGTTTCATGTCCTTTGAGGAGTCTATTTGGGGTCCTGGTGAATTTCCAGTCGAATCTCATGAACTGCCTCTAGTTTGGATTTGAAGTGAAAAAGCATCTAAAGTTGAGACACTCTGGACCCGATAAGAGGTTATATCTTTTGGGGGAAAATCTATGAGCGACAATAATGTGATTGATATTCGTACAAAGCAGAAAAAAGAATCGGATCTGAACTTTGAGCCTCAGGCAAAAACGGGAGATTTGGTAGATATCACAGAAAGAAGGCAAGAAGCTATTCGTTCAGAAAGAAGAGATGCAAAGCGAACAGTTCTTACGCAGTTCATGGGGGCTTTTGTGGTTTTGCCACAAAGAGGACTTCAAAAGGTGGATCTTTACGATATTTCCAACACAGGATTGTCATTTGATTTGCCATTTGAGTCGGGTAAATTGAACATTGGTGAAGAAGTGGCTGTTCGCTTTTATATCAGTCAAAACACCTATTTTCCGTTTCGTATTAAAATCACAAATACTCGTCACATTGCAGATGAGGGAGTATATCGTCATGGTTCCAGCTTTATCGAAGAGAAGGCGAACAAGGAACCTCTTAAACATCTTGTGAACTTCATTGAGTCTGTGAGTGTTGCACTCCATGAAGATCGTGGGGATATGAAGTACTCAAGCCGAAGCTAAGATGTTCTTGGACAACATTTTGCGTCAGGGTGCATGGGGCCAGGTAAATGAGTACGCGCCCTAGACAAAGGCATGGGGTTGTAGTCGAATAAGGTGAGGAAACCAATGATCTCATCTTAGTGGAGGCTCTAACCGTGGATGCACCTCAGAAATCTCGAATTATAGTTGTTGATACAAATGTTATTCTTTTTGATGCCCAAGCCATTTTCAAATTTATAGATTCCGAAGTTTACGTCCCAATGTCTGTGATTGAGGAGATCGATCGCTTTAAAAGAGATATTGGTGAGATTGGGAGAAACGCCAGGCAGTTTAGTCGATTTGTGGACGACTTAAGGGATGAGGGGAAGCTTTCTGATGGTGTTCCGCTTGAAAAATCGGATTCCATTGTTCGAATCAGTGTGGATCTTGGTGCCAATACACTACCAAAAGATTTGGATCCGGAAAAAGCAGACACGCGTATTTTGGCAACAGCTCTTGAGCTTGCTAAGCTCTTTCCTGATGTACCAGTGGATTTGGTCACAAAAGATATCAACTTAAGAATCAAAGCAGATGTTTATGGTGTGAATGCAAAAGATTATGAACCAGATTCTGTTGCAATAGATGAGATGTATACAGGGTTTATTGATTTTGAAGTGAACCCAAATCAAATTGATGAGTTTTATCAAAACAAGTCTATGGCAAATTCTGAGGGAAAAAAGCTTCTGGCTAACCAATACTGTGTTTTAAGGGACAATAGCAATTCCAATCACAGTGCGGTTGGAAGGTTTAACGAAAAAGAAAATACGATTGTTCCTTTGTTGAAGTCCACTGAGAATGTATGGGGTATTTTTCCACGAAATGTGGAGCAGAGTTTTGCGCTCGACTGTCTTTTGAATGATGAAATATCTTTGGTGTCACTGGTTGGTAAAGCGGGAACTGGTAAAACCCTTATGGCTTTGGCTGCGGGGTTGTTTAAAACCCTTGATGAAGGAAAGTACCAGCGTCTTTTGGTCAGTCGTCCGATCTTTCCTATGGGGCGTGACATTGGTTATCTTCCGGGGGACGTCGAGCAGAAGCTGAATCCGTGGATGCAGCCTATTTTTGACAACGTTGAATTTTTGATGGGCTCGGATCGTTCTGCAAGAAAGGCAGCTGGGCGTGCACAAGAGCTGATCAATCAAGGTATGCTTAACATCGAGCCTCTTACGTATATTCGTGGTCGAAGTATTCCAAAGCAGTTTTTGATTGTGGATGAGGCACAAAATCTTACTCCACATGAGATCAAAACAATTATCACTCGAGCAGGAATGGGAACAAAGATTGTACTCACTGGTGATTGTTACCAAATCGACAACCCCTACGTGGATTCGGCTAATAGTGGGCTAACGTATGCTGTTGAAAGATTTAAAGGTCATGGCATTGCAGCTCATGTCACTCTGACCAAGGGTGAGCGTTCAGAGCTTGCAGAGCTTGCCTCCAACGTTCTTTAGAAAAAGGTGCCAGGCATATTCTACGGATGCAGTAAGTTAAAACCCCAATATCTGGGGTTTTAACTTACTGCATCCGTAGAATATGCCTGGCACCTTTTTCCGCTTTCTGGCTATAGGTCGAGTCAAAGTCTTCTAACACCTTACCGATAGTATTAATGGAACGATCTAGTGAAGGAGTTCATCGGTGTACCTAGAAGGGAACCTACAGCTTGTTTTTGATGCACTCTATGGGCTTGGGATTATTGAACCTTTGCTTAAGAAAAACTGGAGAGAAGAGTTTGATGAAAGGGTTATGGATTTGGACAACGTCAGTCGAGTTGTTGAAACGGCAAACAACTGCCAATCCAGTGCTGAAGATTTGATGGGACAACTCCAATTTTTTGATCGTAAGTGTTTGGAGTATCTTGCCATTGAAGTTGCAAGAGAGTTTGCAGACTTTCATCAAAGAAAGGTGGTTCATTGATGAGTGTCAAACACCTTAAAATCTTATTTTCGTTGATTCTTTCAGCAATGCTCATTTCTGAAACAGTGAATGCATTTGAAATTGATTTTTCTAGAAGAAGAAAAAAATTGGATCAAAAGAGTTCTCGTGAACCTGCATCACAAAATGAATCTTCAAGTCAACTTGGAGAATTTTTTGGAGCGACAAGTCCAAATCAAGAAGTGGTGATTCTCAATACGGAAAAGGGTTTTATTCCCCGTACGGTACGCCTTGAAAAAGGCAAGGCATACACAGTGTATGTTGTGAACGTGAATGAGAAAGACAAGAATGTGAGTTTTGTACTTGATGCTCATGCTCAATATCACTCAACATATTTTGGTAAAATTCAAATGTTTGAAATCAAACCAAAGCATGAGGGCGTTTACTCTTACCAGTGTCCTGAAACTTCCATCGAAGGCCGAATGGTTGTCTACACTGGCAAAGCCCCTGCAGTTCGTGGCTTAGCTACTGAAAGAGAATAGCCATGTCAGATGGCGGTTTGTTTGGCGATTCAGTCGACAACTTTCTACTTCCCATCAAAGAGCTTTTGGATGATGAATCTGTCACTGAAGTTATGATCAATGGGCCAAAAAGTATTTTTATTGAAAGAAATGGTAAGGTTGAAAAAACAGATTTTGAATTTCCAGATGAAGACTCATTGATTGCAGCTGTCAACAATATTGCTCAAAGCGTGGGACGTGTGATTGATGAAGACAACCCCACATTAGATGCACGTTTGCCTGCGCCAAAGAATTACCGTATCCATGCTGTGATCCCTCCGTGTGCGAGAAATGGAACAACAATTGCGATTCGAAAGTTTTCAAAAGTTCAAATGACGTTGAAAGATTACATTCGTTTTGGCGCGATCACCCCTGATGGTGCACAGTTTTTGGATCTGTCTGTTTTCCTAGGAAAAAACATTCTCGTAAGTGGGGGGACAGGTTCAGGTAAAACCACATTGTTGGGTTTACTTGCTGGGCGAATTCCTGATGGACAAAGATTGATTGTGATTGAAGATGCCTCAGAGCTTTCGATTGATTATGAGCATGTTGTGTTTTTTGAAACCAAAATGGCAAATGCAGAAGGAAATGGTGAGGTCACAATTCGTGATTTATTAAAAAGCAGTCTGAGGTTGCGGCCGGACCGAATTGTTGTTGGAGAGGTTCGTGGGGCTGAGGCCTTGGAACTTATAAGTGCGATGAACACTGGGCATAGAGGGTGTTTTGGGACAATTCACTCAAACTCTCCTCAAGATGCTATGGTTCGTCTTGAAGCACTTGCACAAGGTGGGGATAGCAAAATTAGTGAAAAAGCCATTTGCCAGCAGATTGCCTCTGCTGTGGATATGGTGGTTCAAATCTCGAGGTTCTCTGATGGGTCGCGTCGAATTCAGGAGATTTCTGAAGTAAATGGGTTAGATGAAGATGGAAACTATGCATTAACTCCTATTTATGAACTAGGTAACCTCAAACGAGGGGCTGGTGGCAAGCTTCATGGTGAACTTGAGCCGACTGGTGCGATCCCTAGCTTTATGGATGAGATTGAAGACAATCGTATTCCATTTACGAGAGATAAGTTTCTGAAAAAAGCAGCCTAATTTGAATTCCTCTGATTGAATGTCTATGGGTTTCACGGTATTTAAGTCGCGCGATGCTATTTAGCAGTAAGTTGACCAATTCGGTTCTCACTTATTTGGAGCGGCGGGGATTAAGTTTAGAAGAACTTTACTCTTGTTTGGATGTGCCAGAAGAATTCTTGCGCGACCCATCCTCTTGGCTTTCAGCAAAAGATGTCGAGTTCTTTCTTTCAACGACTGAGAATCTCTTTTCAGCAAGACTTAAAGATGAATTGGCAGGAGAAGGCCTTGTTCAAAAAATTGGACATGAATGCGCGGAACTTCGATCTTGGGGAGTGTTGGATGGTGTGTTGAGGATGATGCCGGGCCCTCAAGAGCTTTACTCGCAGCCGGGCCGTTTTATTTCTTACTTTGTATCTCCTGAACCTATTGTGTCTCATCTCACACGAAGCAATGACAAAGAAAGTTTTCAGCTTTCCCTCAGCACACATGAGTATCCGTATTTTACAACTTACTTAGGCTCGGCTCTTGAGGCACTTCCAAGTTATGTTGGAAAACCTTTTGCGACAGTGGACTGGAAAGATCGCGAGGTCACAGTTTCATGGGCTGAGGATCAAGAGAACTTGTTTACCGAAAAAGATCAGGTGATCAATCCCGAACTTCTTCGAACACTTGTGCAGTCCCTAGAAAAAAACCAAAAGGAACTTGAAAAAAGAAATCGTGAGTTGATGGAAAAAAACAAAGAGCTCCAAGATGCACAGAGACGACTTCAAGTTCAGATGAAAGAACAAAAGTACACAGAGAAACTTTCAGGGTTTAAGGAGCTAGCTGCTAGTGTGGCCCATGAAATCAAAAACCCTCTTTCTTACTCAACTAGCAATGTCCATAGACTCAATGATTATTTTGCAAGAGCTCAGCAGCTTGTAACAATTTTGATTGGGCAAAATCGTGAAACGCCTCAAGTGCGGGAGGCGATGAGACGTCTTGATTGGGAATACATCACAGAAGAACATAAGAGCGTTGTGGATGAAGCTTTTGTTGGTTTAAAACGTGTTAGTGAAATCGTAAAAGACCTTTCATTCTTAGCAGGTAAGTCACTTGTTCATGAGAAAAAGAAGACATCAACAGACATTAACAGTGTTGTGCAAAATGCCATTAAAATGGTGGGCCCACAGAAGCCTGCCAATGTCTCAATAGACACACATCTTTTTATGGATCGACAGGTACCTGTGTACCCAATAAGATTGGAGCAGGCACTAGTGAATATTGTTTCAAGTGCATTTGAGTCTATCCCAGGAAATGGAACGGTTCGGGTGTCGACACGTCCTAAGGGGCAGAAGGCGGAAATTGAAATCGCAGATACAGGTGATGGTTTTGATGATGCCACAATGACAGAAATATTTAAGCCGTGGTTTTCACAAGACGGCAAAGGTACAGGGTTGGGGTTGAGCATTGCTCGTTCCATAGTTGAAATGCACGATGGTCGAATTGATGTCAGTAGTCGTCCCGGAGAGGGAACCACGTACACAGTTGAACTTCCAAGTTAGGAGTAAAAATGTCATTGATTCAAAACGTTCAAGCAAGAGAGATTTTAGACTCAAGAGGTAACCCAACTTTAGAGGTTGAGGTCTTCACAGAGTCTGGATTTATGGGTCGAGCCGGAGTGCCCTCAGGTGCTTCAACTGGTGCATTTGAAGCCATTGAGTTGCGCGATGAAGATGAGTCGCGGTTCAAAGGTAAGGGTGTGCTAAAGGCTGTGGACAATGTGAACTCCAAACTTGGCCCTGCAGTTATTGGTATTGATATTGCCGATCAAAACTTAGTGGATCAAACATTACTTGAGCTTGATGGGACTGAAAACAAATCCACTTATGGCGCAAATGCCATTCTTGGTATTTCTTTGGCCGCAGCAAAAGCAGGAGCGTTGGTGTCAGGGCTTCCGACGTTTCGTTATGTGGGTGGTTCCAACTCAAGGCGACTACCTGTTCCTCTGATGAATATTTTAAATGGCGGTGCGCATGCCAACAACGGCCTTGATGCTCAAGAGTTTATGATTGTGCCGATTGTAAATGGCACCTTCTCTGAGTCACTTCGAGCAGGTAGTGAGGTTTTTCACACCTTGAAAAAACTTTTAAATGACTCAGGTCATTCCACCGCAGTGGGAGATGAAGGAGGTTTTGCTCCAAACCTAAAATCCAACCGTGAAGCTCTAGAGTTAATTTCAAAATCTGTAGAGATGGCAGGGTACAAATTGGGTGAAGAAATACTTCTTGCTCTTGATGTTGCATCCACTGAGTTTTTCGAAAATGGGATGTACAACTGGGAAGACAAATCTATATCTGGTGAAGACTTGATGGGTGTTTACAAAAAATGGTCAGAAGATTTTCCCATTGTTAGTATTGAAGACGGTTGGGCAGAAGAGGATTGGAAGTCTTGGTCATATGCCACTAGAGAGCTTGGCAGTACGCTTCAACTTGTTGGGGATGACTTGTTTGTAACAAACCCTAAAAGATTGCAGCGCGGGATTGATGATGGGGCTGCAAACTCTCTACTTGTAAAGGTCAACCAGATCGGAACTCTCACTGAAACGACTGAAGCTGTTCAACTTGCGCAGCGACACCATTTTTCAACAGTCATGTCACATCGAAGTGGTGAAACAGAGGATGAGTTGATTGCAGACCTTGCTGTTGGGCTCAACTGTCAGCAAATCAAAACGGGAAGTCTTTGTCGAAGCGAAAGGACAGCAAAGTACAATCAACTTTTGAGAATTGAGGAATTTCTAGGATCCACTGCAGAGTATTGGGGTACTGAGGCATTTCGCTAAACTCGTTCTAAGGCTCGGGCCCGAGTGAAATGTGAATCAACAACACTGCTTGAGGGCAGAAAAGGCAAATCTAGGGCTAAATCAATTACACTATGCGGTGAAAACCATTCAAACTCTTCGCGCGAATTGGCACCATTGATGAGGCCTTTGACACCATGGTTTTCACAAGCTGAGACATCAAAACCTCAAACGAACTCTAATGTATGGTGTTTTTACGTTTTCAGAATTCTTCACACTTGTCGTGAAAATAAGTAACCTTTTGGAATCAGTAAGTTTTTCTTATAATGATTTTCTTGACAATCTTAAGTGCTTTTTGACCCTGTAAAAACCTGTAAATCCTCGTATCTAGGCGCTTTTTCTGGCATAGACCTTGCTCATGTAGAGACCGTGTGGTTATACACAAAT
Source organism: Bdellovibrionia bacterium (assembly GCA_030427965.1). GTDB lineage: Bacteria > Bdellovibrionota > Bdellovibrionia > Bdellovibrionales > JAUICD01 > JAUICD01. The sequence goes on from JAUICD010000013.1 coordinate 27,015, forward strand.
AAAGTAACTCAAAGGGATGGACCTACTCGATGCTTGTGGGTATGAACCTTGGAACGTTTAGATTACCTTATTAAGGAGGAACTCATGAGAGGAGTACTTGTACTCGGATTGGCTTTAGGATTGGCATCAGGCGCCGCAAGCGCAGATGTTAAGAAATCAGCCGTTTCAAAGAAGCGAGTTGTAAAGACTCAAAACAAAAGATTTAATCTTATCGCAGCAAACACACAAACAACTGCGACAGATACGGCAGATGCAACTGTTAAAGCTCCGGTTGAGACAGTGACTCAAGAAGCCACTCCAAGTAAGTGGGGACTTCTTATTGATGTGTGGAATGAAAACAAAATGTCTGCAATCAATCGAGCTAATAACGACGACAACCGTGACCCTAAGTACACGGCACAGTTTGGTGATACGACTGGTGAGTCTTACACTCTTATTCGCCCATCTTACAGACTTCAAGATGACCTAAGTGTGGCTCTTGGTTTGGCTGCCATTCATGGTTGGGGAACTGACACTGGAAACGAATCTCGTTTTTCTTTGGATGATCCTTACTTGATGCTTGCAAGCAGTAACCTTGGAACAATTGGTTCAGTTGGAACAAAAGGTTATGTTCGACTTTATCTTCCGTTCACTGAAGGTTCACAAGACAAAGGCCAAATCGCGATGGTTCGTTTCAACGGTGCGGCGTCTATCCCACTTGGTGCTGGACTTAAATTATCAGGAATCATTGAGCCAAGATACTACGCTCAAAGTGAAGATTCATACAGAAAACCTGGTGCAAGTGGTGCTCCTGCTGATTCTGGTGCAATTGCAAATAACCAATGGGGCCGAGCTAGAACATGGCTTCAGGTTTCAGGGTCACTTGGCGGTGGATTTAGCTTCTATACAAATGCAGGTTTTGGAGCAGATTACTATTACAGAAATGACGATGCTGTTGAGAAAACAGAAGACATTAGCTACTACCTAAACGAAACTATGGTTTATTACGGGCTAACAAAAAATCTTGAGCTCGGTGTTGGTGTCACTGAATTTAGAGACGCTGCTGAGGACTATACATTCTATGACGAATTGTCTACGAACTATGTTCTTGAAGCCGTTGCTTCTTTCTAAAGTCTAGCTCCTAATAGCAAAAATTCTAAGGTTTGAAAAAGCGAGACTCTGGTCTCGCTTTTTTTGTGACTGCTGTGGTAAGGAGACGCTGAAGCTCGGCCTTGTCTTCTTCTTTAAAGGCATCTCTTTCTTTTTTTCTGGCTAGTTTTGATTTAGAGGTGAAGTAAATGAGTATACGCCCTCTGCTAGTATGATATTCTTAAATCCATGGGGAAATTTTTAAGCTCTATACTGACTCACCCTCGTTGGATCTTTTTTGTATGTTTGGCTGTAGTGGCCTTGAGTGTGCTAGTGGATGGGACTGCGATTCATTTGTGGAAATTAAAGAATAAAGAAGTGGAGTTGGAATCTAGAATTCAAACCTTGAAGATCGAATCAAAGCAATTACAAGGTGATATCAAGCGTGCATTTGATCCAAAATACCTGGAGAGGCGTGCCAGAGATCAATTTGATTTAGTTGAGGAAGGGGATTTGGTTTTTGTCTTCACCGATTGAGAAGAGGTCTAGTATTTTTGATAAGATTTTTATTTAATGAATACTACGCTCCCCCGGTTTATTTAGCTCTTATCAAATAAAAAACGATTTAACACCTCACCGAAGAGGGGCATGAGAGTGTCTCACTAAGGGGCGTTGCGTAAAAGTGGAGTAAAGTTTACATTGTTTGGAAGTCGTTTTAGTTTGATTGTATAGGGGAGGGGAACTCTATGGCCGCAGGTCGTGTGAAATGGTTCAATGATTCAAAAGGATTTGGATTTATAGAGGATTCAACTGGAAGAGATATTTTTGTTCACTACACATCCATCTTAGATCAGGGGTTTAAGGTTTTAGCTGAGGGTGCGGAAGTTAATTTCGAACTAAATGAGACTGAGCGAGGCCCAGAAGCCATCAATGTAAAATTAAAAGAAGCTTAAAGATTTTAAAGGGCATGATCGACCCTTTGAATTGCGTCATTTTAGTAACTGTCTGTTACTAAAATGACGCAATTCAAAGGTAGGCTCTTCCTTTTGCGATAGCTTGTGAAGCTGGTATGTAGTTGGGATGAAATCACTTTATCTCGTTGATGCAAGCGCAATGTTTTTCAGGGCCTTCTATGCCGTTCGGCAACTAACAAACTCCAAAGGTCTTCCAACAAATGCTCTTTATGGGTATTTGCAGATGACGGTTAAACTACTTCGCGATGTGAAGCCTGATTACATGATCTATTGCTTTGATCGAAAAGAACCGAGCTTTAGAAAAGACATCTATCCTGAGTACAAAGCCAATCGTGGTGAAATGCCTGAAGACTTGATTCCGCAAATTCCGTACATCCGAAAACTCACTGAGGTCTTGGGGATTGAAGCTATAGACATGAAGGGGTTTGAGGCAGATGACCTCATCGGAACTTTTGCTGAGCTTGGAAAGAAAAACAAAACCAAAGTTGTTATTGTAAGTGGTGATAAGGATTTTGCGCAACTTATTGGTCCCAATGTATCGATGCTCGATACAATGAAGAATGTTTTGTATGACGAAGAAAAAGCTCAAGAGAAGTGGGGAGTCCCTCCAGGGCAAATGATCGATTATCTGGCACTAGTGGGGGATAGTTCAGACAATATCCCTGGTGTTCGAGGTATTGGACCAAAGGGTGCACAAAAACTTTTGGCGGAATATGGATCTATTGAGAATCTATATAAAAATATAGAGTCTATTAAAAATGAAAAATTAAGAACCAAACTTCTTGATGCAAAAGCAAATGCATTTCTATCCCATGAGCTTGTAACGATTAAGACAGACATTGATCTTAAATTTGAATTGAGTGACCTTCGACCCAAATCGATCGAGGTGGATAAAGCCAACTCCTTACTTGAAGAATTGGAATTTAAGTCTTTTGGAAAACGTCTTTTTGGGGAGAGAGTGGAGACGAAAGAGGTTGAAGGTCAGTTAGAAGAACCTAAACAAAAGAAATCCAAAGCTTTTAAAGAGGCTGTGGGATCACCAAAGGATATCAAAAGCGCATTTCAAAAAGGAGACACCGCTTGGGGGTTTTCAAACGAACGTGGCAGATTTCTTTCTGATGGAAAAACAGTATTTGAGATTGATACAAACTTGAAAAAACTAATTCCCACGATTGAGTCTCTTAAGTTGAGCTGGAAAGGTTTTGATTTGAAATCTTTTTGGCGAGATTTGGGCCTAAAGAAACCTCAGCAAGCAGAGTGGGACTCTTTGCTTGCAGCTTATATTGCTCGATCTGGGCAAATGGAATCATTTGAAAAACTTCATGCATTGTATGTGGGATCTTCTCTTGCTGAGTTTCCGTCGATATCTGACTTAATGACTTCGCATTTGAGTCTTGAAAAAGCTCTGAGACTGAAACTCAAAGAAACAAATGGTGAATCTGTTTTTTTTGAAATTGAATTGCCACTTACGTCGGTGCTCTTTGATATGGAAACCCACGGTGTTCTGATTGATAAGTCTATACTCAAGAGGCAGAGTGAGCTTCTAGAGAAGGATATTGCACGTATTGAAAAGGAGATACATGATCTTGCGGGTGAGGCTTTCAATGTGGCAAGTCCAAAACAACTTGGTGAGATTTTATTTAAAAAATTGAGCCTTCGTGTAATTAAAAAAACAAAAACAGGGCCATCCACGGATTCAAGTGTGATGGAAAAACTGAAAGGTGATCATCCAATTGCTGAAAAGGTTGTGGAATTTCGAGAGCTCTCAAAATTAAAGTCGACCTATGTAGATGCCCTTCCTGACTTGATAGATTCGGAAACAGGAAGAGTGCATACCCATTTCAACCAAACAGTTGCTGCGACAGGACGGCTTTCAAGTACCAACCCCAATCTTCAAAATATCCCTATTCGTACAAAACGAGGCAGAGAAATTCGTACGGCATTTATTGCTCCGAAAGGAAAAGTGCTCCTCTCGGCAGACTATTCACAAATTGAGCTTCGCTTGCTTGCACATATCACTGAAGACTCGGGGCTTTGTACTGCCTTTGAAAAGGGATTGGATGTTCATGCTGCGACAGCAAGTGAGGTCTTTGGAATTGGCGTGGATGAAGTGGATGCAAACCAACGTCGAATTGCTAAGGCTGTGAACTTTGGATTGGCATATGGACAAAGTGCATTTGGCTTATCTGAATCTCTAGGGATTTCACGAAGTGAAGCTAAAGATATTATCACGCTTTATTTTCAGCGATTTCCAGGTGTCCAGACCTATATGGCAGAGATTGTAGAGACGGCCAAAGAGAAGGGGTATGTGGAGACGATTTTTGGAAGACGTCGTTATTTGCCTGAGTTGAGTTCACGAAATGGAATGCAGAGGAAGTTTGGCGAGCGTGCTGCAATCAATGCTCCACTTCAAGGAGCGGCAAGTGATCTTGTGAAGATGGCAATGAATAACTTGAGAGGGCTAACTCAAGGAACAATAGTACTTCAAGTTCATGATGAATTGGTGTTTGAAGTTCCAAATGAGAATCTTGAATCCGATATTTCGACAATCAAAGAAAAAATGGAGAATGTGGCAAAGTTACGTGTGCCTCTTGTTGTCGATATTCACTCGGGAAAAAACTGGGATGAGGCTCACTAATTAAAAAAACTTACGAAGTAATTCATGCCATGTTTTTGAAACTGACCAATATTGCCTGTAGGCCAGTTTGAATGTTTTTCTAGTTATCTGAAGAAAGCGAGTTTTTGAAAGTACTGTGTTCACAAGGCGAGCACAGTAGTCTTGAAGGGTATCTGAGCTTTTGGATTGTAAAAAAATACTGTGTAGATTTAAAGTCGTCTCACTTGGTGTCCCAGCCAACAACTAAGCCGCCTTGAAAGAAAACAGTTCGGTCTTCACGCTTATATCCTTCAATACTCTTGATATACTTCGTGTAGCGCCACCTGGCGTTTCCTAAAGCTTGATGACCTGAGATTTCCTCTGCTTTTGGTTCACCCCAACTCTCTCGAACAGCTTTCATTGGCATTCCTAATGAAATATCGTTTTCTGCTATAAGTGATGCAATCTCCCGAGAGTATTGTGAGTCATCTATATAATATCCAGCTCGTTGAAGATAGTTTTCCTTGGCAGTTAGTGTCGGCAGTTTCAAGAATCTCAATCGCTCGTCATCGCTTGCCATCAAGTCTTTGTAACGATAATAAAGTCGCCTTTCCTCAATAGACATAACGTCTTTTTCTGCTTGATGGAGTGCGAGTCTGAGATTGAGGCGCTGTCTTTGAGATGGAGATAAGTTGTAGACGTCTCCAACATTTTCCTCATTTCCCATAAGATCTTGATACTCGTTTGTGCCAACTAGAAGTGGAGATTCGGTATTGAAAGAGGAATATCCACTCCCAGGATGCCTTTGAAGCATCGAACAGCCTCCAAGTGTTATAGCTATGAGCAAAATCATCATTGATTTCATTCTCAACCTCCATATGACTCCTTATCGGCAAATGAAATGTATCATTTAAGTACATAATTCTTTGAACCCCCCTTTTAAGGGTTGCTGAAAATTCAATTCTCAAGCTCTTCGTTAGCTAGATGAATTGTCAACAGCCCCTAATCTTTGTCATAATAGAAAGTATACAAACCAACTGGACCTAGGACTTAGTCTTTGAGTGATGATCGTGAAAAAAAATTAAAAGAACTTGAGGCGAATCTTGCAAAAGAACTCGACCAAGAGGTCAACTTAACAAAACCTTCGGACTCTCGCCTTGGTGATGAAGTCGACCTGAACCCATCACTTGATAGTGATAGTTCGATGATCACAGATAACTCGGATTCCAAAGACAGTTCCAAAGAGGGTGGAATCGATCTTACTAAAATTGCAGAAGAGGCTCCAAAGGAATCTTCTGAAGATGAAGCAACAAGTGAGTCAGCTTCACCTAAGGCCGCCAGTGAAAGTGACTCCAGTTCTTCCAACATAGAAAGCGAAGAGCAAGATATTCCGGAAGTGGGAACCAATTTTGATGATGAGTTGATGGAAGAGTTGGGTTCTCAAACAAAGTGGGAGGCATTTGCTTCAAAATTCACAGATCCTTTGGCTCGTTTTTTTGGCCCAATATTAGAACTGTGGGATAGGGTTACAAGATTTGTTCTTGAGTTTCGAGATTTAGCAGATCGAGTCAGAAATTGGATGGCCCCTAAGTTTGGTTCTATGAGGAGCTGGTTTCGATTGACTCTTCCTGAGTTTTTTAAAACGCAGAAGAAAAGAATTTGGACAACAGTCAAAGCTGCATGGATGTGGTTTTTAGACCTTCAAACAAGTCAAAAAATTTCATTCTTGGCAATAATGATTATATTTGCACTTTTGGTATATTTGATACCGAACTGGAGAAATGTGATTCCAGATATCAGATCAAGTGAAGTCCGCTCTTCTCTTATGGAAATGAATGGAGTAGAGCCCATCAAAGGAACAAATCTTGTTTCTGTGGATATTGATGAAATAGACTTTGATCATGTTGTTTTATTGGATCGAGTTGTGGCCAATATCATTCCCACTAGAAAATCCAGTTCATCTCCAACAATCGTTGTTGAGTTTTATATCGTTGCAACATCCAATGCGAGTGCTGTGGAAATCAAAAAACGCTCTGCTGAAATTCGAGATTTTGCAACTCGAGTCCTTGAGGGTATGAGTTTTGATCAAGTTCAAAATCCTTCAGGGCGCGAGTATTTCAAATCCAAAATCAAATCGGCACTCAATCGCGTTATCAATAAGGGATACATCAAAGAAATTTTTGTTAAGAATTTTATTGTGAATCCATAAAGTTTGTACAAAATGCGAGGGGAAATAGCAGTGAGTTTTTTATTGGACTTAGTTATTCAATGTCGGCATCTATTATATTTTTCCGAGTAGTTCTTTTATATTGATACCATAATGCTTCACTCTGTCATGCAATGTGGATTTGGGCATACCTAGTGCCAGTGCTGTTTTTCTTTGATTACCTGAATTTTGAATCAATTTCTCAATTATGGTTTTTCTTTCGAGTTGTTTGATCAAAGACAGTGACTCACCGCTTGGAGGAATTTCGTAAACTTCAACTGAACTCAATTGAACAGGATCCATAATCATATGGAGATCTTCGCGTTCAATGGCATTGTTTGATGAGAGTGCGCTTGCACGAGCGACGGCATTTTTGAGTTCTCTTACATTTCCGGGCCATTTGTAATTTTTCATTTCACGTATAGCACTGACTGAGAACCGCACACGCATTTCTCTTGCAAAACCCATCAGTAGATCTTCAAAATCTTCCATTCGTTCTCTGAGTGCTGGAATTTCAACTTTGATAACATTTAATCGAAAGTATAGGTCGGCTCGAAATTTACCACTCTCAATGAGATGCACAACATTGCGATGAGTGGCAGCAATAATACGTGTGTTTGTGGGGATATTTTTATCAGATCCGACAGGGCGAATTTCTTTATTTTCTAGTGCTCTTAATAATTTAGGTTGAAGAGAAAGGGGGAGATCTCCTATTTCGTCTAGAAAAAGAGTTCCTCCTCGGGCAGACTCAAACGCTCCTTTTCTGTCGTGAGTTGCACCAGTGAAGCTTCCCTTTGAGTGCCCAAAGAGTTCACTTTCTACAAGTGACTCACTTAAAGCACTGCAATTGACAGATACAAACGGTCCGTTTTGTCTTGCGCTATTCTCGTGCACGGTACGTGCTATAACTTCTTTTCCAACACCAGATTCACCTAGAAGAAGTACGGGGAGATCTGTTTGAGAGTAGTTTGGAATGGCCTTTAGGTTTTTGTTCCACTGATCGGATTTGGATGCGGGGATTCTTGCTTTTGTTTTGGAATGGACTCGGAAGTCAAAGGCGTACTCTCTTTCACCAAGTTTTATACGATCTCCAGGAAAGAGGTAGGCTTCACTTACTTTTACTCCGTTTACAAAGACACCATTTCGACTTCTTAGGTCTCGAATCATATAGCCCTTTTCTCGTCTCTCGATTCTTGCATGGTAGGTGGAAACAAAAGGGTCTGCGATCTCCAAGTTGTTGGATGTCGCCCTTCCGATTGAGAGGTAGTCGTGCACCTCAATTCCACAAACTCCGGTGTTGTTTGTTGGAAACAGATACGCGACTTTGGGGATATCTTCTTTTTTCAATTGTGTGATGACCTGTGTAGTCGACATAGGCTCTCCTTTTTGAGTATAGCTATTTCAAGGGATGTGCCTATTTGAAGAATTTAAATAACAAGTAAAATTCAGTACTTATATATCTAAAAGTGGATTTCTAGTGTCCGGTTTCTTGGATGCTGTCCGGAGAGTTGGACGTGAATCGTATTACTTTCAAACTGGCCTACAGGCAGTGCTGGTCTAAAGTTTCACCTAAGTTCTCAAATACTTAAAAACTCTCTAAAAAGCTCAGACAGTCCTCAAGCAGCAGCGCTCACCCTGTGAGCACTGCACTTGAAGGAACTCGTTTTTAGAGAGTTTTTAAGTATTTGAGAAGTCTATGGTTATCAAAGACCAACCTGCCTGTAGGCCAGTTTCTATTAGTTTTTGTCCTCCTAAAGGCGTTGAATCGCTTTTTGTACATGGCAAATTTTGTTGCTTACAAAAAGCGACCTAGTACTCAGGTTGACACGCCGGGTATATGCTATGTTATGTTCTCTCTTTCTATGGAGTCAGAAGCTTGCGACACCGTACTGTAAAGTTCATTAAAAGTGCCACTCAACCTGACGGATACCCACCTTCAAATTTACCTGAGATCGCTTTTTTGGGTCGATCCAATGCCGGGAAATCCTCACTTCTAAACAGTCTTTCCAATCATAAAATTGCCAAAGTGAGCTCAACTCCAGGAAAAACGGCTTTGATCAATTTTTTTGATGTTGGTGGGGATTATCGCTTTGTAGATCTTCCGGGTTATGGGTACGCCTCTCGCTCCAGAAAGGAAAGAGAGGGGTGGGAGAGAATGATTGAGACTTATCTTTTTGGGCGTGAGAATTTACAGGCTCTCGTCCTTGTTATGGATATTCGAAGGAAATGGACAGATGATGAGCAAATGCTCTTTGACTCACTTGGAGAAGAGCGGGGTTTACCTTTTGTAGTGGTTCTCAATAAGACTGATAAATTAAGTCGAGGTGCTGCGGCTAATCGCAAAGTTCAATTAAGTAAAGGCCTAAAAGATTGTATGGTGATGTCTTCATCCGTATTGAAGAAAACAGGTATAAAAGAAATCAAAAGTTTATTGGAGTTGGGTATTTTGAAATTGGGAATATCAGAATGAAGGCTATAGGTGTGATTCCTGCGCGATATGGTGCCACTCGTTTCCCAGGTAAAATTTTGACTCCAATTGCAGGCCAATCGTTGCTTTCATGGGTGATTGCGGCCTCACAATCTGCAGAGAGTTTAAGTGATTTAATCGTTGCTACAGATGATGTGAGAATACAAGAAGAGGCTGAGAATTGCGGAGTGAAGGTTGTGATGACTTCCAAAGACTTGGTAACGGGAACGGATAGAGTTTGGGAAGCTGTCAAAAATATGGAATGTGATGTTGTTCTTAACATCCAAGGTGACGAACCACTTTTGAAAGGCGAAGTGATAGACACTCTCGTTGAGCAGTTTCAAAAAAATTCTCAAATTCAAATGGCAACGCTTGGACGGAAGTTGAAAAAAGGAGATTTGGAATCTCAAACAACGGCTAAGATTGTTCTGAACAACCAATCCGAAGCAATTTACTTTAGTCGATTTCCAATACCCTATTCGAGAAATGACTGGGTGGAATCTTCAAATTTGTGTTTGAAGCATATTGGTATTTACGGATTTCAAAAATCATTTTTAAAAGAATACTGTGAAAGTGGCTCCTCTGAGCTTGAAAGAGCTGAGGGATTGGAGCAGCTACGAGCGTTATATCTGGGAGCCAAGATTCGAGTGGCTCAAGTGGAATTTGAGAGTTGGGGTGTTGATACACCTGAGGATGTGTTAAAAGTGGAGAAGTTAATGAGTCAGGGTAGGGGGAAATAGGTGGCTAAAAAACGTAAGGCCGTATCTCGTAAAAGAAAATCGGTTAAAAAACGAGTACCAAAATTTATATTTGTAACAGGCGGTGTAACATCATCTATTGGAAAGGGCCTAGTCACAGCCTCTCTCGGTTCTCTTTTGGAATTGCGAGGGTTAAAAGTTTCGATAATGAAATTTGACCCTTATATAAATGTAGATCCAGGGACAATGAATCCGTTTCAGCATGGCGAAGTTTATGTCACAGACGATGGTGCTGAGACGGATTTGGACTTGGGTCATTATGAACGTTTCACTCAAGCTCGATTTTCTAGAGCCAATAGTGTTTCAACTGGACAAATCTATGACACTGTCATTTCTAAAGAACGACGTGGAGACTATCTAGGCGGAACGGTTCAGGTGATCCCTCATATCACAGATGAAATCAAGTCTCGAATGTTTGAGGTAGCCCAAGGTGCTGAAGTTGTATTGGTGGAAATTGGGGGGACTGTTGGTGATATTGAGAGTCTTCCATTCCTAGAGGCGATTCGCCAAATGAGATCAGATGTAGGTTTCAATAACTCAGCTCTTATTCATGTGACGCTTGTGCCATTTATCAATGCGGCGGATGAACTCAAGAGTAAACCCACACAACATTCAGTAAAAGAGCTCAGAGAAATTGGTTTGCAGCCAGATATATTAATATGTCGAAGTGACCGGACCATGGAGCCTGAAATCAAACGCAAGATTGCGCTCTTTTGCAATGTTGAATCTAAAAATGTGATCACTTCTCAAGACGCCAAAACCATTTATGAGGTTCCTCTTAGGCTTCATGAAGAAGGACTTGATAATTTGATTATTGATCGCCTTTCTTTAGACACAAAATCTGCAAATCTCAAGGGATGGAAGAAGGTTGTCGAGATATTGGAAAAACCTAAGAACACGGTAAAAATTGGAATTGTGGGAAAGTACGTAGACCTTAAAGAGAGTTATAAATCTTTAAATGAAGCGATTGTGCATGGTGGGATATCCAACAATGCCAAAGTGGAAGTTGTATACATCAACTCTGAAAACCTAACTGAAAGAAATGTATCCAACGCTCTAAATGAAGTGAGTGGAATTTTGGTTCCTGGTGGGTTTGGAGAAAGAGGGATTCAAGGTAAGCTCTTGGCAATTGAACATGCACGAACAAACAATGTTCCTTATTTTGGCATTTGCCTTGGAATGCAGACAGCAGTGATTGAATTTGCTCGAAACGTATGCGGCCTTTCAGATGCCACAAGTAGAGAATTTGTAAAACCCAAATTGGGTGTTCGAAATTTTGTTATTGATATTATGGATGAACAAAAAGGAGTAAAAGACAAGGGTGGTACGATGAGACTTGGCTCTTACCTTTGTCATCTTAAGAAAGGTACCACAGCTCAAAAAGTATATAATGCCAACTCTGTACAGGAAAGACACAGGCATCGCTTTGAGTTCAATAATAAATATCGAGGCTTGTTTGAAAAAGAAGGAATGGTTTTTTCAGGTCTTTACAAGGAGAAGGACCTTGTTGAAATTATTGAACTGAAAGATCACCCATGGTTTATTGCGGTACAGTTTCACCCTGAGTTTAAGTCACAGCCTTTGAGTCCACATCCTTTGTTTAAAAGTTTTGTTGAAGCTTCTATACGCAGTAAGAAAGTGGAATCAAAGAAAAATACGAAAGTTTCGAGTAAGCCAAATAAGAAGAACTCACAAAAGAAAAATGTGAACCGATCTAGAAAGAGTGCGCAGAGAGCTTCTAAGGGAATAAGTTAAATATGGGTGAAATAGAGCGTGCAAGAAAAGTTTTTGAAATTGAGGCAAAAGAAATTGCAAAGCTTGCTGAGCGAGTGAACGAATCTTTCGTGTCAGCCATTGATCTTGTTTCTAAGTGCCGAGGGAAGGTGGTTTGTACAGGTATTGGAAAATCAGGGCACGTTGCGCGTAAAATCGCAGCCACAATGAGCTCTACAGGAACTCCCGCATTATTTTTACACCCAGCTGAAAGTTCACATGGTGATATGGGCGCAATTTCCAAAGACGATGTGGTGGTTGCTATTAGCTACAGTGGTGAAACATTGGAACTTGCCGATGTTTTAAAATATATTGCACGACGTGGGATACCTTTGATTTCAATGACGGGAGTTTCAACAAGTACTTTGGCAAAAGCAGCAGACGTTGTCTTGGATATCAAGGTAGATGAAGAAGCATGTCCAATGGGGCTTGCTCCAACGGCAAGTTCGGCTGCAACTATGGCAATGGGTGATGCGCTTGCAATGGTTCTTATTGATCGCCGTGGCTTTCAACCTGAAGATTTTGCCGAATTTCACCCTGGTGGTAGTTTGGGGAGAAGACTTTTGACTCGTGTACGGGATCTTATGCACCCCAAGGACAAAGGTCTTGTGGTAACAAAAAAAGACACTCTCATTAAGGATTTGATTTTTCTTATGACAACCCAAGAGGTGAATGGAATTGCTGGAATTGTCAGTGACAAAGGTGAATTGATCGGAGTTGTTACAGATGGCGACCTTAGGCGTAAGCTGGGAAGTACAGAGAATTTGCTTTTAGAGAAAGCTGGAGATCTGATGGGAGTAAAACCCAAAGTCGTGGATCTCAATGAAATGGCAGAAAGAGCCCTATTTTATATGGAAGAGCATTCTATTTCAGCACTATTTGTTGTTGATCAGAATTCAGATACTCCTGAGGTCCCAATTGGAATATTGCATTTGCAAGATCTACTTGCATCGGGAATTAGGTAGTTTCATTATATCTATTATGAACTATGAAAAATTAAAAAATATAAAGGCACTTGTTCTAGATGTGGACGGAGTGTTGACCAATGGAAAAATTTGGCTTGATACAGATAGTGAGTGGAAACGTGAATTTTGTGTAAAAGACGGTGTTGGAATTAAGCGCCTTCTAGAGGCAAAGTATCAGGTGGCAGTGATCACTGGTGGGAAATCGCATGATGTTCGAACTCGGGCGAAGTTTTTAGGGATTTTGCATTTCTATGAAGGGGCTCTAAATAAGGAACCATCTTATGAAGATTTAAAATCAAAGACAGGGTTTCAAGATAGTGAGCTTTGTTATATCGGTGATGAAATTTTTGATTTACCTATTATACGCTCATGTGGTTTTGGGGTAACAGTTGCATCGGCTGTTGATGAGGTGCGAGAAGGGGCTGATTATATAACCAGAAGTCCAGGTGGTGATGGTGCCGTTCGAGAAATCTGTGATCTTTTGATGAATCATGGTTACTATAGTCGATGAATCTCAAAAAGGAGATCTTGCATGTTTTGTCGCCTGCTTCTAGTTGCATTTTTGTTTTCATCGGTTTCATTTGCTGAAACTGAAAAAGTCGAATTCAATGACGATGAACTGGCTTCAGAGTCTGTACTTCCAGTTTTTGACCGACCCGAACCTGTAAAAAACCGAATTGTTCAGAAGACCAATCGCTTAGAGCTTTCACCAAATTTTGGGTTTACTTTGAATGATCCATTTTACTCAGGGTTTAATGGCGGTTTGGCAATTGGTTATCACCTAAGTGAGTATCATGCGATCAACTTGATTGGGGCTTTTTTTTCAAACGACAAATCTCAATATGCAAAGGCCTTGGAAGAGGACGAGTTTCAGGATTTTGAAAACTTTCCGACGGTGGAGTACACACTTCTCTTCAACTATGAATTCACACCTTATTACGGTAAAATTAGCATTACAAAACAAACTGTAATGAATATCGATATTTTTCTAAATGCAGGAGTGGGCACCATTGCTATAGGTGGGGAGAGCGGTTTTGCAGGCTCACTGGGTCTAGGGCAGAAGTTTTATTTTAGTCGTTCCTTAGGCCTTCGTATTGATCTAAAAGGTTTGATGTACAATGGACCCGACTATACTTCCGTCGACAATGGTGGGAGCAACACAGATGTCTCTGACCCGACCATTGACGACTTTGATAAAGAATTTACGCTCAGATTACTACTTATGGTGGGTTTAGAGGTTTTACTTTAGTCTTGAACTAAAAAACAAATCGACCAATGTCGCAGTACCTGAAACATATTATTTCGGTCTAGATTCATTTGTAAACTCTTAGTTTTTCAAGACTTTTTAATGTTGGTTCGTAATACTAGGAAAAGACTATCTCCATAGAGAGGGGACACCTTAAGAATGCGACATTGGATGACTCTCATTTTAATTTCTCTTTTTTCTCAAGTTGCTTTTGGGCAAACACTTGATGAGCTAGATGCAGTTCTGGGAATAGAGGAAGAGAAGACAGAAGATGTATATGAAAAAAAACCAAAAGAGACTGAGAAAAATTCTGCAGAAAATCAAAATAAAGTGGAAGGTGAGATTGTCCCTAAAAATTTAGGAAATCTTGGGCGTTTGGCTCCCTTTCAAGACATTGCCGTGATTCAACGTCGATATCTTCCAAAAACAGGTCGTTTTGAACTCTTTCCAAGTTTGGGACTGGTTGCAAACAATGCTTTTTATTGGAATGTGATTCTGGGATTGAGGTTTGGTTATTATTTTACGGAATCTTTTGGGCTTGAAGCGAACATTGCATTTATTTCAAGTTCTTCAAGAAAAGTGACGGATGATCTTGAGAGCAACTTAAGTGTTGAGATTTCAGAGATTGTTATACCAAAGGGTTATTACGGTTTGGATTTTAAATGGTCTCCCGTTTATGGAAAAATGGGATTATCTGAAACAACAATTGTCCCGTTTGATATGTACTTCCTTGCAGGTGGTGGAGTGACACAAACAAATCAAGACACATCACCGTTTACAGGACACATTGGAACAGGCCAAATATTTGCTCTATCTAAGGTGGCAGCATTTCGTTGGGATCTAGGGTGGTACTTCTATTCAACGGAAACGCGTGAGGGCACGATATCTGGTAGTTTTACAGACATGTACCTGAGCCTAGGGGTGAGCTTTTTCTTTCCGGAGGCAAAGTACCGATGAAGAAAATATTGTCATACATTCTTTTTCTGTCACTTTTTCTTCCACTTCCTCTTGATGAACTATCAAGAAGCCTAAGCTCCTCAGTTCATGCACAATCCAGAAAAAAGAATATTCGGAAAAAACAAAATAAAAGACGCCCTAAAAGAAAGAGCAAGCGAAGCTCAAGAAGACGTTCGCGCAAAGCAAATATTAAAAGAGTTAGAAAAAATCGTGCTGAAGAGCGTTTAGCTAAAGCTCTGGAAATGGCAAAGCAAGGTAAATTTGAAGAAGCTTCTGTTGAATTGTTTGATATGAGTCGTAGTATTCTTTTTCGAAATAAAAAGATGCAGATCAAATATGTTCTTGGATTGATGTTATATGAAATGAAACTCTATCAGACAGCGGCGTTTCAATTTAGTGAAGTTGTACGACATGGAAAAAATGAATACATCAAACAGAGTTTGGAGAAGCTTTCTCTTGCTGCGGATACATTAAATGATGATACAATGCTGAACTATGCACTTTCCAAAGTGAAAATTCGCTCTTTTCCAAGAATACATCGAGACAAATTGAGATATCGAATTGGAGAAATTCAACTTCGTTCAGGGCAATTTAAAAGAGCAGCAGAAACGTTGAATCGAGTTCCTCAATCGAGTGCATGGTATCCACAGGCGAAGTACCTCCAAGGGCTTGCTTACACAGAGGCTGGTTACTTAAAGAGTGCAACACGCTCATTCTTGTCTCTTGTGAATAGTCGTTCCACACAACCGATTACTGATTCAAGCCGCGTGGCAGGTTTATTGGGTCTTGCTCGAGTTTCCTATCAAAGAAAAGATTGGGACAATGCTATCAAGTACTATAGAAAAATTCCTAGAGATACGGAACCCTGGCATGATGCCTTATTTGAGTTGAGTTGGGCTCAAATGCGAAGTGCTCAGTTTCGTTCAGTTCTTTCGAATTTTCATTCGCTACATTCTCCTTACTATGAAGAATTCTACCTTCCTGAAAGTCTTCTCTTGAGAGGAATCGTCTATCTTTATATTTGTCAGTACGATGAAATGGAAAAAACTTTGAATCTTTTTGAAAGAATATATTTTCCTGTAAAAAGTAAGCTTCTTAAGTATTTAAAGTATGCAAACAATTCGAGCAGCATTTATCGAGATTTTGATAAATTTATGATTCAATACGACTCAGGCAAACCTAAAGAAGAGATTCAAACGGCAATTCCTTATATTGTAGCTCGTGATGTTGCTAAGGAAGGGGATTTGAGAAGCAGCCGGAAGTACATTAATATGTTGAACATTGAAAACAATCGTATCTCAAAAATGTCAGCAAATTGGCGTAGATCTGGAATTGGTAAGTATTCGAATAAACTTGTAAATACTCGTCTAAGAAATGCTAAGAAAAAAGCAGGTAAACAAGTGCTTGCTCACTTAAGACGAATTCGAAAAGAACTTGCAGAGCTTTCAGAGCAACAGGGATTTGCAAAATATGAAATGATCAATGGCAAAAAACAAGCTCTAAAGCTGAAGATTGCGGGCAAAGGTTTGAAGTCCTCAACTGTCGATGAAGAAAATGATAGAGATTTCTATGTTCAAAATGGCTATGAATATTGGCCTTTCCAAGGTGAATATTGGCTAGATGAAATTGGCAATTATTATTACTTAGGGACGAAAAGTTGCAAATGAGAAAAGGCTTTGTTTTCACATTACTACTATTCTTGATACTGGGTTTGCCTCATGAGGCGGATGCACGACGTTCAAAAAGTAATGGGAAAACTAAAAAAGTAAAAACAGTTGGTGACCTACTTAAAAATATTCGAAATAAAAATGTTCGGAAAAGAACTGCTATTCCATCAAGAAATTACGAAAAACGCGGTAAGACAGTAAATCTTCGAGCAGTTCGTCCGCCTCGCTCCACTGTGTTTTTTAGTAGTGGTGACAAAGATGAGGATACTCTTGAAAAGTATTTAGATGAAGAGATTAAACAGCTTTTTAATCTCACTCAAAAATATAAAACCAGTCCAAATCGTGGAGAAATATGGCTTCGTTTAGCAGAAAGGTATGTTGAAAAGGCACAGTTGATTGAGTTTCGTTTGCAAAGAAAATTCGACTCAGATTTGGAAAAATGGGAAAACAAGAAACGGAGAGGACGTCGGCCATCCTTAAATTTAAAAACAGCTCAAGTTTATAACAGAAAAGCCATTCGTCTTTATGATGCCTTTCTTAAGGCTTTCCCTAAAGACAATAAAGCAGATCAAGCCCTGTTCTTTTTAGGATACAATTATTTTGAATTAGGAAATCCTAAACTTGGAGAAAAAAGATACAAAGAACTGACAAAGAAGCACCCAAGAAGTCCATATGTTCAAGAATCTCATTTTGCTCTTGGAGAATACTATTTTGATAGTCAGAAATGGAAAGATGCTCGAACACATTATCGTAAAGTTGCAAAAAATAAAAATGCCAGACTCTATACTTTTGCTCTTTACAAGATGGCATGGTGTGAGTATAGGCTTGGTCGACCTAAGGTGGCCTTGATCCTATATGAAAATGTCATTAAAGATGCAAGATCAGGTGGTAGTTCTGGTAGTGTTGCTGGTACCAAAAAAGTCAATAGAGTTCGTCTAGCAAAAGAAGCACTAGGTGAGTTGATACCTGTTTACGCTGAGATCAAACCCTACAGAGAGGCTCCCCGCTATTTCAGTCGACTTTTACAAACAGATAATATTCGACCTGTTTTAGATCGTTTGGGATTCATTTATTCGTATGCTGGGAAAAGATCTGCAGCACGGTATATTTTTGAAAAGCTTATTGAACAAGAGCCGAATGCAGAAAAGGCATTTGATTATCAATATCAAATTGTTTCAGACTATTCAGCTGGTGGTGATCAGAAAGTTTTTAAAGCTGAGCTATTTGAATGGATTGAAAAATACAGTCCTGATAGTGCTTGGGCTCGAGCCAATTCTGATAATAAAGAAGCTCTTGAGAAAGCAATGACAGTTCGAGAAAAAACCTTAAGAACGTATGCTCTTAAGGCACATAAGATTGCTCAAGATTCAAAAGCCAAGTCTGCAGAGAAAAAGGCTTTGGATGGTTACAAACTTTATCTGGCAACTTTTCCAGAATCAAAAAATGTTTCAGACATGCATTTTTATTTTGGAGAGCTTCTTTTTGATATGAAGCAATTTGCTCAGGCATCTGTGCATTATATTTGGGTTTCAGATAATGATCCCAAAAGCAAATTTGCAGAGCAGGCGACTCTCAATGCTCTTTTGGCTTTGGAGCAAGAGCTTCCTCCAGAAGAAGAGTTGGTTAAGCGATCTGACAATTCTTTAAAAGAAATTCCATATCGTAGAGCTGAGCTGAGATTTCAAAAAGCGGCAGAAAAATATTTGAAAAATCATAGCCGTGGTAAAAGAGCAGCCGATGTTCGATTTAAATTGGCGCGTTTGAAGTATGCTCACAACGAATTGGACAATGCCTTGAAAGAGTTTTGGTCAATAGTTGAAACATACCCAGATAGTGAATACGCCACCTATTCGGCCAATCTGATACTAGATATTTACAATCTTAAGAAAGACTATGATGGTCTTGTTAAAGCAGGGGATAAACTTCTTAAATATCCAAGGCTTGTGGATAAGGGCACTGGAGCTGATATTCGAAATGTTGTGCAAAGAGCTGAATTTAAGAAGGCACAAGATCTTGAGGCTCAAAAGAATTTCAATGGAAGTGCAAAAGAGTATGAAGCTTTCTATAGAAAAAATCCAAGTTCAAAACTTGCATCAACTGCGATTTTCAATGCAGGTGTGAACTTTGAAAGAGCTGGTAATGTTCTTGCTGCTCTTTCAAGTTATGCTCTTGTGTTAAAGAGAAATGATTCCACAGCAAGGCAAGCTCATGAGAAAGCAATGCGTTTGTCAGCAAGACTTTATGAGAAAACAGGTCAACTGGAACGTGCAGCAATAGAGTTTGAGAAATTTGGAAATAGCTATAAAAGAAGTGAATTTCGAGATGAATCTTATTTGAACGCAGCTATCATTTGGGCAGCTCTCAAAAGAAAAAAACGTGCAATTCTCAATTACAATCGATATTTCAATTCCACTCGAAAAAGAGATCGGGTTGTTACTCACTATCGAATTGGTGAAATCCACGAACAATCAGGAAGTTTAAAATCTGCTTATTCCTATTACAAAAAGTATATTGAATCCAGTCCTTCTGATGCAGATTTGGTTATGAGAGCTCATATAAAACTACACCGGATAGCAAAGAAGCTCAACTGGAGCAAGAACACGAAAGAGTGGGCAGAAAAGACAATTGGAGTGCAGGGAAGATTGGCGCGTCGAGGGGCTGACACGGGGAAATCAGAAGCAGCTGAGGCAAAGTTCTATTTGGCTGAGGAGTTGTATCAACAGTATAAGGTGATATCGATTCCTAAAAATGAGAAACGTGCTCAAGCAGCCATTCTAAAAAAGACCAAAATGCTTGGCGATGTGAATCGTGAGTTGGGAAAAGTTGTGAAGTACGATGATGCCAACTATGTTGTATCTGCCGTTGCTTTGACAGCCCAAGCCAATCACAACTTCGTGAGCACAATTCAAAAGGCCCCAGTTCCAAGTGGGTTGAGTGCTGATCAAGTGAAGCAATACAAAGAAGCTGTTGATAAGAAATTTGCCGCAGAACCAAGAAAAGTGGCTATCAGCAATTACAAACTTGCGATTCGAAGATCTAAAGAACTCAATGCCTACAATGATTGGGTGTTGAAGTCTTATGAGGGGCTTCAGCAATTGGACCCTAAGACAGATGGGTTGATGAAGGAGTCTCTTACTTATTCCTCCAAAGTGGATTTGATGGATATCGGTGGCAGTAAGAAGTATGAAAGGTTTTTAACAGCTATTCAAACAGGATCTGAGGCAGGTGCTGTGACTGAGGCTTCAAAAATTCTTTCAGAAAATGAAAACGATGGACGTGTTTTAAATGGGTTGGCTGTTTTTTATCTTCAAAATGGACGTCCTGAGATGGGAAATATATTTCTAGGAAAAGCCCAGGGCTCCAAATCAGATAAATCTGCTCTTCACAATAATATGGGAATTTATTGGCTACAGAATGAGGAAGAGAACAGAGCAATTGAGGAGTTTTATAAAGCCCTCTCTGAAGATAGTAATAATGCATCAGCAAGTGCTAATTTAGGATATATTCTTCTGAAATATCAAAATTACAGCCAATCTAAATCTTACTTGGAAGATGCTGTATCAAAACTCAAGTCTGATGCAGGGACATTGAATAACTACGCAGTCGCTCTACGAAAGTCTGGCAAGACAAGTCAGGCGGAGAATTACTACCAAAAAGCTATTGAAAAAAAATCAAGCGATGTCTCTATTCAACTTAATTATGCTCGCTTACTTGCTGAGGATTTGAAGAATAAAGATAAGGCGATCAAATTGATCAATAAAGTAAAGTTCATTGGTGGTTCAAAGACAACTAAGGAGGCTGATGAGCTACTTAGGAAGGTTCAGCAATGAAACAAGTCACTCATCTTGATTACAATTTCATGAAAAAGGTCTGGGTCTCTCTTGGAGTCCTTTTGACATGTGTTATCCTATACTTACCGAACTCTTCTTTTGCTCAAAAGAAGAAGAGGACGACAATAAATTTTGAAGATCAGCTGGTTGAGGGAGAAGTTAAGAAACCAGAACTGTTTTTTCTATTACAGAAAAAGCAATTCAACTTCGGTAGGTTGATCAAACTCAGGGAAAATTTTGTTCCTGAGATGCGCAAGTCAGCAGAAGATGTTCAACGTGGAGGCGCAAGGTAGTGGAAAAACCACTTTTTATCAGACTCTATCGAGGCTCTGAGCTTGTTGGGATAAAACAATTCCAGGCTGAGCAAGTGATTTTTGGTCGCGAGGGGGAAATTGATATTGCTCTTGAGGGAGAGGACGTTTCTCCCATTCATGCTCTTATTGAAAAGCGCACCGATGGTTTTTATGTTTGCGATCTAGGATCTGAAAATGGAACCATTTTCAATGGGAACAAAGTTTTAGATCAAAGAATTGAAACGGGTGATTCTTTTGAAATTGGATCATATCGAATTGAGTTTTATATTGGAATACCAAAGCCTAAAACAAAGCCTCCAACTGCAGCTGTTCCTCCAGACCCAAAAATTGAAAAAAATGAATTGTACGATGAGCCGTCGAAAACGACTCCGACTGTACCACCGATTGCTCCTCCTAGCGGTGACCCAGCTTATGAAGCAAGTTCTAAGCTGGCGGAAGATAAATCAAAAACATTACCTAAAAAACCAGTTGAGCCTCTTGAAGAAGTCACTGCAGAAATGCCGATGTCAGAGAGTGAAGAACCCAAAGAAATTGAACGCCCTGCTGAGAATGTGGTCTATCACTCTGTAGCATCTTCTGAAGCTCAGGGAGAAACGATAGATACTGGCGGATCTCCGAATATACCAGAGCATCGACCTATCAACTCCTATCGAAAAAAGCGGACATTTGCTGCTCCAAGCAAGATGGGTGATATAAACGACAGGATCAAACCAGAAAAGGGTACAACTGTTGAAGTGGTTGTGGCTTGGAAAGAAAGAATACTTGAAACAATTCATTACAATAGTAAAAAAATAATCACCGTAGGAGCACATCCCAAAAATGATGTGATACTTCCCGTGTTTGGAAGTTCTCAGGCCTCTCACCCATTGATTCATATTGACTCTTTGGCTTCTGTCTTTATCACTCCAGAAATGAAGGGAGTTCTTGTACAGGGAAGTCGCACAACACCTCTGGACCAGCTCATTGCTCAAGGAAAAGCAAAGAAAGATGGAGTTGGATACAGAATGGAAATCCAACAAGGTGAGATGGTAAGAGTTGATTTTGATGGCGGAGTTTCTATTTTTATAAGGTATGTCTCTCAATCGCCCAAACCAATAATGGGGCCGTTTTTTGACTTGAATACCAAAGAATTGACAACTCTGGTAATGGTTGCTGGTTTGACGGTTCTTCTTGCTCTCTTTATGTTGGTGTATGAGCCTGATCCAATTGAAGAGACTGAGGATGATGAGAAATTAACAAGAAAAGCCACGTTTGTTTACAAACCTCCAGCACCTCCAATTGAGCCCACTGTTCAGCCGACTCCACCTCCAAAGAAAAAAGTGGTGAAAGTCGTAAAGAGAGCAAAAAAGAAAAAAGTCAAAAGAACGCGGCCTCGTTCTGCGGGTAAGGCTAACGATGCACCTAAGACAGGAAAAACAACAGGACCGCCAAAGCTTACAGCAAAGAACCCTGGAAAAGACAAAGGGATTCGTCGAGGTGGAAGAGTCAATAGAGGAAAGGGGCAATCTGCTGCTGGTGGAAAAAGAAAAGATGTGAACACATCTGGTCTACTGGGTGCTTTTGCAAAAAATGGAACACAAGATGTTTTAAGAAGTGCAGTAGATGGTGCTGGTCAAGTTGGGGGAGCCGCAGAACAGGCGACAGGGTCAGGCTCTAAGGCCGCCGCTGGCTCAGGTACAACTCCGGGCGGTGGATTGAGTGAAGTTGGAAAAGGTGGAAATGGTGAAAGTACATATGGTATTTCCGGTGTCCAAACAAAAGGGCGTGGGGGAGGAAACACGGGATATGGAACTGGAGATTTAGGCAAGAAATCCAGTGTGAGCATTGTACCAGGTGGTGAAGAAGAAATCTTTGAAGGTGGGATTGACCGTGAAGAGGTCAGACGAGTTGTCTTGAGAAATTTAAAACAACTCAGAAGTTGTTACGAGCAAGTGACGCGAGTGGATCCAACTGTTGGTGGTAAAGTTGTTTTCAATTGGACAATTGAGGCGGGTGGCCGAGTTGGTACAGCCAAAGTTGCAAGTTCAGAAATTAAGAATAAAAAAATGTTGAATTGTATGTTGTCCCGATTGAGATCATGGAGATTTCCAGAACCTCCAGAAGGACAAATTGGTGATGTGACGTATCCATTTATTTTTGCGGCACAACAATAAGCGACAAAGGAGGGAAGGTCGTGGAAGAAGAAATAGTACAACAGGCGCCTCAGCACGGAAATTTTATCGTGCAGGCATTTATAGATGGTGGAATCCCCACCATGTCAGCGATTGCTTTTGTAGGATTGTTGACAGTGATATTAATTTTAGAGCGATTCTTAACTCTAAAGAAACTAGGAATCGACAAAGAAGACTTCAATGAGAAGTTGCAGGGAATGATTCTTAGAGGAGATGTCCGCCAAGCGGTGACATTTTGTGACTCTAGACAAACACCACTCACTCGGACAGTGAAGGCAGGGCTTGTTGAAGTTATGAATGGACGAGCAGATGAAGAGGTGCAGGTTGCAATGGATGCTTCTGTACTTAGAGAAACACCTAAGATTGAAGGGTGGACAGGGTTTTTGGCGGTTTTTGGAAACGTTGCAACTCTAGCGGGTTTACTTGGTACGATCGTTGGACTGATCAAGGGGTTTGGTGCTGTTTCTGTTGCGGATCCGGCTGAAAAAGCAAATGAACTGTCACAAGGTATTTCACATGCTCTGAATTGTACAGCGTTTGGTTTGATCGTTGCGATACCAGCATTGATTCTCTATGGGTATTTTCAAGTACGAGTGGGAAGATTGCTAAACGATATCGTTGAAAGCAGTATGAGATTGATGAACTTGGTTGTTTCCAACCGAGAGAAGATCAAAGGATAAGGTATGGCTCAAATAGAAGAAAATACAGGCGAACGATCTATCAATGCAGATGTGAATATCGTGCCATTCATCGATTTGATGAGTGTCTGTATTATTTTTCTTTTGTTAACTGCTGTTTGGACACAAGTGTCTATGATTCAAATTGGAAGCTCTGTATACGGAAAAAGAACAGATCCCGGTCAATTGGACCCTCCTCCTAGACCGGAAATTTCGTTTCGAGTGGAAGTTTTACCAGCAGGTTATGTTGTTAGATTGGGACGGAATGCATTTCAAATTCCCAAAGTGAATGATGAATTTGATCAAAAAACATTGATTGATGAGTTGAAAAAAATCAAAGAGAAATACCCCGATAAAAATGATGCTATGATTGCTGTTTCTGAAGAACTCAATTACGAGGATCTCATCAATGGGATGGACAGCCTGTTGATTGCTGGTTTTCCTGAAGTGGCAATTCAAACAGGGGGAGTTAAGTAATGGCAATTCGAGCGCCAGGCATAAGATCACGAAGAGGAAATCGATTGATTCGTAAAAAACCAATGGTCGCCAATCTTTCTCTCACAGCTATGGTGGATATGTTTACAGTGCTCGTTGTGTTTCTATTGATGAACTACCGAACAACAGATACTATTTTGTATATTCCAAAAGAAGTGGAGCTTCCTAAGGCCAGTGAAACAAAAGAGCTCAAACCAGCTCATGTTGTAACTGTATCAAGTAAGGAAATTCTTCTTGATAAAGAAATTATTGGGCCATTTCTTGATGTGAAAGAACAGAAAGACTGGATGGTAAGGTCCCTTCACAATCGTCTGGTGGAAGTATTTAGAGAAGATGATATCGAGCATCAGAAAAAACTAAGCACAGCACTTAAAAATGCCGTGAATACCAAAGGGCTGGTTGAGGACAATCGGCGTAAAATTACAATTCAGGCAGATAAAGAAATTGATTTCTTAACCATTAAGAAGGTTATGTTCACGGTAACTGAAGCAGGAGCAGCTGAGATCAACTTTGCTGTTATCACACGCCCAATTCCTAAGGATGACGAGCAAATTCAATAGATTCGAGATCTAACTCTCTTTTAGAGGTCACGTTGACCAGACGCTTACACTGAACTAGGCTTGATGTTATGAAAACATCACTTCTTTTAGTATTCATGTCTTTTTTTTCATGCCTATCTCTGAGTGCTCAAGAGTTGAATTGCCGTGATCTCAAAAAATCTTTTTTGAGGGTGAGTGTACATGGGGCCAATCTTAAATATGCAAAAGCGACTCGAACTGAGAAGGGCGGGCCATTTCACCCTCTAAGACTTGAATGCGGAAGTAAGGGGTGCAAAATTCAGAAAACAGAAAAATTTATCTCTCGATATTTGCCAAATCACCCCGATGCTGACAAGGGTGGTTATGTGAAATTTCCAGCAATTGACAAATCAGAGCAGCGATCTGCTTTTCGAGCAGCTGTTACGGAGCTTGAAGCTCTCGGCAGGAGTCAGGTTTGTGGCGTAAAAGCAGTTCGAACAGGACAAGGCTTAGTTGTGAAATATAGATCGAGCCAAAGTGTGGACAGTGACATTTTTAATTACGTTGAAAATTCAAAGATTGTTTCTTGGGTAAGAAACTTCAAGAATGGGAAATCGATAATTTTAAATTTTTTAAATGAACCCTAGGCCAAATTGTCGGCTTTTTAGGCGGCTTCGGATTCCTGGGGTTTTGCAGGTTGAGTTTTTTCATAGAACTGTCGAACATAGTCAATGATTGTGGACTTTGATTCGATGTGAAGGTTGTCAAATTGAAATCCGGCATAACCACTTGCGTCCACATATGCCACTGTTGCATTTGCTTTTATTGGAGTTACCAAAAGCGGGCTGTCAATGGAGATAGTTACAGTTTCGTTCTTATTGAGAGTTGATCCATTTTTGATTCCAAACCCACCAGCACTGACTTCGCAAATTTGTCCATCGATACTGTTGCTATCACTTTCAATGAGCACTCTTCCAACAATCGGAGCTCTTGGAGATGTTCGTCTTTGAAGCCCAAGGTGGCTCACGACGTCTTCAATCTCAAAGAGATTTGTCCAGCGATCCATTCCTTGTTTCCATAGATGGATGCGATCTAGAGACTCCCTTTTCTTCAAGAATTCAATCATTCGATCCAAGTTGAAGGGGCCATGTTGCTCACCATTTTGCTCAGCATACCAGGTGATTTCTTCGGGTTTTCGGTGGATTGCAATCATGATGTCAGGAAGGTGATTTCGCCAAGTGTCCAAAGGAACCCAGCCTTTTTGCCCTTTCCACCAAATCATTGCGGATTCTGGAGTCCAGCGCCCTGCAGCCAATTCTGCCTCAACATCCTGAGTTGAGAACGGCCCACTTACCACTTCATTGAAATAGACAAACCATAGTCTTTCCATACCCCAATAAATCGGTTTCTGAGGGGAAAACTAAAGTCAGGCTTCGGCAAATGGGATGAGATGGTATATAATCTAGAGAAACTGTCTCAAAATGAAAAAAATTATTCTCGCCTTTGTGGCCCTATTGTTATTTGTCCTTGTGGTAGAAATCTTACTGTTTTCTCCTCGTGATGTGAATCGGGCAAAACCAATTGAGGTGGCTGAAATTGTTCAGGATGTAGAGGATGAAATTCCAGTTCAGCAGCTCTCAGATATCCATCTTATGGAGTCCAATGAGAAAGGAAAGGAATGGGAATTGACTTCAAAAGAAGCCGCGCTTTTCTCAACACAAGGAGTTTGGAAACTCACTGAAGTGAGTTCGACTCTCTTTGGAGAATCTGAAGCGAGGTATGATGTGTCAGGTGACAGGGGACGGGTATTTGTTGAAAAAAAGGATATGGTAATAGACGGAAATGTTAAAATTCTATCTTCCAACAAGTATGAGTTTCATACAGATAAGGCTTTTTACTCATCAGGTATAAGGCAATTGGAAGCCCCCGGTCCTATTCTTATGGAAGGGCCTGGGAACCAATCGGGGAAAAGTTTGAGACTGACTGGACTAGGGATGATAGCCAAACTTGAAACCAATCAAATTTATATACTGAATGAAGTCAAAGCCAATCGCACTTTGAAAGATGGACAAGTGATCTCTATACAGAGTGACAGTGCTGAGTTCAGTGGAAAAGAGAATTTGGCAAGATTTGTGCGAAATGTAGTTGTGGACTTAGGTGGATCACGTATTACGGGGCCACAGGCGGAGTTTTTCTATGACAAAGAAACAAATGATGTGAAGTCCATGTCAGTTATTGGAGGAATCAAAATTTCGGATATTGATAAGTTTGCAGAGGCAGAGCGAATTGATATGTTCTTTGCAGAGAAGAGATACATTTTAAAAGGTAAGCCTCGAGTCGTGCAGAACAATGATGAATTGCAGGGTGAAGAAATTGTTTTTTTGAGAAATGGTCAGGAAATTGAAGTCAAAGGTGCAAAAGCCAATTTTGAAAATCGAGGTAGTGAGTGAGTCTTTTAAAAATTCAAAAAATCAACAAGTCGTTTAAATTGAGAAAAGTGGTAAAAAACGTAACTTTCCAAGTAGATTCCAGCGAAGTTGTAGGTTTGTTGGGACCAAATGGTGCTGGAAAGACGACAAGCTTTTATATGGTCGTTGGGCTTATAAAACCTGACAAAGGTCGTATCTTTTTGGACAAACTGGATATTAGTGATGAGCCTATGTTTCAAAGAGCTCGACTTGGGTTGAGTTATTTGCCACAAGAACCGAGTATATTTCGTAAGCTCAGTGTTGAAGACAATATCTTAGTCGCGTTGGAGGCTCAAGGTTTTGAGGGGTCTGATAGAGAAGAGCGATTGCAGGGATTGCTTGAAGAGTTTAAAATAGAACATATACGAAAGAGTTACGGATATGCTCTTTCTGGTGGTGAAAGACGGCGCGTGGAAATAGCAAGAGCTTTGGCAACACGACCCAAGTTTCTTTTGTTAGATGAACCATTTGCAGGGATTGACCCAATAGCAGTAGGTGATATCCAGAATATTATCAATCACCTCAGAGAAAAAGGAATTGGAATATTGATTACAGATCACAATGTTAGAGAAACTTTGAAAATTTGTGACCGTGCATATTTACTGAAAGACGGAGAAATTCAAGTTGAAGGAAACGCAGAAGCCATTGCGGAATCGGAAGTTGCGAGAAAGTTTTATCTTGGTGAAAATTTTCAGCTTTAGGAGGCAAACTTGGCGCAAAACATGAAGCAGGGATTAAATCTTTCTCAATCTCAAACATTGAGAATGACCCCACAACTTCAGCAGGCGATTAAGTTACTCCAATTGTCGCGCATGGAGTTTGAAGCTGCAATTCGCAAAGAGATGGAAGAGAATCCAATTCTTGAAGAACTACACGACACACAAGAGGAAACAGCCCTTAAAAACGAGAGTGAACGAAGGGATGCGCAAGAATCCGATATGGCGGCTCAGGAAGCAGACCCCAGAAAGCAAGAACAAGAAGAGTTTGATTGGGAAAGCTATGTGGATAGCACAAATAAAGGGCCTGCTGAACGAGGAGCTGCTCCCAATGATGAAATAATGAACTATGAAAACATCATTTCATCTGAACAGACTTTATTTGATCATCTTATGTGGCAAGTGGGTCTTTATGGATTCAATGATGAAGAGAAAAGCATAGTCTCTATCCTCATAGGGTACGTCGAAGATGATGGTTATATAAAAACGAGTTTTGAAGATATTGCTCGAGATGAGAATGTCACAATTGAGCAGTTGGAAGAGAACTTGCCATTGATTTGGGAATTTGATCCTCCGGGTGTTGGTGCAAGAAATCTGAAAGAATGTCTTTTGATTCAAGCCAAACATCTTGAAGAAGACACCAACGATATTGTTGAATTGATCAACAATCATCTCAAGGATTTAGAAAAGAAAAACTACGAAGCCATTGCAAAGGCAATGAATCTTCAAATTGAAGATGTTATTGATATGTGCAAGATCATATATGAAATGGAACCCAAGCCAGGACGAGCTTTTGTTTCTGGACAAACTCAGTATGTGACTCCCGATGTCTATGTGTACAAAGTTGGGGATGAATATGTTGTGTCTCTCAATGAGGATGGAATGCCTCGTCTTCGGATTTCCAATTTTTATAAGAATGCTCTTAAGGGCAAAAGTGTTAGCGGTGTAACTCAAGATTACATACGAGATAAATTGAAGTCGGCTGTGTTTTTGATAAAATCGATTCATCAAAGACAGAGAACGATTTATCGAGTGACTGAAAGTATTGTCAAACACCAAATGGATTTCTTTGAAAAGGGACCCGCACACATACGTCCGATGATTTTAAGAGACATTGCAAATGATCTCGGGATTCATGAATCCACAGTGAGTCGAGTGACATCTAATAAATATGTTCATACACCTCGTGGAATTTTTGAGTTGAAATATTTTTTCAACTCTGGAATTAGCAGATCCAACGGTGAGAGTCTTGCAAGTGAGTCTGTAAAGCTTAAGATCAAAGAGATGATTGAGGCTGAGGACATTAAGAATCCTCTTTCAGATCAAAAGGTTGTGGACGTTCTTAAGAAAGAAGGGATACAAATCGCAAGGCGAACGGTTGCGAAGTATCGAGATGTGTTGGGAATTCTACCATCGAGCAAACGCAAGAAATTCTACTAGGGTGTGTGTGCTCACTTGACTGGGCTCCCACGAGAAAAACTCTTATTTATTGTAGTAGACAAAGAAGAGGTTTTGAACATCATCACCATCATCGGCTTGATATTTGTCTAAGATGTCAAATATGGCTTCCTGAATTTCTTTCTGAGCTATGTCTCGATCAGATCTAGCAATTGAAAATGATGTAAAGAAACTAATGTTCTTTTTGTCGGCGAAAAGAGAGTCTGCTTTGCATAGGATATCACGGCAAACCTCTTCAGTGAGGTCTTTGATGCCTTGGTCTGTATCTAGGTTGAGAAAATCTACTTTGGTATTTATGCAATAAAAACGGTTATCATCATTTTTGATGAGCCCTTCGTTTTTAAGGAGTGACAGTGCCTTTAAGACTGTCTTTTCATCGAGCTTGGATCTTCTTTTTATTGTAGATAAATCGGCTCCTTTGGCAGAAGAACCAAGGCTAGCGAAAACTCGAAATGTTTCAACTTTACCAACGATGTTTTTTTTGTTTGGTATCTTTTGGATTGTAGATTCATTGGAAATTTCTTGAAGAATGTTTTTGATTTGTGATTGAATGTTGGCTTTGGTCGCTCTTGTCGGACGGAGAGTTTTATCTTCTAGGAAAACTAAATTTTCAAAAAGCTTTTTATAAAGTCGTGGAAGTTTAATCCCACGCTTGATTTTTACTAAGGTGTCTCTTGAGAGTCCCTTTTTCCCATTTAAAACTTCGGAAAGATAGCTTCGAGATGAAAACCCTGAGATTTTAGAAAAGTGAGAAAGATTGACCTTCCCCTTTTTTGCATACTGAATTTTCAGTGCCGTAGCTAAGAACTCTCGAAAGTTACGACACTGAATGAGTTTTGAATATTTAGTTTCCATTTCCAGCAGATATACGAGGGTTTGTAGTGACGGGACCAATGTGGAGGATCGTGATAAGAACATCCTCAACTCTTGTTCCATTTGGAAATAGTAGAGAAAGAGCCTCTGCGGCTTCTTCGGTTTCAGTCATAATTGATATGCAATAAATAAAGCCTGGTTCCACCGATTGCTCATAGGTTTCGGGATCACAGCCTGTAATGCCGATTCCGTTAACTCCTTCCATTTGCATAACAAATGAAGAGATTTTTTCTTGGAGCTGCCTTGGTTTCTCTTGGAGCTGTCTTGGGCAGTCATCAGCAAAAGCACTGCTCACAAAGAGTATTCCTGTGATCAGGGTAGTAAGAATTGAGATCCTCATAATTCCTCCTTAGGATTTTATTTTCATTCAAACTTCGTAGTCACTCACGTAGCCACATAAATCTATTTTGGCAATCTTCATTTGAGTGCAAGACTGTTTTTCTGTTCGCTCAGCGAACAGTAAGTCAATCTGAAGTCTTTGTTTCAATCTGAATCACTTTCTGTTTCAACTTAAAATATCTTTGAGATAGAAAAAGTCTCATTCATGAAACTAGATAAAAGTCCGATAAGTAGTAAAATAGAAGTCAGGCAACTTCGATAGACATCACATTTTGAAACATGAACTGTGGTTTCAAACGTGGAGCGTTTATGGATATCAATTTGATAAAAAAATCTCTTTATCTTCTTTTGAGTGTTTTTTTCTTCACACTCGTTTCGGGTTGTTCTGCATTTGATAGTGAGGAAGATACAACAAGCGAATCTATTGCAGCATTTTGGACAAACACTTCCACTGCAGGGGATGCGCCTTCAGCAAGACGCCAACATGTGATGGTTGCAGATGGTAACAGCGTCTACGCCTGGGGTGGTTATGATGGAGCATCTTATCTTAATACGGGAAGTGTTTTAGATTTAACCACGGGGACTTGGACATCTATTACAACAGTTGGTGCTCCAGCTGGCCGCTTGGCTGCGTTTGGAGCTTGGATTGATTCAAAGCTCATAGTTTGGGGTGGGTACGATGGAGCCTATGTAAACACTGGTGGAATGTTTGATGGCACAAGCTGGACAGCAACCGACACTGCTGATGGAGATACACCTGTTAGTCGATCTAATTTCTTTGCAGTTTCCACAGGCACTCAGCTTCTTATAGTTGGTGGTTACACAGGTGGTGGCGCAACAGCAACTGCTGCTAAGTTCAATCCATCTACAAATGACTGGGATGCAATGGCAAGTTTAAGTGTTGCAAGATATTCAGGTACGAGTGTTTGGACAGGAAGTAAAATGATTGTTTGGGGCGGATATGATGGCACAAACACACTGTTAAACTCTGGAGAAATATATGATCCAGGTGGAGACTCATGGTCTGCTATGTCAACAGTTGGTGCGCCTTCGGCAAGGGGTTCAACGACTGCCATTTGGACAGGAAGCAAAATGATCGTTTGGGGTGGATATGATGGTGGAGATGCTGGCGATGGTGCTTCATACGACCCGGATACAGATACGTGGACGACAATAAGTGCAGTGGGAGCACCTTCGGCACGCTCAGGGCATTCGGTGGTTTGGACAGGAAGTAAAATGATTGTTTGGGCTGGGTTTGATACAGGTGGAAAGTTCAACGATGGTGGAATTTATGATCCTACAACTGACACATGGGAGGCTCTTGAAACAGATAATGCTCCTGTGGCACGAACTCTTCAGGGTACGGTTTTTACAAGCAATTACATGGTTGTGTTTGGTGGATTTGATGCGGCCAATGCAGAAATCAACACAGGTGGAATTTACTATCCGGGATCAGATTGATTTTGGGGCTTGCGTGTTACAAAGTGAGCTTTGGATTTTTGAATCGATTTGAGAAACTAAAAAAAACAAAAGTCTGTTTTGCGAGCAAAATAACTCAACCAAAGTCTAGGCTTTGCCGATACCTATAAATAATCTCTTAATAGAAATGAGGTGTAAGCAATGAAGTACATTTGTACTGTAAAAAACTCGGAGCAAAAACAGGACATTTTAGCTCATCTTGAGGGTGGTTTAGGGCGAATAGAAAAAATAGAGCGCAGAAAGTGCAAGGTCATTGCGAGTATTGGCTCGCAGCGTCACTTAACAGAAGTGGAATTGATCCTCCGAGGCTCAAGAGTGGAGTTTAGCGCTCGAGCAAGTGCGGACAACCCCTTTCAAGCAATTGATTTAGCTGTTATGAAAATCTGTAAGCAGCTCTCAAAGAAGAGGGGGCGTATTTTGAGCAAAAGAAACAAAGAGCTTCCTATCGGGCAGAGACAAGCTCCTTCGCCTTGGGAATTTGATACTTTGCGGGGTGCAATTGCTCTTCCTAGTCGTAAAAAAGCCTCTTGAGACACTTTTAGGGCTCTTGAAAGAGAAGAGTCGCAGTGAGCGAAATCTCAGAAATCGGTAAAACAATTGACCCAGATGAAAAGCCTTCGTAAACACAAGCGTTACGGAGGCTTTTAGGTATGAAGAATTATTTGTTCACAAGTGAATCAGTTTCAGAGGGACATCCAGATAAAGTTTCAGATCAAATCAGTGATGGTATCCTCGATGCCATTCTCAAAGATGATCCTCAGGGCCGAGTGGCTTGTGAAACAATGGTGACAACAGGAATGGCTGTTATTGCTGGTGAGATCACAACCAAAACCTACGTGGACTTTCCTGAAGTTGTGCGAAACACAATTCAAAACATTGGGTACACGGATTCTAGTATGGGGTTTGATTACAAAACGTGTGCAGTTCTTGCTTCGATTGATCGTCAAAGCCCAGATATTGCAATGGGTGTGGATTCAGATTCCAACAAAGAACAGGGTGCAGGTGATCAAGGGATTATGTTTGGTTATGCTGTGAATGAAACTCCAGAGCAAATGCCCCTTACAATTCAATATTCTCATAGACTTGTTGAGGAGCTTTCTAAGGCTCGAAAAAGTGGAAAGCTTCCCTTCATCTGGCCAGATAGCAAAAGTCAGGTCACAGTCGAGTACGTTGATGGCGTTGCAAAGAGAATTGATGCTGTTGTTATATCGACTCAACACTCTCCTGATGTTGAACTTCCTCAGATCAAAGAAGCTGTGATGGAGGAAGTTGTTAAAAAAGTGATCCCAGAAAAGTGGGTGGACTCATCGACCAAGTATTACATAAACCCAACAGGACGTTTTGTCTTTGGTGGACCTCAGGCAGACTGTGGTTTGACGGGTCGAAAGATTATCGTGGACACATATGGTGGGCACGGAGCTCACGGTGGTGGAGCATTTAGTGGAAAAGATCCATCCAAAGTGGACAGATCTGCAGCATATGCGACTCGACATATTGCAAAGAATATTGTGGCAGCAGGGCTTGCGGATCGCTGTTTGATTCAAGTGGCGTACGCAATTGGTGTTCCTCATCCTGTGAGCATCAACGTCAATGATTATGGTACAAGTAAACACTCACCTGAGTTACTCGAAAAAGCTGTACGCGAACTTTGGGATTTGAGACCTGCTTCTATTGTTGAAACTTACGATCTACTGAAACCACGATATGCAAAGACTGCAGCATATGGGCATTTTGGTAGAGAGGGTGAAGAGTTCACTTGGGAAAAACTGGATAAAGTAGATGCCTTAAAGGATCTTGCTAAGAGCTTTTAATGTGTTTTCTGCTGTTCAATTGATGAAATTTATTCGTGAGCTGCCTTTACTGAACTCCTTCTTTTGATTCCTACAGTAAATTTTTGTAAGCTCATTTCTACTCAGGAGATGGGCGAATGATTCGAATAACTTTCTCTATTTTATTTTCACTGTTTCTACTACTCTTTTCCCCCTTCAGTGTTGGAAAAAAAATAGATAACAAATGTATATCAAATCGTGCTGCATTTGACATAGGCTCAGGTACAACTCGAATCAAGGTGGCTCGAGTGGACACCTGTCTTCAAAAGGTGTTGATGATTCTAGAAGATCAAGATGAACCTGTGCCATACAAGGAATCGCTTTCAAAAAGCCAAAATGGTGTCATAGATAAAAACACCGTGAAGTTAGGTCTTGAGGCGATTGAAAAACTTGCTGC
Source organism: Bdellovibrionia bacterium (assembly GCA_030427965.1). Taxonomy (GTDB): domain Bacteria; phylum Bdellovibrionota; class Bdellovibrionia; order Bdellovibrionales; family JAUICD01; genus JAUICD01. The sequence goes on from JAUICD010000013.1 coordinate 61,256, forward strand.
TGTTGTTAGAAGGCATAGGGTTACAGCAATTGCTGGGGTTGGTACTTCAGCTCTCAGAGAGGCTAAGAATGGAAAAGCGATTGCTGGGCTTATTGCGCTGAAGCTCAAAACTCTGACCTCACTTGAGGCTAAAATTGTGCCTGTGACACAGAAAGAAGAGGCAATACTGGGGTTTTATGGTGCTGTGGCTTACACCAAAACTCCAGACACCGATGTTGTTGTATGGGATATCGGAGGTGGAAGTATGCAGATTGTTTCACGGGGAAAGGATGGAAAGGGATTTGAAATCTATGAGGGTGAGTTGGCTTCAGTGAGTATGAAAAATCACATCATAAATGAGATTCAAAAAAGTAAACTCGATACTCCAAACCCAATGAGTCAAAGTGATTCACAAAAAGCAATTTTACATGCTCGTTCTAGGGCAAAGAGGGTTTCAAAACTCATTCAAGAGAAAATTAAGTCCGGAGCTGAGGTTTTGGGAATTGGTGGAGTTCATTATTATTCACTTCGCAATCAATCTTCGGAGAAGTTGGTGTACACACGAAAGCAAGTGGAGCGGGCTATGAAAAAACAAATAGGCAAATCCGATCAAGAACTTGGGGGAAAGTATGCCGCAACAGATGTTTCAAATATTGCGTTGGTTTTAGGCTACATGAAAGAGCTTAAAATTGAAAAGGTGAACGCCCTGAAGGTGAACATGGCAGATGGTGTTTTGATTCATCCAAAATATTGGTAATACTTTATCAGTTGGAATGACCGGACGAGCTTCGGCTTTCACCAGAGGATTGTCTGTTCGAATTATAGGATTTGCAGGTGTGGAGTAGGCGATGTGTGGGAGAGCCATTCATGATTGCTGAGATCTCAGATTCCAAGTTTTCAATACACTCTTTCATTTTAGTGCCGATTGCTCCTATAGAGGAAGCGGACTTATAAGCTTTTTTCACAACATCAAAGCAAATGCGATCTCTTAACTGAGAATCCAATTTGGGTCGAGAGATTCGCACCAAAGAGAGAACCCCAGACAATCCTTCGCTTTCCCCGAGACAGAGTTGAGCTGTGGTTCTACAATCTCCCAATTGATCGGGGTTGTAGCTCCCATTGTTGTGCCAACTTTCACATAGAGCTTTGGACACTTGGTATGAGTGAGGGTTCTCTGATTCGTCAGGGGTTTGTTGGGGGCCTTTGTAATTTTTCCGTCTTGTAATACTAATTCCACTTGGGATAGAGCAGTCTCCTGAATCGAGTGCAGCTGCGGTACAGGCAAGGAATGAGGCCGGGCACTGGCGCGGATTACAGGCGCATAAAGTCTTGGAGTACTCGCGCTTCAGTTCCCGACATTCTTTGTTGTCACCAAAGTTTGCAGCGCGATTGATGTGTTTGTATTCTTCTTGGATAGACCAAGCAAAGATATTTTGGGTGTGGAGTGTAAAAACACAAATCACAAGAAGGGGAAAGCATAGTCTTTTCATCCCCTTCTTATCGGAAGATTGCCAGGTGATTTTAAGTTTCAGGCAATCTTTATCGGTCGTTTGTCGAGTCTACTTGCAGACTTGATCGATAAGGTTGATCAAATGAACTGCTTCAAGGCCCTGCCTTTGGTGCCGAAGACTCCCGGTGGCTTTCAATTGAACCAAGGAGTAGGATCCATCAGAGTTTTTAATAGCTGCTGCCCAAGTGGTAGTGGGTCCATCTGTTGGAGCTGACTCTGAAACAAGCTCTTGCTTGCTTGCAAGAGCAATGAGTTCTTGAAGTTCTTTGAAACCACCGAGAATGGTGCGTGTGGATTCAGCTATGGATATCCCTCCAACCTCACGCTTTTTAATAACTCCAGTGGTAAACACCTTACAGTTCTCAGACACAGAAAGGTGTCGTGGTGCTAAGCCTGAGTGGCTACCTTTGTAGAGTATAGGCTCCTCAGAGTTTGCAGGTGCGTTAGATACGATAAATAGAGTCGCTGTGACTAAAAAAAGTGATTTCATATTTCCCCCTAATTCAGGTTAGAATGCTTGAATCAGGGGGAAGGTAGCTGGGGATGACCATCATGTCGAGGAATCAAACGAAATCGAGAGAATTTCTCATGCCGCGTATCTTTACGAAATACTAGAGAAGTTTAATTTCATGACGCAGATAAAACGACAGAAGCCTCTAGAGTATTGCAACGTATGGCAAGGTATTGTACTAGACGAGGTATGTCGAAAAAAGTTTCTACTACCATCTATATTACCCAAGAGCAGCAAGGTCTTTTAAAGGACCTTAACACCAAATCCAAAGTTCCAATTGCCGAGTATATTCGTGAGGGGATTGATCTAGTTTTAACTAAGCATAAGCATCTTTTGCCAGGGCAGCTTGAGTTGGGAAATCTCCCATCAGGTCAAACGCACGAAACAACTAGAGGAAATTGAGAGACGTGGACCCTAAGTACATTCGAAATTTTTCGATCATCGCGCATATTGATCATGGCAAGTCCACTTTGGCGGACTCGCTTTTGACAGCAACTGGTTCACTTACAGATAGGGAAAAGAAAGAGCAATTTCTGGATAATATGGATCTTGAAAGAGAGCGCGGGATTACAATTAAAGCGCAAACTGTTCGGTTGAATTACAAAGCAAAAGACGGGGAAACCTACCAGCTCAATTTGATCGATACTCCTGGACACGTGGATTTTTCTTATGAGGTTTCTAGAAGTTTGGCCGCCTGCGATGGCGCACTTTTGGTTGTGGATGCTGCTCAAGGGGTTGAAGCCCAAACTTTGGCCAACGTCTACCTTGCAATTGAAAATGATCTGGAGTTGATCCCGGTTTTAAATAAAATAGATCTTCCAGCAGCTGACCCAGAGGGGGTTGCACAGCAAATTGAAGATGTTGTGGGTCTTGATGCGACGGATGCAATACCAGCAAGTGCTAAGTCTAATATTGGCATTGAAGATATCCTTGAAGCTGTTGTTAAAAAAATCCCTCCTCCTAAAGCTGATAATAAATTGCCGTTAAGGGCTCTTGTCTTTGATTCGTGGTTTGATAGCTATCAGGGTGTTGTTGTGCTTTGCCGAGTGGTGGATGGAAGTGTTTCTAAGAAAGACAAAATTCAATTTATGGCAACAGGCCGAGAGTATGAGGTTTTAAGTCTTGGAGTGAACGCGCCATTTCCCATGAAAGTGGATAGGCTTGAAGCTGGTGAAGTGGGCTTTGTTGTATGTGGGATCAAGGACATTCGAGATGTCAATGTTGGAGATACGCTTACACTAGCTAAAAAACCAGCTCAAGAAGTGCTGGCAGGATTTCAAGAAGTGAAGCCGATGGTGTTTTCAGGAATTTTTCCTATTGATGCTGCAGACTATGACAAGTTACGAGATAGTTTAGATAAACTCTGCCTCAATGATGCAAGCTTAAGGTTTGAACCTGAAACTTCGACAGCTCTGGGTTTTGGTTTTCGATGTGGTTTTTTGGGACTTCTGCACATGGAGATTGTCCAAGAGCGTTTGGAGCGAGAATTCAATTTGGATCTTATTACAACGGCCCCAAGTGTTGTTTATATGCTCTATCTCAATGATGGGACTGTGGAGCGTTTAGAAAAACCGTCAGACCTTCCAGACACAACTTTGATTCAAAAATTAGAAGAGCCTTTGATTAAGATCACGATACATTCACCTTCGGAGTATCTGGGTGCCATTTTGAAGCTTTGTGAAGAAAAGCGTGGTGAACAGATCAATATGGAGTTTGTTTCAGAAACGAAGGTGATCATCGAGTACAATCTCCCGATGGCAGAGATGGTCATTGATTTCTATGATAGATTGAAATCCATTTCCAAAGGATATGCTTCAATGGATTACGAAGTGACGGATTTTCGTGAAGCAGATTTGGTTAAGCTTGATATCTTAATCAATGGGGAAAAAGTGGATGCACTTTCTTTGATTTTGCACAAATCCAATTCCTTCTCTAGAGGGAGAGCTCTCACAAAAAAGATGAAGGAACTGATTCCAAAACAGCAGTTTAAAATTGCAATTCAGGCTGCTATTGGTGCAAAGATTATTGCAAGAGAGACACTCAGTGCTCTCAGAAAAGATGTCACAGCCAAGTGTTATGGTGGGGATATCACCAGAAAAAGAAAATTGCTTGAGAAACAAAAAGAAGGAAAAAAGCGAATGAAGCAAATTGGAACCGTAGATGTGCCTCAGGAAGCATTTTTGGCAATTCTAAAGGTAGACAAATAGTTTTTGAATCATCAGAATGGACAACAGAGAGGGAGAGTGAAATGAAAGGATCGATTTTTGAGGGCTTTGGCTCAATGGTGGTTGCGGTACTTGTGGCTCTCTCAATTCGTTGGTTGTTGATTGAAGCCTACGTGATTCCTTCAGGAAGTATGCTTCCAACGCTTTTGATACATGACCATATTTTCGTAAATAAAATTGTTTATGGTGTACGTGTGCCTTTTGGCAAGACATGGGTTGTGAAGTTTTCAAGCCCAGAGAGAAATGATGTCATTGTTTTTAAGTACCCAAGAGATGAATCTACGTTTTTTATCAAAAGAGTGATTGGGCTTCCTGGTGATAAAGTTCAATATGAAAACGGAAACCTCTATATCAATGGTGAACAAATTGAGAAAGTGCCAGCCACTCGCCCAGAAGATTTTGAGTGGGTGAGAGACTTTGAGCTGCCTGGTGGTAAAGATGATTACGTCTTTTTTGATGAAAAACTGACGGAAGAGGGACACTCGACACTACTAAGGCGTGGTCAAATTCACTCTGGATTTGGACCTGAAGAGATTCCAAAAGACTACCTTTTTGTTATGGGAGACAATCGCGACAACTCCAACGACAGCCGAATGTGGGGATATGTTCCGATGAACAATATTTTAGGAAAGGCGATGTTTGTATGGTTGAGTTGTGATGAAACACTTCCGGTACTGACATTTCTTTGTGACCCGCGAGAGGTAAGGTGGGGGCGGCTCTTTCATTGGATTGAGTAGGTCTAAGTGAAGGTCAAATATCGTTTTCTCATATTTTTCTGTATCACCTTTGTGTTTGGGCTATTTGTTCGCTCTTATTTCATTGAGTCCTTTCGAATAACAACAGCGTTGATGGAGCCAGCTCTCAAAGTAGGTGATGTCGTCATAGTTAATAAGTGGAAAAATGCCATCAATTGGAAAGGGATGGGGTTTGCCGATTATCTGAAGATTCCTTCGCCAAAAGGACGAATTGCTCTCTATGAAAATGATGGAGTGCTGAGCGTGGGACGGGTTCGGGCTGTGAGTGGGGAGCATGTGATCTGGAAACAGGGCGATCTTGTAAATTCAGAGAATAAAGACGGGGGGCTTGTCGTACCTTTTGGGTACTATCTCATATTGCCAGAATTGAATGATTCAGAAGTTGTTTTAGAAGAGTATTTGGTGAAGGAGAAGGATCTTGTGGGTGAAGTCCAATTTGTTTGGCTTTCACTGGATTGGGGACAACCAAGTCAGGGTCCCAAAGTGCGTTGGAGTCGATTGTTTACACGGGTTGATTGACTTTCAGTATGCCACCTAGGTAGCATCGTTCTCGATGTCACTCCATGGTCGATCCCTTCTTACAATCGACACTCTTGAAAAACAGGAGATTGACGGTCTTTTCCAAAAAGCAAAAATTTTTAAAAACCGAATTCCACAATTGATCACAAATAAAGTTGTTGCTCTTTTGTTTTTTGAACCAAGTACGAGAACGGCGCTGAGTTTTCAAATGGCGGCTTATCGACTTGGGTATTCGGTTCTGGACT
>JAUICD010000074.1 GCA_030427965.1 Bdellovibrionia bacterium
TCAAATACTTACTAAAAACTGATTTCTATCAAAAGTACCCGACAATGAACTCCCTTAGAGATCAACAGAAAAGTAATCCAGTTCTTGGTTCTTCCTTTAAGTAGAGAACATCTATTTACAGGTTTCTAACACTAACTTTAAGATCGTTTCCATTTACAGTAACACGAATATAGTGCTTGAACTCCCCAGGATCTAGCACTCCATTTGCACCACCTGACACAATATAAGTTGTCTTTCCAATCTTTGTCTTTTGATAACCATGGTAGTGAGCTGAAAACATATAATCCACATTGTATCGATATAAAATGTCTTTGAAAATTGACGCCTCTTCTTCTGAAGACAGTTTAAAAAGACTACTGAAGTTTCCAACCCACGGTGGAAAGTGAGTGATCACAATTGTGTGCCTAGCGCTTGAGTTTTTGAGATCTTTTTCCAACCACTCAAGTTGTTTAACGCCAAATGTTCCATTTGCTGAATCCAAAAAAACCAAATGCACATTGTCTGCATCAATTGAATAAATACTTTTTCCGATTATTTTTCTATAATGCTTCCATCCGTTAAAGAAAATATCATGGTTTCCAATCGCCACTCGATATTCCATAGAGTTCTCATTGAGAATATTTACAAATTGTGTGAACTGGCCTTTCTCCCCATTGTCGGAAATATCTCCAGCCACTACAACAAATGCAGCCCCATTATTAGAAGCATCTTCAACGGCCTCTCTAAAAATATCTCCGTCAGGATTGCCAACATGGGTGTCGCCCATAACTGCAAACGAAAAACTATTTGTCCCAGGAGGATCAAGATCTGGAACATCAGAAAGCTTTTTATTGTCATCCCATCTTGAATTAACGGCATCTATATCGACGTTTGTACAACTGATTAAAAATGGAAGAACCAATAAATAGTAGTAGTAGCGCATTTCACACAATTCTACTTCTCTCAATCCGACTTGTACAGTTTCACTTAAAGTTTTGCAGTGCAAGACCCATACTGAGTTTATCTTGATCCTCAGGCTCCAAAACAGAGCCTAACTCTACGATGTCATAAGAGTCCTTTGATTCAAGAACCTTTCTAACAAACTTATTCATCAAATCATGCCCTGCCTTATAAAGAACTAGATGACCAAGTACAGGTGCTCCCAGAGTGATCATATCTCCAAGAGCATCTAAAACTTTGTGTCTTACAAATTCATTTCGAAATCTCAGTCCTTCTGGGTTCAGAACCTTTTCATCATCAAGACCTACAGCATTTTCAAGGCCAGCTCCTTGAATCAAACCTTTGGCTTTCAAAGCCTCAACTTCTTTCACAAATCCAAATGTTCTTGCTCCCGCAATTTGATTTGCGTAGTTGTGTTCATTGATATCAATATCGACACTCTGTCTGCCAATCACTTTATGTGGAAAATCAATGGTACAAGTGACCCTAAGCCCCGAGTATGGGACGAAATAAGCATAGGAATCTTCCTGCTCAAATCGAATTGGTTTTTTAATAAAGAAGTATTTTCGTGCTTCATCAAGTTCAACAACTCCAGCACGACGTACGGCCTCTAAAAAAGGAAGAGCACTTCCATCAAGGATTGGAACCTCGGGCCCATTCAACTCCACAATGGCATTGTCGATTCGAAGTGCAGCAAAGACAGACAAACAATGCTCAACAGTGGCTGCAGAGAAGTACTCGTTTCCAATAGAAGTGGCTCGCGCTGTAGCATTCACATTGGAAAAGTGTGCCGTCATTGAAGGACGATCTTTTAAGTCCACTCGCTCAATGTGTATTCCTGAATTTGGAGGAGCTGAACGTAAGGTGATAGAAACAGGAGCGCCAGAATGAAGACCAATCCCATCAATTTTTGTTTTTCCAAATAAAGTTCTTTGTAGAAACATCCTCAAACCTCCAGAGTACCAAACTATTCTATCAGCAAGAGGGGTGCCAAGCACCAGATTCGATATAAACCACTCTTTGGAATTCTCTTCAATAGAACATGTGGTAGATCCAGCACAGAATGTGTTCGAATTACAACAGACTTTCATCTAGATCAAATCGATACAGATACAGCCAAAACGACAAAGTCCCGATAAGAGATTGTGATAATAAGTACGAAATATCTCACAATTGGTTTGCTTTTGATTCTCACATCTCTTTCGACAATCTCTGGGTGTTCAACATTTGGAGGAGAAGAAGAGTCTGAGGAGGAAGCCTACTCTATTGGGTACACCAACCGAGACCGCCACCCCGCCTCGTTTGGAGCAGATTATTTCAACATTGAAAAGGCCATGCCCTCAAGACCGACTCCAGAGAAAGGACCCACACGCTTCTTCTTTAAGACATGTGAGGCCACAAGCCGTGGGAATTATTATTCAAAAACCAGTTACTTTTGTGAACAAAATTAACATACTCAGTCACGACCCATAATTCAATCCACCAATGCCAAACACTGATCTATTGGAGGTGGATCCTCACCACCAGGGTCTTCACCGTCATCAGGCTCATCATCAGGAGGCTCAACAACTCCTCCGCCATCCTTAGGCCCTTCTAAAGCCACTAGTAAATCAGCAAGACCACTTATGTTTAAGTGCAAGCTTCCTGCGACCTTTCCCTCAAGAAAATCCAACTTATCAGAAGTCCCTTTTACTGAGGATTCTGTGATTTTAGATTCCACTGAAATTCCTTTTGACTTTAACACTCCAACAACAAGAGCAAGTCCGCCAGCAAGCACAGGGGACGCCATCGAAGTACCTGCCATCTTGTCGTATCCATTGTCATTTACAGTTGAAAGTATTCCCTCATAGGGATTTCGACTTTTAGGCGCAGATCTCTGACACCCAGGTGCACCTACTTCTACAGCAGAAAGCCCATAATTTGAAAACTCACATCGCTTTCCGTCTTCTGCGTAAGTTGCCCCCACTGTAACAACACCCTCATACTCTGCACCAAAAACTGCTGGAGTATAGGCTCTCCTATCAATGTCTAGATTGGAGTTTCCAGCAGCAACAGCAACACTCACACCACGACTTACCGCGTACGCCAACGCCGAACCCGTTGTTTCCGCACGTCCTGGTCCTCCAAGAGACATATTGATGACATCAGCGCCATTGTCGACAGCATACCGAATGGCACGATCAATATTTCTTGTAGATGCACCAGATCTGTTTCCAAACACATTGAGCGCCATGATCTTCACTCGCTGGGGCATCACACCAGCAACACCCTTTCCATTTCCACCCGTTGCACCAATCAAACCTGAAACATGGGACCCATGCTCCACACCAAACCAAACTCCCGAATGACTTGGATCTCCCTTTCCTTGAGCAAAGTTGTATCCATGGACATCATCAACATATCCGTTCTCATCATCATCCACTCCAGGCTCACCATCTCTTTCAGCCAGATTCACCCACAGTTGCTCTTTTAAATCCTCATGAGTCAGTTCAATTCCAGAATCAATAACTGCAACAATCACATCTTTTGACACTCCTCCATCAAAGAGTGCCAGTGTTTCCCATGCTTTTGATGCTTGAATCCCATTCAAATGTCTTTGCTGACCTTCAAGTGGGTCCTTTTTATAAGAAGACAATGTGAAGAGAACATCATCCCCAATCCCCTTTAAACAAGCTTCAGACTGTGCTTCAACTTCAAGAGCTTGAAGGGACTGGGTGTGGGAAATTCGAATTGTATGCGAATTGACTCGACTCTTTGAAAGGTGAAGAGAATTGGGATCAACTTCAACCTTCTCTAAAAGTGCAGAAATGGGTTCATTGTTTTTCAGTTTTTGAATCAAACACACCTCATCTACAAGTGCGACTGCACTTTGAGACTCAAAGTCAGCAAGCGCACTCATTTCAGCATGCATATGAACTTTCAAAGAACTTCTATGAAACGCATCGGCGGCAACCTGAACAATAGGGCGTTCAAGCCCTCTCAAAGATCTGAAATTGAGGTTTGCCCCATCAGAAACCTCGCTGTTACCAGATTCCGAATCAAGACACTGGTTTGATCCATCCTCACATCCCACCAAAACCACACAAAGTAGCAAAAGTACGCCGATCCTTGGCATATCCCCCCCCAATGAAACTGTTTTCTTTCTCGACCAAAGACCGAGCCTTCCCCATAGATAGGAGTACTTTCAAGGTGAATTCGGTTAGTTGCGCGTGCGAGTTGGTAAAAAAAGAAAGAAACGAATTTGAAGTTAATTCACTATTGACCAATTGAGTTCTCGATACCTTTCTCAGACTCCTGATATTTTAGCCTATTTTGCCTCCTACGGCTCAAAAAGCACCAACAACTGACTCTAACAACCTGCTCTTTAGAAAAGAATCGGGCATCTAACTTGCATTAACACGAGTCCATGAAACCCGCATGGCTCAGTACCCTCAGTCGACCTCTTGTTCTAGCAACAGTCTTGAACTTAATGGGCTTTTCAGTGACATCGTTTGCTTCACCAGATATCCAGAAAATAGGTTGCAAATCTACGCTCCAGCCTGTCATTGAGGAGATTCCAAACCCGTCAGGATCTATCACTAAGGACATATATCTCACTGCCGTTATAAACGGATTGGTTGAAACTCTAAGTGATGAGTTTGGCGTCTCTGGTGATAAAATCCGCAAAATCATGGAACAAGATACCATTTTAAAACCAAAGCTTTTAAATCTCGCGCTTGCTATCACTAAATCTCGTTTTCAAATGCTTCTTTCAATCCATAAAATGACACAAGATAAAGAAAATCACCAACCTATCAGAACTGAAGTCATTGAAGATCAGAAATTTGAATTGCTCAAAAAACTTGGAGATTTTGAAAATGAGCTCAGTCCCTCAGGAGAAGGACCGACTTATCTTGCCTATGATCTAAAAAGAAAGAAGAACGTTATACTAAAAAGCTACCAGCAACAGGCAGAGCCCCCCTTTACTGAAGAGGTGATTCGTCTCTCACACCAACTTGCAAGATTTCGCACAAGAGCGTTTCAAATTGCTCGTGAAAATGGTGTCCGAGTTCCTGAAATCTATGAAACCCTTGAAAGCAACGACGGCATTGCCCATCAGGTCATAGAGTACATCCCAGGACTGAGTTCTGGAGTTGTTGAAGGAATGAAGAATAACGGTGAAATAGACCCTGAAGCTGAGGCAGCATTTGGGCTCTATGCTCAGTTTAAGTTTGTTCAAACACTTTTTGAAATTGGAGATCTTGTCTCCGCACCTGATGAAAGTGGATACACTCGGCCGTTTTTGCCATTTTTGTACAACTGGGTTTTAGACGTAAATTCATTTGAATGGGTTATGATCGACCCAAGTTAAGTGAATCAGTTTCTAGCTAGTCACAATTGATCTTTTATTAAATTTGAATGTCTGATGATCTAGGAAACTCCATTCCTAAATGCGCGTAACCCGCACGGGTCACCACTCTTCCCCTTGGCGTCTTTTTAAGCAAACCTTCCTGTAAAAGAAATGGTTCATAGACGTCCTCAAGCGTGTCACGCTCTTCACTCAAAGAAGCAGAAAGCGTGTCAATACCCACAGGACCACCTTCAAATTTCTCAATGATAAGCGTAAGAATTCTGCGATCCATTTCATCAAGCCCCAAACTGTCCACTTCCAAGTGATCAAGAGCGAACTGGGCAAGCTCTAGGTCAATCGATCCATTGTTTTTCACAGTGGCATAATCCCGCACTCGCTTTAAAAGTCGGTTTGCAATTCGAGGCGTTCCACGACACCTGCGTGCGATTTCACCCGCTCCATCATCATCAATATCCAATTCCATCACTTCAGCTGAGCGTACAACAATTTTTAACAGAGAATTTTTGTCATAAAAATTCAATCGCTCAACAATTCCAAATCGATCTCGAAACGGAGCATTCAATAACCCTGCACGCGTGGTTGCCCCAATCAATGTGAATGGAACAAGCTTGTACTTCATTGCGCGTGCACCAAGACCATCACCTGTCACAAGGTCAATGTAAAAGTCTTCCATTGCAGAGTACAAATATTCTTCTATTGTGCGATTGAGACGGTGAATCTCATCAATAAACAAAACGGAATAAGGTTGCAAATTCGTCAGTATTGCCGCCAAATCCCCTTTTTTCTCAATAGCAGGGCCAGATGTGGTTTTTATATTTACATCCAAAGCCCCAGCTAAAATGTGAGCCAAAGTTGTTTTCCCAAGCCCAGGAGGACCACTTAACAAAACATGATCCAAAGGATCTTTACGAGATTTGGCTGCCTGAATAAATATCTCAAGTTTTTCTTTCACTTTACTTTGACCCGGGAAATCTTCAAAACAAAGCGGTCGGAGCTTTAACTCCCACTGCCCGTCTGCCTGATCTTTTGATCCGTCTAGTATTCGATCCATCAAAACCCACCAGCTAGAGCAGAAAGCCCCTGTCTGACACCTTCTTCAATTGAAACATTTGCAGGAAGATCTCCCACAATTTTTTCAACTTCAGTAGATTTAAAACCCAAATTGATAAGAGCAGATTGAATTTTTTCTTTGTCCGCATCTAGTGGAGTTCCCGCAAACTCAAAATCCACTTTCCCTTTGAGTTTAAAAATAATTTGCTCGGCAAGTTTTTTACCCACTCGAGGAAGTCCACTTAAAACTTTGACATCGCCAGACTCAATCGCTTCAAAGATAAGATCTGGCTTTCCACCCGACATGACTTTCATAGCCATCTTTGGACCAACACGGTCCACTTTTAAAAGTGAAAGAAAAAGCTGTTTTTCTTTTTGATTCAAAAAACCAAATAAAGAGATCGAATCTTCTTTAACAGAAGTATGAATGAAAAAAGCCTTTTCTTTATTCAAAGTTAGAGTTTCCAGTGTCGGGCTTGTACAGTGAACATGATAACCGACCCCATGAACATCCAATGTCGCACTTTCATCCCCAATTTCAATCACATGTCCTCTTAAAAACGAGATCAAAGCCCCTCCTCAGCGTTTCGACTCAAACGCTGCTCGACATTATAGGCACGTGCTCCGTAGAGTGCCATCGCTAATGCATCTGTTGCATCAAGTTTTTCCTGAGACTCAATTTCAAGAGATGCAAGCGTCCAGAGTCGCAACTCTTCTTTGCTAGCTGCGCCATTTCCGGCGATTCCCTTCTTAATGGAACGTGGCGATAATTCAATAATTGGTATTTCTCGACGTGCGAATTCATAAATAAACACTCCGCGAACTTGACCTAAAACAAAAGCACTTTGAGGGCTTTTACCCAAAAAGATTTTTTCAATAACAGCTTGGTTTGGCTTATATTGATCCAGCATTTGAGAAAACTCTTCTCCCAAATACTTCATTCGCTCTTCAATTGATTTTTTACCGCCCACTTCAATCGTGCCGTGAGAGACGTGTTTGGCCTCACCCTCAAAAAGAGACACCAAACCAAAGCCCGCAACCTGACTCCCTGGATCTACTCCAATAAATAAAATCTTATCCCCCTACGACTTGATTCATTTCATCTTCGTCCATTTCAAAATTGGAGTACACATTTTGAACATCATCTAGATCATCCAAAAGCTCCATAAGTTTTAATACATGCTTAATATTTTCACCCTCCACTTGAACTGTGTTTTGAGGAACCTTTGTGACACTTGCACTTTGAGGTCGAAATCCATTTGAAACAACAGCTTCTTTCACAGCATCAAAGGTTTCTTGCGAAGTATAAATTGTGAGCACTTCTTCATCTTCTAAAATGTCGTCCGCTCCGGCATCAATTGCTATCTCTTGCAGTTTCTCTGAGTCCAAATTCTTCTTTGAAAAAATCAACTCACCTTTGAGCTCAAACATCCAATTCACACATCCCATTTCACCCATATTCCCATTTGCCTTATTAAAGGCAAATCGAACATCGGCAACAGTTCGCGTTTTGTTGTCCGTCAAACAATCCACAAGTATCGCAGCTCCACCAGCACCATAACCTTCGTAAGTGATCTCCTCATAAGTCAGGCCTTCAATTTCACCAGTCCCTCTTTTGATCGCACGTGAAATATTGTCTTTTGGCATCGACACATCTTTTGCTGCTTGCACAGCACGCCTGAGTCTTGGATTGGTTTCAACATCACCTCCACCAAGTTTTGCGGCCACCGTGATTTCTTTGGCAAGTTTCGTAAAAACCTTGCCACGTTTTGCATCAGCTGCACCCTTTGTATGCTTAATATTTGCCCATTTACTATGTCCTGCCATCAGTGATCCTCTCTCGAAATTCAGACAAACTGCGTTGCTTTTCTCATTCACTTGAAATAGCGTTAACTCATGGGATCTAAGGTCAACAGCCATTTCGTAGAACGATATCAAGTTCTTTATGAGAAAGACAATAAATCAAAGGTTTTTGCACCTCTTTCTGAAGCCTATCGAAAAATGGGGCTTATCAACCAAGCCGAAAAAATTTGTCGCTCTGGCGTTAAACTTCATCCCAACTTTCCAAGCGGACGAATGGCAATGGC
>JAUICD010000075.1 GCA_030427965.1 Bdellovibrionia bacterium
TGCAACACTTAGCTCTTCACAATATTTAGCTACATCATTAATTTCATTTTTAAGTAAAATTGTAGAAGTTAGGCCAGGGTCCTCCTTCATAAAATTTAAAGCGATTTTCCTGGCAGAAGAATACTTCATTGCTTAGCTTCACCTTTGAAAACCTGAATCATTTCTAATTTCAATCGACTTCCTGAAATTGCCACTTCTCCATTACTTGAACTAACGACGACAAAAACAGGTCCAATAGACAATACTGTTCCTTCGGTCTCACCAAACTTAATTCGGCTTCCTTTTTTAATAATTTTTTGAATCTGATAACAATTGAGAATATCAGAAATTGTAGATTTCGAACCTAATGCAAATGTTAAAGCTATCCCGCCAGCTAACACACCACCAACAACGGCCGTAACAGTTACAATAAGCCCCATATCAACGCCTATTTGATCTAAAGAAATAAGTGTCGTCGTTACTAAAACTGCCCAAGATAATGCTTTACTGATTATACGAGTGTGCGTAAGTCCAGCTTTTTGAAGAGTTCCAGGTAAAGTTTCCTCCAAAAATTCTTTTATTTTCCACCCTAGGTAAATAATAATTATAGCGGCAACTACATTTGGAAGGTATTTAGATAAATGCTCTAGCCAAGTTGAGACAACTTCTAGTCCCAATTTTTTTAGCACTGTTGCAACAGTCAGAAATATAACGATAAAGAAAGCAATCTGACCGACTGTTCTTCTAAGAGGCTCAACTCCAAGCCCCGCCATACGAGAGCCGGAAAACTTTCCTTCCAAGGGTTTTACACCTATTTTAATAAAAGATGAAATTCCCCAACGTATCAAATAGGCTAAAACTACGCCAAAAATGAGAATTATAAAACAGCTTGCAAGGGTTGGAAAAAACTCAACAAGACTGGTCTTTATATCCGACAGTAGTTTCAATGAAATTGTCGCTGGTTTTTCCAAATGCACTCCATATCCAATGTAGATGATAGTAGAAACGTTCTTTCGTTAAATTAAAACAATAATTTACGCTTTTTGCTAAAAAATGCTAGTTTCCATTGATCTTCTTAATTCAAGCTTAGGAGTAAATCTATGGGAAAATGTGTACTTGTTATTGGTGTACGAAAAGCGTGTTACAGGGCAGCCATAGAGCTCGGCCACAAGGTCATACTTTGGAGTGATGGCCCTCTTCATTCAAAGCGAAAGAAGAACTTATTAGGATGGATAGAAACTCCATACAGCGATTGCCGAACAGGATTAACTCAAGATGTCATTAATGAACTTTCTAAGTATAAGGTTCATCGCGTTATTGCCAATACCGAAGAAACGGTCGTTCTGGGGGCTATAGTAAGAAAACATTTGAAGCTAAAGCACCTTGCCGTGGATGTTACTGAAAGATTTCATAATAAGTTTATAATGAAAAACTATGCTCGAAAATTAAGTATTCCAATTACTGATTATGAACTTATTAAAGATAACTCCGCGCCCATGGAAATTATTAAAAGATTGAAGTTTCCACTGGTTATTAAACCAATAGATGAATCTGGAGCCCAGGATGTCAAACTGGTTAGAGACGAAGAAGACTTTAAAAAGCTTGCCAAGCCTGGGCTGTTGGCCGAAGCCTACGTAAAGGGAACAGAGGTTAGCGTTGAAACTCTTGTTCAAAATGGTAAGCCTATTTTTCACAACATGACAGAGTATCTTCACCAGTGGAGAAAATCAGTCGTACCTGCTAGAATTCACAAAGACCTTTACAGGGAAATCATCAACATTAATGATCAAGTTATTAATGGATTTGGTGTTGATCGTGGCATGACTCATGCTGAATTTTATTTAACTGACAACGGACCTCTCTTTGGTGAGATTGCTATCCGTCCACCTGGAGGATATTACATGGACCTTATACAGAGAGTATACAACTTTGATTCATGGAAAGCTTATGTCAGTTTAAGCTGTGGGGATAAGAACTTTGAAATCAATAAACAACCAAACGGGTGCGCCGCAGTTTTTATGATTCACCCTGGGAGTGGAGTTATAAAAAACATAAGGGGTCTTGAGAAAGTAAAAGAAAAAGTGAGCGGAATATTTGACCTATCAATTCGTAAAGAAATTGGAGAATCAGTCCTTGAGCATGAAAACACAAGTAATGAAGTAGGGCATATACTTTTTTGGGCCGAAACACGTGAAGATTTGGACAAGAACATGAAGTTTATTGAAGAGAATCTCACTTTTGATATGGAATCATAGATCGAAACTTTTATTCATTCTTCAACCGAGAGGCCGCTTCTATTTAGCCAATCCACAACTTTTCAAAATTTTTCCTTATAAGAACTGCAATACCAATCCCTGGTGGCAGTCCATTTAAAAATTATCACAAGATCAATTTAGAAAAACTACTCATTATTTATGTCCCAGATGCTTTTGATCGGAGAATTAGACCAACTCGAAAGTCTTTCTCTTGAGATGTTAATTATTTGCAGACTGCCCTTCCTGACTAAGGAAGAAGGTCCTTCTCCCTTAGTTCAAATTGAAAATTAACTTTCTGTCAGTTCTGCAATTTCTCTTAACACTGGAATGATTTGTTCTGGAGCATGGATCACATATGTTGGTCCCTTGAGTGCAACCCAGTTGTGACGGTACCATCTACCGGCCACTTTCCAGTTTCTACTGATAACTGGTGCGTAGCCGTCACCATGACCATAACCAGTAGCGGCTTCGTGAAGCCCACCCAGAATATCTAGAACTCCGCCGCCAATTGTTGTGACAGCTCCGTAAACTGTTGTTCCCAAGATTCCCACAAATCCACCCAGACGATGATACCAGCGTCTCTTGGAAGTGACGTCGAGCAGTTTATCTTTTCCAACAAAGTATATATTTTCAAAGTTATTACATACGATAACGTATCCGTCCTTGTACTCAGCCCAAGAACAATCGGCAGACATTCTATTTTTGTAATTGTCATAGGATAAAGAGATCACATCGCCATTGTTAATAAATAGAGTAAAGTGACCATTCTGCCCCGTGGAAGAACGCTCAACTGAATTGACGATCAATCCGTCGTTGATCAGCTTAGATACTGGGCGACCACTTCCTCCGCCACCACCAAGATTCACGATGGTTCCTTTGTTTCTCACAACAACAGGTTTACCTTGAGCTTTCGTTGGATTTTTACTGTTTCCTCCACCAAAAACATGTGTTCCATAGAGAACAATTTCGCCATTCTCGCGGACCGAATACCCATTTTGGGCTAAAAGAGATTTCAATCGGTCTACTTGATCATCACCATGCTCGCGACCCAACTTAGCAAGAATTCGAGAAAAAATACCTTCGAATTCTGCCTTGGCTGCATCAAGAGAAATAAGTTTTGATTTAAGATCACTAGCTTGATCAACTAGATCTTTCTTTCGAGCATTCATATTGGAAACATCCGTCATGACCGTCTCGAGTCCTGATTCAATGCTGTTGATTGCTGCCGGATGCGAAGCTCGCAGGCTTTCGTACTCTTCAGAGTTTTCTTCCTTTAATTTTTGAAGAAAAATTCCCAGATCAGCAAGTCGCTCCAGATTCTTTTGAATTTCCACACGAGCAACTAACGATTCTTCCAATGTCTCTCTCACTTGCCGAACTCTCGCATTGAGTTGTCTCGGAAGGTCTTCGTAGTCTTTTAACTGGGCCATGAATCTCTTGAAGTCTAAACTCAACTTTTGAACTGCATCACCCGACGCGGACTCAATGGAAGCATCCATTTCTGTTTCAATGCCCTTTAAGCCTTCAATGGCCTTATCAATATCGACGGGAAGAGCAACACCTAATACTCTCTCTGCTCTTCTTAGTTCGGCTCTAGTAAAATCAATGTTTCTTCGAATCCCTTGAATATCAGATGAGACACCCTGAAGCTTTTTGATTAACTCACTGTTAATAAAGCGAGCCAATGCTTGATCAAAAGCCCTCGTGAGTTGCTCTGGCTGACTCAACTTTGAGGCAAAGAAAAATGATCCAAATCTTTCACCTGTCGTAACTTCTTGATTGAGCCAAACAACGTTGTTTTGAATTCCAAAGAAGTACACTGATACCGAATTTCCATTTGCCTTGGATAAGATATTTTCGAGAGACCTCACCAAAGGCTCTTGCCCATTGTCGTTGGCACCATCTGCAAAAATAAGAATAATTTGGTTGTTAATTTCTTGGGTAGTAGGTGTGTCGACAACAACGTTTCCACTTCGCTGAACATTGCGTTCGCGTATACGTGCCAGTAAATTCAAAACACCAGTGACTTTGTCAATGGACTGAGCCAGTGGAGTTCCACCATCGCAGTGGATATTAAAGTCATTCAGCATAAGAGCTCGAAGACTTTGTATTTTTGAAACATCGCTGATGTCATAGCTATGGAGAACTTCATCTAAACCTTGGTCACTCCAATAGTTATTGAGCGTGGTCAGTTGAAAAGTTCCCAATTCAGCAATCGACGAGGCGACCTCTAGTTTTTCAACTGCATCTTTAACTGCTTGATTGGCTTGCTCGCAGCGCTCGCCCTGCATGCTGCCTGAGTTGTCAAAGATGATGCGAATGTCTGTGGCTGCTTGAGAAAATTGGAACGTCAATAGTACACTGATTACTGTCAAAGCGGCGTAAATGTAGAGTTTTTTCATTGTAATTTCCTGCATATCATATGTAGTTGGGTAACGTTCTGTTTCCTTGGGAGACCCATTTCTCCAGGCAAGGTAGAACATCCTTATCGAACCCTATACATTCAAAAGTTATTCCATAACTCAGCTCGAAATTAATTAGGTTTGAGGGCTAAGTCTGCCATTTTGATGATTGGAATTGGGTTTTCAAAGTGGATATTGATTAATCCTTATTCAAATTTATTGCAAAAACTGTCACCGAAGGCTTGAGCTAAAAAGTAGAGCCTCCTCGTGGTTTAATGTGTCTAAAATCTCTACACTTTAGACACACTGGCTAGAGAATTTGGGGACTTCGGCAAGAAGCTCCAACACCAATATAAGCTGTAAGTCGCCTAATAGCTGACCTTAGAAGACTTTCCTTATGCCAATCATCAGTTTGCCAATGCTTGTTTTTTATAAGAGCACGAACTCTATTTTTTAGAGAATTTAATTCTTCTCCAATTGATTCAAAATATTTTTTATCGAACATAAATTGCTACTCCATTAGCAATGGAAGATTCTCCAAAAAACTAACGAGGTTTTCATTGATAGAATATATTGCAATTTATGCAACCTCAACAACATCAAATTTAATCCGAAGACCAAATGGAGCAAGCATTTTATCAAGAGTTTCTACCTTTGGGGGGGCATCATTAGCAATTATTCTTGAAATATTCTGCCTTTCCATACCCACAAGTTCAGCATATTCCTTGATACCCATTTTGCGTACTACGTGCTTGAGGGCATCAAAGAATGGAAGTCCTGGTTCTCCGTCTATTTCTTGCATTTTAGATAGAAAATACCCTTTTGCAAATTCTAGATCTTTTAATTCTTCATAAAGTAATTCATCAAAGTCTTTTGTTCTGTACACAGTATTTCCTCCAATATTCCTTTGCTTTTCTAATGTCTCTTTTTTGAGAAGATTTATCCCCACCGAGTAAAATCAATAAGATTAGATTTCCATCTTCTGCAAAATAAATTCTATGGCCTGGTCCTTTATCAATTTTAATCTCAAAAACTCCATTGCCGATAGATCGAACATTCTTCTTTCCACCTCCAGCCGCAACTCTTTCAATATAGTCATAAATGTAACGCCTAATTACGCTTGGGAGTAATTTTATCCATTCTTTAAAAGGTTCTTTTCCATTTTCAAGTTGTAGAAACTTTATTTGCCTCAATGCCTAACTCCTTAAGGGTATCAAAAATGATTCTCTTTGTCAAGAGAAATATCTTCGACCCCAAAATATATAAATAGGGGCTTTGGGTGAGTGCCCCTGTTTTCGTTGTCAATCATCAACCTATAGATAACCTTGAGTGTTCATGGAAAAACTCTCTTAATTCACCTAAGCAAAGCATTTGTTTCCATTTGCTCTCAGGGATTTTGCCATTTTTCTTTTCATAGAGTTTGCGAAGGCGTTTTTCTTCATGTACCCATGTAGTAGAACTCAATTGTAGATTTTCGATATCTTGAGACGTAGTATTCTTAGCAAGGTATTTGATAAGGGTATCAACTGTTACTTTGCCACAGTCATCAGATTCATTAATTTTTTTAAGAAGATCATCAACATCCTTTTTCGTCGAGCCTGATACTCTGAGAGTTTTAAAATTGTGAATTTTAGAAATTTGAGAGTTTAGTTTTCTATCTTTTGAAGTAGTAGTTTTTGTTTTTCTAATTGATGCATTTTGATTTGTTAAAGCGCTTAGTTTTTTGTTTTCCATAGTTTTTCCTCCTTATGGATAATCGTTTTTATTTTTCTGTAATTTGGAGAATTCGATGAACGGCTTACTGGAAGGGCGTTTCAGCCTGTTTTCCAGTAGGGCACAGAGTGACCCAAAAGTGACCTAACACCGTTATTTTTTGTTATTTCCCGTTATGTTTTAAAAACTTGAGGCTCGTAAGTATCCGTTATTACTTACCTCTTATTTCAAACACTTAAGTCATTTTTGGAAATATCAGGAGCGAAGTTTGGAGGTGGCTGGCGGAATCGAACCGCCGTAGAAGGTTTTGCAGACCTCTCCCTAACCACTCGGGCAAGCCACCATCAAAGACTGCCATAATGTGAAGCCCTTCAGCCCAATGTCAACCCAGGAGTCTCTTTCCCCCAAAAACGAACTGCTGAATAAATTGACAACATCAGATATAATTTATTGATTACAGGTACTTATAAATATCCTCAGTCATCGTCAAAAATGGCCGAAGCGTCAACTTTTCACTCAACACAAGGTGAGATTCTCTCACACTCTCAGAGGAATTCAAATCCGCCATAGATCTAGCCACTCTAAAAAAAGCCAGTTTTCTTCTATGCGAGCCCGAGTGAATACTCTCAGGTAAAAGCATACCAACCTTTTCAAAAGAAAGAGCAAGTTCTTTTAAATCCAATCTGGAATTTGCTTTGTCTTGATTGCGAGTATTCTTTCTAAAATCAACCGCAACTTGAATATCATCAATCAAATCTTTAACATGGATCTGAGGCTTTTCGTTTCTCCAATCATCACTAAAGTTTAAAATATCAAAACGATCTAAGATTGGACCCGACAATCTTTCCACATAGTTTGTAAGTTTTCTTAAGCTACAACGACATCGGTTATTAGATCTGGGAACAAAATGACCACAACGGCAAAGATTGCTTGTTGCTAAAAATAAAAATTGAGCAGGTAACTCCAAACGTCCACCCACACGAGTGATTGAGATCCTCCCTGACTGCACTGGCTCTCTTAAGGCCTCTTGTACAGATTTTTCAAACTCCAGAAGTTCATCTAAAATCAGTACCCCTCCATGGGCACGAGTGAGTTCACCGGGCTTTGGAGGACGACCACCGCCCACAATACCTAGATGAGTGGATGTGTGATGAGGAGAAACAACTGGTCTCCACTCTATGGGCTCGCCAAAAAACCTTGAAATTGCAAAACTCTCACTAAAAATCGATGGCTTCGGGGGTGCCATGACTTTAGAAATAAGATTTGCAATTGTAGTTTTCCCAGAGCCCGGTGGACCCAAAAAAATCGAATTGTGCTCACCCACTGCAATTGCCTTAACAAGATTGGACTGCGAGGGGGTCAGTAAAATATCATCCAAGTCTGGCCGTCGAACCTTAAACTTGAGTGTTGAAGATTCCTCTAATTCAGGAAGTATCAGGTCTTTTAATTCTTTGATTTCATAGTGGGGTCTAAGAATTGGAGCCTCACCCTTCCCCGTCACAACCGGGACTTCTGTGGACTCAACAAACGGAGACTCCAATTCTAGAGGACGTACAACTTTTCCATCAAGTGTGAGGTTTCCAAAAAGAGTTGGAGTAGACACGGGTCTTGGCAGTTGCTCACTCTCCCAAAGAAAAGCTGCTGCAATGGCCAAATCGATCCCCGTTCCAGATTTGGGAACACTTGCTGGGTGGATTTGCACCAAAACCTGTTTGTGCTTTGGCCAATCAAACCCCTGTGACTTTATAGCAGACTTGATTCGAAACACGCTTTCTTTCAACGAAGAATCTGGTAACCCCAATATCTTCAAACCAGGTAGTCCCTTTTGAAGGACAAGCTCTAGGTCTACAATCTTTAAACTCATGGCCTGTTTGATGTATGATTGAACTCTCATAGAGGCCAGTGATGTACAAAGTCTAAGCCAGACGTTAGATTAAATAGAAATCACTTCATCATCCGATACCGGAATAACACTTAGGCCAATTCGGAACAAAATGTGACAT
>JAUICD010000014.1 GCA_030427965.1 Bdellovibrionia bacterium
AATGACAAAAGGTGAGTCTCTCTATCACACAATTAAGACGGTTCAGGCGATGGGACCGGATCTTTTTATAATTCGCCATGGCACAGATATTTCTCTTGAAGAGATTGCACCGCACTTTGAGTCCCCGATTGTAAATGGCGGAGAGGGGGCCAATAGCCATCCAACCCAGGCTCTTTTGGATGCATTCACTATCCTTGAGGAGAGAGGAAAGCTTGAGGGAGAAAATGTTCTTATCGCTGGTGATGTTGCGCACAGCCGTGTGGCTCGTTCCAATGTTCGACTTTTAAGTAAGATGGGAGCAAATATTGGAATTTGTGCACCCGAGGAATGGTATTCAAGTGACTTTGATCAATATGGTGTGACGCGTTTTGAGAGTGTGGGAGAGGGTATAAAGTGGGCCACCTGCTGTATGGCATTGCGCATTCAAAGAGAGCGCCATCAGGAGAATGAAAATCTTGATCAATGGGTGTCAAAAAACCAGTTTTCAGTGGAAAAATTTAAATCCTGGCGAGAGGATGGGGTCATACTTCACCCGGGTCCGTTCAATGTGGGAGTTGAAATTCAGTCCGAATTATTGGAGGACTCAAGAAGTAAAATATTTGATCAAAAGGCGAACGGTGTTTTTATGAGAGCGGCAATTATGTACTCAATTCTTGAGGAAATAATATGAAAGCGGGACACCTCGTTTTGGAATCCGGAGAGGTATTTTCAGGGGTTTGGCTTGGAGGAAGGCCAAAGGCGGGTGAAGTTGTATTTAATACCTCTCATTGCGGCTATGAAGAGATTGCAACAGACCCGAGTTACCATTCACAAATCATGGTTATGACGGCTCCTATGCAGGGGAATTACGGCTCTTTGACGGAGGACTGGGAATCCAATCAAATACATATTAATGGTTTTCTTTCTCTTGAGATGCAGAAAAGAAAAACACATTCGAAATGGCTTGAGAGACTAACTCAAGCAGATGTCCCTGTTTTAGACGGACTTGATACAAGAAAAATTGTTATGCGCTTGAGAGATGGGGGAACAACTTGGGGAGCTGTGGTTCAGTCGGACTCTAAGGAGGCTGCTAAAGTAAGTGCAAATGCACTTATTGAAAAACTCAAAAATGAAGA
Organism: Bdellovibrionia bacterium; assembly: GCA_030427965.1. GTDB lineage: Bacteria > Bdellovibrionota > Bdellovibrionia > Bdellovibrionales > JAUICD01 > JAUICD01. Next base: position 1,116 of record JAUICD010000014.1, read on the forward strand.
ACGTGATTGGGCTTGGAAAGTGACCAATAAAAAGAATCGACTTGTTTCTGGTTCAAAAAAAAATGGCAGCCGAATTGCGGTGATGGATTTTGGAGTGAAAGAGAACATACTACGAGAATTGGCTGTGCGTTCAAAAGAAGTTCGTGTGTTTTCCTCAAGGTCCAGTGCCAATGAAATAAAAGACTGGGACCCAAATGGGATTTTACTTTCCAACGGTCCTGGGGACCCTGAAAATGTTGTGGATGCAGTTTCCAGTATACGAGAGCTGCTGGGGTGGAGACCGATCTTTGGTATCTGTATGGGGCATCAACTTCTTTCGCTCGCACTTGGTGGAAAGACCTATAGGTTGAAGTTTGGTCATCGCGGGGGAAATCATCCAGTGAAAGATCACCTTTGTGACGAGATATATATGACAAGTCAAAACCATGGGTATGCAGTGGATGAAAACCATCTGCCAAGTGGAGTCCGTATTTCACATGTCAATTTGTATGACAATACAATTGAAGGCATTGAGTGTCAGAGCCAAAAGTGTATGAGCGTACAGTTTCACCCAGAAAGTCATCCTGGTCCAAGGGATGCAAGTCAGCTATTTGAACTCTTTATGGATAGGTTGAAGTGATGTACCAGGAATTGCTTGATAAAATTGTAAGCCATTTTACGGGTGATAAATTTTCAAATGAAATTGCCCAAGCCAAGGGTGAGTTTTTCGGACCAACGGGTGCAGAAGAAGACGACAGTCATCAGTTTGATCATAAGATGTCTCAGTTTTTAGATTGGTATATTTTTGATCGAGATCTTTCTGATCTTGGTTTAACTCCTGTGGAATCGGTGAAGGAGTTGGGCACTCTTAAGGTAGACGAGAGTGACAGGGAAAAATTAAAATATCTGCTAAAGCGTCGCCACAGCTTATTTGAGTTCATAAAAATCAAGGGATCTGACATTACAGTCAAGGATTTGATAGCGAGAAAGAAGTTTATTATTAAAAACTCACCCATTACAGTGGGATTTAGCCGAGATGAAATATTTGAAGCAAGGCTTATTCCAGATGGGAAATACTATTCTTTGACAACAGGTATTTGTTTTCACCCTTCGGAGGCTAAAAAGTTTGTACTCAAAGAAATCAAGAAGATTAAAAAACTGGGAGAACCTGAGCAAAAAGCTTTAATCGAGAGGCTTTCTAAAATGCGATTGAAGTTTGATCAGTACAAACATATCAAATGTGATTACATATATACGAATGATGAAAAGTTGAGGATTTAATTGCCTAAAAAAGAAGATGTAAAAAAAATATTGATTTTGGGAAGTGGTCCAATCGTAATTGGTCAGGCCTGTGAGTTTGATTACTCTGGCACTCAGGCCTGTAAGGCTTTGATGAAAGAGGGGGTGGATGTCATTTTAGTCAACTCCAATCCTGCGACGATAATGACAGATCCAGAAATTGCCACTCGAGTTTATATTGAACCTTTGACTGTAAATTATCTTGAAAAGATCATCGAAATCGAGAGACCAGATTCCATTATTCCAACCCTTGGTGGGCAAACGGCACTCAATGCAGCCCTTGAGTTAGACGATGCTGGGGTTTTGAGCCGTTACAATGTACAAATGCTTGGAACAAGTCCTGAGATCATTCGTCGAGCTGAAGACCGGGAGTTATTTAAGGAAGTTTTAAATAAGGCTGGGGCAAAAGCTTGCAAGAGTTTTTTAGTCAGGAGCTACGAAGAGGGGCTTGAGAAGGCAAATGAACTTTCTTTTCCAATCATACTTCGCCCCAATTTCACTTTGGGCGGAACGGGCGGAGGGGTGACGTACTCTTTAGAAGAGTACAAGAGGCTTCTCCAAACTGCACTGAGTGAAAGTCCAACAAGTGAAGTTTTGATCGAAGCCAGTCTTTTGGGTTGGAAAGAGTTCGAACTTGAAGTTATGAGAGATGCCAGTGGAACATTTGTTGTTGTTTGTTCTATTGAAAACATTGACCCATGTGGAGTTCATACAGGTGACAGTGTTACGGTAGCTCCTCAACAGACTCTTTCAGACAAAGAATATCAGTCCATGCGAGATGAGGCGAAACGAATTGTCGAGGAAGTGGGTGTTGAAACAGGTGGTGCCAATATTCAGTTTGCGGTGAATCCTGAAAATGGTGAAAGAGTCGTCATTGAGATGAACCCAAGGGTCAGTCGATCTTCTGCATTGGCTTCAAAGGCAACAGGTTTTCCAATTGCTAAAATCGCCGCACTTGTGGCTTTGGGATATCGACTTGAAGAAATCACAAATGACATCACAAAGACAACACCTTGTTGTTATGAACCAGCTCTTGACTATGTTGTAACTAAAATACCGAGATTTGCTTTTGAAAAATTTCATGGCTCTCAAGATGCGCTCAATACTCAGATGAAAAGTGTTGGCGAAGTTATGGGGATTGGCCGAACTTTTAAAGAATCCTTCATGAAAGCGGTTCATTCACTTGAAAAAGGTGGGGCTGGCTTTGAACAGGTGAATTTATCTTTAGAGCTGTTATCCACTCCCAATAGCCAAAGATTTCATCACTTGTTTCAAGCCATTCGAGATGGGATGTCTCAGGAAAAGCTTTTTCAGATGACAATGATAACCCCTTGGTTTCTTGAGCAGTTTCAAGATCTCGTAGAGATAGAGAAGGAGTTGGAGATATCGAACTTATCAAGAGGGCTTCTTTTAAAAGCGAAACAATACGGGTTGAGTGATACACAGATATCGATATTAAAAAAACTACCTAAAACTGAAGTACGAAAAAAGAGACACGAGCTTGGTATTCGTCCAGCTTATTTTAAAGTCGACACCTGTGCTGGTGAATTTCAATCTGATACACCTTATTTTTACTCGACTTACTTAAGTGACCCTGCTGTATCAGAAAAAAGATCCAATGCGATTGTTGTTTTGGGAAGTGGTCCAAATCGGATCGGGCAAGGGATTGAATTTGATTATGGATGTGTGAGAGGGGTTATGGCTCTTCGGCATGAGGGAAAATACGTTGTCATGATCAACACCAATCCCGAAACAGTTTCAACAGATTATGACACATCTCATGAGCTTTATTTTGAGCCTTTGATTGAGGAGTATGTTTTAGAAGTGCTAAATCACATTTCTCCTGAAGGGGTTGTTGCGCAGTGGGGTGGGCAGACGTCTATTGCACTTGCTCCGATGATAGTGGACAAAGGGTTTGAGTTACTGGGGTCCTCTTTGAGCACGATTGATTTGGCAGAAGATCGAGCGCAGTTTTCAAAGGTGTGTGACGAACTTGGGATTAAAATGCCTAGAGCTGCGATGGCCAGCTCACTTGTTGCGGCATTAGAGATCACCAAGGATCTTGTTTATCCAATACTTTGTCGTCCAAGTTATGTTTTGGGCGGTCAGAGAATGGAAGTTATCGAAAATGAAGATGAGTTAATGGATTACTTTGAGAGATATGGAATGCTTGTGAGTGAGAGTTCACCTGTATTAATGGATGAGTTTCTTGATGGGGCACTGGAAGTCGATGTGGATTTGGTCCGAGGCAAGGATTGGTCAGTTATTGGTGGTATTGTGGAACATATAGAAGCTGCAGGTGTTCATAGTGGAGATAGTATGGGAGTGCTTCCCCCGCAGAGATTAAAACCAGAGACATGTCGCCATATTGAAGAGGCAAGTTTGAAGTTAGCAGATAAAATTGAAGTTATTGGGCACTTGAATTTACAACTTGCAGTTAAAGATGATCAAATATTTATGATCGAAGCAAATCCAAGAAGTTCTAGATCAGTGCCTTTTGTAGCGAAATCCTCTGGAGTGCCACTTGTGGATCTTGCAGTGAAGGCTATGTTGAATCTTTCTTATGCCGGGAAATTGGATTGGAAATCGCGAGAAATGGTAAATGTAAAGGGAGTTGTTTTTCCTTTTAAGAAGTTTCAAGAGGCGGACTCCATTTTGGGGCCTGAAATGAAATCAACAGGCGAGAGCATGGGGCGGGGGCGTGATTACTCTGAAGCGTTGTTGAAAGCTTTTATTTCAAGTCAAAGTAAAATGCCTGAAGAAGGAGAGGTGTTTTTATCTCTTCGTGAAAAAGACAAAAAAGCGATGCTTCCTGTGGCCAAGGCTTTTCAAGAGATGGGATATCGAATTTCAGCAACTTTTGGGACAGGTCAATTTTTAAATGAAAATGGCATTCCTTGCATTGTAGTACGTAAGGTTTTTGAGGGGCGTCCTCACTGTGTGGATCGAATTCGCTCTGGCAAGGTGGCTCTTGTGATCAATACGACTTCTGGGAAACGGGCGATTGAGAATAGTTTTGAAATTCGCCGAAGCTGCATAGATTTTGCGATTCCATGTATTACAGAAACCCATGCCGCAGATGCTTTTTTACTTGCTCTATCTAGGTCTAAGAAGAATAGCATTGAAGTTTCTCCAGTCGAGCGTGCCTTGGAGCTGTAACTCAATGTTTTTATGACGCAACCAAAAAGGATGGATCGCTTCTAGCTCTTGTTTAATTGAACATCTCATGTTGCAATTGATATGGAGGCAAGATGAGAACCCTTTTTTTATTTTTCTTAGCACTTTGTATTGCATGCCCCGTTTTTTCAGCATCTTCAAAGCCTGACAAAATTCGTATTGGTTTTATTCCATCAGAACCGGATAAGAGATTGAGGAAGAATGCAAAAGAGCTTGCAAGGCATCTTCAAAAGAAAATTGGGGTTGCAGTTGAAATATACATTCCAAAGAGTTACCAAGGACTCATTGAAAAGATGAAGAAAAACGAAATCGACTTTGGTTTCTTTACGGCAATGAGTTTTGTTTATGCTGAAAAACAGGCTGGAGCCAAGGTGCTTCTCAAGAAGGTTTGGAGTGAAAATCCATTTTATCACTCTGTGATTGTTGCACGAAAAGGACGTGGAATTGAAAATCTAAAAGATCTTAAAGGAAAGGTTTTTGCATTTGTAGACAAAAAATCAACTTCAGGTTTTCTCTATCCAAATGTAAAATTTAAAAGTGAGAAAATAAATCCCAATAGATTTTTTTCTAAAATTATTTATAGCGGCAATCACCAAGCAGCGATCTCAGATGTGTTGACTGGGCGAGCAGATGCTGCGGCCGTTTTTGCAGATGATGAGAAGGGCAACAAAACGGCTTGGTCACATTATTACCCCAATAGAAAAGGTTTGCAGAAAATTCTTTGGTTGAGTGAGCCGATTCCAAATGATCCTTTTTGTGTGAGCGATAGTTTTTATAGCAAGTATCCAATGGTGACTCATGAACTTATGTTTGCTCTTTTGGATTTAAAAAATGAAAAGGTAGGAAATTTACTTAAAAGTCTTTTAGGTGTGGAGAAGTTGGACTTTGCAACTTCGAGACATTATGAGCCAGTTCGTCGTATGGTAAAGTCTTTAAATTTAAAACTAGATGAGTCATGAACGTACTTCAAGTTCAATCTCTTAATAAGTCTTTTTCAACAGGTTTTCGCACCTCTGTTCAAGTTCTCAATAATGTGAGTTTTGAAGTTAAAGAAGGGGTTGTCACAGGTTTTTTAGGGGCCAACGGTGCTGGAAAAACGACGACGTTGAAGTGTATTTTTGATTTGATTCGTCCAACGAGTGGGGAAGTTTTGTTTTTTGGAAATCAAGCATTTGATTTGAATGTGCGAAAAAAAATTGGATTTCTTCCAGAGCGCCCCTATTTTTACGAGTATCTGACGGGATTTGAGTTTTTAAAATTTTATGGTGATCTCATTGATGAAATGACTAAATCAGAGTTGGTGTCTCGTATAATGGAAGTCTTAGAGAAAGTGGATTTGATTGAGGCAAAAGATCGTGCACTGAGGGATTACTCAAAGGGAATGTTGCAAAGAATTGGAATTGCTCAAACAATTTTAGGGCGTCCGAAATTGATTGTACTTGATGAGCCTATGGCAGGTCTTGATCCCGATGGTCGAGCAAAGTTGAGTCAATTGATCCGCGAAGTAGCAAGTGAGGGAACAAGTGTTTTCTTTAGCAGTCATCTTCTTCACGATGTTGAATCACTTTGCAAAGAATTGGTGATTCTAAAAAAAGGACAAATCGTTTATACAGGCTCTTTGGACTCCTTTCTAAGTCGGATGGACTCTGGTTTTGAGGTTGTGACTGAAAATGATGGACGTCGAGCAGTTCAAGAGATCAAGACACAAGCGGAATTGCAGGAAGTATTAAAGACAATAGTTGATAAGAGGCAGACTTTGATTGAAGTCAAGCGTTTGAGACCCAATTTAGAGGAAGCATTTGTTCGAATTTCATTTGGTGAGGAAGAGTGAAAGCGGCAATAGTAATCGCAAAAAATACGTTTCGTGAACTGATTCGAGATAGGATTCTCTATTTGATATTGGTTTTTGCTGTACTGTTGGTGTTTTTAAGTGTGGTTTTGGGTCAGTTGAGTTATGCCGAGCAAATGCGGATCACTTTGGATTTGGGACTTGCCGGAGTTGAGCTGAGTGTTTTGATTCTTTCTATTTTTATTGGTGGAACACTTGTATTTCGAGAACTGGAAAAACGGACAGTGTTGACTTTACTGACTCGTCCTCTCACGAGAGGGCAGTTTTTATTTGGTAAATTTTTAGGTCTTTTTTCTATTATTTTTACAGGCTTAATTTGTTTAGGACTTGTTCTTCTTTTGGTTCTTTGCGGCATTGGATGGAAATATCAATATCAATTTCCTTTGATTTTACTTGGGTTTCTGTATCAAGGAGCGGTCTTGATTTCTATTACGATGGTTTTTGGAAATATTGTGCGCCCAGTGCTTTCTATTGCTTTGACAATTGGGGTTTTTCTTATTGGCCGATCCATGGACAGCCTTCTATACTTTGCAGAGAAAAGCCAATCTGTTGTATTTGAAAAGTTTGCGTGGACGGTTCAATATTTGTTTCCTAATTTTGAGAGATTCAATTGGAAAGGATTTGCTGGACAGGAAAGTTTTCTTTCTATCGGAGATTTGTTTTTGTCGAGTTTCTACTTTTTGATTTGGATCACAATACTACAATCCGCAGCAAATCTTCTTTTTAGGAGAAAAGAATTTGTATAACGAAATTGAGTTGTTTTTTCCTTATTTTTCTTTTCTTCTTGGCCTTGTATGGGGAAGTTTTTCCAATGTTGTCATAGTTCGCTGGCCAAAAGAAATGAGCATTGTTCGTCCGGGGAGTCAGTGCCCAGAGTGCAAGGCACCAGTCAAATGGTATGACAATGTTCCGATTCTTTCTTGGATTACTCTGGGTGGAAAATGCCGCGCCTGTGGAGTAAAGATATCTTATCGATATCCACTTGTGGAGTTTTTGATGGGAACTCTTTTTACATTGGCGTACTTTAAGTTCGGAGTCTCTTGGACATTGATTGAAATTTGGATTTTGTTATTTGGTCTGGTGACGATATCATTTATTGATTTGGATCATTTTTTGATTCCCGATGTTCTGAGTCTTCCAGGTATTGCAATTGGTTTGATTGGAGCGTTTGTAAACCCAGAGCGAGACTTTATTCCAGCCTTTTTGGGAGTTTTGTTGGGAGGCGGGTTTCTTTGGGCGATTGCTTGGGTTTATTATCTGCTTAAAAAACAAGAAGGTTTAGGGGGTGGGGATATTAAGCTTCTTGCTTGGATTGGAGCTGTCTTGAGCTGGCATTCGATTCCATTTGTTATTCTTGTCTCAAGTATTTTTGGAAGTCTTGTCGGAATAACGCTCGCTTTCAGGACTAAGGGCGGGATGAAAACAGTGATTCCATACGGTCCATTTCTCGCACTTGCTGCGCTCATCTATATCTTTGCTGGTGAAGAGATCAGTATGCTTTATTTGCGCTTGTTTTTTCCTTGGATGGGGTCTCAGTAAAAGAATTCTCAATTCTCGTAAGTCCTTAATTTGACTTTTGTTCTCCCTAATTATTTAATGATAGTAAGGGACTGGACTGTCGGCTAGATGTACATCAACTAAGGGCGCACCACGGATGGGGTTGTTTCAATCTAAAAACGTTCTCGGCTTGGATATAGGTTCAACTTATATCAAAGCTGCAGAAATGAACGTTACCAAAAGAGGAGCAAAGCTTTTGAGGTTTGGATATGCTCCAACTCCTCAAGGAACTCTAGATCGTGGAGAAATTGTAGACGCCGCTGGTCTTAGTCAAGTTATCAAAAACGTCATTTCTGAAATGGGAACAAAACGTAAAAATGCCTGTGTTGGAATTTGGGGGACAGCTGTAATTGTAAAAAAAATCACATTGAGTGGTGTAGAAAAGCAGTACATTGGAGATATCATTCGTGATGAAGCTGAGCAATACATTCCCTTTGATATCAATGATATCAACCTTGGTTATTTCATCTTAGAAAACCGTTCACAGTCTATAGAATCTCTAGATTTACTTTTGATTGGAGCCCAAAAGGACTTTGTTTTCAGTTATGCAGAATCTATTGAAATGTCAGGTCTTCATTGTGCGACAATGGATGTGAGTGGTTTTGCTTTGGCCAATTGTTTTCAAATGAATTATGGAGATCTTCCTGGTGAAGTGGTTGGGCTTTTGAATTTTGGTGGAAGTGTCACCAATTTTACAATTGTTGATAATGGAGATGTGGTTTTTTCTAGAGATATCCCTATTGGTGGAATGACATACACTACGGATATTCAAAAACATTTGTCGATTTCTTATGAAGAAGCAGAAGGTTTGAAATTGAGCTTTTCTCAAGGTCAGCCTGGCCCAGAGGAGTTGGGAGGAATCATCCAAACGACAACAGATGCAGTGGTTGAAGAGTTAACTCGTAGTTTGGATTTTTACAATGCCACAGCAGGCGAAGCCCCTGTGCAGAAGTTTTTTATCACAGGAGGGTCATCTCTTGTGCCAAATCTTCAGCAGTCTATATCTACGACTTTGAATGCGAATGTACAATACCTAGACCCATTTTCTGGAATTCAATTTGATGGCAAAAACTTTTCAGATGATGTGATTCAACAAATAGCTCCATTTGCCTCTATAGCGATGGGACTTGGTTTACGTAAAATAGGTGACTCGTGATTCGAATCAATCTTCTGAAAGACATTGGTGGAAGTGCTGGGGCTGTTGGCGTTGTCGACATGGGTGATGAAGAAGCTGGCGCCAGCAATAGAGATGCTTATAAAAAACTTGTGATTCTTTGTTTTCCAGTTCTGTTTGCTTATGGCTTTGAATTTTATTTAGACAATGAAAAACAAACAGAGATTTCTTTTTTACAGAAAAAACTGAATTCAATGAAAACTGAGGTAAAAAACCTCCAACCTCAAATTAAAGCCGTCAATCGATTCAAAGAGGAAAAGCAAAAACTTGAAGTTCAAGTTGAAGCTATCAAACAGCTTTCAAAAGAGAGACTCATCAATGTGAAAGCGTTAGATACGCTTCAGGCTGTTATTCCAAAAGAAGTTTGGCTGGAATCCCTCAAAGTGGATGACGAGCGTGTGACTATAAAAGGGAAGACTGTTTCAGATTCATTCATCACAAGTTTTTTACAATCTTTGAATCAAAGTATTTATTTTACAGATGTTCAGTTGATAGGAACATCTGAACAATCTGGAAAAAATGGACCTGTGAAGTTATTTGAATTTAGCGCAAGATTGGCGATGGGAAAGTAATGATAGAGTTTTTGAATAAACAATCAGCACTTATTATTTTGGGCATTGGATTTGCTCTTGGTGCTGCCTATTATTTCACCTCTGTTGAAGAAACACTAAGACGTTCGGAGATGATTCATAAAAAAATAGAACAACAGATTTTCAAACAGCAAGGGGAAGTGGATGCTGCAAAAGCTGTGGCTAAGAATCGTGAGAAGTTTGAGGATGAGCTGAACTTTGTGAGCGATCGTTTGAAAGCGGCATTGGAATATCTTCCAATAGATTTGAATGCTCAAGATATTCTTGGAAAACTCAATAGTGAAGCGCAGGCAGCTGGGGTGAAGTTGATTTCTATTCGACCTGGTGCCACGCGATCGGAAAAGTTTTATGAAGAAGTTTCTGTAGATGTTGAACTTGAGGGTGGGTTTTCACAACTCACCTTATTTCTCTCTTATATTTCTAAAATCAAAAGAATTGTCCGAATTCGAAGTTATGAGTTGAAGCCCAAAGATATCATAGATGGTATCCCTATTTTGCGCCTGAAAGGTGTGTTGGTGGCGTATAGATATATTGAATCAAAAGAAGAGGGGGTCAAGAAATGAGACTTCTCTTCAGCTTTCTTCCAATTCTGCTTTTTACAACTTTAGGCTTGGCTCAATCGGTTCCAAGTGCTTCATCTCAGGTGACTGCACCAAAGTCTGGGGAGGGTGCGGCAGTTATGAACCCAAGAGGTACGGTGAATCTTCTTGAGGGGATCATTGAGGATTTCAATTATATTCCAACAGGCAAAAGAGATCCGTTTAAACCGTATATAGAGGGAGAAAGTCTTTCAAAAGTGGCAAGTCGACCAAGTTTAGAGCCCATGCTACCGCTTGAGAGATTCAAATTAGAAGAATTGAGACTTGTTGGAATTATTTGGGGCGGAAAAGTTCCAAAGGCGATGTTTCTAGATCCGAATGACAGAACTCATATCGTGCGTAAGAATGAGAGAGTGGGACGCAAAAAGGGATATATTTCAGTAATTCGAGAGGGTGAAGTTGTGATTGTTATCCCATTGGGAAAACCAGGATCTATCAACTATCAAACACGAATTTTGAAACTCCAAAAGGCGGAGAGTAAAGAATGAAAAAATACTTCCTAATACTATTTTTTGTTTCGATGTCGGTGGTTCCACTTAAGAACTTCGTTGATCTAAACTGTGCACACGCTCAAGATGAGTTGGATGGAGATCTTGATGTTGGAGATGATCTTGAGAGCTTGGATCAAGAGCTAGATTCGAGTGAATTGGATTTGGATACAGATGAAGGGGATTTGGATGCCAACCTTGGTGAAGAAGAGCAACCTCCTCCTCCGGAAACTATTGCTGAAGATATAGATGAGGGTATTGTTGCTGAGGAACCAGTAGAAGAGGCGCCATTTGAAGAACAAGCATCTGAGCCTATTGAAGAGTTCAATGAAGAGCCTTCAGAGGAATTTGCTCAGACTGACAGTGAACCTGTCACAATTACTGACGTTGGGTTTAATGGAAACCAAAACGGTGGAACAATAGTTATTAAAGCAACAGGACCACTCAATTACACAACTCGAACCAATGAGGGTGGAAATCAATTTATCATTGAAATTAGTAACGCCAAACTGCCAAATCGGTTTAAGCGCCCTTATAACACCAAAGAGTTTTCAAGTAAGATTGGTTTTTTTCAAGGATATCAAGGAGAAAGTGCGACAACAGCTCGGTTTGTGGTTCAGCTAAGAGAACCCATAAATCCCAATATTACAGTTGAGGGCAATCAACTTTTTGTAGCCGCTGAAGGTGGAGGGGCGAGTGCTCCAATTGCGGAAGAACAGATTGAGGAAATTCCGATAGAAGAACCGCCTCAAGAGATTGCAATGGAGTCAGCTCCTCAGGGTGGTAATTGGGATGACAGCCGAGCGTTGAACACACGAACGCTTGATGAATTTTTATTGAGTAGCAAGCAGTTTTACGGGCATCCGATTTCTGTTGAAGTGAAGAATACAGACATTCGTGATGTTTTTAATTTTATTGCAGAAGAAAGCGGACTTAATTTGGTTCTTTCTGATGGAATTCAAGGAAAGGTAACCTTAAAGCTCAGAGAGATACCTTGGGATCAGGCACTTGTCGTGCTTATGCAGTCAAAGCAACTTGGATATGTGCGACAGGGGAATATTTTAAGAATCGAAACTCTATCTGCAATTCGCGCTGAAACAGATGCGACTCGTCAGTTGTTGGAGGCTCAAAGGCAGCTTCAGCCTATGCGTGTACAGATCTTTCCAATCAGCTACGCTCGAGCAAAAGACTTAGAACCTCATGTAAAAGATTTTTTAAGTTCAAGAGGTAAGGTGAAAGCAGATGCTCGCACAAACTCAATGGTTGTGACGGATATCGCGGAAAATATTATGAAGGTTCGGAAATTGATTAAATCTCTAGATACCCAAACCCCTCAAGTTTTGATTGAGGGTAAGGTTGTTGAGGCCCGTGAACAGTTTGATGAAAAATTTGGTTTTGTTTGGGGTATTCCTGGAGTTGAAACAGATGTTTTTGATTGGGTGAGCCGAGCAAGTTCTCCAGATAAGGTGAAGTACACACCAACGGCCGCTTTAGGGAATTCTGCGTCAGGAAGTAACACAATCGGAATATCTTTTAACACAATTGATGTACTTGGAAACCTAACGGCTACGTTGGATATGTTGGAGAGCGAAGATGTGGTTCGTGTTGTGTCGTCACCAAGAATTGTAACACTTAATAATATTGAAGCACAGATTAAACAAACAACAGAAGTTCCAATTTTTACGACATCAACAGAAGACGGGGAAACTGAAACTACGATTGAATATAAAGAGTTGAACCTTCAGTTAAAAGTGACTCCTCAAATCACAGCTGAGGGTGGAATTATTATGCAAATGTTTATTGAAAGACAGTTTCAGGGAGAACCAGAGTTTTCTGGCGATGCTTCGGCCTCTTCTGTCTTTGGGCGCTCCGCTCAAACCACAATTCTTATCAATAACGGTGAAACAGCTGTTATTGGTGGAATTTACCAAAACGATGTGACTGAGGCGACAAGTGGAACGCCTTTTTTAAGAAACATTCCAATTATTGGAAGCCTTTTTCGCTCACAGTCTAAGTCCATTGAGAAAAATGAGCTTCTTATTTTCCTTACCCCAAGAGTTCTCAACCGTGAAGCGGCCTTTGGAGCCACTACAGGTGGTGGAGATTTGATCGAAGATTTTAGTGATGCCTCTGGCGCAGCTTCTGGTTCAGGTGGCTTTGATGGTGACACAGACATTGAAGAAGATTTTGATGATAATCTAGAAGAGGATTCATTAGATTTAGATAGTGAATTGGACGAAGAGCTCTAAATGTGCTAGATGCCTAAGGCATGGATTTATTTGAACATGTCTCAAGTGACACAGAATCAGTAAGGAGGAACCAACCTCTAGCTGAGAGAATACGACCTCAAAAGTTGTCCGATATTGTGGGGCAAAGCCGTCAAATTGGTTTAGATGCTCCACTCAGACGTCAAATTGAAACTGGGCAAATTCCAAGCCTTATTATTTGGGGACCACCGGGCTGTGGGAAAACCACTTTTGCACGTTCTCTAAAAGAGGTGGGGGACTTTGAGTTTGTTGCAACGAATGCCATCGAAACTGGTGCAAAGGCTTTGAAAGAAGTTGGAAATCAAGCGCATCAAAGACTTCGCTATCATGGAAAAAGAACTCTTCTTTTTGTAGATGAGATTCATAGACTTAACAAATCTCAGCAAGATGTTTTACTTCCATTTGTAGAGTCTGGAGATATCGCTCTTATAGGTGCAACTACCGAAAATCCAAGCTTTGAGGTGAACTCGGCACTTATGAGTCGTTGTCGCCTGTTGCGATTTGAGAGACTTGAAAACAAAGAGCTCTTAGAGCTTGTGGATCGTGCGTTTGAGGAAATGAAAAGCCCAAGAGGTTCTGTGCTCAGTGATGAATCGGTTCAAAGTCTTATTGAAATTTCAGAAGGTGATGCAAGAAGAATGTTAAATCTTCTTGAAATTGTACATCATGATTATTCAGTGAACAAAAATGAAAGAGACTGGCCGCTGACTTCAGAAGACCTTTCCTCTTACTATGGAGCAAAGTCTTTTCTTTTTTCAAAAAATGGCGATGATAGATTTGATCTGATTTCAGCGTTTATTAAATCCATTCGTGGTTCTTCCCCAGATGCGGGGCTTTACTATCTTGCGCGTCTCTTGGCTGGTGGAGAAGACCCTAACTTTATAGCAAGACGATTGGTTGTTTTGGCCTCTGAAGATATTGGAAACGCCGACCCCCAAGGGCTTGTGATTGCAACAAGTGCTCAGCAAGCTGTTCATTTAATAGGAATGCCTGAGGCTGGGATTGTGCTTGCGCAAGCAGTGACCTATTTGGCTTCTTCTCCAAAATCCAATCGATCTTATGAGGCTTATCAAAAAGCGAGCAATGAAGTGAGCTCAACAGGGAGTCTTCCTGTGCCAATGAACTTACGGAACTCACCAACAAAGATGATGAAAGACCTTGGCTATGGCAAAGACTATAAGTACGCACACGCTTCGAGCACGGGTTTTCAAGAGATGGAGTTTTTTCCAGAAGGAGTTGTGGAGAGATCCTACTACACTCCCTCACCAAGAGGGCATGAGCTTAAGATCCGTAAATATTTCGAATGGCTCAAAGAGAACTCCTGAAAGTTTTTACGCACAGCAGAGTAGTCTAGAATAGTCCTGTGTGGATTTTGCATCAGTCTAGATGCTTCTGGGAAATTAGTGCAGAGTCCCTCAGCTTGTTGAGGCTTGAAGTTTCAAGTACATCTTCTTCAAGCGAAGAAATCCTGGGGGGGAGATAATGTCACGGTTTTTTATGATAGCTCTTATATACTTAGGTGCACTGGGGCTGAGTTTTATATAGTGTTGTAGACCAGTTTCTAAACAATACGAAAGAGGCGTCTTGCACACACACATTTACAGGGTTCATCTCCATTGACCTTGGTGAGGTGCTTTGTATTGGAGGGGATTTCGATGCGATCTCCAGGGCGCAATAGGAGCTGATTGCCTGAAATATTCACGAAAAGTTCACCCTCATAGACCATACGTATCTCATCAAAGGGATGGCGGTGCTCCTCGATAACAGCTTTTGCTGGATAGACCTCTTCATAGGGCTCGAGTTCTTCGGCAACAAACATAATTTTGATCTGATCCAGTGTTGGAACTATAGGTGCCTGCCATCTTCGTACAATCATATGTCTCTTAATCTGCATCAAATTGAGAAAAATTTGTAGTGAAATGAATGAAGTCTATATTTTCCGTTTCAGGATGAGAAGAGAGTGAAAAATTTGTCAAATTCACTGACGGGTCTCTAATCTAGAATTCGTTTTGATTTCAATTAGTTATTAAGTTGGTGATAGGGGGGGTCGATACCTTTAGTGACGCGGGTGCTGACTTTTTGAGGGGGACAGTTGAGTCAATTTGATGAAAAAAATGATCAACGCGAGCTTTTAGATCAGATCGTAAAGTATGTTGAAACGACGAGTGGTTTAAAAACGGACTGGAGTGATGAGAGCGAAGTTTCCATTTCTCAAAGTGCGGATGCAAAGTCGATCGTGATTCAAATCTTAGATTTAAAAGATGTTCTTATCCGTGAAGACTCCAATGGTAAGTCCTTTATCCAGGTAAATCTCTTTGATGGTAAAAAGCTTTTGCTTACAGAAGCACTCATTGGTTTTAAGCCTTTTCCAACTGCAGGGTTGGATTTGAGAGATCTTCCTAAGGTTGTGACAACACCAGATTTACTGAGCGTGTTTGAAGCTACAGAAGAGGCGATTTCAAGTGATGCCACTCTTTCTGAGGTGGATACCTTGAAGAAAGTTTTTGAAGCGATTTTGCTTGGCGGAGAAGCCATTGGTTTTGATTTAAGTGAGGAGAAAAGCTGGTTTCAGCGCCTTGCCAACTTCAAAGCTTCAGCCTAATTCAATCAATTATCTCAGATATATAGCTGAAAATGACTCATGCAGCCATCTTCTAGAATGAGCTTTAAATTGCGACTTATGAGTTGACGTGAGTGAACGTATGCTTCAAAAAGGGAGCTTAAGTTTCGACCTTTTTTGGGGGTGTAGCTCAGTTGGGAGAGCATCTGATTTGCATTCAGAAGGTCGCAGGTTCGATCCCTGTCACCTCCACCAGCTTTTATTGGGTCCAAACGGTTCATCCCATTTTCAGGTCCATTCTATCAGGTTCAATCAAATACAAGTGATAGGTGGGTCTACATCAGGATCTTCTCCATTAAGTGGGTGCAGTATACTTCTTGTGTTTCAAATTTTCATTGGGTCTTTGGTGTGGTAAATAATTTCTATGATAAAAGTAGGTGTAGCACAAATTAAAAACTCAATAGAACTGAGTGATAACTTTCAAAATATAAAGAAATGTTTGAGTATATTTCAATTCTCAGAAGTAGACATAATTTTGTTTCCAGAGTGCTCTCTTTCTGGTTTCTCTGCTAAAATTGGAGACTGCACTTTCGAGTCTATTAGTTCTTACCTGAATGAGATTAGTAATTGGTCTAGGGAGAATGATAAAACTGTAATCCTTCCAACAGCTTTACGAGAAGATAAAATCTATAACACTGGTTTTACCTTTCAATCTGGTAAGATGGACCGTTTTTATAAAATAGGTCTTACCGAGTCAGAGAAAAAGTTCTTTTCAATTCCAGACAACTACAAAAAGCAAGTCTACGAATTAAATGGTTATAAAATTATTCTACTTATTTGTTTCGAGGCACAGTTGGTTCAGCCTCTGATCTCTCATGGAAATATCGATTTTATACTATGGCCTAGCTACTGGGGGTGGGAACCTAAGGATAAATGGAAGTCTCAAAAAACAGACGGAGAAGAAAACCTAGTTTTTACTAATTTGTCTAAGTGGTCAGTTCCATTAATTCAATCAAATTTTTCTTACAATGATATTGGAGATGACAGAGCGAAAGGCCCTCATGGTCTAAGTGTTGTGGTTGATAAAGAAAATAAGTTAGTTCATAGAGGCTCTTTCGAACAACAAGAGTGCTTTGTTGTTGAATTAAATAAGAAGGAGATTAATGGGTGTTATAGTTTGGGGAGTTTTGAATGATTTATCTTCTATGGAGAAATCTATGGCAAAAGCCCGTCCGGAAGAAATTGATTACGAGAAGTATGTAATCAAAAAGAGTGTTGAAGAATACTGGCGAGCCGAAGAAAAGGTTCAGCTCGTTGTAACTGGGATGTCGTGTTAGCTTATTTTCAGGCATAACTGCTCTCCCCTTGTTTAAGTTTTGATTTCGCAACCAAAATCTTAACAAGATTGTTCAGTTATGCCTCCTTTGTTGCTACGCATTGCGCCACCAAGAGTGAAGAGACAGTTTTAAAGTGTATTTCTTAAATACCGCTGATTTGGAAACTTCTGCGTGAGAATGCTGTGCACTTCATTTGGAGTTCTTTCTGGACCATGCTCTTCGGCTGCTTTTAATAGCGTCCAGTATTCCTGTTGTGTTGGTGCTCGACGGATTCTTTTTATCATTTCTAAGAAAACTTTCAATCTGCGAACAATAGATGTACTTACTCCATAGTTTTTTTTGTTCACTGGATTAACCCATCTATAGTTGTCATTGGTAGCTTCATTCCAGGTACTCATTGGGTGCTGTATATTTGAGTATTTAATGATTCGGTCAAAGATTATGACTTCTAAAGGATCAAATTTAGAAAAACGAGGGATAACCTTGTCAAGACTATCTTTCTTTTCTAAGGCAAGCCTATCAAACCAAAGATCAAATCTCTCTCTTTTTACATCTACAATTTCAAAATTCGGAACAGGAGCGTAAGACACAAGAGGAACTCTCATCCTCACGATGCCTTTGGCATCTCCGGGATTTGTATTTTGAATGAACAAGGAAAGGGGGTGGCGAGTGTAATAGCTTCTTTTTCCTGTTTGAAAGTATTTTTTTTGAGCGATACTTGGCATTTGAAAACTCAAAAGATCTTCCTCTGACATTGATTGAGCCCCAATAGCTGAAAGAAAAGGCTCTAGAAACATTGCTGTTAGTTCGGCTCTAGAAAAGTTGTCACCCTGTTTAGAGGTGAATTCAGTTTCCATATCACGTTGTGTGTGTTTTGCGGTTTCGAGTAGATCAACCTTAAACTGCTGAACAGCTTGTTGTCCCCACACGGACCCCTCTGAAGAGAGTGTTGAAACAGCCAAGGTTAAATTTAAATCTTCGATTTGGATTCCAGTATTCTTTTCTAAGCTATTGGAGGCGATAAAAGCATTTTCACTTTTTTGTCTATGGACGACCGTTGCGGGTATATTGTCCCATTGTAGATAGTAATGATCGGAATTCGATCCGGCTTCTAAGAATCGAATGGATACAGTTTTTTCTCTTGCGAATATTTCAATAAAAATGGTCCATTCTCCCAGTCGCATTCGACTTTGATATTGTGAACTTAGGGATGTGTCTGTGGAAAGAAATGGCCCCAATTTACGAATAGATTTCCAGTTACGAGTCAGTTCTGGATAGCTATAAAAAAGATTTAGAGATTCGTATCCAGAGATAGCTAGAAGTGTTCTTCTTATTCCATTTTCAAGAATACCAACTTTTTCAAATATAGCTTTAAAAAACTTAGGTTTCTTTGCTAAAGCCAACTCTTCAGCCAGAGCAAGAAAGAAATCAAGCTCGGGATCATCGATGGAAAGAGTGACGTCTTCCAGTAATTCTTCAACTGCTTTTAGAGCTTGTTCAATTTTCTTTGATCCCATATAGCGCAATACTGTTCTATATAAATCTCCACTGTGGAGGGGTTCCCAGTAGGGAGGGGGCATTAAGAGCATTAAGTAGTCCAGAGGGTTTCCTCCAAGGACTGCAGTCCGAATTAGGTTAAAAAGATAATTGTCCTCTAGTTTATCAAGCATAAGAACAATGTCTTTCTGGCGACCTGTATATCTTCTTGTATTGATTAGATCATAGAGATCATCTTTTCGATTTGGAGTTAAAGAGTTTTGACACGAGAAAAGAGAAAGTGAGAAGTGACTGAGAGTTTTTGAGGTAGCAGTTGTGGGCATGATAAGTCCAAGTATAAATAAGAGGCCTAAAAAGAAAGATCTGTTGTTTTTACTTTGATTCATATAGGTTCTAACCTGCAAAAGAGATAATGTTTCAATTATGGGAGTATTTTTGCAGGATAGGTGCCATTTTAAAAGACCTCAAATCAAAAGTACGGGGAGTATAAAGGTCTCAAAGTGTCGAATATATTGAAAAGGGCCGTTTACTGACTTTAGAGGCCTGTAGCCCCTGAGGTCAGTTCATACTTGCTAGGTAAGGGTTCTGGTTCAATCAAATACAAGTGATAGGTTTTTGTATTTCCAGCCGTATGTTGGTGGTTCATTTGGATTGATTCCTGCAAAACCAAAATCCAAGACAAACTTATCACTGGCATTCATGGATATACTTGGCACATTTGGTTGGCCGTAGAGATGGGCGACTTCTGTGCCGTTACTATCTTCAACAATCAGTTCGATATTGTTATTTGTTGTGTCGTAAATATAAGTGAAATGATATTCACTGTTTTCTTGTAGAGCTAAGCCTGTGGACATGCGGGCCTTGTCTCCTTGAGTCTGCTGAAACCCGTGTCTATTGAAGATTCGATTCTTACTTGGCCCATTCACATTGACGTACCCGAGCATGTCAAAGTTTCGATTTTTAACAAACCAAAAAATATTGTGCGCCCCTTTATTATTGTTGTTTGCCCATTGGGAGATGCGTACGTCTAGCTCAGCTTTAACATATGTGTAGTCTCCACTTGGTACTTGATAAGAAAGCCGTTTGACTTTGTTACTTGGTGTTGGAGAGTGAAAAACCCCACTTTCTTTAAAGCAAGTTGCTCCTGGAGGACATTCCTCAGAGGGAGGGGGAGGGTTGTTATTTTCTGCCATCATTTTTATATCAAGCAAACCACAAGGCTGTCCTGGTGGGTTTGAGTATTCGACTTCTTCACCACTTACGGTGTCTGTGACATGAATGTTGTAACCTAAATTGGTGAGAGATCCATAAAACATCCAAAAATGACCGTTATGTCCTCTTCCATCTAAAACTTTAAGCATCAATTCAATATTGCCTTCTTCAAAGAAACTAAAAAAACCTGTGTTGTTTGTTCTTCTAGGTAGTGCAACGGCATTTCGTGTGATGTTTTGATGGATATAGTCCACTTTGACTTCAAACCGATCATCAAGAAGACAGTGTTTGGATGGTGAGTACTGGCAATCTGAATTTTCTTGTGATTGATGGCTGAGTGCTGGATGAGGTGAGAATTCTGGAGCATTTGATATAGGCTGACTAAGCGGAAGTGCCGAGATATCTTGAATACCGCAGACGGCGTTGGTTCCATTGAGTGCTTCTGTGTGATAGGTTTTGACTTCTCCAGTGAGGGTATCTTCAACAGTTAAGTTGTATTCCAAGCTGGTGATTCCTCCATAAAATATCCATGCCTTCTGATTGTATCCGTAGCCGTTTATAATTTTAACGGTGATTTCGACATTTTCAGGAGAGAAAAAATAGAAATGACCACTCTCTTTTTTATTTTGCATAGCTTTGGCATTGGTGAGTTGATTTGTAGAGGGGTTTAAAAACTGAGCTTTGACACGAAAGCGATTTCCCCATAAACAAAGATCTTGGTCAGTTGGAACACAGGGTGCGGTTTGAGTACTGGGGGCTGTGTTATTTTCCTTAAGAGTCGTGTCATTCCTCTCACTACTAATTTCAGACAATGGATTTTGAGCTTTGGAGTTCGTATCTTGAGATTTGAAAGATTGATCTTCACAACCTATTAAGACTAAAAATGAAACAACACCAATGGTTCGAAAAAATACACTCATTGAAGAATCCCCCTCGCTCTATTTGCCGTATTGTATTAGTAGCAATTTTGATTCCAGCCCATACGAGCTATAAATTTGATCTGAGGGGTTGAGAGTGATTTTTTTTAGTCAACTGCCAAGACTTAAGTCAGTATACTGAAGATATTGTCTCAATGTAACTTTCCGGCGATTTTGCCCACCCATAACTTTTTAGGGAAAGGGACCGTTTTTGTGTTTTAAATTGATACGACCCTTCACGGAATCTGCGCAAAGGAAAACTTACTGATCACTAATTGAAAGTTTCATGGGATATTTGACTTCATGGACTTATGACAATTAACAATACGTCATTATTCAAATCAAAGTGGGGGGATGTGTTGCAAATATTCTGGGTTTTGATACTTTTGTTGAGTTCGTTACGGGTAAATGCTTTATCTTTAGAAGATCTAACACTGTTGATGCCCTTTCCCAAGTCAGAAAGTGAGCTCCGCGCTTTACCTTCCCTTTCCTCTGTAGGCGGAAAGGGAGTGCTGATTCCTAAGAAGTATTTTGATGAGCTCCCAATACTTAGTGAAAGTCGTCCTGAGAGAAGAAACTTGCGTGTTGTTGGAATTCGATTTGACCCCTGCTTTCCTTGGCTTGAAAGAAGTGGTAGGGAGATATGCCAGCCTCAAATTCGAATGGTTGCTCAACATATATTGCAAAACAAGGGTGCATATACCACAGAAGATCTGGCGGTTCACCTCTTCTACAAGCTTAAACAGACTGAATTGATAAAGTTGATTCACAAGAGTTTGGAATTAAAGAAGAAATTTGGAGTAAGAGAAAAAAAACCACGTTCTCTTTGGGTGCATGGTGGAATTACACAATTTGGATTAACAAGCACTTATACAAAGCAATTGCTTAACGAGATACAAGCTCTCGTGGGTGAGCAAAATTTGGTGAGATTTACTTTTATGACAGTGAACCCTTTTAGGAATCAATGGGACTTTGGGGCATTTGATGTTCGCAATAAAAATGTTTTTGCACTTCAAATACCAAATGTATTTGAGAAAACTTCAATTCAATCTGTGGCGCGTATTTCGACCTCGTTAAGGGCCGGAGTCTTACCAAAGGCTATAGAGGGTGATAACGCAAATTTTTTTATAAACCGTATGAATGTGACGGAAAGCAATTTTCACATCCGAAGAAGTCGAGTTAGAGAGGAACTAAAAATGATCGCACGCATTGAGAATCCAGAAATGAATAATCCAAATACGGTGGATTGTTTCAGCTGTCATGCTTCAGAATCTGCAAGGAGATGGTCTGTGAATAAATTTAGAAGCAATATTGATGTGAACAAATATACTTTTTTTCCAAGTAGTGATGTGTATCAAGGTCGGAGGAATAGGGTAACAGAGAACCTTACAAATTTTAGAGCTTTTGGGTATTTCTTTGATCAACCCTCAATTATGCAAAGAACCGTAAATGAGACAATTCTAATTCAAGAGAAGCTGTTGACGATTTTTTTTAAATAAGTGGATAGTCCACCCTCTTTACCAGACTGTGTTGGAATGAGGTGAGTTGCCAAGCGTGACATCTCCCATTTGATTGAACATTTCCTTTTGAGCTACAAAGTGTTGGCAGGCAGTGTTGAGATCGTTGATATACCGATTCATATTTGATCGATCATTGTATATCGCAGTTCCACCCATGAGGTCATAGATTTTTCTTACAGCTTCTCGACAAGAGTGAAAAACGTTTGTTCGCGATAAAATAAGGTCTTTTCTTTCTTGTTCACTGAGTTCCTCATTGTTTACAAACCTCTTATGCTGGCTTTCTAAAGCATTCATAAGGTATGCTCGAGAGGAGCGAATCAGAGTTTCCGCTTCAGAAAGTGAGATTTTCACCCAATCTGAATCCGCCATATTTTTATTGAGTTTGATGTCACGTCTGCGTTTGAGTTTTCGACTTGCATCCTCAAAAGCGGCCTTAGCAATTCCTAAAGGGATTCCCGGCATCTTTCTGAGGAAAACATCATTTTTTCTATATAGAGGTTCTTTTCTTTTAGATGGGCCAAAAAAATCAAAAGTGTATTCTTTGGGAACAAACACATCTTCGGCTTCGTAGTCATGACTTCCTGTACCCTTTAGTCCCTCAGTGTTCCATGTGGATTCTAGAATTTTGACTTTATCAGCAGGAAGAAGAGCCATATTCCAAATGATCTGTCCGTGTTCCCCAGTTTTTGGACTGCCTTCAGAGTCTGTGAGCACACATCCCCCGGCAAAAACATCGGCGTTCATACAGCCAGATCCAAATCTCCATTTCCCACTCACAGTGTAACCACCTTCGGTGGGTGTCATAAAACCCCCTGGTGCAATCCATCCAGCTGTACTCATGTTGGGCTTAGAATAAACTTGGCTTGCCGCTTCATCCCCAATATAAGCGCCGTAAATACCAGAGTCACAGCCAATCATCACTGACCAACCGACAGACCCATTTGCTTCAGAGAGTTTCTCGATGATTTCAATTTGTTCCATGCTTGTGAGTTCAAGTCCGCCACGGTCTTTTGGAACTGTCATTTGAAATACGCCAGTTTCTTTTAAAAGCGAGTGTAGTGCTGTGGGAATTCTTCTTTCAGATTCGATTTGTGAAGAGAATTTGGGTATTTCCTCAGTTAATGCTTCAATGTTTTTCTTCAGTACTTCAAAAGTCATGGGCTAGGATGCTATCACTAGCCCACTTGTAACGGCAAGCTGGGTTTTGGACCTAACTTGCAAAGAGAGAGTCCATAAAATTCCTCTTTGATTCTCGTGCGTTAAATCGATCAGGCTTGCGGTGGTACCTTCTGAGTCTCTTTTGCAACGCAGCTCGAGCTTTTGAAAGTCCTTTGTAGAGATCAAAGCTCTTTTTATGAACGATGAATTGCTCCTCTCTAAGGTGCATATTGATCGTACATACAAATGATGGAAGACCTGCACTTTGAATTGGATTCTCCTCTTTTAACCACACTCGGTAGTGGACATTGGTGTCTTTGGTCATTGCATCCACACGGGCGAGTTCTGTTTTAATGCTCTCTTCTATACTGAGAGTTCGTCCAATATTTCCATAGTTGATATCAATTTTCATAGCACACTCCCATTACCGCCACTGGAATGAGGGCCAAGATCATCAGGACTGCTAATATTGAATAGATTGGTCTTTTCACCTTATCCTCCTTTCTTTTGGGCTGTGTTTTTAACTGAGTTGTTTTCTTATGTGTCCAAGTGGGACTTCAGCATCCATGACATCTCTTCGTGTTGTTTGAGTAGATTTGTCATAAAGTCTTCCGTCACAGGGTCAAAGTTGTCACTTTGATCACATTGTTTGATTATTGCTTTGATTTGCGTTTGCACTGTTTCGTGATCTGAAAGCAAATCGGCAATCATTTCTGATGTACGTGGAAAAACTCCAGGTCGCTCAATCAGAAAAGATTTGTCCTGCAGTTCTTTTAGAGTGGATGTAGGTCTTCCGCCAATTTCTCTCACTCGTTCGGCGACATCATCAATTATGGTTAAAAACTGTTTGTAGTGCTCCTCTAAAAATTGATGGACGCTATGAAACCTTGGTCCAGTTACATTCCAATGATAATTGAGCGTTTTGGTAAACAGTGTAAATTCATTTGCTAGTAAGGCATTGATACTTAAGATCATTTCATTCGTACCTTTAGCTGGAGAAACAGGCGGTATGGACCTAAGTGCCTCTTGTGCCTTTTGTCTCTTCCTGTTGGTAGTTGATTCATCTCTATCGCTTTTATCTCGTATTTTTTGTTCTGCTGTTGTTCGCATACTTTCCTCCTTTTTGAGTTATACTTCATTATCGGGGATATTTTAGATTAGGTAAAATTGATTCTAATTTATTAAATAGTTAGTTATAATCTAATCAAAAGAAAGGCAGGCGATTGTGCAAGGCGTTGATTTTCACAAACTCTATTATTTCTATATTGTTGCAAAGACTGGGTCGATTAAGTCTGCTTCGAAAAGTTTAAATGTCACAGCTCCTACAATAAGCGTTCAAATTCAACAACTGGAAGATCAGTTGGGAGTCACTCTTTTTGAGAGGAAGCATAGAAAATTGATACTTACAGAGCCTGGGAACTTCCTTTTAGCAAAAAGCGAACGCTTGTTTCGACAAGCCGATGAGATGATTGAGGAGATTCCTGGGGCGAAGATCGTGAGACGTAAAAATATCCGAATTGGAGCGCTTCAATCACTTGCAAATTCATTCATCTGCGATTTTTCAATCAACCTGTGGCGAGACAAGTCCATAGAGGTAGATGTTGTTCAGGGAGACTTTAAGAATCTTATGGATCGATTGGATTCGGGGGAAATTGATATTCTGCTTACGGACTCATCTGTACAAAAGAGCAGAAAATACAGATGCGCAGGACTTGGTTTAGATCAATTGGTAGCAGTTGGAGCACGGGGGCTTGAAAAATTAAGAAAAACCTTTCCAAATTCATTAGATGGTGTGCCCTATTTGGCGTACTCACACAAAAGTCGAATTCAAGAAGAGATTGATTACTTTTTTGAACGAAACAACGTGGCACCAGAGCGAATCGGGCATGTGGATGATGTCACTTTAATGAGAGTTGTGACCACTCGGACAAAATGTATTTCAATACTTCCGTTTCGAGCAGTCAAAGAAGCTCTAAAAAGTGGGGAAGTCATAAAAATCGGGGAATTGAGTGGAGTGAAACACGGTATTTGGGCCATAACTTCTACGACTTCAAAAAATCAAAAACTCATTAAAAAAATTATCAATGAGTATTTTTTGAAAAAATAATACTACTGAGACACTCAAAGTCTATTTGTGCCATTGAACGGTGTACAAGTCATGTCTCCTGTCTTTCAAGTTTCGAACGGCACCATTGGCTCGAGCTTCGAGCAAGATGTCAGTCCTCAAATCCGCGATTGTCACCATTTCTACATTTGGGGTGGTTTCGGCAGCAATGCCATCGGGTGGAAATGGAAAGTCACATGGAGTAAAAATTGCGCTTTGGGAGTATTGAATATCCATATTTGCAACTCGTGGTAGATTTCCGACGTTTCCAGCCATGGCGACATAGATTTGATTTTCAACAGCACGGGCTTGGCAACAAAATCGAACTCGGCAGTATCCTTGTCGATTGTCAGTGAGAAATGGCACAAAGAGAAAGCGAATACCTTGGTTGACTAGATGGCGTGTGAGCTCGGGAAATTCACTGTCATAGCAGACAAGTACGCCGATAGGGCCGCAATCTGTTTCAATAGCTTTGACCTGATTGCCTCCTTGGATATTCCACCAATATTTTTCATCTGGAGTTGGATGAATTTTCTCCTGTGTGTGGAGTGTTCCGTCTCGAAGCGCAATAAATGCCACATTCTTAACACGTTTATCCACAACTGTTGGGTGCGAGCCTCCAATGATGTTGACATTGTATTTCACTGCCAGACGAATGAACATATCTTTGATTCGCTCTGCATATTTGGTCATATGTTTTATTGCGATATCTGGTGGAACTTGTTCGTTTTTTATTGAGAGAAGTTGCATCGTGAAAAGTTCAGGGAAAAGTACAAAGTCAGCTCGATAGTCAGAAGTGACATCAACAAAATACTCCACCATGGTCTCAAACTCGTTGAATGATTTGATTGCTCTCTGTGCATATTGAACACACACCACGCGCACAGAGTTTTGTCGAAGTGGAGTTTTCCCTTTGGACTTTACAGCTTCAAACTCGGTATTCTTCCACAATAAGTGTACTGCGTATCCTCCGCTGGGAATATCTCCAGGTAAATAGTTGTCAAGTACTCCAATGGGTTCAAATCCATTTCTGAGATGAAAGCCCAATGTTGGGTCGCTAATTTTTTTTCGTTTTACTTTTTTAATATAATCTTTAACGTCTTTGACGTTCTCTCTATTTACTAGATAGTTTGGAATTCGGCCACCAAACACAATTCCACGTAACCTTAAAAATTTGACCAATCTTCGTCGTGCAGAGTAAATACGCTGTCCAATTCTATGGCCACGAATATCAGGGTCCACACATGTTTCATACCCGTAAAGATAATCTCCATTGGAATCATGTGTGGTGCCATATCCTCCACCTGTGATCTCAGCCCATGTGTGTTGTCGCATAACGAGTTCTTTGGGAAGTCGGATACTTGCTGAGTATCCAACAATTTTTTTGTTAACAAGGACGACGAAGTGACCTTCGGGGAAGTTTATAATTTGGCCGTGAATTT
The DNA here is from genome assembly GCA_030427965.1 of Bdellovibrionia bacterium. Lineage (GTDB taxonomy): Bacteria > Bdellovibrionota > Bdellovibrionia > Bdellovibrionales > JAUICD01 > JAUICD01. The sequence goes on from JAUICD010000014.1 coordinate 27,842, forward strand.
TATCAGGTGGATAAGTCCCAGCTCCATTGTACGCACGTTTCACTAACTCTGTGATCTCGTTGACGTCACTTGGCTTTGCTTGTCGAAGTTCAATTTTCATCTGTTTGGCCATTTTTTAACCTCGTATCTATCATTTTGTTTAGATTAAGTTATTCCATGGGCGTCAATAATTCAACCTCCATTGACTTCTGAACAACTCTTGCGCGTTTTAGATCAGGGCACTAGAATAACCAAATGGCCAAGGTTTTGGAAATTGCTAAGTTCTATCCTCCGGAGTATGGTGGTATGGAAACTGTCGTTCAATCTCTTTCAGAGGGAATTTCCAAAAATCATAAAGTATTTGTATTGGCAGCCACTCGAAATAAAAACTTACCTGAAGCGGAAAACCCTCATGTAAATCTTTGTATTGAGCGAGTTTATTGTCCAGTTCTATTTTTCTCTCAACCGATTGGTTTTTTTTGGAAGCGACTGTATAACCTGTATAAAATGTGTGATGTTATTCACCTGCATTCGCCTAACCCATTACTTGAACTTATGGTTTGCATTCTTCATATGTTCAAACCAAAAAAAATAATTGTCACATACCATTCACCAGTTGTTTCTCAGAAATGGATTCAACGCCTGTATTTTCCAATTCAAAAGCGAGTTATGAAGATTGCTAAGTCCATTACATTTGCATCAAAAGTATTGGAAAACCTTGAGTTTTCTAAAAACTGTAATGACTCTCATGTGATTCCCTTTGCTCTTTCAAATTATAGGTTCAAAGAGAAAAAAAACTCTATCGATTCTTTTAAGAAAAAGGAAGAGTATGCGATTTTTGTAGGTCGTCTTGTGAACTACAAAGGTTTGCCAGTTTTACTGCATGCTTGGAGAAATCAAACCCGAAATCTCAAAATCATAGGAAGTGGCCCTCAATTGATTGCATTAAAAAGAATAGTCAATCAATTGGATTTGAATGAGAGAGTGGAGTTTTTGGGACATGTTTCTGAATCTTCAAAATTTAATTGGATCAAAGGGGCGGAATTTTTAGTTCTTCCATCTTTAACGAGGGCTGAGAGTTTTGGTATATCTCTTCTGGAGGCGATGAGCCTTGGGGTACCTGTTATTTCAACGGAATTGGGAACGGCGACTTCTGAAATTAATATACATGGCTTAACAGGCATGGTCGTTCCACCGAACAATGTTGCAGAGCTTGAGAGTGCAATCAGTGAGCTTTTCAGTAATAAGACTGAGTTAAATGAAATGGGGAAGGCGGCGAAGATGCAAATACAGTCTCATTATCAATATGAGCATATGATATCGCGATATCTAGAAATTCTAATGTAATTCTGATATTAGTGGCGCACCAAATAAGTTCCGTGACCCCGTTGTAACCGCCTTATGGACAAAGAACTTGCAATTATTGCGATTGAAAAGACTGACATAGACCACGCTAGAGGAATGATAGAGACCCACGTATAATTTTGAGAGGTATTAAAAAAGAAATCTCTACTAGTTGTTAGTAAAATTGAAACTGGGGATATATGGGAAAGGGAGGATTGGAGCCATTCGGGAAAGGTTGTAACCGGAAAATAAAGACCCGCCCCAACAGTTAGTAGAGTCAGTAATTTTGAAATAACACCCTGACCTTTGCCAAATTGAATGACAATTGCAGAAGAAATAATTCCAAGTCCTAGAAACGTTGGTAGAAAACTAATTTCAAGAATAAGAACTGCGCCCCAATTCACCTGTTCGATTGGAAATGAAAAAAAGACAGTGGCAAAAAATAGCGTGAGTGAAATATTTAAAATCTGTCGCCATATTCCGGAGCAGAATATGTCACGTATAATTTTATAAGGCCCGAGGGGTGTTGTTAGGGCATAGTCAAATAAACCTTCAGAAATGGAAATTTTTGTCGCACGAGTCAACCAATCGACACAAAATATTGGAAATAATAATATCACCTCCCCAAACACAACGTAGTCAAAGTAGGACATGCCATTCCAGCCTTCCTGATCTAACAAATCAGTGCCAATGGCTTGTGATGTGTACCAGTATATTCCTAATGAAAGAAAGACACTCAAGAAAGAAATTAGTACAGAATTGAATTTAAAATAGTTATAACGAAAATCTTGTTTTAGAAGTATTTCAATTATGCGGATCATTTTTTATCCAAACTTTTCGGTAATGACTTATGCCTTGGGACTCATGAGAGGTTAAAACTGTTGTTGTATCTGATTCCTCAAGTAAGAAAATTATCTTTTCTTTTGATTGAACATCTAAGTTTGCAAAAGGTTCGTCTAATAGAATAATCTTTGAAGCTCTCATCCAAGCTCTTGCGAAGTGGAGAATTTGCCTCATCCCGTGTGAGCATTTGATATAACTTGATTGAAGGGCCATTCTATAGTTTGGAAGATCTTTAAGTGGGTAGAGTTGTTCGAGTGCTTTTTTTCTATCGAGTCTGTGAAAACGGATGAAATAATCTAGATTCTCTTTACCAGAAAGTAAGCTGAAAAATCCATTATTTGAAAATGTACTTAGTGCAAGGTGAGACTGGATATAAAACTTATTTGTATCCATTGATTTTCCAAAGACTGTGAGCTTTCCTTGTTTTGGAGTTAGGGCGCCTGCTATAATTTTTAGTAAAGTACTTTTGCCACTTCCGTTGGGGCCACAGATTTGAAGTTTCTCACCAGAATCAACACGTAGACCAAAGTCTGTGATAAGTGGCGAGGACATATATGAAAAGCTCACGCGGTGCAGGGCTATGATTGGACTCATACGTCATTTTGAGATAGATAGGTATCTAGGTCAATGCTCTGCTGTTCTTGGTTTCTTTGGTTGCTCTTTCCATCATAAAACAGAATTGTAAATAGGCTCTAGTCGAGCTAGAATTTTCCAATGAAAAAGAAAGTCGGGAAAAAGAAAAAATACAGTAAACCCAAAGTTCAATCGGAGAAACTTGAAACTTTTGGAGCTCTTTGTAATGGAGTCCCTGGTGGAGGAAGAAAGCAAGCTGGCGGTCCTCCGGATTGGTGTCAATCCTCTCAACTGCAATCTTAATTAGCCGTGTTTGACTTTGATATACCAAAAACCAATCAGCCCTTGAGATGTGCTTTTGAGTGTTGCTCGATCTCTTACAAGAAAATTGAGATGAATTGGAGTATTTCTCCAGTTTTTTTAACTCAATTTCAAAACCACTTTAATTGCATAGCAGATAGTATAGAACCTTTAAGGGGTGCAGTTGATATTTTTTGGCATGACATCTGTGAGTTGGGCTCGAATTTTTCTCTTGGTCAAAAACAAAATCCTGAGCTTGAGGTATTAAAACAAAAAGACAGAACAATTGTATATCAACGTGACTTTATTTCTATTGAAATTGGACTTGAATACCATTTGTACACAGATCCTAACTTTCCTGATGGGTTTTACAATTTTTTACGTTACTTTTTACCCATTCGATTGTTGAAGACAGATCAACTTGTTCTTCACTCCTCTGTTGTTGTAGACAAACAGGATTGTGCGTATATATTTCTTGGGCCATCGGGTTTTGGTAAATCAACAATTTCAAAACTGGCTCGGCCTTGGGGTGTTTTGGGTGATGATATGAATATTCTCGGTATTGAGGGTGGTGAGTTTTTTGTTGAAGCTTCTCATCTGGGACAGGGTATTTCTGATAAGAATCTTTTTGATCGAAAGTTTAAAGTCAAAGAGGTGTATTGGTTAAAAAAATCAAATAGAAATTGGATATCTCAAGTCTTCGAACCGACTCGTTCGTTTCTATCATTACTGAGATCTGTATCAGGAATTGAATGGAGCAATTTGTGTGAATCAGATCTTCAGAAGATTAAGGATAATGTATTTAATTTTTCCCGCTCTATTCAAATGAAAGAACTACATTTTACTAAGGAGTGTTCTGTAAATGAATTTATCAGACAAAGTGAATCGAGCTAAAGAAATTCCATGGCAGCAAATTGAAAGTCAAGTTGTGCTGCTCAACCCTAAGCAAAATATGGCTCATGAACTAAATGTTTTAGGGTCAGAGATTTGGCATTTGTTGAATGAGACTTCAAGCCTGAGTGTGATTCATAGTAACCTCTTGAAAGAATATGAAGTGGAGTCACTTCAGCTTGAAAACGATATTTTAAAATTTGTAAATGAGATGATTGAATTGGATCTTTTAGAACGAGTATCAAATGTCTCTGATTGAAAAGTGGAGGAGTCAGGCAATAAAGAAACACATACCCTTACAGGCTTCCCTAGAGCTGACAAACAAGTGTAATGAAAGATGCACGCATTGTTATCTTCCGACATTTAAAGATGATTCAAGCAGAGTTTTGAAACTTCAGGATTGGTATAAAATTCTTGAAGAATTGAGGTCGGCAGGTACTCTATATCTGATTCTGATGGGAGGGGAGGCTATGTTGAATCCTCTGTTTTGGGATATAGCAAATCGAGCTAAAAGTTTGGGATTTCACACATCAATGATTTCCAACGGCACCCTCATTCGATCATCAGATGTGGCTCTTCGTTTAAAGGCAGTTGGAATTCAAGTAGTTACTTTTAGTGTTTATTCTTTATCTGATAAAATTCATGATGGAATGACTTCTGTTAAAGGTTCTTTGAAAAAAACTTTAGCTGCAATTGACCATTGTATAGATATGGGAGTTGATGTAACTGTGAATTGCCTTGCTACAAAAGAAAATATTGAATCCATATTTAGCCTTTATGATTACTGTTTAGATAGAGGGATTGATATGAAAGTTGATCCAGCTATAACAAGCAAGCTCAATGGGGATATGTCTCCAACAAAGTATCGAGCTTCTGAAAAGCAGCTTGAGGAGTTTTTTAAAACTCGAGCTAAAAGGTGGAAGAAGAGTCTACAGGTTCCTGTAGTTCGTTCGCCTGAGATTCATGTCTGCAATGCTGGGAAAGGAAAGTGTGCTGTCACAGCTTATGGTGAGCTTCTTCCATGCATTGAGATTCGTGAATCTTTGGGAAGTTTGGTAGAAAAGAATTTTCATGAGCTATGGGATTCACCTAAAATTCAACCTTGGCGTGAGTTTCGTGTTTCACAGGCCAATCATTCGTTGAATGAAAAAGAATATTCACTTTGTGATCATTGCCCAGGAATGTCAAAGAATGAAACAGGAGATGGGAGGACTGTTTTGAATTTTTCACAACTTGTTGCAAAAATAAAATACAGGGTTTGGGAAGATTGCAAATAATAGGATCTCATTTAGGTAAAAGTATGAGCAATGTTTTTACTCCCAAAGATCAGTTGACCTTTGGGTTGTTTGAATCTCCCAAAGAAATTGAAGAGTTCCATGAGGGCGACCTTCTTCTTCTCCGAAATCATAAACAATGGGTCGTACATCGTGTTGTAAGAAATGGAAAGCAGAAAACCACTAAAGGAGATATGGGTCTCTGTTTTGATGAACTGAAAGGTTCTTCGGTTTGGGGTGAGTTTCAAAAACTCAATTCAATGCCAGTAAAGAAAAACAAATTTGTGCAAAAAACTATTACACGTATTTCAATTTATCATTCAAGAGAAACTTTTAGGCTTTTAAGAATTTTTTTAAAAGGTCTACTTCTATTTTTTGGTTACATTGAACGTCAACTTTGGATGAAAAAATATTTTTCACGCACTCTTTAAAGCCTTTGAATTGATTCTTTGTAGTAATCTAAATAAGTGAGTACGCGCTCTAATATCTAAGTCAACGAAGGTGTATTTTTCATTGAATTCATGTGTCATGGATTTTTATGGAAAAATATCATGGATTTTTGCTTTAGCCAATCGATTGAAAATAGTGTGGACTCTAGTCCAATGCCCTTTTCAATCAATTTCAATTGGGCATAGAGGGTTTTGTACTTATGTGGGTAAATCAAAAACTTTTGTAAACTTTTTGGGAAATACAGGTTTCTCCTTGGAATTTGAGAGAGAAAAGGTTCTTTGTAGATAGCATGATAGATTTCATTGAATTGAATAAGTGATCGATAACGATTTGATTTTTTAAACAGATGTAAAAGAAACTCTAGATCAAATTCGTACTTCCTCTTTAAGAGATGAATATCTAGAAGCCACTTTAAATTCGTGTAGTTGTGTTGAAATCCTAAATGAAGAATAAGGTGATAGAATTGATATTCAATTGAAAGTGTTGTCAATTTGGAGAATTCATTTTTTCGAGTTAAAAGTTTTTGACTTCGATCAAAGCAAATTAAACTTGTGTGTATCTCCAAGAAAACACTAAAATCACCGATATCTAAGCGGAAATTTTGTTTGTGTTTATTTCCCATCCAGTTCACTTGAGGTAAGAGCTTGTAACCGAACTTAATCAAATGATTTTCAACCTCCCTAGAAGTTTTTTGAGAAACGAGAATGTCGATATCTGCAATATTGCGAACTTCAAAATCATGATAAACATTACCCAGTAGGCCGATTCCTTTTAAAAAAATAGGGTTGAAGTTATTTAAAATCAAATTGAGTTGTTTGGATTGATCGTAAAGAAATTGATTGTAACTTCTCTGGTAAATTTTCCTCTTTTGAATTCTCTGCTGAATGTAGTGAGGTAGGTTCTGTGAAAAATGAGAAGGAAGAATTCCCTCTAGATTATGGCCTTCAACTAGGTTTAAAAACTGTAGAGCTTCAACTTCACTGAGGCGGTGAGTGAATTTGTCGTTTAAGTTTTCGTTGAGAAGAGCTACAAGAGCGCTTTCAGCTTTTTGGGAGCTTCTTTTAAGTTGGTTTTTGAGATAACGAGACACCTAGATATAATCGCTGATTTTGTCTTGAAATGAAACATCTCGCGTGTTCTTTTTCCTTTAAACTGAAACTCTCCATTAAGTTCGTGTTCAGGAAACTGTTTCATTTTGGTCCAATGGCGCGTGTTGATTTGATTCAAAATATCCGAATAACTTATGTACTTTTCGACAGAAATCTCAGGCTGGACCAAGGTATGGCCGATAGAGATATACGTCGAAAATAGGGGAACGTATTTGAAGAGACAGGGTCATATGCATACAATCCTATCCATTGCTTTCACTATGGCCATCTTTGGTCTTAGTTCCACAGATCTCTACGCAGCATGTGGTGGAACAGTTCGAACATGGGACTCCGGTGGAGCCAATGACAACTGGAATACGGCAAATAACTGGAATCCCAACAATGTGCCAAACTCGGCAACAGAAGATGCTGTTATCATAGCAGGAGAGCGCGACACTCAGGTGAATCAAAATATTACAGTTGGGTGTGTTGAGGTTCTCTCGGGTTATGTGACGGATCGTAACAATAGATCACTTACAGTCGTTGGAGATTATTTTAAAAATCACAATTCCAATACAGTGTACTTTGACAGTAATTCATTTCGGTTGATTATGGCGGGAACTGCTGCACAAACACTTGAAAATGTAGATCCTATTTCAAACGTTCGTATTTCAAATGACACTTCAGTCACATTCACGCACCCATTCACGATCACAAATGAATTGGATTTTGGTGGAGGATGGAGTGGCACACTTTACATCAATGAAGATCTTTATCTAGATGGTGGACAACCTGTGGTCATTCCTTCTGGAGGAAAGGTTGTAATTGGAAGTGGTGCCGTTGTTACAACCTTTCAAAACTGGACGATCAATGGAACACTTGAGATTCTTCCTGGAGGACAGTTGCGGCCGGGGAATAATGAAGTCGTAAACGTCACCAATTCAGGGACCCTCATTCTTTCAGGAGCTCCAGGAAACCCTGCCGTTATTGCTTCTCAAGGGTTCAACGACACGATCACTGTGACAATGGATGGAATACTCAATGCCGAATATTTCCTATTTTCAGGCATGTCCACAGTGGGTGTTGATGTGGATGGTGTTGTTCAAAAACTGGATTATGGTCAATTTAGTAGTATTCCAAATAATGGCTACTACTTAACGATTAGCGCAGCTTCCACCTTACCTTCGACAATGACAGGGTTGAGTTTTGCAAACAACTTAAGTTCAACAAATGCTAGAAACTTCAACGGTACAGCTTATAATAACACAGTGGTTTCTCTTGCTGATTGGTCAGGGAGTGTGGGTGGAGCAGCCAATGAAACAGACCCCAATAGTATGTTCACTTGGGGAACGCAAGAAAGTACAGAGATCAAGGTTCAGGACTTTTCAAATCCACCATTTACGATCAATCAAAATAACACTCAAACACTTTCAACTTTTGCCTTTTCATTGAATCAAGCAGACACTGCCACCGATATCACAAGTATTAAGATTACGATGTCAGGAACGGCATCTACTTCTGATATTCAGTGGATTCAAGTTTTTCGTGACGGTGCTGCAAGTAGAAATTGTGCTTATAACGCAGGAAATGATGTGGATCTCACGGGTCAGGTCTCTTTGGCAGGTTCCCCTCCCTCTTACACCGTGAGTGTTACTCCAGGTGATATTTCAACAAGTTCAGATTCAGATGACTATTGTATTCATGTGCGCGTGCGTACAACTACGAATGCTCAGGATGCAAAAACAATTCAATTTGGAATCGTTGCAACAGATGATGTTGTCAACAGTCAAGGATATCCATTTTCCTCTACGGCAAGTCCTCCAGTTTATACAACCCCAGCAACGGCTATCAATGGTGATGCCGTAAGTAGATGGGAGGGGTCGAACAATACAAATTGGAATACGGGGGGAAATTGGACTGGTCCGGTTCCAAGTGCAACTCGTGATTGTCAAGTTGGCCCAGCTGTTCGAGACGCTGTGATCAACATTGCAACTGCCAATTGTCAGAATGCAGCTCTTTTGACTGGTGGAACAGTGGATTGGGCGAATACGACACGAAACTTGAATATTGACGGAAGCCTTGAGGTTCAATCTGGTTACAATTTCAATAACGCGGCATCGGGGCCGGGACGAATCACAATGGGAAGTACGACTTCTCAAGGTTTAAAGATGGAAACAGAGTTTCCTGGTGATCTTTATATAAGTAATACAGGGGCTGTGGGCAATGATATCGTTGGTGTGAGTGCAAACTCAATTATTGGTGGTGATGTTTATATCACAAACGGTGTTCTTCGAATCAACAATCCCTATACTTTAACTGTTAAAGGTGATTTGACCTGTCAAACGGGGGGCGCTCTGACTATAGAAGCCGGAGCCACTCTTGCAATGGGAGATGGTACAACTTTGGATATCCAATCAGGTTGTACGCTAACTATTGTTGGGTCTCCTTCAAGTGTTGCAAAAGTTACATCAGATTTGGGGACTTCTGCTTACAATGTGACCGTAGACGGAACAATTGCAGCTCGCTACTATCAGTTTGATCATCTTGATACAGATGGGGTTTCAATTGGGAGTGGGGCAACAATTGATGGAACAAACCATTTACAAAACGGTGCGTTCCAGTATCCGGTGAATAACACAACAAGGCTTTTGAGTCTTGCTCGCCAAATTCCAACAAACACTCTTGATGGAATGAATTTCTCTTTGGCAGGATCTAGTGCAACAGGAACTGTGAATATAGACACAACGGGTGCTACTGCTGGAACATTGACACTTGATAGCTATGCCGGAGATTTAGCTGGAGCAACATATGATACAGATCCGGCCTATCTTCTTTCATGGTTGGGTGCTGTTAACACGATCGACATCTCTCAGGATGCGACTTCTCCAGCTTCTGTGGACGCGGGGTCGACCTACAATATGGGGCGATGGAAGTTTTCTCAAACCTTTGCAGGTGCTTCTTATAATGATACCGATATAACAAGTTTTCGTGTGACTTTGACGGGAACGGGATCTTCCAATGATGTTTCTGATGTAAAACTTTACTATGATTCCAATTGTGATGGAACCGCAGGGTCGTTACTGGGAAGTGGAACACTTTCGGGAAATCCGGCATCAATCACTTTTGCTATTGGTGCTGGGCAGGCTGTTATTGAAGCTGATTCAATGACTCCACCTGAGAGATGTCTTTATGTTGAATATTCGATTGCCGGTGCTGCAATTGATGGAAATACTGTTGGTGCAACACTTTCTAGCTCCACTCATTTTACAAACTCAGAAGACTATTTGATCAATAGTGGCACTCAACCCCCAATCACTTTGGGAACACCTGCTACGATCAATGGGTCTGCGTTGACAATTTGGACTGGTGCTACAAGTACAAATTGGTTTACAGCCTCCAATTGGTCATCTGGTGTCCCTAGTGCAACAATCAATTGTCAGATAGACAGTTCGTCCAATAACCCTACAATTACAAGTGCAACAGGAGTTTGTAAGAACATAGAAATTGGTAATGGAACTCTGACTCTTGCTAATGGCACTGGTGCTGCACTTGAGATCTATGGCGGTTTTGAAAACACAGGAACAATAAATCAAAATGATGGAGTCATTCGCCTTCGAGATGATGGTGTGACTGCAGTCAATCAGGGAGTTTCTAGCACAAGTACACTGAGTGCTTTGACATTTAATAAGACAGCAGGTGGGGAAATCTATGTGAATTCAAATTCACTTACAGTTGGCACATTGACCTTTCCTGGTGGTTCAGACTTTACGTTTCGAGTACCAAATGGAAAAACTCTTCAGTTGAATACCTCGACAACGGTTACAGCCGGAACATTGAGTGTTGAAGCTGGTGGTGTATTGAAGTTGGCAAATTCAACAACGTTAACTGTTAACACTCCTGGTGTTTTTCGGATTGTCGGAGATAGCTCGACCAATGCGATAGTGACAAATGATTCTGGTGCAAACTCTTATAATATTGTGATCAACACAGGGGAAATTGAAGCTCAGTACTATACTTTGGATCACTTAGGGGTTGCGGGTCTTTCTATAGAATCAGGAAGTACGATTGATCCTGTATATCATCTTCAAAATGGAAGCTTCATTTGCCCTCCAACCAATAGTTCCACACTATTGAGTTTAAAGAGACAAGTTCCAACGAATACGATGAATGATATGATTTTTGACTTAGGAAGTTGTTCTGGAACAACTGGAACGGTCAATATCAACACCACAGGTGCAGCATCTGGAACACTCGAAATTGACGGTTACAGTGGAGACGTGGCAGGTCCAACGTTTGATACCGACCCCACTTATTTGGTGGATTGGGTTGGAGCTGAAAATACAATTGATATTTCTGCAAGCACAACTTCTGGTGGTATGTTAGCAGGAACAACTTATGTGATGGGAAGGTATTCATTTTCTCAATCTCTTGCGGGTTCATTCAGTGATGCAGATCTAACACTTTTAAAACTGACACTTTCTGGAACAGCAGCAGTGAGCGATATTTCTGAAGTTCGTGTTTTTTATGACTCAGACTGTGATAGTGCTTCTGGTGTGCAAATTGGTTCGGGAACTTTTTCAGGATCACCCGCAACAATCAATTTCAATCTCAACTCAAATGATGTTACGATCCCTTCAGATCTTGTAACACCACCATCGAGATGTGTGTACGTTGAATACGATGTCGCTGCAGGGGCTGTGGATGGAAGAACAGCAGGCGTTGAAATTGCGATATCTAGCCATGTTACCAACGATCAAGGGTGGGACAGTGACTCTGGTATCGTTTTTCCACTGAGCCTTGGAACTCCACGGACGATAACGGGATCAACCGTTACAACGTGGACGGGTGCAGTGAGCACAGTATTCAATGTTGCGGGTAACTGGTCATCTGGTGTTCCAACATCTTCTATCAATTGTGTCATACCTGATGTTGCAAATGACCCAGTGGTTTCAACAACCGAGGCTTGTAACCAATTGGATCTTCAGGCTGGTGCAGTTTTGACTATTGGTGGTGCTGGAACACTTGATATACATGGTGATCTTGTGAATTCAGGTGGTTCATTTTCCATTACAGGAAATCTTCGAATGGCAGGGACTGGAACAAACATCGTAAATAGTAGTTCTGCTATTGGGTCTATTTCGTTCAATAAGACATCTGGTGTTGTTCAGGTGGGAGCATCTGCATTGCAGATTGATTCATTGACCTTTCCTGCAGGGTCGACATTTATTCTGAAAATTCCTGATACATACGCTTTGATCTTGCCAAATGGAGCGACATTTACTGAATCCGTGACTTTGGATATAGAGCCCGGTGGAACAGTTAAAGTTGGGGATGGGCAGACCTTAAACTTTAATGGTTCTTCTGTTCTTGAAATGGTTGGGACGGCATCAAAGAGATCCATATTAACCTCAACTCAATCCACATATGCCTACAATGTTGTTGTGAATACTGGAACTATAAATGCTCGTTACTATACATTTGATCATTTAGATACAGCAGGGGTGAGCATTGAATCTGGTGCTGGAATTAATGCTACAAATCATCTTCAAGATGGTGAGTTTACGTATCCAGTAAATAACTCTGGAACGTTGCTGTTTTTGAAGAGACAGGTTCCAACAAATACAATGGACAACATGAATTTTGATCTCAATGGCTCAGGTGCCACTGGTACAACCAATATCAATACCACAGGTGCATCAGCAGGAACATTAACGTTGGATGCCTTCACTGGAGACTTGGCAGGTTCCGCCAATGATATTGATCCAACTTATCTCTTAGATTGGACAGGTGCTCTCAATACTCTTGATATCACTTTGGAGTCTTCAACGCCGGGTTCTGTGGACGCAGGCAGTACTTATCAAATGGGGAGTTTTAATATTGTTCAAACCCTTGCGGGGAGTTACTCCGATGTTGATATCACAAGTTTAAAGCTTACAATGACGGGAACAGCTCCTGCAAGTGATATTGACACTGTTCGAATTTACTTTGATCCAAATTGTGACGAAACAGCTGGAGCTTTGATTGGTTCGGGGTCTTTTGTTGGTGCCCCGGCAAGTAAGACATTTACGATTGCAGCATCAGATGCAACAATTCCATTTCATGCAACGACTCCCCCTGCAAGATGTTTGTATGTGGAAATGGATATTGCTTCAGATGCAACTGCTGGAAACACTGTTGGAGTAAAAATACAAAGTGCTTCCGATGTTGTAACAGATTTGGGATATGAAGTTGCAACAACCTTGCCTTTAACACTGGGTTCACCAGCTACAATCAATGGTTCAACAAATACGAACTGGTTGGGAAATGTTTCAACAGATTGGTTTGTTGCAGGGAACTGGTCTGCAGGGGTTCCGGATAGTACAAAGAGCTGTCAAATTACAAATGTGGCAAATGACCCCAATATCAATGGAGGGTCAGGAACGGCGGTTTGTCTGAATTATGTAAATGCTGGTGGAGTTGTGACATTCCAAAATGGAACAGGTGCGTCTCTTGAGGTCTATGGGAACTACGAAACAACGGGTACAACAAATCAAAACGATGGAACTATTAGGATGGAAGATGGAGGAGCTGGTAGCAATCACAACTTCAGTACCAATACGACTGTAACAAATCTTACATTTGATAAGACCAGCGGTGGTGAAGTGAGGTTTATCAACTCTGGAACTGTAAATACTTTGACAATTCCAGGTGGATCTTCTTTTGATTTCGTTGTGAAAAATGGAGTGACATTGACATTGCCAAATGGTGTATCGATTCCATCTGGGACATTTACAATCGAAGGCGGTGGAACCTTAGAGGTGGGAAATGGCCAAAATATAAGTGTTACAGGAGGGAGCTTCAGAACGACTGGAGTCAATGATAGTTTTGGTCCTCAAAGTATATCCAATAAAGGAAAAGTCACAGTGAGTGGCGCTGGGCGCTGGGGATTTTCAGCATCAAGTGGGTCAGTGAGTCTTACAGGTTTTATTTTGGAATATTTAAATACTTCGGGTGTCAATTTAAGTGGAAGTGCCGATCTTCTTTCATTGGATGGTGGGCAATTCACTCAACTTTCAAATACAGCGGGGGTTCGTGCTCTTCAAATCAATAAGTCCTCAGGAGGAACGCTGACTGAGACCAATGCCACAAATGTTGGTTGGATGTGGTCTGGCGCCAATAGTATTTGTACTGCACCTTGTACCCCTGCTTCTGGAAGTTCTTACTACCTTGTGTATGCACCAAATTGTGGAGGAGTGACAACTCTTAATTTTTCAGGATGGTTTGGTGACTTCACAACGGGTAAAGGTGGTGGAGATGAAGTTGTAACAGAGGATAAGATTTTTGATACAACTGAGTCTGGAACATGTGATGTTGTTATAGCAGCATCAGCATCTCCTGTAAGTCTTGTATCTTTTGGAGCAACGCCGTATGACTCATCTGCTTCTTTGGATTGGGTGACAGGCTCAGAGTTGGATCATGTTGGTTTTCATGTATTTCGTAGTACGAATTCGACATCAGGCTATGTACAAGTCAACTCTGAAATTATTCGAAACAACTTTGAATCAGCAAGCCATCAAGGAACGTATCGATTTATAGACACCGATTTGGCAAATGAAACAACATACTACTATAAGATTCAAGATGTTGCGGCCAATGGCAATAAAGTGATGCACGGCCCGGTTTCTGTAACTCCTTTGGCTGGGTTGGGTAGTCCTCCACCAGATAATTCAAATACATCCTCTGATACGTCTGATCCAGATGCCAATGATGGAAATGACATCAATAATGGACCGATATCTCAACCAGGTATGAAAGACTTGGGAAATGGCATTCATATTATATCTCAAACTCAAAACTCTATTATTCTAGAGATTGTACCACCGACAGAGTCTTGGTCTGTGTCACCTCTGAATGGAAGTTATGAGGATCTTGAAATTCCAGGATATGTGGCTTTTGCTGAAACAGGGAAGCCAAAGCTTATGGAAAAGGTGATTTTGATTGAAGTTGAGGATTCTCCAACAACAGCATCCATTCTTGATATGGAAATCAATGAAGATGCTCCAGTTTCTCACAATGTCGCTTCTGTGCCACTTTGGACAGTGGATGGAAATGGTGTTCTTCAACCAAGTTGGTCAATGGACTCTAATGCTTACTCTACAAATGCTTATTTTCCAGGTCAATATGTAGAAGTGGAATCTGAAGTGAAAGATATTGTGGGTCGAAAGTATGTTGAGGTGCGAGCGATTCCAATTCAATTCAACCCTGTTACTGGAGATACGGTTCGTGCAAGTAAGATTCTCGTTGAAATTGGATTGAGTGGTTATGACTCTAGTCACCCACCAGTTCCAGGAGGAGATCTTGCCGATTCTCCAGCTGCAGTTGAGGGGACTTTAAAGATTCGATACAAAACAGCTGGAATGTATGAACTTGAATTTGATGACATGAATGCATCTGGTGTTGGAATGCCTTTTGAAGGCTTAGATACAGGTGAACTTCGGATGTTCTACCACGGAGAGGAAATTCCAATTGAAATCTTGAGTGCCGACTCTGTATTTGGAAGTGGTGATTCCATACGGTTTTATGGTGAATACGTTTCAAGTCTTGAAGATTCCTATGATGAAGTGGTACTTGCGGGATTCAATCTGCAGGACAGTCCTTTGACTGCTCTTAGAATTGAAAGTGTAAATGCAGATCCCACTGGGCAACCAGACTCAACAGTTCGAAGTGGTTTTTCAAGAGTGCGATTGGAAGAGGACACGTATGCTGTATTTGATTTTCCATTAGGGGATTTTGCGGATCACTTGTTTTGGGAGCGTATATACTTAATGCGTGGTGGATTGAGTCATCCTCCAGCAGCAGCATCGTTCAAAGACATTCAGGTGGACTTGAATTACGCAGACAATAGTTCAGGGGCTCAGTATACGGTACAGGTTGAAGTGGCGGGGCGCCCGGCGTACTCACGAAATCCTAAGCATCATTTGGTTTTTTGGGTCAATTCTATTCCATACCCTGTTTACGACGAAGTTTTTCAAGATCAATCGCCAAGAAAGATTATTTTTCAGGTTCCTGCAGAATACTTTTTCTCTGGCTCAAATACGATACGTGTTCAAGTTTATGCAGATCATGTTGCTCCAAATGATTACGATATGGTGGATATCAATAGTTTAACGGTAGATTATAAAAAGTTGAGAGTTTCGGATTCTGGGATTGCCATTGTGGAAAATCGTACATTGAATGAAAATATCACGGTCACTGGTTTTGATACAGCATCTGTGAATTTCTATGATGTCTCTCGCAGCACCACTCGAATTCACAAACTTCAAAATGTTGACGTGAACACATATGATGCAGGGGTATCCTATGAAGCACGCTTTTTTGCGCAATTGATTCCAGGTGAAGAAGATGGTGGGCGACTCTTTTACGGCGTAGAAGATGGTTCCTTTAAAACTCCAGATGTAATTGCTATGTCTTGGGGAGCGAGAGAGTCTTTGAAGGACACTGCAAATGGAGCTGATTTTCTGGTGATAGGCCATCGAGATCTTTTGAATTCAGCTCAAGACCTTGTCGATAAAAGACGTATGGAAGGTTTGCGTGTAAAGGAGGTTCGTCTTGAGCAAATTTATGCTGAATTCTCAAATGGTCGTGTTTCAAGTCAAGGAATCAAAGATTTTGTTGATTTTGCTCGAGTGAATTGGCGGGCACCGTCTCCAAAATATCTTCTCTTTTTAGGAGATGCGACTTATGACACAAGAGACAGACTGGGCTATGGTGGCGTTGAAAGAAAAATGCCAGTGCCTTTACACAAAGGTATGTTTATGGATTATGCGCATGACAATTGGTTTGTTCAAGGTCAAGCAAGCTTACCTTATATAGCAGTTGGAAGAATACCGAGTTCAGATCCAAATATCATTTACTCTTATGTTCAGAAGTTATTGGACTATGAATCAGGACAACTGGCCCCTCTTCCAGAACTTTCTCGTAAGGCCACTTTCATATCAGACAAAGAGCTTTACAATGAGGGCTTTGGAAAAGATTCTGAAAAATTAGCAGATGCTCTTCAAATTTCAGGAAAACCATTCTCCACAGCAAATTTGGATCGAAGTGCTGCAAGTGATGCTGTAGGAAAACAAGTATTGATTGATGAATTTGAAAATGCACCTCTTTTGATGACCTATATTGGGCACGGAGCTGAAGATCGATGGGCGTCAGCAGATTACTTTACAACTAGTGATGCAAAAAACCTCGACAATGAACGACTTCCTATGGTTGTCGCCTTCAACTGTTTGAACTCGCTTTATTATGATCCCAATCCTGCAATGAAGAGTTTGGGGGAAGAGATGATTTTCAATTCAGATGGTGGAGCAATAGCGTTCTGGGGCTCGACAACTATGACAGTTCCATCTAATCAAATCAATATGGGTAAGAACTTTATGTCCGAGCTTTCTAGTCAAACGAGCAACGGGTATACAGCACTTAGAATTGGCGAACTTTTCTTAAATTCCAAAATTAAAATTGGAGATGGTGTTTCAAGTCTTGATACTATGAGATCATGGACTCTTTTTGGAGACCCTACGATGAAGATTCCAATGGATACATTCACAGAGAAACCGGAGGATTCTGGAGGTGATGGTTCTGGCAGCGGAGGTGGTGGTTGTGGTTCTATAGGTCCCGTGGATGGAACTGGTGGGATGGGCTTTGGCCGATTACTTGCATTTTTGTTGCTTTTCTTACTTCCAATGGCTTTGATCTGGAATCAGCGTAAAAAGATGAAGCGCGTGTATTCATTTAATTAAAGGTGAAAACTGGCCAAGACTGTTGTAGGTCAGTTTGTTAAAGACGTACATTTAAAGTCATTCATTGAGAAAGTTATATAGAAATTCTTTTATATTTATGTCAGGAATAAAATTGTATGGTGGATAGAACTTTCCATGTCTTGAATAGAGGCCATAGATCCATATAAAAGGTCTGCCGTAGGTGTGTTGGTATTTGACTCCCGAATCCATCCAAGAAATTGTTTTTCTCTTACCTTTTTGATTCACCACTTTGTCTATAGGGAAGGGCTGACTCTCCTGATCAAGGGAGATCCAGCGTATATTGGAGTCTACGACAAGCCATCCTCTTTTGGTTAAGACTTCTGTCACTGTGTGAGAGTCAATTCTGGGTGTGAGCAGTGCTAGATACTTATTCTTCTTACCGTAGTAGTAGAGAGAGACATGGCGAGTTTTAAAATTATAATATCTTAGGATTTTTTCTATAACTCGACTTCTGTCGTAGCAAAGCCCTTTTTGTTGGCGGAAGAAATTTTTAGGTTCACGCTTTTCAAATTTTGAAATACCTTCTGTTTTCGAATAAGAAATAATTCGATCCTGGATTTGGGTAATAAATTCTATTTCTTGTTCAAAGGTTTCAAGGGAGGGGGATTCTAAATCTCCCCTTAGAATTTTATTGATATAGAGGATATCTTCTCTTGTGAGATTGTTATCGACCTCTGAGTATTTTAAAAAGGCGATTGAAGAAAAAAAACAAACAAGAACAATAACTGAAGTTCGTATTTTCATAAGTTTGCTTCTTCAACGACTTGAGTTTTAAATAAATCTGTATTTATGTTTTTGTAGATATGGTTGTATTGAAAAACCCCCCTTTCCAATGAAAAGTATTTCTCAGCAGTTTTGCGGCAATTTTCTTTTGTTGGTGAGGAGCTTATAATCTCCAAAAACTTTTCAAAGGAGATATTCAAACTTTCATTTGAATGAACAACTAGACCGGAATTGAAATCATTTAAAATTTCTTCAACATCCCCAATTCCAGGTCCTGTTAAGCAAGGTATTCCCATAGCCAAAAACTCTCCAAGCTTTGTTGGAGCTGAAGCAATTTTTGAATAAAAGGGTTTGATGAAAAATGCGGTAAAATCCATTTGAGAGATCGCGCTTGGCACCTGGTCGTGGGTAAGAGATTGAATGGTAACATTTTGGAGTGGAGTATTTTTTTTCTTAAAGAGGTTGCGGATATATTCATGGTCATTTTGATTTACTATTTCAAACTTTGAGTTTGAGTCGCGCTTAAGGAGTATTTGGTAAATCTCTAAGACGGGTTCAAACATGTACCAGCCTTGAGCATTCCCAACATAACCAAGTGTTAGGGGGTGGGCTGGTTTCTTTTTTGAAATACTGAAGTTGTCTAAATTTGTGCATGTTGATACACAGTGGAATTTTTTCATGTCGGAATTTGAATCAAGATAATCAAAAGTCATCATTTCCTTAATGCCAGCTTTGGAGAGAGAGATGACTGCAGATGCATGTATGAGATATTGTTTTTCTAGCCACTTTACGGATTTGTAGAGAACTCCCTTACTCCACGAGCCTGTATCGACTTTTTCATCAGCCCAAAACCCGCGCATATCAAAAATAAAAGGAGTTTTAGTTGTTATCTTAATCAACAGTCCAATGAGAGCGGAGACATAGCTGCGTGTGTGTAGAAAGTGGAACTTCTTCTTTCTATTCAAACGAATTGCTAAGAGAGTGCCTGTTGCTATATCAAAAAGAGTGGCTAGGAGTGTTGGTGATTTGTGATAAGTTAGTGGTATCCACTTTCCGTTAAAGGAATGAACAAAGCTGTTTATACGTTCAACGTTTTTTTTGTTTTTTAGATCCGAAGATTTTTCAAAACTGAGTATTGTAAAAGAATGCCCATAATTTTCACTCAGAGCTTTAGCATATTGGAGAACCTGTGATTCCCCTAAAGGTTCAAGCATCCCATCATAAGAAATGTAGAGAATGCGTTTTGACACAAATCCTCACCGTTGTTTGTTTACTGCTTCAGTCTTAATACTAGTCGAATCATATTGGAAATGCGAGGGATTCCATTTATGCTAGACGAATATGAAAGTTCTTTTTCTTCATAAGTACAGCCAAAAAGCAGCATCTTTCCGATATCGGTTTTCACAATACTATTCTCATTTGGAAAAGTTGGGTATTGAGTGTGACACGCTTTCTTTACTTGAGGATAGCTACCTAGAAAAGAAGTACTCTAAAGAGCCAATTTCCAAGATGGAGCTTCTAGGGTGCTATTTCAAAAGAGTAAGGAATGTATTAAAAGCTAAAAGATATGATGCAACGGTTATTTACTTTGAGCTACTACCGTATATTCCGTTCTTTATTGAAAAGTGGTTTTTAAAAAAACTGCACCCCTTTGTGATTGACATGGATGACGCCTTGTTTCTTCAGTATGACAAAAATTCAAACAGAGCTTTGAGGTGGGGACTTAAAAACAAGATTGGAAAGGTTCTTCAAGAGGCCTCCCATGTATTTGCGGGTAACCCAAACCTTGCAGCTTATGCCCATAATTGGAATGAGAATGTTTCAGTCGTACCAACGGTTGTGGATTTGAACACTTATAGTAGTAGGAAATCGAATTTTCCAATGTCTGGTGCATTGACTGTAGGATGGATGGGATCACCATCGACTTCTCAAAGTTTGAATTTGATCAAGGACCCTCTAGAAAGGTTGGTGAATAAGAAAAATTGGAAGTTAAATCTTGTGGGGGCCTCAAGAGAGGCTATAGGTGATTGGCATCCGACTCGACCTTGGTCAGAGGAGACTTTTTTGAAAGATTTGCTGCATATGGATATTGGAATTATGCCTTTGGAGGACACTGAGTGGTCACGGGGTAAGTGCGGCTTTAAGTTGATTCAATATATGGCGTGTGGTCTCCCAGTTGTAGCCTCACCTGTTGGCGTAAATTCTGAAATTATTGAACATGGAAAGAGTGGTTTTCTTGCAACAACAGAAAGTGAATGGAATCAGGCGTTTGATGCGTTTGACTCCAATAGAGAGCTTTTATCCCAATTTGGCACTAGAGGATATGAACGCGTCACAACGCAATACAATGTTCAATCCCAAGCACTGGTTGTGTCTAAAATATTACATGATCTTCGGGGCTACTAGCTCTTAAAAACTGCTGATCATTTCGAACTTGTTTCAAAAACTCCCGATGTGTTTCTTTTTTCACTCACTTTCTATGGGAATTGATTTTCGTTTCAATTGAGTTTGTATGGTGCCCCTTGGGGAATATTTAAAATCCTTTGCTTTTGAGACAAAATGTTGTGATAGATTTATAAGTGAAATTTAATTTAAAGAATTGGAACAAATCTGATGCGAATTCATGAAACAGCAATCATAGATGATGGTGCCAAAATTGGAGAAGGCACACGCATTTGGCATTGGGTTCATGTGTGTCGAACTGCTGTGATTGGTCCCAATTGTTCTCTAGGGCAAAACGTCTATGTTGGAAATAATGTAAAGATTGGTGAGAACGTAAAAATTCAAAACAATGTGTCCGTATATGATGAAGTTGAACTGGAAGATCATGTTTTCTGTGGACCGAGTTGTGTGTTCACAAATGTGTACAATCCTCGTTCAGAAATTGTAAGGAAAAATGAGTACCGTAAAACACTTGTTAAAAGAGGTGCAACTCTTGGAGCAAATTGCACGATAGTTTGCGATATAACTATTGGCGAATACGCATTTATTGCTGCAGGTGCAGTTGTCACTAAAGATGTCGCTTCTTTTGCACTTATGGTGGGTGTTCCAGCTCGACAGATTGGATGGATGAGTGCATATGGTGAAAGATTGAGTTTACCGATGGAAGGAAATGGGGAAGAGGTCTGTCCTCATACAGGAGTTGTTTATAAATTAAAAGATGGGCGTTTGGAGAAAGAGAGTAGGTGATATGGATTTTATTGATTTAAAAACTCAGCAGAAGAAGATCAAACCTGAATTAGACAAACGAATTGCCGCTGTTCTTGAGCACGGACAATATATATTGGGTCCTGAAATTGATGAATTGGAATCACGCCTTGCCGAGTATGTTGGTGTAAAGCACTGTATTGGCGTTTCAAGCGGTACGGATGCGCTCTTGATACCACTTTTGGCATATGGAATTGGTCCAGGAGATGAGGTGATTGTCCCGGCCTTTTCTTTCTTTGCAACATGCGAGGTCGTGGCACTTCTTGGGGCAAAACCAGTATTTGTGGATGTGGAGAAGGGTACGTGTAATATGTCAATTTCTTCATTGAAAGATTCTATTTCAAATCGAACAAAAGCGATAATGCCAGTGAGTTTGTATGGGCAATGCTCAGATATGGATGAAATTCGTGAGGTGGCAGGGGGTATTCCTATTATAGAAGATGCGGCTCAAAGTTTTGGAGCAACCTACAAGGGTAAAAAATCTTGTGCATTAAGTGAAGTTGGAGCAACGAGTTTTTTTCCGTCTAAGCCGCTTGGAGGATATGGAGATGCTGGAGCGCTGTTTACAGATGACGACTCATTAGCAAAAACGATGCGAGAGATCAGTCGACATGGGGATGTGTCTAGGTATTCTCACTCGAGAATTGGGATAAATGGCAGGCTTGATACTTTGCAAGCTGCTGTTTTGAACGCAAAGTTTGATATTTTTCCCCGTGAAGTTGAAGAGCGACTGAGAATCGGAAATGCTTATATCAAAAAAATAGAAAATTTGAACTGCGGTGTGACCACTTTAGAAGTGAAAGAAGATAGAACCTCTGTTTTTGGACAATTTACCATTCGGGTTTCAGATCGTGATGGATTTAGAAAACACATGGATAGTGTGGGAATTCCGACAGCCGTTCATTATCCATCTGTGTTACCAGATCAAGTCGCGATAGCTGATACGGATTGCAATGTTCCAAATTCTAGAGAGCTATCAGGGGAAGTTGTGAGTTTGCCCATGCATCCTTATTTATCTGAGAATGATCAAGATAAAATTGTCGAAGAGATAGCGAGTTTTTTTAAATGAGTGCACGTTCTAAGTTTTAGGTTGTATTTCCGGTTGCACATCATGATCCTCTCTTATGTTGGTGAGATGAATGATGTAGAGAAGCAGGTTGATGAGGATAGGAAGAATTTGTAATTTGAATCGTACGGCACTGCCTAAGTTTTGGTAAGAGACAAATCCATAGATAAACGCCCAGATAAAAATATATAAGCCAGCCCATTGAATTTCAGGGCGTTTAAAGGTTTCACGGCGCGCCCTTTTGAGTCCAATTAAAAAGAGAGCAAGAAGTATAAAATTCTCAAGCCCGGCAAGTGATCCAAACACGGACTTGATTTCAAAAGGAAGTGGACGAAAGACTGCCGCAAAAACTCCTTTTGGGGAAAAGAGAAGCATGTCCTGAATAGAGTGAAATTCAGGCACTTCTTGCCCCGCGCCTCCACGACTCCAACTACGTGATATTCTTTGTGATGTTTCAACAACCTCTTGTGCTGAGTCTACGTTGAATCGTTCTTGGAATTTTTCGAATACAAATAAGAAAACCACAGCAATTGAACCTGTAACGGCAATTTTTTTGACAGCCCCAATTTTGCTTTTATAAACCAATACCATACCTAATGGAGCTAGCAAAATAAGTCCTGACCAAACGCGAATTCCAGAAGCAATGAACACCCCAAGGGCAATCCAAATTGTACTGACGGCTTGTTTTTTTTGAATCAAAGAAAGCGCACCATAGGTGTATATGGATATCCCCAGAAGTGTTACTGGGTCTTTTCCTAAAATGGATGACCAAAATAGAATAGATGGAAACAAATGAAGAAGGTAAAGTAACTTGATGGAGTCTTTGCCCCAGAAATTTCGAAAGGCAAGGTAAAATATATTGATTGCAGTAAAGCCTATAAAAGAAAAAATAACTTTGAGTGCGTGGTAAGAGTCGTTGACAGGAAGAAAGTGATTCATCATCCATGAGAGACTTCCTATTATGGAGGTGCCATGTCCGTAGCTGACTTGTTCAAAGGGAAAGTAAGAGAACTTTGATGTCAGGAAGTACTGGTAGGCATCCAATCCATATCGGTCTTCATAGAAAAGCATTGCAACTAGGGTCACTAAACACCTTATGACCCAGAGGAAAGGAAGGTGGCGGAAAAAAGTTTTGAAGTTTGGAAGAAGAGTTAGAATAACAAAAAAGAACAGGGCCCAACCTAGGGCAATAGTGAAATCTCCTGTTAATCTATTACTAGGGATGTTATGGCCAAGGGATTGAATCGTACCAAATACGGAAGGTATTACTAGACCAAGGCCGATAAAAAATAAACCTATAGCTAAAAATAAAAGGAACTGGAGAGCTCCAGTTTTAAGTTTCATTTCTTTATTTTATATAACTTGTACGTTCTTTGTCATTGATGAAATTACAGCCTTATGTCGAGTCCAAAATGTCTCAAAGTTGAAAAAAATGAGCAGTACGTTTTCATTTGTTCCATAGTTTTGTCGATAAAGAAGAGTTAGTGGTTTCAATTGAAACGGAGTTTAAGTGAACGGAAATACTATGAAAGCTTCGGCTCTTCATACAATACTCATTCTGACTAAAAAATACGCACGACTTATTGTCGGAGTATTGGGATGTGCTGCAATTGTAGTAAGCCTTGAACACACGTTTTTTCCTTCATTTCAGTCTTCTTCGAAGTTAAATATTAAAACTCGAGAAACGAGTCAGTTGTTAACTACTGCTGCAAAAATCAGTGGTTATGATTACAATAGCTACTCACAATACGATCAAGCAGATAAGTATTTAAAAATGTTGACCACACATCAGTACTTTATTGCTTTGGGAAAGGCTATTCGCGAGTCAGACCAGTATAAACTGTTTCTTGCTGTAGATGACCTTGCTCGGACTCCAAGGTACAAACGGCTTTTTAAAGGAAGTTTCAACCAAGTTCAAAAGGGCAAAAAGCACGTAACGAAGTATTCGGATTATGAAATCGGCTCAACAGCATCTTCTTGGGTGAGTTTTTCAAAGAACGACTATGATTCAATTCTTGTATCGGTGGTTATGCCAAATAAAGAAATGGCAGTCCATTTGAACAATATTGCAAGCCAAGTGGCGGTCGATTCATTGACAGCATATGAGAAAAAAGAAATTCAAGAGGTTGAGGAGTTTCTTGAGAACGAATTAAATCTTCTTGAAAACAAGATAAGAAAGTTTAGTCGAGAGGCGATTGAATTGCATATACGAGCAGGCAGTCGTTCCAACGGGCAAATCAATAGAGAACAGGTGGAGCTTCAGGCCTTTGAGCTTCGTAAAGAAATTCAGGCAGTCCGTACAGACATAACAGAAATGAATTCACTGAAAGATCGTTTGGGTCAGCAGGTATCAGCCTTAAAGAGAGAGCGCCAGCCAGCCTCTTATCTAGAAGAATTGAAATCTACGATTTTAGGGCAACGATCCCAACTCAATGAAGAAATTCGACTTTTAAATATTCGCAAAAATGCCCTCGAATCTTCTTTGCAGGGAATATTGGAACTTCCTGTTGCTGATATAGAGCAAGAGATAAAAACTGTACAGCAAAAAATTGATCTCAATCACACTCTATTTGAAGGTTTAAAGAAGCAGTTGTTTGACATGAAAATCTATAAAATCAGTTTGAATAACAAGGTGCGAATATACGACAAAGCAAGTCTCAGCTTTGCTACAATACAAGTTCCCTTGAGGTCGAAACTCTTATTGTCTTTTGCCTTTGTTGTTCTTTTACTGGCAGGTCTTATATATACACTTGAGTACATTAATCCAACTGTTCGATCAAAAGCAGACATTGAAAAAATGGGAATCTTCTTTGCTGGTGAAATTCCCCAAATTGGTAAAAGATCAAATTTTATCAGAACAATCAAAAGTCAATCCAATCAAGATGAATCTATACTCTGTAACTTTGATGTCAATAATGTTGTAACCACAGCATTTCGATATATTCGTACGCGTATTTTACAGAGAGTTGAGCTTTCTCAAGGTAAAGAGATTAAAGTTATGTCTATAGTGAGCCCATCCAGAGGTGAAGGGAAATCCATTGTTTCTGCAAACCTAGCTGGAAGTCTTGGGAAAATTGGTAAAAAAACGTTGATAGTTGATTGTGATGTTAAATTATTTAATAACACTCACATCTATGGAATTCGCAATGAAGTTGGTTTAACTGAGATACTCTCGGGTGAAAAAACAGTAAAAGAAGTTTTAATAACAGGCATACAGTCAGGTGTTGATTTTATTCCGTCTGGAAAACTGGGAATCAGTGGAGTTGAGTATATTTCATCAGAGAGGTTTGGAGAGTTTATTCGATCCATGCGTGAAATCTATGATTTCATTATTCTTGAAACAGCAGCATATGATTCAGGCCCTGAGGCTATAATTGCAACCCGGTCAGCTGATGTCCCAGTTATCGTTACATCAAAATTTGAAACAGGGATGAGTGACCTTGAAAAACTCATGGATGGACTTTCGGCGCTGGATTTTAAAATTGTATTTGGAGTTTTGAATCGTGTGGATGAATCAGAACTTTCAAGTTTTGGATATGGTTATCTGGAAAATCGATCAGCATAGGAAGGCAAGATGAAAAAGATTTTCATGATTTTTTTGGCAATGAACTTCGCAACAGTTCCAGTATTTGCTCGACAAACTGATAGGATGAAAAGACCGTTCACGAATGAAGAAGTCGATGTGCGACTTTCTGAGTTTTTTTACCGTAAAAGCTACGGAAAAGTCTTAGTTCCTGTGAAGTTGATGGGAGATGTGGAGAAACCGGGTCTCTATCATGTCCCACATGCGACGGATTTGGCTACACTACTTAGCATATCGGGTGGACCAAGTAGAACAGCTGAAGCGGATTCGATTCTTGTGAGTCGTGCTGGAGGAAGGTCTTCAGAAGAAGTGGATATTGAAGATCTTGTAAAAGGAGAGCAAAAAATTCGTTTAACGGGCGGTGAAACAATCTGGGTTCCTCCACGTGAGGGGTTGGTGGATGGTACAACTTATACCACTATTGCAGCAGTGGCTGGAGTCTTGGGGATTGTTCTTTCGGGCTTTCTTATTGCGGATCAACTCAAAGATTGATTCACGTACCATTGGACTGTTTGCTTCAACGAACTTTCAAAAGAATATTCTGCTTTCCATCCGAGTTCATTTTTGATTTTCTTTGCGTCAATTGCATATCTAAAATCATGACCAGGTCGATCTGTGACAAAGCGAATAAGATCTTCATGTTTCCCATTTTTTCTAGGATGAATGCCATCTAGTATTTGGCATATTTTTCTTACAAGATTGATATTGGTTTGTTCATTGTCGGATCCGACATTGTAGCTTTCACCACTTCGTCCCTTGTCAAAAGCAAGGTCTATAGCGTGGCAGTAATCTGTGACATAAAGCCAATCTCGAATATTTTCTCCTTTACCATAGACAGGTATTGGTTTCTCAGAAAGGCATGTTCTTATGACTGTTGGAATCAATTTTTCACTGTGTTGATTGGGGCCATAGTTGTTGGAGCAATTCATTGTGACGGTATTGAGTCCATATGTCTTATTGTAAGCCCGTACAAGTAAATCACTTCCAGCTTTTGTTGCGCTATAGGGGCTATTGGGGGCATAGGGGGTTTCTTCTGTGAAATATCCGTTTTTTTCAAGTTCACCATAAACCTCATCTGTAGAAACATGGAGGAATCGAGAGTTTTTGTATTGAGATTTCAGTGTATTTGGAGCTTCCAACCAGTGGGACTTTGCTACATCTAGCAGAGTGAATGTTCCAAGAACATTTGTTTTTACAAAAACCTCAGGACCTGAGATAGAATTGTCCACATGGCTTTCAGCTGCAAAATGAAAGATCGAATCAATTTTATGTTCACTAAATATGTTTTCAACCAATTCGCGGTTTGAAATATCTCCTTTGACAAGTTGATGGTGATTGGAATTGATAGATTTTAAATTCTCAAGATTTCCAGCATAGGTGAGAAGATCCAGATTGATGACTTTGTGTTCAGGGTACTTGTCAGTATAGAGTTTGACAAAATTGGATCCAATAAATCCAGCACCACCAGTGATGAGAACATTACGATTCATTTGATTTCCTTTAATACATTTTTAAGCGAACTTTGCCATGATTGTATTTTAAAACTGTAGTCGTTTTCAAATTTTTTTGATGAAAGTGCTCCAAAAGCTGGTCGCTTTGCAGTTTGATGGAGCTCATCTGTTGTAATAGGAACGATCACAGTTGAAAGCTTCAAATTATTTTTAATTTCTGTTGCAAAATCCCACCACGAACAATATCCAGAATTTGCGAAATGGTAGATTTCAGTTTTTTCGGGGAATTTCGTAGAAATAAGGGTTTCAATTGATTTTGAAAGATCCAAAGCTGAAGTAGGACTCCCGATTTGATCTTGTACAACTCGTATCTCGTCATTTTGACTCATAAGTTGTACCATGGTTTTTACGAAGTTCTTTCCAAATGGAGAAAATAACCAAGATGTTCGGAGTATAACCCCGTTGATATTGGAATGGAGTAAAACTCTTTCCCCCCCTCGTTTGGAGAGTCCGTACTCGGAAAGAGGGTTTGTCTCATTTTCTTCAACATACGGCTCCTTTTTAAGGCCATCAAAAACATAGTCTGTGGATATGTGGATGAGTTTTCCGTTGCGTCTTTCTAATGCTTGAGAGAGGTTTCTCACCCCCTTTTCATTTACGCTCCAGCAAAGATCTTTTTCAGTTTCAGCTCTATCAACGTGGGTGTAGGCTGCTGTGTTTATAACCAAATCAATTTCCATATCTCGAATAACATCTAGAGTTTCGTATTCATTGGTGATGTCCATCTCTTCTTTACTAAGAAACACGACCTCATCATTTAGAATATTTCTTAAACAACATCCCAGTTGCCCATTTGCTCCTGTGACTGCGACTTTCAATTTGCGATTTCCTTGATCAAGGTGTCGTTCAATTGGGGAAGTTTGAGATCCTTTTCTGACACAATTGGAGTTGTATCGAGTTTGGGCCACGAAATATTGAACTGAGAGTCGTCATAACGAATGCCTCGTTCATGGTTCTTTGAGTACCCCGCGTCCACTTTGTAGCAAAAGGTTGCAGATTCACTTAAAACCAAAAAGCCGTGTGCAAACCCCTTTGGAATGTAGATCTGTTTTCGATTCTGAGCTGATAGAGTTGTTGCAAATGATTTCAAGTATGTCTTTGAGTTTTTTCTAAGATCTACACACACATCAAAAACCTCACCTGATGAGACTCGTATAAGTTTGGATTGAGCAAATTCCCCCACTTGGAGATGAAGCCCTCTCAAAACTCCCTTGTGAGATACAGATTCATTGTCTTGAACAAACGGGTCAAAAGAAAAATGTTTCTTTAACTCCTCTTGATTGAAGGTTTCCACAAAAGTTCCACGAGAGTCTTGAAAAACTCTGGGAGTGATAACGTATAGTCCGCAAAAATCTGTAGGATTGATTTCCATTCTAGTTTTCCAAAATTTCTTTTAAGTACTGGCCATAGAGGCTTTTTTGAAGAAGTTCGTATCTTTTTTCTAAATCTCTTCTTGATATCCAGCTTTGATGAAACGCAATTTCCTCTAGGCATGCGATTTTAAAACCCTGTCTCTCTTCAATAGTTCGAGCAAAGTTGCTTGCATCAAGTAAACTGGAATGAGTTCCTGCATCTAACCATGCAAAACCTCGACCCATGACCTGAACTTTCAATGCTTTTTGTTCCAAGTACTTGCAATTGACATCTGTGATTTCAAGCTCTCCACGAGATGAGGGGGTGAGAGATTTTGATATTTGTACAACATTGTTGTCGTAAAAGTAGAGTCCAACAACGGCGTACTTGGACTTTGGAGAGGTGGGCTTTTCTTCTATAGAGAGTGCATTCCAGTGTTCGTCAAACTCCACGACACCGTACCTTTCAGGGTCTCGTACTCGATATCCAAACACACAGGCTCCGCCTTCTTTTTCAACCCCGGTTCTCGCTTCTACTAAAAGTTTTACGAAATCATGTCCGTAGAACATGTTGTCCCCAAGAATCAAACAGCAATTGTCATTTCCAACAAATCTTTCACCAATGATGAATGCTTCAGCTAGACCGTTTGGATGAGCTTGTTCCGCGTATTGAAGTTGGATACCCCACTGCGAACCGTCTCCCAACAGCCTTTCAAACAATGGAAGGTCAACTGGGGTGGAGATGAGAAGTATTTCTTTTATACCCGATAACATCAATGTTGAAAGTGGATAGTAAATCATGGGTTTGTCGTAAATGGGCATGAGCTGTTTGGATACAGATTGTGTGAGAGGATGAAGTCTCGTGCCACTGCCTCCGGCAAGAATAATCCCTTTGATGTGATCTCCTAACAGGATGTGATTTGGTCAAACTCTTTTCGTAAGATCTATTCCAATAAATGTGACATCCTAATACATTTTTCTATTCTAACAATGCCTTGGGCGAAGAGGAAGTAGAACAGGGCTATTCAAAGCAAAACCGTTCCTGGACAAAGATGTGGAGGTGTTGATTGGAGCGTGTGCTTATTTTTCTCAACGTATAAGAGGGAGGTCAACTTCAGGTTTTTAAGTATTTAAGAGCTTGTGATTATTAAATGAACAACACTGTTGTAGACCAGTTTCGGTTTATTACGGCGAGGGGTAGCGACGCAAAGTTTAAAATGGACCATTAAGAGAATAGTCTAGGTGAGGAGATGTGTCCTAGACACCAATAAAGAGAAAAAAACCAAGGAGGATCATCAAGAAAAGAAATATTGCAATACGAAACTCCCGTGAATAGACGAATCCTAAGGCTAGGAGTGAGAATGGAGTTTTGAGAAAATCCAACAATCTTAGTTTTGATCCATGTTGCTCTCGCCATTTGTCTAAAGGGAGTTCGAGAACGGAGTTCTCTAGATTTTTATTTGGAAAACCGTGTTTTGCACGAAAAAGAATTTCAATATCAAAAAGCCATTTTGTTAGAAATGGTTTTTCAAAAACTTGATCTGCAAAATCTCGACGCATAAGTTTGGCCCCGCACTGGGTGTCGTAAGCGGGGAGATTGAGTAGTGTGCTTGTGAGAGTTGCAAATATTCTCCCTAGGTAATGACGAGAAAGCTTGCGTTCTACCTTTGCTCCAAGGCGTTTTAAACGTAACCCCATGATGAGATCGTAATCTTTTGAATCTCTTAATTTCTTAAGAAAGTCTTTATAGATTTCAACAGGTGTTGCGCCGTCGGTGTCCCAGTACCCAATAAATTTGATCTCCCTATTGGCGATTGAGAGAACGCCTTTTCTTATGGCCTCAGCTTTTCCTTGATTTTTTTGAAACTGCAGCAACTTAAAATTTTTGTTTTGGGAAAATTTTTTTGTTAACAGCTCGGAAGTCTTATCAGAGCTTCCATCATCTACAAATAGAAAGAGTGTTTGAGGGTTTGCTTTTTGTGCGGTTTCAAGTTCTTGAAATGGAATTCGTTGAATTTCATTATAAAATGGAAGAATAAGTGCGCACTCAAATTCTTTAAAGTGATGGGCTTGCATAGAGTTATTCTGTCGTATTTGTAGCAAGTGGGGTAGGGGAATTTGGGGGCTTTATTGACAATTCACTGGCGGATTGTCAACAAAGGGCCTACTACGTACTAGATATGGGTGTGTTTAAGGAATTCTTTTATAGAGCTGAACTCTTTTGAAATCCCTTATGAGTTTGTAGGGGAGAGGGTGAAGCATATCTCGATGTTCTTTTGTTGTGGTTTCTTTAAGGAGAATTAAATATTTGGGATTATGGGGATATTTGTCTGAATCTCTAACGCCATAGTAAAAGTTTTTAAAGGGATTGGGCCACATCAGGATTTCTTTTCTATCAGAAAAAAATGGAAGAAGAAGGTAAGATGCACTGACGGAATCTGTTTGTATGATTTCTCGAATGACTGAAACATCCTCTTGTACGTCTCTTCGAATTTGAGGGTTTTCCTCAAAAAGAAGAGGGGGTTTTAATATAGATGGGGAATAGAGATAGAAGCCCCCTAAGGTAAAAATGAGAAGAATTGAGCTCAGATGTCGTTTTATATTAGGAATCTGACTTAGTTGAGGAGTTTTTGTCAGCTTTTTGATGGCCAATGTGTATGCTATAAAAAAGGCACCCATCAAACCAGCTGAATAGTGATATTCAATCATTCGAGCATATGGCCAATCCACTAAGAGATTTGCAAAAAGAACAGGTGAAAAAATAAGGAGCCCTGGTTGAAGCAGTGGGAGAAAGCCAAGTGGTAGAAGGAGTTTTAACAGGTAGAGGCCGTTTTGATCTGTTAATATGCGATAATCCAAATACTCAAAAAATAGGGTCTTGCCACTAAGGAAATTCTTTAGAGACTGAAGTTTTGAGGCATGCACATAGTGAATGCCGCCATTGATATAGGGAACAAAAACTTGGGTGATAAGTAAAAAGCTTGAGAGCCCTAAGCCAATCAGTATCCAACCGTATCGATATTCTTTCAGCAAGAGAAAGTAGATTCCCAATGCTGCGACCACAGTGGCCATGTTTTCTTTTGCAGAAATTGTCAAAAGAGCTCCAAAGATAAGTAGAGTGAGCGATCGTTTTTGATAAGCCCACCACATGAGGAAAAACCCTGGAATAGCAAAAGTATTTGGGCGATAGGCGTCCAAATTGTGATGTAAGAGGGCGGGGAAAAGAAAAAATGCCACAACAATCATAAAGGAGAGTTGAGAACTCAGTAGTTCACGTTTTGCAATTTGGTAGAGAATATTGCCTGATATCGCGATAACAAGTGTTTCAATCATTAGGAGAGTAAGGGGAGAGTCATATATAAGTAGGAATGGGCTCACGAAAAGATTTATGAGTTGGCAATGATCCCCTAGAAGTGGAAGCCCCCTTATTGTAACAAATGGATCATATGAGTGAGCAATCAGCCAATGTCCCTGATAGTAAATTGAAAGATCAAAATCTGGGTAACCGAGCCCGTAGAGTTTGAGATACTGTTTATAGGAAAGTATTATAAAATAAAGTAGGGAAAGCAGGAGAGTCAGACTTACGTATTTATCTCTGAAGTATTTTTTAAAGTTCATCTCTTATTTGCCGACCTAAGTTGTTAGTGATCCCATTTTTCATTTCTCCTTCTCTATTTTGGAGGTTTTATCGCACAGTTTTAGTGGATGACGTCTGAGGTAGTTCAAAGTGTAAAGAATTCTCGTGAAATATTTGATCTTTTTAAAGTTTTGCGAGATCCGAGCTTGACCACGAGGTGCCCTAGGCATAGAACACTCCTTACGCATCACATATCGCCGGGAGCATCGTCTGGAAACTACCAGCGGCGGAAAAGTAGCGTTGAAAGCTCCCGAAACTTTCGGAAAAAATAATTGTTTTTTTGAACAATTAGAGTTGACCCCCACTAGGGGATCAACTAGAACGTCCGGACGCATTCGTTCTTTGAAATCTAAATAGCTAGTAAATGAAAGTTTTGGGTTCATGTTAATTTTTTGAAAATGAACAACAAAAACAGTCAGTTAGATTGTTTTGGTTGGAATTAAAATCTCGATTAAATTGGAGAGTTTGATTCTGGCTCAGAACGAACGCTGGCGGCGTGCTTAATACATGCAAGTCGAGCGAGGAAAGTCCTTCGGGGCGAGTATGAGCGGCGAACGGGTGAGGAACGCGTAGATAATCTGCCCTCTGGCGGGGAATAACTCAGCGAAAGTTGAGCTAATACCGCATAAGACCACAGTGCCTGCGGGCACCGGGGTTAAAGATTTATCACCAGAGGATGAGTCTGCGTCCGATTAGCTTGTTGGTGGGGTAAAAGCCTACCAAGGCGACGATCGGTAGCTGGTCTGAGAGGATGATCAGCCACACTGGAACTGAGACACGGTCCAGACTCCTACGGGAGGCAGCAGTAGGGAATATTGGTCAATGGGGGCAACCCTGAACCAGCGACGCCGCGTGAGCGATGAAGGCCTTAGGGTCGTAAAGCTCTGTCGTACGGGAAGATAATGACGGTACCGTACAAGAAAGGACCGGCTAACTTCGTGCCAGCAGCCGCGGTAAGACGAGGGGTCCTAGCGTTGTTCGGAATTACTGGGCGTAAAGCGGGTGTAGGCGGATTTGCAAGTCAGATGTGAAATCCCGGGGCTCAACTCCGGAATTGCATTTGATACTGTGGATCTTGAGTATTGGAGAGGATAGTGGAATTCCTGGTGTAGTGGTGAAATACGTAGATATCAGGAGGAACATCGGTGGCGAAGGCGGCTATCTGGCCAAATACTGACGCTGAGACCCGAAAGCGTGGGGAGCAAACAGGATTAGATACCCTGGTAGTCCACGCCGTAAACGATGGACACTTGGTGTTGGAGGTATTGACCCCTTCAGTGCCGGAGCTAACGCGTTAAGTGTCCCGCCTGGGGAGTACGGTCGCAAGATTAAAACTCAAAGAAATTGACGGGGGCCCGCACAAGCGGTGGAGCATGTGGTTTAATTCGATGCAACGCGAAGAACCTTACCTAGGCTTAACATCCCAGTGACAGCTATAGAGATATAGTCTTCCTTCGGGACACTGGTGATAGGTGCTGCATGGCTGTCGTCAGCTCGTGTCGTGAGATGTTGGGTTAAGTCCCGCAACGAGCGCAACCCTTGCCATTAGTTGCCAGCATTAAGTTGGGCACTCTAATGGGACTGCCGACGTTAAGTCGGAGGAAGGTGGGGATGACGTCAAGTCCTCATGGCCTTTATGTCTAGGGCTACACACGTGCTACAATGGTAGGTACAATGGGTCGCTAAGCCGCGAGGTGGAGCTAACCCCAAAAAACCTATCTAAGTTCGGATTGGAGTCTGCAACTCGACTCCATGAAGGTGGAATCGCTAGTAATCGCGTAACAGCATGACGCGGTGAATACGTTCCCGGGCCTTGTACACACCGCCCGTCACACCATGAAAGTCGGTGGTACCAGAAGTCGCTGTGCTAACTTCGGAGGCAGGCGCCCAAGGTAACACTGGTGATTGGGGTGAAGTCGTAACAAGGTAGCCGTAGGGGAACCTGCGGCTGGATCACCTCCTTTCTAAGGAGCTTAGTGTCCGAGTTCACTTCGGTGGGCTCACCTGATCAGCAAACTTATTCACGTAGGTTTGTTTTTCTCGAAAGGGAAGTCAGGCATGACATTAAATTCCGTGGTCAATTGCTTCTTTTTTAAAATCGACTTGTCGGTTTTAAAAGTTGAAGTAGGAGCTCAAAACTTTCTTCTAGCTATTTAGTTTTGAAAGAGCGAAGGCTTAAAAAAGTCGGGCCTGTAGCTCAGTTGGTTAGAGCACACGCTTGATAAGCGTGGGGTCACAAGTTCAAGTCTTGTCAGGCCCACCAACTGCTTTTGAATGCGCGCGAATTGCAAGTTATGCGAGGAACGAGCTTCAAAAGCACTAGTCAAGTTTGGCTAGTGAAAAACACGTTTTCTTTTTTAAGCACTGCTAAATTTTTTGTTCTTTGAAAACCGAATAGTATGATTTTGAAAATGTTTAGATTAATTTTTTCTTATTTTGCAATTTAAATTCTGGAAATTACTTATTTGGATCTCGATTCAATTAGGTGGTTTTTAGCTAGGTAAATCAAGTTCGTAAGTTTTAAGCTACTAAGAGCTTGTGGTGGATGCCTTGGCACAGGAGAGCGATGAAGGACGTGGTAAGCTGCGATAAGCTTCGGATAGCGGCACACACGCTATTACCCGGAGATTTCCGAATGGGGAAACCCGCCAACTTATTAGTTGGCATCGGCAACTGAATACATAGGTTGTTGAGGCGTACCAGGGGAACTGAAACATCTAAGTACCCTGAGGAAGAGAAATCAAACTGAGATTCCCCTAGTAGCGGCGAGCGAACGGGGATCAGCCTAAAATCAGTACATGTGATAGATTCCAGTCGTTGTGTATTGATGGTCGTGGGACTCTTTTGAGGTCGCTGGAACGACTTCGAGAAGTTACAAAATCAAATTCTAGTTCAATGTTCTGGAAAGTTCAGCCAAAGAGGGTGATAGCCCCGTGGACGAAAGAGTTTGATCTTCTTAAGAGTATCCCGAGTACTAGGGAGCACGTGGAATTCCCTAGGAATCTGCCGAGACCACTCGGTAAGGCTAAATATACTCTTGTGACCGATAGTGAACTAGTACCGTGAGGGAAAGGTGAAAAGAACCCCGATGAGGGGAGTGAAATAGAACCTGAAACCACAAGCTTACAAGCAGTGGGAGCACTATGTTTACAAGTGTGACCGCGTACCTTTTGCATAATGAGCCAGCGAGTTACGTTTACAAGCAAGGTTAAGCCGTTACAGGTGAAGCCGTAGCGAAAGCGAGTCTGAATAGGGCGTTTAGTTTGTAGGCGTAGACCCGAAACCCGGTGATCTAACCATGGCCAGGGTGAAGCGTGAGTAATATCACGTGGAGGCCCGAACCAATGTAGGTTGAAAACTACTTGGATGAGCTGTGGTTAGGGGTGAAAGGCCAATCAAACTGGGTGATAGCTGGTTCTCCTCGAAATATATTTAGGTATAGCCTCAGGTTTTTTTGACGGAGGTAGAGCACTGAATGGGCTAGGGGTCCTTCCTGGATTACCAAACCCAATCAAACTCCGAATGCCGTTAAAACTAGCCTGGGAGTCAGACGTGGGGTGATAAGGTCCTGCGTCGAAAGGGAAAGAGCCCAGACCACCAGCTAAGGTCCCTAAATATGTGCTAAGTGGAAAACGTTGTGGGGCTGCTTTGACAACTAGGAGGTTGGCTTAGAAGCAGCAATCCTTTAAAGAAAGCGTAATAGCTCACTAGTCTAGCGGCCCTGCGCGGAAGATTTAACGGGGCTTAAGCACATTACCGAAGCTGTGGACTCGTAAGAGTGGTAGAGGAGCGTTCTGACATAGGCTGAAGGTCGACCGACAAGGACGGCTGGACGAATCAGAAGTGATCATGCTGGCATAAGTAGCGAAATGGGGGTGAAAAACCCCCACGCCGTAAACTCAAGGGTTCCTGGGGTAGGGTAATCCGCCCAGGGTTAGTCGGGTCCTAAGACGAGGCCAATTGGCGTAGTCGATGGGAAAACGGTTAATATTCCGTTACCACTAATAATGTTAGGCATAGGAGGGACGGATTAGGATAGGTCAGCCTGTTATTGGATTCAGGTGTAAGTGCTTAGGTGGTCATGTTGGCAAATCCGCATGGCAACACTGAGGTACGAATGCGAGGGATATTTTTCCCGGAAGTGATTGATTCCATGATCCCAAGAAAAGCTTCGATGTTTATTATTAGTGCCCGTACCGTAAACCGACTCAGGTGAGTGGGATGAGTATTCTAAGGCGATTGAGTTAAATCTGGTTAAGGAACTCGGCAAATTGACACCGTAACTTCGGAAGAAGGTGTGCCACCTGGGGTTAACGCTCTGGGTGGTCGCAGTGAAATGGG
>JAUICD010000096.1 GCA_030427965.1 Bdellovibrionia bacterium
GTAAAAAGTTGTCTGAATTTCGTGCTTGCTCAATCATTGTTTTGAGCTGAATGTATCGTTTTATGTTCTCTGCCAGTATCTTTGCCAAATAAGCCGCGTTCGCCCAACCAGCTCCCCCGTCGAAGAGTGCATGTGACGAGGGAGAGATGAGCAACAGCGGAAAAATCATTGCGATGATTGTTTTTCGCAATCGACCTCCTTTTTTCCCGTATTTTACATTAAAGAATTATATGCAGCTTTCTATTTTAAATATGAAATCAGTTCGTCAAAATAGCTGCTGAGCTTGTAATGGTATTCTTCATCAAAACTGGCGGCCCCTTTGTTAAAAACTTTTCCATTCTCGCCCATGAAAGTGGCACAGTGAAGGAGTGTATAAAACATCAACACGTCTTTTTCTTGATCGGATACATCTATTTTTTCTAACCATAGATCCACAATCGAATTTGAGTGATCATTTGCAAACAAAGCCATCTTCATTAGTGAAATATGGAAAATGTTATCACCAAACCCCATTTCATCGACATCAACAAAGCCGAAAATTTTGTGGCTCTTAGGTGAGATAAGCAGGTTCTTTGTTGTTAAGTCATGGAAGTAAGCCTTTGGCTCAACGGATTCCAGGTATTTTCCAAACTTAGCCTGAAAAAATTTGATACTTTTAATTATAGCA
This sequence comes from Bdellovibrionia bacterium, assembly GCA_030427965.1. GTDB lineage: Bacteria > Bdellovibrionota > Bdellovibrionia > Bdellovibrionales > JAUICD01 > JAUICD01. The sequence continues at coordinate 668 of JAUICD010000096.1, forward strand.
AGATCAACTTTGCCAACATCAGCAATCCAATCTTCAGCTCTTTGGATAATGCCATCTATTACCTCAGGCCAATTTCTTAAAAGCTGAGGGCAAGAGTAGCTCGTACCCCATCCGTAGCCATCTCCCATTTGGAAACTATTTGCGACTGCATCAAATGAAACAAGGGTGTCGACTATATTTTCCTGTTCTTCTTTGCTCAAGTCATCGACTATTTTTCCTAAATCAACTCCGTCCAAATACTCGAGTATGAGGTAGCTATGATTCTCTATCCCAATTGAAGATTTTAAAATGTTCGCAACGGGGAGATTTCTCTGCTTAAGCTCATTTGTCCAAAAAACGCTCCCTTTCAATTTATTCTCATTCCCAGGCCGACAAACCCTAACTACAAATCTCGACTGCTTCCCCTCTACGTAAAAAACATAGTGACACAAACCAGTTGTAAACCGCGTTACTTTGTAACTGTCATCAAGGAACTCCTTGGCGATATTTTCGATATGTCTCTCGCTGATAACTGTAGTTTCCATTCTTCCCAACTTTTTTTGAAAGGGACTCTTATAACTTAGCTAAGTAAAATAAAACCCTACAATCTGATTTGTGATTGGGGTCTGCAATCGAATTCATAAATGCCTCTTTAAACTTTAGAAAATCACTTCCCAAAAACCTCTTAAAGCCACCCATACGATCTAATCGATTGCCCCAAGCTTTTTTTATATGGTCATCGGCAGGCCCATCAAAGGAAAGCTCTCTATCATCAACTTCAAAGGAATCAACAACTCGAAAACCAGTTCGACTGAGAGCGTCTCCAATTTTACTGCCACTCCTAAAGTCATAACCATTATTATCTAGAGAATTTTGATAAAAGTCTCTTATCTTATCTCGAAACTCTTTGCTCAACGGCTCATGGTCAAGTAACCCAGTCATTTCGGTGACTGCAATCCAGCCATCATTTTTCAAAAGTGTCCGCCAGTGTTTAAAAATAGAGTCCAGGTCAGCAAAATAAGCGACTACAAAGCTCGCCCAAATTCCATCAGCTGTTTCACGG
>JAUICD010000015.1 GCA_030427965.1 Bdellovibrionia bacterium
AACTGGAAGGCAGTAGCATCTTAGATTTAATATGAATCAACGTTGCCGCCATTGCGACAAACTCGCCTGCATTTTCAAGATCCAACTTTGACATGAGTTTGATTTGTTCAAGGTAATGCTCTGTTATTTTGTGAATCTCAATATCATAAATATCCATCTCTTCTCGACGGATAAGATAAAGCAGTAGGCTTAATGGTCCTTCAAATCTCTCTAGCTGAACCTGTACACTCAATTGATCACTCCGGAGTAAAATTTCATAGCCCCACGCACCTCTTTAAGAGTCTCACGCGCTTCCTCACGTGCGCGCTGACACCCCTCGGCAATTATTGAATCAAGAGCGCCTGAATTATTCAACAATTCTTTTTTCTTTTCACGAGGTTCCGCCATTAAGTCATTGAGATTGGAAAACAATTTGGCTTTGCATTCCCCACAGCCGATCCCAGCCGATCGACATCCCTCACTTGCCCACTTTAAGTCTTCATTTGTCGAAACAAGCTTATGAAATTTGTACACAGGACACACATCAGGATTGCCTGGGTCTTCACGCCTCACTCTCTGAGGGTCTGTCACCATTTTGTTGCATATCTTTTTTAGTTTTTTCTCTTCAGCAATCAATGGAACCACATTTCCATAAGAGGTCGACATCTTTCTACCATCAGTCCCATAAACCATGGGAGTTTCTGTCAAAAGTGGTTTTGGCTCAGGTAGAACCTCTTTTTTATAAATTCCATTGAATCTACGGATAATCTCTCTAGAAAGCTCCAAGTGTGCCACTTGATCTTGGCCAACAGGAACCAAATCCCCTTTGTATATGGCAATATCCACTGCCTGAAGAACAGGATAGGCAAATCTTCCCAAGTTGTATGCATCCTCTTTTTTCAAATCTTCAATAGCATCTTTCCAAGTGGGAACACGGTCCAGCCATCCCATCGGAGTTAGGTTTGCAAAAACCATAAAAAGCTCCAGATGCTCTGGAACTTGGCTTTGAATAAAGAGAGTGCACTTATCTGGGTCTATTCCAAACGCGATCCATTCTGCTAAAATTTCTCGGGCATTCTTTTCCATGTCTTCAGATCGCTTGTATGCATTGGTCATCGCATGCCAATCCATCGCTCCAAAGAAGCACTCATAATCATTTTGTAATTCAATCCAATTTTTCAAAGCCCCGAAATAACGTCCAATATGAAGAGCCCCAGTGGTTCTCATACCACTCATCACACGTTTCTTCGTACTCATAGAACCATCGCTGAAGCTATATTGATAAGAAAACGCGACATCCAAGTCACTGGATAAGCAAGAATTGCTAAGCCTCCGGTAAAGGCCAAAATAATCAGAATGTATGAAAAGATCATTTGATTATTTTCAAGAAACTCATTTGCTTTTTCAGGTAAAAATCTCGCTAGAATTTTCCCACCATCAAGAGGATGCATTGGTATGAGATTGAAAACAGCAAGAAACAAGTTAAGGGTCACAAACATCGAAAACATTTTGTTAAGAGGAGTGGCATAGGACAATCCTTGGCCATACTTGTAAAAAAAGATAAGTCCAAAAACGCCAACAATTGCGAGCAAAACATTTGAAAGCGGTCCTGCAGCGGCAATCCAAAACATATCCGATCGATAGTTTTTTAGATTTCGCCCGTTAACAGGAACTGGTTTTGCCCAACCAAAAAGCGGCCACCCAAACAAAAAACCAAGGGTCGGAAAGATAAAAGTACCAATTGGATCTGCATGCACAAACGGGTTTAAAGAAAGTCGTCCAAGCATTTCTGCCGTATTGTCCCCTTTTTTTGAGGCAACCCACCCATGCGCGAATTCATGAAAACTCAACGAAAACAAGAATGGGACCATAAAGAGAGCTAGCTCAGCAATTTTCTGTTGTGAAATATCCATTTGACCAAAAATAGCCAAACTCCCTCAAGGTGTCATCCAAACTTGGGGCTTTTTGTTTCTTTGGCGTCGCATTAAATAGTCGATAATATACCAAATTTCGAGTATTTAGAGGAAACTCCACCCCCAAACCAGCTCCTTATATTCACATTCGTTCAACGTTTCTCTGAGATGCTGCGGCTCATTTGCTTAAGACCAACACTGCTGTAGGCCAGTTTCAACCCACTTAGGGGCTTTTGGAGATTCTCTCCAACGGTCTCTGGACATCAAAAAAAATGAGTCCTATTATATAGTTACGTAATTTCAAACAAGGGGGACTCTTGAGATGTGGCAAGTGATTTGGATCTCCCTTTTGTTTTCACTCCCCGCCTTTTCCGACACAACCTGGAAAATACGCACTAAGATGGATCGGTTCACAGTAACAGAGGACTCCGGTGGGATACGTATTGGCCAAAAACCCCTCAGCAATTCTGAGTTCAATTGGTTAAGAGAGTTTGTTGAAAGCGAAAGCCCTGATGGAAACTGTCCAAGCTTAACCATTACGCCTGACGTTTCCATTGTTCGAACCAGAGGAAACTCAAAAAAGAATGTTAAGATTTATATTGGAGAAAGCGTTTTAAACGTGGACAACAAATGCTCACAACTCAAAGGTGATGGTGTCTATCGCTTTCCAATGACTCGCGTTTGGTACATTGGAAAAACAGAACTGGCGATTTTCCCTAGCTCTCTTGGTGAATTCCAAATAGGTGGAAAAACCATCAGATACCGCCGCAAATCTCCAACAAACTACATTCTTGTCTCTGGTCCTTTTTATCCACACTGGGAGAAGGTCAAAGAGTTCGAAAGAGACATCACAAAATACAATGTCGAGGGAAGAAGACGCTTGGGCATTGTAGAGGGAAAATATAACTTTCAATACAAAACAAATGGAAAAACATACACCTTCTATGAAATCGCACCTCGCGTGTGGGGCGTGAAGTACCCCGGTACAAAATGGGTCATTCTCTCCAAAGATTTCAAGTGGGGGGCTTACTCCCTCAATGATTTTAAAAATCCATTTTCAGACTCCCTAAGAACATTTCGAAATAAATCCGCAAGTGAAAAAGATCGACTCAATTCCATTGAAACACTTAAGAAAACGTGGAATCAAAGTTTGCAGAAAGCATTTATAGCTGTGTTACTGGATGAGTCCGAACCTCCATTTTTACGCAGACAAGTTGCAGAATCCCTTCTTCAAAAACCTGTACTTAAAAATAAGCAGGCGCTTGTGAAAACACTTATTACAACAAAGTCTGATACATTACAGGAATACATTTCTCGCCGAATGCGACTTTTTCACCCAAGTGGAGAGATTCTCACCCGTAAAGACTCTTCAAGTGTACGCGCAAGAAAACTGCGTGGCTGGCGAGATTGGATTCGAACTCAGAGGTAAATTTTTAATTTGAGGAGCTTGCAACTTTTTGAACTGTTGTTGCGATTTCTTCTAAAGATGAGCCCGGCCCAAAAACAGCAGATATGCCAGAGGCTTTCAATTCATTTGCATCATCTTCTGGAATAATTCCTCCCACAAAAATAGGCTTTGTGACACCCTCTTTTTTAAACTCAGCTTGGATGGCTTTAACCAAAGGCAGATGAGCCCCCGAATGGATCGAAAGGCCCACAACATCCACATCTTCTTGAATTGTTGCTTTGGTCACCATCTGTGGAGTTTGATGCAGACCCGTATAAATCACTTCAAAACCAGCATCTCTCAATGCACGTGCCACAACTTTTGCACCTCTATCATGGCCATCAAGCCCGGGTTTTGCCATTAAGACACGAATCATTTTTCCTCCACACTCTTCAAAAGGTACGGCCTACCTTTGGCTCGCGTCAATCTCCGATTCAGGGGCGCTAAGTCGCTTTTTCCAGGCCTTAAACCACTTTTAGTTTTACAAGCACTAAATTAAAGCCAGTACCATCAAAAGGCGACTGAGTGCCCGGGAAAATGACGCATCGAGGGGGGCTCGCTGTACCTTCTGGACATCTATTGATTAGAATCTTATCACTGCTAAGAACTATTGGTGATTTGATTTTCTAACAGAGAAGCTCAGATTTCGATGCTAAGCTGATTTTCTTACTAAAAGCCAAATTCCAACAGTTCCTAAGTATTGTAATTTTAAGGAGATCAACAGTGTCAAAACCAATGCCAGTTACTGTTCTTACCGAAGATGAAAAAGCTTTCAAAGACGCCGTTCGCGAATTTGCTGAAGGTGAGATAAAGCCCAAACGCGAAAAAATGGACCATGAAGCTCAAATGGATCCCGCTCTTGTCAAAAACCTTTTTGAAATGGGACTTATGGGTATTGAAATACCCGAAGAGTTTGGTGGAGTTGGAAGTACTTTCACAACAGCCTGCCTTGCTGTTGAAGAACTTGGACGTATTGACGGCTCAGTGAGCGTGCTTGTTGATGTCCAAAACACTCTTGTTTCAAACGCCATGCTAAGGTGGACAACAGATGAACAAAAGAAAAAGTACCTCCCAAAACTCGCAAGTGAATGGGTTGGGGCATACGCACTCTCAGAAAGTTCAAGTGGTTCAGATGCATTTGCTCTAAAATTGAAAGCCGAAGACAAAGGAGATCACTTTTTACTCAATGGACACAAACTCTGGATCACAAATGCAGGTGAAGCCAACCTCTTTCTTGTTTTTGCCAACATCAACCCAGAACTTGGATATAAGGGAATCACAGCTTTCATCGTAGAAAAAGAAACAGCCGGATTTAGTATTGGAAAAAAAGAAGACAAACTTGGAATCCGAGCAAGCTCCACTTGTGAACTTATTTTTGAAAACTGTGAAATTCCAAAAGAAAATGTTCTTGGAGAAATTGGTAAAGGTTATAAAGTCGCCATTGAAACCCTAAATGAAGGACGCATTGGGATCGGCGCGCAAATGGTAGGTATAGCCCAAGGGGCCTACGATTCAACGCTTGAGTACATCAAATCACGTGAACAATTTGGTAAATCTATTAGCCAATTTCAAGGTGTCCAGTTTCAGTTAGCCGAAATGAGAACCGAAGTCGAAGCTGCAAGGCTAATGGTTTACAATGCTGCAAGATTAAAAGATGCAGGACTTCCTTTTCTGAAAGAAGCAGCAATGGCAAAACTCTATTCCTCACGCGCGTGTGAAAAAGTTTGTTCTATCGGTGTCGACTTATACGGTGGGAATGGTTTTACAAAGGAATATCCAATTGAAAAGTACTACCGTGATGCCAAAATTGGTCAAATCTATGAAGGCACAAGCAACATGCAACTCCAAACGATAGCAAAAATGGAGCTAAGTGAATGATAGTCCGAATTAAGGATCTAGAAAGGGCAGTTAACACCTAAGCTTGGGAGACAAAAATGACAGATGTAGAACTCAATAAATTTGATCTCTTCAACCCAACTGAAGAACACAAAATGCTTCGCACAATGGTGCGTGAGTTTGTCGAAAATGAAGTCGAACCCCAAGCACTGGAACATGACTCCCAAGAGAAATTCAATCTCCCACTATTTCGTAAACTTGGAGAATTGGGACTTCTGGGGATTACAGCTGATGAAAAGTTTGGTGGCTCCGGAATGGATGCTATTGCAGCAGTCATTGCCCACGAAGAAATCTCAGCTTCTGATCCAGGATTTGGCTTGGCCTACTTGGCTCACGCCATGCTCTGTGTGAACAATCTCAACTTCAATGGAAATGATGAGCAAAAAGCCAAATACTTACCTAAGCTGAGCAGTGGTGAATGGGTTGGGTGTATGGCTATGAGTGAGCCCCATGTTGGCACAGATGTTCTTGGAATGAAATCCACAGCAACAAAAGATGGAAATGATTATATCATCAATGGTCGAAAGATGTGGATCACAAATGGAACTATTGACGAGAACAACACGCCAGCAGACCTTGTTTTACTTTACGCAATTTCAGGAGAAAAAAACGGACAGCCGCAGATTTCCACTTTTCTAATTGAAAAATCTCATTCTGGATATTCTGTTGGCCAAAAAATCAAAGACAAAACTGGAATGCGTGGATCCAATACTGCAGAACTCGTTTTTGAAGACTGCCGTGTTCCTAAAGAAAATCTCATTGGTCATGAGGGTGACTCTTTACTACATATGATGCGAAACCTAGAAGTTGAACGGCTCACACTTGCTGCACAGAGTTTGGGAATAGCAAGACGAAGTATCGGGGCTATGAATAAATATGCCACAGAACGTGAAGCCTTTGGAAAACCTTTAAGATCTTTTGGTCAGATCCAACGTCATATTGCAGAAAGCTATGCTGAGTTCCAAGCCGCCCGTGCATACGTCTACAATGTCGCTCGCCTTATGGATTTAAACAAAGAGGGGCAACGACTTGATTCCGATGGCGTGAAATTGGTGGCAACCACAATGGGGAAAAATGTTGCCGATCGTGCCATGCAGGTCCTAGGCGGCTACGGCTACGTAGGTGAATACGTTGTCGAAAGACTTTGGCGAGATGCAAAGCTTTTGGAAATTGGGGGCGGCACAATTGAAGCACATCAGAAGAATATCACACGTGATTTAAAAGATGTGACTTTCTAAAAAACAGAAGCTTTTCTCATCAAAGTTTACCTCAAACACACCGACCTAAAATCCAACTTCAATACCCCAGAGTATCTTTAAAAAGGGAATGAGAGCTGGGACTTATCAGAATTTGAGTTCGATTCATCTGTTTTAAGTCGCACTCCTAGTCCCAAAAGACGCACAGGTTTCTTCCCTCTCTGGTAGGCAAGTTCCACAAAATTTCGAAAAGACTCAATTGTTGGTTTTTTTACTTCAGCACTTTCAAATGTTGTTGTTTGAAAGTCAAAAAACTTAAGTTTTACAAAAGTAGACTTAATATCACTCTCTTCAATTTTTGCACGCTTCATTCGAAACTCAAAATCTTCAAAAATTCGAGGGATTTTTTCTTTGCAAGACTCAAGGTCTGGTAGATCTTCACCGTACGTACGTTCAACACTCAAAGACTTCCGAATACCTCGCATTTCTACAGGTCGATTGTCAATTCCTCGACAAACTCCATACAGTCTATGTCCCCATTTTCCGAATTTAGAAACAAGTTCCGCACGCGTAAATTTTTGTAAATCTTCACAGGTGAAAATCCCTTGATTGTTCATCTTGCGGGATGTGACTTTTCCAACTCCAGGTATTTTTTTAATTGGAAGAGATTTTACAAAGCTTTCAACATGACTTGGAGTCACCGTGAATTGACCATTGGGTTTCTTCCAGTCACTTGCCACTTTTGCTAAAAATTTGTTTGGAGCAATTCCAGCCGAAGCTGTCAGTTGAGTTGTTTCAAAAATCTCTTTACGAATTTGCTTAGCAAGTAAAGTCGCACTCCCTTCAAAGAGTTCACTTTCTGTGACATCTAGATAAGCCTCATCCAAAGAGAGTGGCTCGATTTTGTTCGTGTATTTTTTAAAAACCTCTCGAATTTTACGACTTTCTTCTTTATATTTTGAAAACTGAGGTGAAACAAAAATGAGATCTCTGCATTTTCTGGCTGCAACATTTGCTGACATCGCACTATAAACTCCAAACTTACGTGCCTCATAGTTGGCAGCAGCAACAACTCCACGTCCGCCAGGTCTTCCACCAACGGCAACGGGTTTTCCAATAAGTGTGGGGTTGTCACGAACTTCGATTGCGGCATAGAAACAATCCATGTCAACATGAATCACCTTCATCTCTCAAAGGTACGACCGACCTCCCGCTCACGTCAATTCGCAATTGCACACGTGAACTTCCAAAAGGCACAATTGCCTCTCACAAAAAAAACCGCCAGGAAGGCGGTTTTTTTGTAAATGATAAGATTTGATAGAGTTTTAAGAGATTTTCTTTGAAGCTCCGAAGCTCATACCGTCTTCTCCAAGCTCAGCAGGACTGTGACCCAAAAACTCCTCTTCACTGAAATCATCCACTTGAATGGCTTCCCATCTCAGCTTTCCAACTTCTTGAAGTTCTGCATGCTCTTCTTTAGAGATCACGCTCTTTTCAAGAGCCTCATCAATCACATCGCGAATTTTCTTTTTAGGTAGCAATTTCTTTTTGATTGCCTTGCGTACCTTTCTCTCAGCTTCTTCCGTTCGCTTAACCATTTTAAACACGTGATCCAGTTTTGCTAATTGCTCATCAAGACTCTTTGGCATAAAGATACCATCAGTCAATCGCTCACGCGATTCACAGTCTGTTTGAATCAACTGCGACACCTCATGACTGATATTATCTCTCACAGGCTCACCTATTGCGTGCATATTCGACCACCATCTCACTGGCCCCTTAAAGAACCAGCCCAATAGCGGATGATCCATATTTGCAAAAAGACCGTCAAAAGCAACGTTGATTTCATTCAAACTGTGCTGAACACTGTAATGAACAAGCGGAAGATCTTCTTTCCTTCTACCTTCAGCTTCATATCTTCTCAAAACTGCTGTTGCCAAATACATGTGCGACAAAATATCTGCAAAACGACCCGTTATCTTTTCTTTGGTTTTGAGCTTTCCACCCAAAAGCCCCATTGCAAGATCAGCCATTATTGCAAAAGAAGCAGATGTCCAAGAGAGCTTTCTAAAGTACCTTCGAGTTGCAGTATCTCCATAAGGTGCGGCCAAATACCCCCAAGTTAAACTCAATAAAAAAGATCGAAATTTGTTCTTGGCAATATGACCTATATGTCCCCAAAACGCTTCATCAAACCCCTTAAGATCGTTGTTTTCAACAGCGTCCACTTCCTTAAATGCATAAGGGTGAGCACGAAGAGCCCCTTGTCCAAAAATCATCAATGTACGAGTCAGGATATTGGCTCCCTCTACTGTAATTCCAATTGGTGAAATCATATAGGCATTGTGAAAAAGGTTTTTAGGCCCCTTAGAAATCCCAGCTCCACCAGAAATATCCATCGCATCGTTGATACAGGTGCGTGCCATTTCTGTGGCATTAAACTTTGCAATCGCTGTCACAACTGGCGGTTTAATTCCTTTATCCAAAGCTCCAACTGTGAACTTCCTCAAGGCTTCAAGTGTATAAGTAAATCCACCAATGCGCGCAAGTGGCTCTTCAACACCCTCAAACTTTCCAATGGATAGGCCAAACTGCTTACGAATTGTGGCATGCGCAGTAATGGCTCGAGTGATCATCTTTGCCCCACCAGCACTTTGTGATGGAAGAGAAATCCCACGACCAGCCCCAAGGCTTTCCATGAGCATCGTCCAACCAATACCACAACCACCTTCACCACCAACAACAGCATCAACTGAAACGACAACGTCTTTTCCTTGAGTTGGGCAGTTATAAAATGGAACACCCATTGGGTCGTGTCGTCTACCGACAACAACTCCCGGAGTTTCTGTCGGTATTAGAGCACACGTAATCCCAACATCCTCGCCTTTTCCAAGTAAGTTTTCTGGATCTCTTAAACGAAACGCTAAGCCAAGCACAGATGAAATCGCAGCTAACGTGATCCATCTCTTATTCCAGTTCAGCCGAATATAAAGCTTTCCGTCTTCTCCTTTAAAAAGAACCCCACTTGAAGTAAGTGACCCTGCATCTGAACCTGCTTCTGGTTCAGTCAGTGCAAAACAGGGAATGTCCTCACCTGTAGCTAAGCGTGGAAGAAAATGATTTTTTTGATTGTCTGTTCCGTAATGTACAAGAAGCTCAGCAGGTCCAAGTGAGTTTGGCACCATCGTTGTCACAGCAAGAGGTCCACACCTTGAGTTCAACTTTTGAATGACCGCACTATGAGCAAGGGCGGAAAAACCCAGTCCGCCATACTCCTTTGGAATAATCATTCCAAAGAATTTCTCTTTCTTTAGAAAATCCCAAATTTTCTTTGATGAATATCCCAATCATCAGCCATTGCACAAACCTCTTCAACAGGCCCATCGACAAATGCCTGTTCTTCAGCTGTAAGATCTGGATAGTCTTCACTCATAATTTTATTGAAGTTAGGTTGTCCTGAAAACAAATCCTGCTCCACCCAAACAACTCCAGCTTCAAGAGCTGTGCGTTCTGTTTGAGAAATCTGTGGAATAAGCTTCATAGCCTTCATGATTTTCATGACCACGCTTGAAATCAGAGCTGCTCGAATAGGCTTTACGATAAAGAGTATCGAGAAAGCTGCTACAATGCCCACCAAAGCAAGCGGAGCCTTAAAACCCAGCAACGCAACAATTGTCACCAAGGACCACATCCAAAACGGAGCTCCCCAAAAACCAAAACACAAAAACAAGAGAGCAGTCGCTACTCCCACCCAAAGTGCAAAGCTGCCTAGAAAAACGCCATGCACATTATTGATGAATTCCACTGTGGACCTCCTTAATTCGCTGATTTCAACGATTTTTATTTCTTGCAAATATCATTAAACCTTCAAATGATTTTTCAATAAGCTGTTTCGCATCTGGGGACTCAAGCATCCTACGAAAATGATGATAACCCAGAACAAACGAGTAAAGGGAGAACGCAAACTCTCTCACTTTCAAATCAGGGCGAAAGTCCTCCACCTCTATTGCTAGCTGGATCGCCTTTTCAATGTTGTGTATCAATTCCCATTGTGCATTTTTCACGAAATCTCGAAGCTCCCCTGGCTGATCATCAAGCTCTATGGAAGCCGCAATCAAAACACTACCTCCAGGAAGTTCGTCAGTTCCTTCAATGTACTTTAGCCAATTTGTGAAAAGAGCTCGAATTCGAGCCTCTCCCACTGGTTCTTGAAATGCTGGCCTCATGACAAGCTCAACAAACTTCTGAGCTGCCATCTCAAGCACCTTCAGCTGAAGTCGATCCTTAGCCCCAAAGTGAGCAAACAGGCCGCTCTTGGACATCCCCACCTTCTTGGCTAGATCTCCAATCGTAAGGCCGTTAATCCCCTGCATACTTGCAAGTTTGACTGCAATATTCAGAATTTGGCGCTTCGTTGCTTCACCTTTACTCATGCTTTTAACAATAGCACGATCGTTCGCTTTGATCTATAAATGATTGAACTTTTAAAGGTTTTGGCTTTCTGACGACTCAAGATGAAACAATTTGGATTCATTGTTGACCTGATGGGTCATTTTCGATAACACAAGGCATCGGCGAGAAATCATTATGTTACTCAGATTTTGAGTTTTAACACATGCTTTTGTTGAGGAGAGAGAATGAAAAAATTTGCTTTGTTCATGACAGTCCTACTTCTGGTTGGTTGCCAAAAAGAATCTGAGGAAAACAATGTTCGAGAAGAAACCGTAAGTGATGCTGCTCCATTTTACGTAGTTGTAAGAAAAGACGACAACGGACAGCAAGAATATGCCTATGTAGAAAAGCAAATGGATGAAGATGAACTCCATAAGGAGATCGAAACTTCACGACGAAGTGTTCGAAATCTTCGCTGGAGAGCTGTTTCACCTCAAAAACAAATCGAGACTGAGTATCCTTCACAAAGTGACAACCAAAAGATGTACTTTGTAAATGACCCAACAACATTTGAATCCGAAGAATCTAATGCCAATTACGGCAGATGGCACAACACCTGTCACTACACTTCAGGCTCAAGCTGGGTTTATTACGGATATTCGAGGTACTATCACTACAATCGCTACAGACACTGTTACCCCAGATACTCAGCCTACTGGAATTGGCGTTACCAACCCACCTTTCATTTCAGAAGAAATTTTTACTACTATAGACCTGTCCATTACCCAATCTATAGACACAGATACACCTACTGGGTTTATCGCGCCGGATGGTGGTGGTAAGAAACAAAGTTTAAGAGAGAAGTGGGGAGTGTGGGTTTAGGCCACTTTTTTGTCCTGCTCTTGAACAAGGTACTGTTTGTGAGACTCAAGCTCCTCTTCGCTCATTTTAAGCTGCCCACTTGAAATGCCATACTCAATAATCTCTTGTGCATTTTTCTTTTGAAGTCCCATAACCGAAGCAACATCCAAGACCGAAAAAGTCGACTTTCCGATACGTTCAATCAATCTTTTTAAGCGAATACCCAGAGGGCCAATCTTTTCATTATGATTTGGTATAATAAAAGTCACAGGCTCTGTAGCACGAAGTCGATACGTTCCGTTGTTTTGAGTCACAACCAAAGGAAGTCTTTCTCGCTCAATTACTTGATTGAGACGAACCCCCAAACGCTGTATTTTACTTGCCGATGTCTCAGGATTGAAAAACTCATTGGGATAAATTGCAGCATGAAGAGATTTGATATCTGATGGTTCGTAGACATCCCAAATAAGTTGCCTTAAAAACTTGTGAAGGGCCTCGCCAGGCTCAATGTTCTTCAAAACACGTCCATTGAACTCTGCTGTTCCAAGATGAATTTTATACTCAGATTTGATCTCTTCTTTATTGGCAATGAATTCGTAATATTTCTCATTTTTTAAAAATTCAAATTTCATGATAAGTTTTTCTTTAAAACTTTCATGAGGAGTTCCAAAGTATAGTTTTCTTGCCAAGTCATGATCGTCTGTTTTTACAGCCACAAAATAATCCAAATCACGAAGGGTTTCCCAATGGCGATTGTCCCTTGCTTTTCTTCTCGCCCCATTCAAAAGCTCTTGGGTGTCGTTTGTCAAACCCTCTGACATTAAACTCAAAACAAATGACCATTTCTGAATAAATAGAGTATTCATTTTATGACTGGAATTATCACTCTTCTTCAACAACTCTTTTGCCTCTCTCCACTTCTTACACCCAATAAGTGCCAATATTTCATTCTTTTCAATACCAGCAAAAAGCCTTAGAGGAATCGCCTCAGACCGCAAGCTTTCAATTTCCTTAAGAACAGACTTATGTTCACCCAAATAATTGTAACAAGACAACCTGTACACGCGTAAAATTATAGAGTCCTCTTCTCCGATATCTTCCGACAGACATTCTTCAAAATGTGAACAAGCCACTTTATAATCCCATTTGGAGAGGGAGCATAGGCCATAATAAAAATTGTAAAGCTTCAGCCCATTGATTTGAGTTTGAACATTCATTCTTCCAAGTAGTTCAAACGCTTTTTGAAAAGCACCTGTACAAGAGTAAGCAAACGCCAATTCCCCGAATGCTTCGTCATTGATATTTTTTGTATTACTCAAAACATAGTCATATAAAAGAGAAATAACAACCGAGTGCTCTTCAAGTAAGCGGCCAACTTTTGCCCACCCAATCGATTCATCTAAAGAAAGAGACGTCGGTCTTTCATTGTCAAAAAGTTGTTTGGCTTCATTGATTTTCCCGTTCCGAATGAAACGGTTCACTTCATCCAATAAGTTTTTTTCCATGCCTTTCTATCGGCAAAATAAGACTTAAGGCTAAAGGTTTGTCTCAAATTAGGACAATGCTTCCAATTCAATCCAATACACTTGAATTGAACAAAACATTTAGAAAGAAGAGTGTGATTCATAGCCCTATCTAGTCTAAGAGCTGCTCCACAAAACACTGGGGCGCTCCTTTGACTGGAGGTTCGTATTGAATCCCCAGTTCCTCATCATCTCCATACACACATCGAATTATTGCAAATTCCCGAATCTCACCAGATTTATCCATAATATCAACTCGACGGATCTCGAAATCGTGTGGATCAAAATAAATAAAATTTAACGGAAAATCTGTTGGTTTATATTTCCAACGAGAAAACGTCCATCCATTTTCAAAATTTCGCTCCAAAAGAGTCTCTCGAAATTTCAAATCACGAGCTTCGCCGTAACCTAGATCTAGAAAAGATTGTACAAAGTCTTCGACCGAAACACCCACTCGGGCCGTTGTGAGAGATTGAAATTTTTCATTATCACTTTTAGAAACAATCCCGTAAGTAGAGATCTCATTCGCAATTTTAAGTAGCCCATTAACAACTTCAATACCAGGTGTTGCATCAGGGGAATCAAAAAAGGGACTCGTATCCAATTTACTGCCTGCAAAACAAATACTAGACGTGACAAAAATAAGTCCAAAAAACAACAATGATATCGTTCTAATCAAAACAAACTCCCTATGAGTATTACACTCCATAAGAAATTCAATTTTTGTGCCATTAGGAGGCTCAACAATTCGCGCGTGAGATCTTCTCACTGAAAATAGGACAAAGAGTTGCGAGTGATTTTTTTTGGTTTCTGAGCCTATTTCTCTTTATTTTCTTCAGTAGGCTCTTCTTCACTAGAAACTTCTTCCGCCACCTCCGCTTTAGGTGCCTCTTCTACGGGTTCAGATTTCTTCTCACCGGGCAAGCCACCCTTGACGTATCCCTCTTTATTGAGAATCTTAATCTTCTCAACTCCATTGAGCCACTTTCCATCGCTTGCCTTAATAGCATAGCGACCAGAGCGCTTTTTAAAAACAGTGTATTCTTTTGTTTCTTTTAAAACTTCCATATCCCCTCCAATTGATGCAATTGTATTGAGTAAAACCTAAGAGGGCAAGCTCTCTCAAGAGTTGATGATCATATTTATTTTTGCACTTTATGTATTTAATCTCGAAAACCCAAATTATGAAAGTATATCGCTTCCAACAAATCTAGAATCTGCTCTTGAAGTCTCTCTGGAAAAACCAGCAATCTACGAAGATCGATCACACCCTTCTCACCTAATTGAATTTGAGATGTTGTCGACAGAATTGTAATACTGGCCGTTTTCCAATTCTCACTGTCCTCGGGTACGACTCTATCCAAATACTCTTCAACTCCATCTTGGAGATCCTCGTACACATCGTACATATCTTTATGCACATCACGTTCTTTAGACTCCAGTGCTTGATCAAATAAATCGTTCAAAACACTTTGAGATATATTTTCATCCAGCAAAGCACTACCGAGTGCTTCAAACTCTGGCCCCACAGGTAAGTGATTCAACATCACTCTTTCACTTCTTCCAACAGTCATTCCAGCAATTGTTGTTTTTCTTTCTATATCAAATTGATTTCCTCTATATCTGACCTGAAGAGCCAAACCATAGAGTTGAACTTTCTCTCCACTCCCATCTCTGTGCGTATGCTCAATAAGATCAATGATCTCAATTTCACCAAATTCGTCTGATCCAATTTCTGAGAGGTCAAAAGCAAATTTTTGGTCCTTTAAACTTTTTCTTTCAAAAAGCTTACGAGCTCTCTCATTCTTCTGATGGCTTACACTTTTCTGAGGCACCTGAATCTCTTCAAGAAGCTGAACCAAGTGCCGTGCCTCATCAATTTGCTCCCATTTAGGGCTGGAAATAGACAGAATGCTTTCAGCACGTTTTGTGAGAATTAAAATATCTCTTGAAAGTCTTTTCGCATTCACCCCTTGCTCATGCCCATTGAAAACTCGTCTTCCTTTTTCTATGTAATAAGCCAAGTAATCCAACACTTCATCCTGTGGCACAAACTGGACATGACACTCAGAGTTCACTTCAGCTCTCACCTGAGTCGGTAAAGAAAAGACAAGTCCCACAAGCAAGAGACAGCTCAGTGATATAGGTATGGTCTTTCTTTGGAGGATCATATTTTGGATAATAGCTGCCAACCCTATGCTTTTCCAGTTTTCCACTGGTTTTGATCACAACTTCTTAATTGATATAACTTAAATTCAGGAACGTCCAAACTCTATACAGCCCCACAGAAAGAAGACTTCTGACTGCACCGCGAACCTTTGTAAATAAAGGGTTCTTGGACCTACGGCCGTGAAAGAAAAAAATATTTTTTGACTTACGCATAACTTACGCATATATTTTATTTCATGAACGGACGAAAAAAACGGCCCCCTTCTCTAACACCTAAGCAAAGAATGATAGCTGAGTTCATCCTCAGCTTTCAAGAAGAGCATGGTTTCACTCCTTCCCAAAAGGAAATCGCCACGCATTTCAAATTCAAATCTTTAGGTACTGTGCAAAATTACTTGGTGCGCCTTCAAGAACAAGGAGTATTGAAAAAAACATGGAACGCCAAACGCAGCCTTCAGGTTTCTTTGCCCTCCACCACCCCATCTCTTTTGTCTCAACCCTCATCTCAACACCCATCTCTTCCCTTAGTGGGAAGGGTGGCCGCAGGTCGTCCTATTGAGGCAATTGAGAGTGATGATAAAATAGAAGTTCCCCCATTTTTTATCAAATCTAGTGGAAGGCACTTTGTCCTTCAAGTCCAAGGGGACTCTATGCAAGAAGACGGTATTCTAGATGGTGATTATGTTGTTCTAAGAAAACAAGAAAACGCAGAAAACGGACAAACCGTTGTAGCCCTTGTCGACGGTGAGGCCACACTCAAGCGATTTTATCATAAGAAAAATGGACGGATTGAACTCCACCCAGCAAATGCCAAATATTCACCTTTTGTTTTCAACCCAAACGATGGCGTCGATTTTCATATCGAGGGTCTTTACGTGGGGTTGATTCGTAAAATTCATTGATTTGTAAAGACATATATTATTTTAATTTGTAAACCTGACTAAATTCAAAACTGTAAAATACCCACTGTCCTGAACCCCTCTCTTTAGAGGTATGGTAAAATTATTCATTGAAAAAGTTTCTTTAAATAAGCCTCATAGTCATCTAATAAGACCTTGAAGGCTTTGCTTTTGGATAACTTTAAAAGTTGAATAATTTCAGGAATTTTTTTTGCTGGAGGACCGCACAACCCCCTTTCCCAGTTAGAAATATACTGTGTTGTAGAATAACCCAATTTTTCAGAAAGTTCCTTTTGAGTCAAATCCAGCTCTATACGCCTCTCTTTTAAAAACATACCAAAGTTTTTTCTTTCTCTCACTGAAACCTCATTCAAATTCAATCTAGCTTCTTCACTGAAACTTCAAAAATTCCCTCAAAGAACTTCTCTTGCGTTCCTTTTGGTATCTGCCTTATCCCCCCACCAGATACTTCTTCGCCAAAAAGCAAATACTCCATACTCACATCAAAATAAGACGCAAGCCTTCTAACTCTTAGGAGGTCCCCTGGGTTTGAACTTTGACGCCAAGTATAGAGTGTTGTGTAAGGAATCTCAGTCTCTCGAGCAACTTGCTTAAGTTTTTTTCCCTTCACCTTACAAAGCTTATCTAAAATTTCTCTAAAGAGGATTTCTGACATATTCTATGTTATGGCTTACGTACATCTGTTTGTAATATTGTTTTTAAGATCTCGAATTCGCACTCATCTCAACTAGATTCTTCTCTATTTAGAAGAAAAAATTCAACATATTGAATTTTTCATTTGAAAATTCGAATCTATCAAAACTCTACAAGAGTAAGCTCAACCTCCTTAAAAGGAGTACTATGCAATATTTTGACACTATTCATACTCTATAGAATAAGCCTGACCTCCGCATTACGACCAGAAGGGCGAAAACCGCAACTAGGAAACCTTTTTGATTCTTTGAGTAGTCAAATTTGTTTTGTTTTTATTTGCATTCAAAGGAAGAACAACCTTAAAGACAGATCCTTTGTCGACTTCACTCTCGACAAAAATTCGTCCTCCCATTAAAGTTATAAAACGTCTGCAGATACTTAGGCCCAAACCTGTGCCCTGGAAGTTTCGAGTTGTTGATTCATCAACCTGACTGAATTCATCAAAAATATCAGTTATTTTTTCTTTAGGGATACCCATTCCAGAATCAGAAACTTCAAAAACGAAAGTATCCACATCTTCAATTTTACAGAAATCAAAGCTCAGATTCACCTTTCCGTTTTTTGTAAACTTTGCCGAGTTAGACACCAGGTTTATCAAAATCTGTTTCAACTTGTCTCTGTCACAGTAGATTTGATCAATAGAGCTCTTGTTATCCACGCTAAATTTATTTGCATTTTCTTTCACTAAAGGCTCAACAATGCTTTCAATTTCTTTAATAAAAGAATTGAGAGAGAAAAACTCATGATGCAATGCCATTTTGCCAGCTTCAATTTTTGAAATATCAAGAACTTGATTTATTAGATTAAGTAAGTGTTTTCCACTAGATCTGATTTTATCTAAGTCCTTTGACAGATCTGAACTATTATCCCCCACATCTTCTATCAACATGTCACTGTAGCCAATTATTGCATTTAACGGGGTACGCAGTTCATGACTCATGTTTGCAAGAAATTGGCTTTTTACTTTGTTGGCGCTTCTTGCCTCCTCTGTTGCATGCAGCATCTGCTCTTCAGCCGCCTTTCTATCTGTGATATCAAATTGTATTGATAAATATTTTTGCAATCTTTTATCCTCACCTTTTAGAGGATAAATTGTTGTGTCCACCCAATAGAAGGTTCCATCCTTTGCTCTATTCTTTATTTCACCTTTCCAGACTCTTCCCTTTGAAATCGTTCTCCATAAGTTTTCAAAAAACTCATAGCTGTGTTCACCAGATTTCACCAGACGATGATTGGTTCCTATCAACTCAAATTCGGCATACTGAGAGACTTCAATAAATTTTTCATTCACATAGGTGATATTACCATCCAAGTCCGTCTCAATAACAATAGCAGCACTGTCTAACGCTTTTTTATGTAAATCCAGTTGCAGACTTTTGTCAGATAAATTTGTCGATAAATCAAAAAGCGTTTTTGTGAGAAGACCAATTTCATCATTTGTCTTAATAGGCAATTTGGAATTGGAAACACGCTCACCTCTAGAAAGTTTCTCTGTTATTTTGATAAGAAATTGAATCGGAGAAACAAGTTCACGCGAAATTAAAACCGACAAGAATGCAACAAAAACAATAAGAGCCAACAAGATGAAACCACTTTGAGTCAAATCTTCTACTATAAAGGCATTCAGTTTTTTTAGTTGAATGACAGAAAACACTCCCAGATATTCATTTGGATTTGTGTCATTGTAAAAAAGTTTTTGATAGACAAATATTTTACCATTGGCTTGAATGGTTGATGTTTTTTTAGACTGCTGATTGCTTTCAAAGGTGATATGCCCTTTTTTGCCTAGTAGATTTTCAATTAAGTGATTCTCAGATTCCTTTGAATGAATCGGTGATACGCCATCAACAACTTGGATCAATTGATCCGAATCATATAGAATTTTTCCTTCATTATTCACAACAAGTCTTGCCATACTCTGATTTTCAGAAGCACCAACATTACGAAAAAGCCCTGTATAGTCCATATTGATAATGACAAAACCAAATGATTTGTTCAGAGTTTCTGATATCGGCCTCACAGCTCGGAGTACAAGCTGAAGTGGATGCACCAATTTACCCAATTCACGATTGAAAGAAAATGGAGATAAAAAAACTTTTCCCGACTGTATGGATTTGGCCAATTTGAAATATGGCTCATTGGATTTGTCTTGAAGATTTTCTTCTCGTGTTTGAATAACACGAGTTCCAACTCTCTCAACTCGAACAATTTCTCTTCCACCAGTCTCAAAACCAATATATCGAATTTGAGTGTATCTTGGTTTTGAATAGAGCATTTCTCTAAAAATCACCCCAAGCCGCTCTTTCCAAATCTCAATACTGGATCCGTCTTTTGGATCAACCCCATTATTTCGAAAGGCTCTCACAATCCCCTCAATTGGGGGAGTTAGTGAAAGAAACTCCACATCACTCTTCAACTCATCTATTTTTCCTTCTATACTTTCAGAAAAAATACTAACATTTGTTGAGCCCTCAGAGATTTTTGATTTGATTAAGTGATTTCGATCTTGCCAAACGTTTATTGTACTAAAAACGACACCCGTAAAAACACAGGTTGCAACACAAAGATAAATAATTTTTCCGGTCAATGTTTTATTAAAGAATTTCAAAATTCATCATCACCTGTTTTTAATAAATCTATAAATCAGAACTTAGGATGCCAACAGAGCATCCATTTTTTCAAACAACTGCTCAAATTCAATTGGCTTGGATTCATACTCATCACACCCTGCATCCAATGCCTTTTCACGATCCCCCTGCATAGCATGAGCCGTAAGAGCAATAATTGGAGTTCTATAATCCCTCTCTTCACTTCTCACCTCTCTAGCTACAGTCCACCCATCTTTCTTAGGTATGCTCATATCTAGAAGAACGATATCAGGTCTAATAGTACGTATCAGATTTAAACCTTCTTCCCCATCCCCTGCCAAACTTACTTTAAATCCTCTTTTTTTCAGTCGACGTACAATAAGATCCTGGTTGATCTCATTGTCTTCTACAACCAATACATGCTTCATTCCACCACCCTCTGACTCAACAAACGAAATCGCCCGAGTTTTTTTCTTATCTGGTGGTTTTGAAAATTCAAGATCAAGATTAGCTCTTTTGTTAAGTTCTAGTCGTCTTCTAAAAAAGTATCGGCATAACTGAGACATACCTCCCTAGTCTAAGGGCTAGCTAATATTAGAATTTATATAAAATCTATTTATACCGATAGTAAAGCCAGATATGAAAAAAACAACAAAACCTCTAGTCGATGACAGCATCTTTAAAAACCTTTACTTTGACATACTTCAAGGTGAGGCCAAAGAACTAGAAAACCTAACTGGTTTTTATAAGAAGCATATTCTCGAACTTACAGAGTTTGAACTGATGAACACCCAAGACTCCAAGATCAAGCTAGGAAAAGTTGCACACAAGTTGAAATCCAGTTGCCAGTCATTTGGCACACTTGCTCTTTTAGAAAAACTTGAAACGCTTGAATCTGGTATTTCAGAAATGGAGTTTACAGAGATTGAAAATCTTTTTAAACAGTGTCTTGCACTCTCCAGTCAGACCCTACTTAAACTCGACGAACTTTCTAAAAAACTCGTTTCTGAACAAACAAAATCAGCTTGATTTTCATACTCTTCTAATCATGGACAATAGAATTCCACCTGATAGAGAAGGAAAAATCATCTATACAGCTAATATTTGATCAGGACTATCTCTCACAACAAGTGTAGGACAGAATCCCACAAGTGGTATCCAAAGAGGAAGGAGAATGTCAGACGCTTCGGTTATTTAACGGAAAGAGCACGGGAGCGAAAAAGGCACGAGGTAAGGGACCGCATCGCTGAGCTCAATATATCTCCAGAAGATAAAATTGTCATGTTAGTGATAGGCACGCATGGAAGTAGTGTTGGAGGCGAAACCCAACTTGCTTTTGTCGGCTCCATATCCCAGGAAGGTGTTGATGCTAAATTTGCTGAAACATTGGGGAGAATTGCTGATTTTGCCGCAAGTGATATGAGAATTGTTCTAAACTCTTGCTCCTCTTTGTGTGGGACAGACCTAGAGTCATCACGGAGAGCTGGCCAAATGCTAGAGTTTTTTGGAGCGTCTGATGGAATCATTTATGGTGCCGCGACTTCTGAATCTTTTATTGACCCTAACATTATCCCTTCGGGAAAATACCTCGCAATTTTTGCAATGGGAGCACTTGCTATTTCTGAAACCTTACTCGTGGGAAATGCTATTTCTGACCCTATTGCATTTGAAAGTCTAACAAACATAGAGAAAATAACTCAATTTGGCGGAACATTTTTGACGCTTCTTGCAGCTATACCCCTCATAAAATGGAGTTTTACTGATTTTTGGGTTAGGGTGAATAGCAAACTCCGCAGATTAAACTTTGGGCGACTATTTTCATTCAGAAACGGAGCCCTAGATGATGTGGAGCCGGTCTCTAAATTTTTCGATAGAGACAAAATTTATGGCAACCAAACGTGTGTAGATGCATTAGAAGCTGTAAGTGCTCAGTCTTTAGAAACCCAATAACCAACCCACCTAGATGACTAAACTTTTTTTAACTTTGATAGTTTAGTTTCTTTTTTCACTATTAACCCGTTTTGCCCACCTGCTGACGATATAGCCAAGAGCTGTATGGCTCAGCTTCTTAGCAAGTCTTCCACCATGGGAATTCTTGGTGGGTTGAAAAAAGTAGTCTCTGTCTTTAATCGGTCTGCCAATTTTCGCCATCCAACCTAAATACTCATCAAGATAGAAAGCAGTTGTTGGGTGGATCGGTACACGATTCATTTTATTCCCCTTGCCGACATAATTCATAAAGCGAATTCCTTCAATCGTTGAAAAATTGGAAAGCGTAAGATTTCTTAATTCCGCCTGCCTCATTCCAGTTGTGAACAGCAGAAGAATACTTGAAACAGCCGACAGTTTTCGATTGATAGTATTTGGAGCAAATGGTTTTTTGCGACTTGAGGGAGTCGATTCTAGGTATTTTTTGTATTTGACAATATGAACTCGCCGAATCTCCTCAAACAGCATTTTATTTCCTTCGATTCTGGGTAGACCAAAGCTCCTCCCGGTAAACTCGAAGAAATGCTTTAAATCCTTCTGATAGGCTCTCTCTGTGGCTTCACCTCGATCTTTTAAAAACTCGTAGATAAGGTCTTCAACAGAATCCTCTTTAGCCGAAAATGAAGTCAGTTGCTTGTTCTCGTGTAACTCTTTAATATTTTTACAGTTTTTATTCATAGATCCCTCCTAGATCTCGATGGCATAATTGCCTATATTTATTGTCTCATCACTATAGGGCTGGAGTGAAAAAATTGTTGACCAAG
The DNA here is from genome assembly GCA_030427965.1 of Bdellovibrionia bacterium. Classification (GTDB taxonomy): domain Bacteria; phylum Bdellovibrionota; class Bdellovibrionia; order Bdellovibrionales; family JAUICD01; genus JAUICD01. The sequence continues at coordinate 22,331 of JAUICD010000015.1, forward strand.
ATAGATATATTGGTATGATATTACCAATATCATGAGAGCATCTCTGAAAATTCACCATAAGGCTAAGGTTCATAATAAATATGTCATTGAAATGGTTCTATATGAGGTGCCAAAGACAAGAAAGTATCCGTTAGGGGTTAGGTATAGTCTCATTTGTATAGAACCAAAAACGGAACGGAAAATTTTGATGGACAATCATCATCCCAAAGGCCCACATGTCCATATCAATGACGAAGAGATAGACTATGAATTTGTTTCAGATGATAAGCTGTTTGACGATTTTGAACGACTTGTTTTAGACCACATGGGAGTTAAATTATGAAAGAGCTAGTTGTGTCACTAAAATCTTCCTCTGAAGTTATGTCAGACTTTAGAGAAGCTTTTAAAAAAGTTAGCAAACGTAAGGGCAAAAAACCTCGCTTTGAAATTTCATTCGACAATAGAAAAGACTTTGACCGATTTGCTCGTAATATTTTTGTGCTTTCAAACATCCTAAACTACAAACCTAAGTCAGTTTACGAGCTTGCGAAGCTATTGGATCTTGATGTATCCAACTTGAATAAAATTATTTTATTCTTTGAAGATTTAGGAGCGCTCCAAATCAAGAAAAGAAAGGTTAATGGGCGACAAGTCAGTACTCCCACGGTTCCCTATGACGCAATAAAAATTGATTTGAGAGCAGCTTAGTTTGAAATAATCAGGAATCAATGGCCAATACTCAATAGAGATTTAGCAAAATTGTATGATTGTTATTTAAAAGTTAGTCGAGGTTTGATCTCTATTGCTATTGCAGTTAATTACGTCAGGTAATGCAGCAACAGATTTCCACGATAAAATCCCTGTTGGTCCTCTATCTGGCGTATCCAATACTTCTATAGCATTTTCTAGAACTTGACCGTATGCCATCACATCACTATCAGCATTTTCGTCGATGTCCACCCATAGATAAAAAGGGTCGACATATTCATACTCTCTTACCGCCGGAGAAACTGGATCTATTATCCTTATACATTGATTGGATAATTTAAAACAATTAAACCTTTTTTGTGAAAGTTTATCATCTTTCGCTACGGTTATTGGCTTCTTGTGATCGTTAACAAGTCGACACCCATTAGAATCCATAAGGGAACCAGAAGGTTGTCGGTAAAATGTTCCCAATCGAGTTATATAGTACTGATTGTTTTTGCAAAGAAGTTGAAAGTACCCTGGGCCATTGATAGCAAAATAGAATTCATTCTCTTTTTTGTTATCTATAGAATCAATTTCAAACTGCATTCCAGAGTGCACACTCAAGTCCCCTAGGGTGACATCTCTGCAATCCATCACAGATACTATTTCCCAACTTGAGTCTCCTTTGTTTTTCCTAGCATTTACAATTGAATATGTATCAGGAGGACAAGTTGATGAGTAAACCCAAGCATACAAATTTTCCCCATCGTCATTTAGAAATTCAGGTGCAATACCACCAAATATTTTTATTACTCCATTCAATGGTATATTAAGATTCAACTTATCTAATTCGCAATACACGAATATATCTGTTCTGGTTTTCTTGTTCAAATCACCATTTTCGCCATTCCTTTTTCTAGGGTATTTTTCTTCATCTTCAATTTCATTCGTTTTTATTTTTTTGGAGTTGTCGATCTTAGATAAAGAAGGGTGGGTAGCTACTAAATTACTATTCGACCTGTTACTCTTTGTTTCTGAAGAGGCTTTTGGAAATAGTGAAACCTCCAGCTTAAGTGAGAAAATGACAACAAATAGAAGTAGAAGAAAAACTGAAGTTTTAAAATTTAACTTTTTCATTCGAGGCATACCCTAATATTTTAGTGAGTACACCATTGTTACTCAATCGTTAAAATTTTGATTGGCGAGACATAGGTCTTGACTGTCAGTTGAATAATCCCCAAGTCTGGATTCGATGAATATGTCCCATTATTTACTAAGCACTCTCTCTTTCTTTTAGTGCCCTATCCAAATCATAGGTAGCCTGAAGGTTCATCCATAGCTCAGGGCTTGTTCCAAAAAAATGACTTAAATCAATGGCTGAGTCAGCGGTAATCCCTCGCTTGCCTTTAATGATTTCATTAACCTTTCTTGGCGACCAACCAATTTCTTGAGCAAAAGAACGTTGGGATTTCTCCATTGGTTCTAAAAATTCCTCAAGAAGAATTTCGCCTGGATGAAATGGATTTACAAATCTTTTAAAATTCATTTTTTTCATTTGCGATAGTCCTCCACTTTTACATTCATCGCATTGCCATTTTTAAATTCAAAAACCACTCGCCATTGATCATTGATTCGTATTGAAAAAAAACCTTTTAAGTTGCCCTTTAAAGCTTCCAATCGATTCCCTGGAGGGATTCGTAGATCTTTGACCTCTTTAGCAACATGAACCAAGTTGAGTTTTCTTCTTGCGACCTTTATCAGTTCATTAGAAAACTTTCTTATTTCCTTGGTTTTTTTATTTTCAACAAGATCACGAGCAAGTTGGTTTCCAAAGCTGACAATCATGTTTACACATTACCACAATATGTAAATAAATGCAATGCTAGGTTTACCATCTACGTCTTCATCAATTGGAGGGGACTAACGGTTATATTGAAACTGCTTCTGGAGTTCATTTTTCTTTAATAATTTCAATAACTTAGAAAATAGTGGTAGCGAGGGAGGGCATTGGCCCTCTGTTTTTAACTCACTGGAATCACTTAAGTTTTTAAGTGATTCCCACAACTTGCCACACTGGCACTTCTTTGAGCTTTCACTGACATTCATGGAAATACACACGATGTGGGTGCAATTGGGTGCAAAATCAGCTTGAAAGTATTGATTTTTAGTATATACTGAAAATAGTTATGAAGTTTGAATGGGATCCCAGCAAAGCAACGGCAAATTTGAAGAAGCACAAGATTTCATTTGAGCTTGCTATTACGGTCTTTGATGACCCAAAGGCTTTGATAGCTCCAGACGAAAAGCATTCAACACAAGTTGAAGTTCGAGAATGGATCATTGGCCTATCTGACAATGGAGTATTAGTAGTGGTTTTTACAAAAAGAGTTAGAGGGCGAGTTTATAGAATTATAAGCGCACGTCGAGCAAATCGACGTGAGAGGAGTCTTTATGAGCAAAGTTAAGGAATTTCCTTTTGATAAAGCAAGGAGAATTACAAAAAGAGAAGTTGAGTCCGCTAGAAAAGCCATTGAAAAATCCACTGGGAAAAAACGAGCTAAAAGAGGGCGTCCAGCAAAAAAGGCCACTGAAAAGTATGCTCCAGTTTCAATAAGACTTCACCCTGATGTTTTAAAGTGGGCAAAAGCTCAGGCAAAGAAAAAAAATGTCGGTTATCAAACCATTATCAATGAAGTTCTTTTGAAAAAGGTCGTTTGAGGAAATTGGTATGTCACTTGGAAATAGAAGAAAAACAAGAACTGAACATTCTGGAGGTAAAAATGGTGGAGGTTATTGGGGAAAGCGACATGAAGCCAAGAAGATATCCAAAAAACATAGACGTCAAAATGGCAAACAAGAAATTATAGAACAAAAATCTAAGGAAAATATTTAGAGCCTCAAAACTCTTGCTTTATAAGTAAAAAAATCCCTAAATCCAAAACCCCTAGCGATTGATGACATCTATAGGCTAGGAATCTAGAGTTTATCGAGCGCTAACTAGAACTGACTTCTGCTAATAATCTTTCCAGATCCTTTGTATTATCAGCAATATGTCTACATCCAGTTTTGGCAAGGCGGTCTTTATCGTCCCACCCCCAGCTGACGGCTATTATTGGCACTCTTATTTTGTCGCACGCTTCAATGTCCCTGACCTCATCCCCTACGTAGATGATATTGTCCCTTGAAAGATTGAGTCGCTTAAGCGCTCTTGCTATAACTTTGTGTTTGCCAAAAACACTTGAGTCAGAGATGATCCCACTGACTTGATCGACGAGACCATTTGTCTGAAGCACATGTTCAATATTTTCTTTAGAATTAGAGCTTAAAACTACGAGACGAAATCCATTTCTATTAATATCTTTCAGCATATCAGCAATATCAGGAAATAAGAGAACGGAATCGATATTTTGGCGGATATGAGTTTTAACGCGCAAAACGAATTCTGGTAGTTTATGTGTTGGAAAACCCATCAACCTGAGGGCTTCTCTCATGGAATGACGTTTAAACTCTTCTCTAGCAATAGGCCTAAGTGAGAATTCTTTTGAAACTTCCTCTCCAAACTTTAGCACCAAGTCGAGGGTGTCTGCTAGTGTGCCATCAAAATCAAAAAAGACATATTTCTGCATTGGTTTTAATTCTTAAGAGTCTCAGGGTTTAAGTCAAATGACATGAACAAAAACAAATGCTTTTCTTCAAAATACGGCCATTTGAGCTGGGAATAGTGATCAAAACATTAAAATTGGCTCAAAACCCTCAAATTTGAGAATTCTCGATAAACTTTTCTTGAGACTCCAAGTTGATACCCCAGTCTCAGAGTCTCAGTGGCTGAGACTCTTCAAAAAATAAAAATCTAATGATTACAATTGGCTACAACTTTCTTTCTTTTAGAGACTCTTAGCATGCGATTGCATTGATACCAATGACGAGAACTTATTCTCAACAAACTAAGGGGTTGCAATGAAACAACAAAACAAAGGAAAAGTAAAAAGTAACCACAGAAAACATGTCATTCTGAGTAATAGAGATTTAGGAGCTTTAGTTTTCATTTGGCTGTGGAAAATCTCTCCAACAATTGCCATTGCCAAAAGGCATTTTCCAGAAACAAAAATCAACACAGTTTACAATCGACTACTGAAACTCAAAAGAGATAAGTACATAGAAGTTCAGTACGGTACTGATGGAAAACATCCAGTTTGGACTTTAACAAAAAAAGGACTATCTGCCATAAAAGAATATCTTCCACCACTTAAAGAAGAGGTATTACGGTCTGGAAACAAGCGGCACGATCTAATTGTTCTAGCTGTGCTTTTAGGTGATTTTGTTTTTAAAGAACCCGAGAATATTGAAATTGTAACCGAACAATCTTTAAGGTGTTTTGATGAGGAATATTTATCTTCTTGGGTATCGGTAAACTTACCAAGACGACCTGATGGTTATTGGCATATCGATAATGGCGAAAATTCAGAGACGATTGCCTTGGAAGTGGAACTCAATCGTAAAAAATCTTCTGATTATAAGGATATTGGAAGAGCATACATGTGCACAACAAAAGTTCATAGGGTTCTGTGGTTAGTTGAAAGCCTCAATATGGCAAAGAGAATCCAGTTTCAAGTTGAAGACCCAGAATCTTCTTATGGAGCTAAGCACTCATTTTTCATTTTGAGGGATTTTTACGAAAAAGGATGGCAATCCAAAATTAGACTTGGAGATGCAAAAGGAAAATCTATAAGAAATCTTCTGTGTGCAAACTCTCATGCAACCCCTATGCAAATCTCAGAGCCCTCCACGAAACCTTTACTATTAGAGACAGGGCTTACAGGTGTAAAATCAGATGCTTATAAGAATTTAAATTCATCTTAATTTTGCCACTATATATGTGGGTATATGGGTTTATTTCGATATGTTGTTTAAATTTCAATTCTTTTTTCTCAAATTTTGTTAAGAGAAACTAAATTCAGAGTAGAAACCTCCCGTATCTGGAGGTATAGTTTGCTGTCTCATAAAGACGCTAAACTTCAGTTCTTTGAAAATTTAATAGATAAAAAAGAATTGGCCAAGAAATTGGGAGTTTCTGAAAGTTTCATCAACAAGATGATGAGCCTTGAGGGTCTACCCTATTTGAAACTTGGTCGTTCTGTCAGATTTAAGCTCTCGGAAGTTTCGGTGTGGCTCCAAAAAAGGAGTCTGCCATGAAGAAATTTAATCCGAGAAATTACACTGGCAAAGATAGAATTTATGTTCCAATAATTAGACACAGTCGAGTCAGTCGACTTTACATTTGGAATAAAGATAAAAAGCAGTATGTCATTCCAAGTCGTGGAAAGTCCTATAGAGCTCGTCGATATGAGCCCTTTGGGATTGAAGAGAAGCTGGCAAGGCGAGAGAAGTTCTTTTTCTCACTTGAGGAAGCAAGAAGGTGGCAAGAAGAACGACTCATTAATGAACCTGCTTCTCCACAAGTTGATAAAGTGGTACTTGAAGCAGAGAAGTACACTGTTGAAGATCTTATCTCCGAATGGAAAGAGACTTATTGGCCTCAGCTTAGAGAGAGTACCAGAATATTTTATTCGAAACTGATTCCATTCTATGAACCTTTATTTCAGGTGGAGGTTGAAGAACTGACACCTGCAAAAATTGATAAATGGATTTTTCACTTAAAAAGTGATGAGTTTCAGAAAAGATATCGTTCAACAAGAACAAGTCTTGAAAAAGAATACGATGGTCTCAAAGCTGTGATCCGTTGGTACATAGACACTCATGACGAAACAAGATTGATTCCTCCTTTTAAGAAGCGACATCTTAAAATGTTAAAGATTAAAGAAAAAACGAGAATCAAAGATCGCTTCATGACGGGTGAAGAGTCAGAGTTGTGGCTAGATACGATGAAAAGGGTCTCTCCCGATTTTTACATTGCAGCTTTGGTCCAAATTCGTCAGCTCTTAAGAGTGTCAGAAGTCTTTGCCATGAAATGGTCAAATCTGGATTTGAAAAATAGAACCTACAAAATGTCTGAGCATGTCCTCTGGCCTCGTGTAAAGGGCTCTCCTCCCAAAATCGTTGGAGGGACCAAGAACATGAAGACTGGTGAGTATTACGATATGCCATTAAGGAGTGAGGTTATCGATTTACTTTCTTGTATGGAGAAAAAAGAAAATTGTGCTCTCATTTTTCACAATAGTGGAAAAATTTGGAACTATCGTCAAATTCAATATGGCTATGCACTACGGTCAGATCATGAAGACAAGAGCAAAAGAAGCAATTGAAAAGCTAGAAAAGTTTGAGATGCAAAATGATGATTCGGGAACAGTAATCCCGTTCCCAAAAACCCAAAAAGTGGGGCGATAATTCGTTCAATGTGGGTGCAAATGGGTGCATTTCAAATGTTATTTAGTTTTCCTTAATGATTCCAAAAACTTAGGAGTTTTTGGTAGCGCTGACCCTTCTTGAATATTATCAGTGACTTAACCGCCACTTTTGGCTCCTAAAGCCAGCACTCTCTTAAAGAAAAATTTATAAAAATAAAGGGGAGAAGTCAAACTTTTCCTCTCCCCAAATATGATTGTAATCAGTGCGTAGCCTCTGATTTTGCCACTGCAGTCGGCTTTTTCTTAACAGGCAAAGCGGCTGTTTCATCTCCTACAACTTTCTGAAAATTCTTTCGAATCTTTCCAGCAAAGCTTACCAGTTTTGAAACATCCTCTTCAATCCCAAGACCTTCTTTAACGGCCTCCACATTGAGCGAAGGAATCATTTCCTGCAAAGCCAGCAATTGAAAGACCGCTTCAAAATCCCTCTTCTCTTCGTCTGTGAAGTTCTTTTCTTCACAAGCTGCATTTGCAACTCTTTTTGTCGAGATAAGGATTTGCTCAGTGTCCTTCTTGCTGTTTTGAAGATGAATATTTTCTCGAAGGTGATCTCTAATTGGCTGTGCTATTTTATAAACTGCAAATACATAGAATCCACCAAGAGCTATTCTAAGCTGTACACCAAGGACAACTGGCCAAGACACCTTATCAAGCCCTATAAGCCCCTCTATGGCATCATGAAAGATCCACAGCGCAACGAGGGAAATCAGGAAAAGAACGCCACCATAAATCCCAATCCACACATAATTTCTGAAAACCTCTTTGTCGGTTTCAGCTTTATGGCCAGATAGATTTTGATTGTAGAACGTCTTCTCTTTCAAGACTTCACTTAGTGTGGCCTTCTCCTCTTTTAAGGATTTTCGGGTTTCGATTAGCTCAGATTTCGTCTCTGCTAACTGGTCCTTAAGGTCTTCAGCACGATTCTCATCAGATTTGGCGTCTGTCCGAACTTTTTCAAGATGGTCCTTGGCATTTCGTAACTCCAGCTTTGCATCTTCAATCTCAGTCTTTAACTCCGATTGACGCTTTTCCTTTTCTTCAAGATCATTCAACAAAGCGTCAAACTCAGTCTTTTCAGTGTTTAGGCTCGTGACCTCCGTTAATGCTTCTTCAATTGCACTCTGCACAGCAACCGCATTCCGACCAAGAGTGTTGCTGTACTTTTCAACATCCTTCTCGTGATCTCTCATCTCACTGGCCTTGCACCCAATGATTTCTATTTTCTGAATCTTTCCGCCAATTCTTCCCGAAGAAGAAAAGTTGATCCCTAGTAAATAAGTGTTCAATTCGAAAGCTTCGCCAGCACCTGAAGGATTTCTAAAACCACTACCAATCTTATGCTGTATCGGAGACCTTCCTCCGTAGCATTCGATTTCGATTTTCCTAAAGCTAAAGCTTTCGTTTAAAGTGATGACTATTTTTTGTACAAAATAAGATTCGCTAAACTCAAATTTAAACTTCTTCTTACCTAATTCAAATCCCTCATCCACTCCGACTAAAAGTGCTGCTACGTCAGCTTCTGGATTCTTAAGGATTTCTTTACCAAGTGCTTTAAACTGTGGCGTTTTGGGCACAGTTTGTTCTGCTAAAGTTGATTTGATCCCCTTAAATTTCTGTAAAAGACCATTATCCATCGGTCCCCCCTAAGGCTTACTGCAATAAGCCGAAATATTTGGGCTTAACTTTCAGAGCTCTCGGGGATAACCTAAAAATAATCACAGATTTAGATCATGCCTTTGCGCCTGAAAATCAGCCCAAACGGTTATTCTACGGCGCAAAGGCTCTTTCCTTCGGTCGTATTTAACGGTCATTCTACCTCGCCAAATGTTGGGATGAAACCCCAAATGAACGTCAAATTAATATGGTTTGTCGTAGTCAGAACAAAAAGGCAGGACCAAAGTCCTGCTGAATTTTATTTTCTTATGCCTTTTATTATGATTTTAATTTTTTGAAGCGATTTCTGTACAAATTGTCGGGCACAAACACAACTTTGTCGGTGCTCATGTCTGCCGAAATCGCATATCCATAATCCGAATCAGCACTCGCAAGAAAGCTTATTTTTGAATTAAGGTACAGGTTCATTAACATTGAATCGGAAATGCCCAGTGAGGTGTTTTCTGCTATTTTGCACATCCCATCCCACTTGACCTCTTTATTCATCATCGGATGGAGCGCTTCACTACGGAATTTTATGTACTCTATTTCTAGAGCATCTTTTAACTCCTCCCAAGATGCCTCAAACTTACCACTGAGAAGTTCTTTACAAAATTCAATCCACCCAATCTTACCAGAGTGGCCTTTAAAACTAAAAATATCCTTGATTTCTTTTATTTTATTGTCGTTAAGAACAGGCATGCCTTCGCTCTTCGCCTGAGAATCAATCCATGATTTGCGCTTTCTAAGCTCTATCTTTACGGCTTCTGTGATTCTCCACTTTGAGTCTTCTGCAAGTAGTCCCATAAGGTACTCTGTAGTAAGTATTCGCCTTTGGACTTCGACGTACTCTGAGCGGGTTGTAACAGTAGAATAGACTTTGACATTGAACTTATCTAAAACTCCGACAATCTTCTCAGCGTCTTCATTAAAGGAATGTGGACCATACATTGACGCCACTAAGAGTTGAGTATCTAGAATGCAGGAGACTTCTTCTATTTTTCGCTCCTGTAAAAAGCCTTCGAGATCGCTAAATGGATAAACTCTACTCACTTCTTACATCTCAACTTCAGGAAAACGTCTAGACGGTTTGGCCGCTACGTCATCGTCATTGGTTTGGTTTTCATTGACCTCTTTTTCGTAAAGCTCAGAAGTCTCTTTAATGATCTCAACCAATTGATCAGACGGCTCTTGTTTGCCAAGCTCCGCTACCTTTTTTTGGGCCTTTTTTAACTTAGAAAGTTTTGATTCTTTTTCCATATTAATTCCTATTTTTAAAGATCATAACACACATTTTAAATAGTATATCTAGCTGAAATCACTACCTTTTCTGTGTTCTGTACTCTAAAAGATCCACTACCTTCTCCATCGCTTCTTCCTGAGACGATATAAAGTTTAATCCTTCCGTTGCCCCAGCCTCATCTATTCCTGCCAGTCTAACATATCTTTGCATTGTTTTTAAGTTCGTCCATCCACAAATTTTCATAATGGTTACTGGTGTGACTCCCATTCGGATTAAATGAGTGGCGAAACACGCCCTTAAAGTATGGAACTTAACTGAGGGTAAACGGTTCCCAACACAAAACTGCCGTAGGACTCGCGCTTGCTCTCCCTTTCTCCACAGATTATGTCGTGGCAGTAAATACCTTCCAAATTGATCGTTTCCAAAATCTTGATCCCACAAATTATTTTGGATAAACCAATAAAGTTCTCCAGAAACAGGCACATTTCTCCAATAGCCAGCTTTCGTTGTTTTATATCCACCTATCCTTTTATTCCACGAGCGCCTCACTTGGATATTCCCGTATCTGCGCTCGTGAGCTCGCTCAATTCTGCGCTCTTGTTCAAGAGCCTCTTCCATTTTCACTAGATTGCAATCTTCCTTTCTAAGTCCCTGAATTTCGCCACTTCGTCCTCCTGTTAATAGCGCTACCGTCCAAACGTACCACCACACAGGTTCTAAAGTTTTCGTTTGAACGGCTTTTTCCGCAACAACTAATAAATTCTGAACTTCTGTGAGGGAAAGAATCTCCGGTGGCTCGGCTTCCCTTGCCTCTTCGAGTTTCAGCCCAAACATTGGACTATTCTGCACACCCATGATCACTCTTTCTTCTACCGCCCAGTTCCAGATTACATTCACCACCTGTTTTAGTCTCTTTAAGTATCCCTTAGATTTGTTGGCCGATTGTGCAAGCTCCAGAACAAGTCTTCCGTCTCCTCGGTTTAGTTCATTACATGGGCGTCCTGACCAAGCAGTTGTCCACTTTCGCATAAGAGCCACATAATCTGAAACAACTGGAGGAGAGCAGTTTGAAAAGCTTGAATTGGTTTGAAAACTGGCCCACTTCTCAACTACTGTATCCCAGGAAAGAGCTTCATTCTCTCGCTTAAAGACTTCTTCAATGGCCTCTTTGTATAAGAGCTTGTCAAGTTTCTTTGCTTCAAGTTCATTCTTAACTTTTGTGGCTTTCTTCTGCACTCGAATTCTTGGATTCTTTTTACTTCTTAAATTATGATAAACTTTCCAGTATTTAATACCGTTTTCTTCATAAATTTCAAACATCGATCACTCCTTTGTTTAAACGAGTGATGACTCTAGAATTAAATCAAGGTTTGCCCTTTTTATTCTCCAGGTGCGCCCCCATTTGCCGGCTTTAATCATACCTCGACAAATTGCGGTTCTAATTGCACCATCGGAAGGCTCTCCATTGGCATCAAAAATTCGCAAGTATTCTGCGGCTTCTTTGGTGGTCAACCAAATTAACTTTGAAAGGTCTCTAGTTCCACTAGGAACCTTCGCATTGTCATGTTTAATCATTACAAACTCCTTTTGCAACGTTATTTATTTCAGCTCTATAAATACATTTTCAAATATTTTGAGAATATATTTTTCATCCATTGGAATCTGAGGCAGTTATTTGCTGCTTATAAAGCCACTTAAAAAAATCCACTTTTCCATGTTCCTTGCAATATTCAAGATGCTTCATTTCAAGCCTATCCTTCTCACTTAGGCTGTTCTCCTGTAGCCCCTTAATAATTGCATCAGAAATCAATTGGATTCCCTCGTGGATCAACTGCGAATTAGTAATTTTCCTACCTTTGTCTTTTTTGTTTGCTCTGGCTGAAAGTTTTTTCAAAGTCTTCATTGTTTCCTTGTCTAGTAGAACGGGGCTTTTATCTGTCTTTTGCTTTCCTTTTGTTCTCTCTTTTCCTTGGTTACTTTCATTTTCAATCATGTAAACCTCCTGTTTATATTTATCTGTTAATATCTATTTCTAGCGAATTGCCTATATCTAGCTTTCCAATTTCTATATTCAAATCCAAATTCATATACTTAGATTTTAAACTGCTGAGGATATCAGGGGGAGACCGTCCTCCGATAACTATTATCTCATTTAATTCCGAATTTTTTGCTAATATTAAATCAAGACTTTTTTTATCTTTAGGATTGATAAGAGCGAGAGAGTTTCCTTTAAGATTGCCATCCCACAGGTGAGGGCCTTGTTCTTTAAAAGTCTCTACTGGATCAAAAGAAAGGTATAACCTATTATTAACTCCTTTTCTAAATAAAAAAGGTTCTCCCTCAATTGTTAATAATTTGGTTTTGGTTGTATTGTTATCCCTCGAAAATTCTATCGCACTACAACCTTCCTTTTCGCCGAGTAATCTTAAACTTCCTTTTTTTGAAACCTGAATCAATCCCTTTTCAAACAGATTATAGCCCTCTCTCTCATCTTTTCTTATGCCTTTAAATATTTTTGATACTGTCTGTGAAGCTTTCTTTTTATCCAATTCTTGTTGTGATTTGGGAAAATAGAAAGCTTTAAAAGACTTAATGCTCCTTCCCTCGTAGCTGTTAAATAACTCAAGTCTTGGATTGTTATTTATTGAGGCAATAGATTGAATGATAGATATGTCTTTATGAAGAGAAACGAATTCAACTAAGCCACCCCTTACTTTGCTGTTAGATTTAATGTTTCTCCAACCCCTATCATCAATGATGATATATGGCCTACCTTTAATGGAATGTGTGCTGTCCTTGTTTTTAATCAAATCGATATTATTTTTTTGTGCATATTCGATGATTGATCCTTTTTGAGCTTTGTATAATTCTTGAATTGGGAAAAAGGAGTTTTTTACGTTCAGAACTTCGTGGTCAATAAAGGTCTTATTCCTATTTGATGCCTGGACAAGGCGACTGTATTCCTTGTGAAAGTATTTCTTTGCTGCATTGTCATCTATTAATAGTGGAATCTTCCCTGGCTCAATCACTCCTTTGCTATTAATAAGGGTAGAGAATTCCTTGAGGATCTCATTTTTCCTATCGGGATTCTTTATTTGCTTTTTGATGTTATCAAAAAATGACTTTTCTAAATTGCTACGATTATATTTTGATCCTATCTGTTTTGCTCGAACTGCCTTTCCTTTCCCTGGGTACATATATGAAATATTTTTGTTCTCAAATCTGACTCCAATATTAAACCCCGCTAGAATTGCCGTGTATTCAGAATGATTTCTACTTACAGATCTTGCTAAATCCGCTTTTACCTTTAAATCATATTCCCACGAAGTTCCTCCTCGTTTGAGGATCTCCTTAACGTGTTTAGGTGCTCTATCTTTATTCTTTGATCTTTCGTTCCAATTAATATGTATTCCGTATTGCTTATCTATGTCATTTGAAACAGCTCTTAATGTTTTAATGTCGTCCCACGAATTCCTAATTCTGTTCCCTCCGTCTACTGGTATTGGGTTTACGAGTATATGGACATGGGTATGCGACTCATCAAATTGTGTGGAAATGTAAAATGCATGACCTGGGAAGACACTTCTAATCAAATTTGCACCCATCTCTTGGTATTGTTCTTTAGGTAAGTTATTATACTCAGAAGGCCAAGATTCAATAACTTCTAGGGCGACATAGTTATCTTTTTTATTGTTTAATGTTTGTGTGTCCATAAATTCCTTAATCGCATTTTCTGTATTCATACCTTCGTAATAATGAAGACTATCCGGCTCCCGTTCCTTTTTTAGGTAGTTTTCATACTCTTGAGCTGGCGCATGTTTATTGTCTGATGGCGAAATGTATCGCTTCTGCGTTTTAATATTAGCCATTCTTCTCTGCTACTAATGATAATAGACGTCCTAAGTCATTTCTTAGTTCCTGAAAAGCTTCACTATGACCAGCTCTGAAACCAGAATTAATTTGACGGGCAATCTGGTTAATATTATTTCCAATCATTCTTAACTGACGTAGAAAATCTTTAGTTTCGTCACGGGAGAAAGTAGGGCTTATATTTCCCCCTTTAGCATAAGCATCTCTTAGGATGCTTGCTATACTTTTCCCTGTTTGATTGCTATCTTCCAGTGCCTTCATATATAGATCGTTATCTAAGCGAACAGAGGTTCTAAAAACATTCTTTCTCATAACATCCTCCTTCTAATTGTTATTACCGAAAATGAACCCTTTAAATACGCCTTTCAAAAATTCTCCAATGGTTTCTCCGAGTGATTCGTTGTCATTTTCATCTAGAATCTCTTCTGATAATTGATCTGTCGCTTCTTCAAGTTTCCCCAGATTTGTTAACAATTCATCTTTTTCAGAAACAAGTGTGTCATTTATCTTTTCCATACTATTGCTCCTTCCTCTTATCTTTTCTGATTGTTTTCATTATTTCTTTGTTTGATTTAAGTACTGCGAATATAGACTGGTTTAGTAGGTTTTCTGCATCGACAAGATTACTTGATTTAGAAATGTCAGCTTGAATATCGCCGCCTTGTCTATATTCAATGAGGTTTTTTAAAACTTTGTTTTGTTTTTCAATATTTTTATAAACTATTTTTCTGTGCTTGTAGGATGTGCTACAGGCTGTTTGAAGTAGTATTGTTGTCATTAATAAGATGAATTGAATTTTACTTTTAATTGTTTTTGTGTTTTGTGGATGTTTATCTTTATTCTTTTCTGATGTTGTTTTTAGGTTTTTTTGATTTTTTCGGAGTTGTTTGGACGCCATTTTCTTGGGTGGGCAAGTATCGCATGTGGCGTCGCCAATGCCAAAAAGACCCCTGACGGGGCTTCGGACTTGCAGCCTCTTTTTGCTTGCTGAGGGCTTCGCCCCCAGACCCCCAGGGAAGCCATTTCTGGCTTCCAATCTATTTAAAGTAGTGTTTGAATTTTCCATCAGTCCTCCTGACTTAGTCATGTTTTGTATCGTTAGATGTCTATAAAAATTTTGAACCAACCTGTGCTCCAGCTTGTATTGCCTGAGGTGCTCCACCAACAAAGTCATCTAATCTTTCCTCCTGATTGTTTGCCAAAAGTGGTCTAACAAACCAAAGAACCGCCCCTGTAAACATAGGACCAATTAGAACCTGAACGTAGCTATAAACGACAAAAAGAAAATTTATTCTGTAGTCGATGACTTGTGAGGCGTACATCGAAACGCCCCCACTGAGTTTTCCAAATTGTTCCATGACTTCCACAGATAGGGCAATATTGGTAACTAGATGATAAAGGAGAGTCCACATAGGTGCCCAAAGAACTACCGAGAGATATGTAAGTACCCAATACGCTAAGGCCTTCCAGTATCCACCTACAACTAGGAACACTAGCCATGGAAAGACTGCGATGAGAGCAAGTTTAATTAGACCAGCCAAGTGAGGGGCTCGGTGGAGAGCTTCGCTAAACTCAAGACTTCTTGAGGCAGCAGCTCCAGCGCCTTGAACATCTCTTTGTCCAATTGTCGCAAGAAATCCATCAACGCTGAAAAATCTTTTGATTGATTGAAACACAGTTGGTGAAGTTCCTGGGAGATATGCACCTTTGTGGATTCCCTGGCCATCTTCTCGCTTTTGAATATAGTAGTTTCTAAGAAAATTTGAAGCCTCAACATGGGTCCAAAAATCTGGAGTATGTGGGACGCGTTGGTTATATTTTGGCCACAACTCTTGCATTCCAGGGGATTTGGCCCTGGCATATTCAAGAATCTTTTCATTAACTTCATCTTTTAAACTCAAACACGTGTAGTCGGGATTCTCGTTGGGAGCTAATGGGATTTGATCTAGTTTCCTGTCAATCTCTGAGCTATCTGAAAAGAACCCATCTAATTGATCTAAGGCCTTCTTATTTCCAAGTTGCACTATGGTCTTTTGAAAACACTCTTCAGTATAGAACTCAATTAATTCCCTAAGTTTCGGATCTTCAATAGTTGAACTTCCAGCATACATAATTGATTTGAAGAAAAAGTTTGGAGCCTCAAGTTGGGAATGGGAGGACTGAAACAAGCGATCCACCATGCTTCCGATTGCCCAACCAATCTCCTCAGTTGCTCCACTTAAAAGCTTAAAAAGAAAACTTACTTTGTACTCTCTTTGAATGTCTGGGTTGTTGTGAAGAATATAGGGGTTATCAGACCAATTCTTGTTTGAGAAACTCTTCACCTCTTCAGTGCTTCCGACTTTCAAGACAGCTACACCCAAAAATAGACATAAAACGATTTTAAAGTATCTTGAAAGAGGAACTGACTTTCTCGCAACCAAGTTTCCAGGCATGTAGCGGGAAAAGAATCGAATTGTGGTCATGATGAACACTATTCCAAATGTCAGAAGTAAAGCCCCCTGGAATACTGCCTGGCTTGTTATGAACTCAATCGACTTAGAATGTATTGCGAGTCCCAAATATTGATACAGTGCTTCGTAGGCTGTTGAGGAGTACATATTAGTGCCCCTCACACATGATTCCATCAGCACAATCCATATAGACTGATTTGATGTAACTTGTGTTGGCTCTATTAGCCTCACTCTCCAGACTAGTTTCAGTGGCCTTATTCATGTACTTTGCTCCCATATTATTGACCTGAGAAAGTACGTTGTTCAGGGGAGCATTCTTTTCTTTGTAGAGATCCATCGTAAGCTCAACTGAATCCTTTAGAGCCTTTCGTTTTCTATCAAGTTCTCGTTTTCGAGATTCAGGGAGGTTTGGGTTTTGAGCAAGAACAGTAATTGTATCCATTGCTCGATTCATCTCAATTGCAAATCTAGTGATTCCAATTCCATCTGAAATTTTTCTACACGCCATTTCTCTTTGTCTATAGGGCATCGACATTAACGACCAAATCGTTTGTCGATCTATTAATGGCTCATCCAAATCACCACTAATTTCCTTTAAATCGCTATCGCTTACGGCCAAATCAATACTCGTGCTTGAATCATCCTCTAATCGGCTTATTAGGTCTTTGCAGAGCTTTTTATAGGTTTCCTTTTGTGCTGATATAAGTTGGTGTCTTGGAGTCGTAAAGACCTTCTCAGGGCCAAATTCGACTGAAACACTTCCCTTATGAATTACAGTGTCTCCAACAAGTCCTTTTACAAGATCAATCGTTTTTTGTGCCGTCTTTCCGGTCATTCCAGCCCAATTGGCAGAGGAATCAATTAGTTTATTAGTATCTGCTTTTTGGCCATTTTTGCTCCCAGCCCAATTTGAAGTGGCCGTCGACCACATGTTTCTGTTTCCACATTTGGCCATTGTGGCTTCCATGTCGCCACCATTTTTCTGATTTTCCTTTCTGACGCATTCTTGTCGCTCTTCATAGAATTCAGCGACTCGCTCATCTGTGTACTTATCCATTAGACTACACTGATTAAGTCTCATTTGGCCGACCATATTCGCTTGAATTCGGCTGTGCTTTAGAATTGCACACCAAGTTGGAGAAAAATAGCACGTTAGAAGAAGTGGAGAGCCTGCAAGAATGTCCTTACCCATATCGCCCAAGTACTTCGTATCAAGAACATTCTTTAATGTGCTTCGTAATGTATTTTTGAAATCTATTCTTCCACAATCAGCACCGATCCCAAGATCGATACCCATTTCTATCTGTCGATAGTCATCAAAAATAGGCGAGCGTCGATCTCCATGTGAACCAAGAACGTAATCACTGGGGCTTATGCTAGTTGAGTTTCTATAGTTAAAATCCTGTGCTGTGGCAAATGAAGTCCAAATAGTAAATGTTAAGATCATCCATAATCTCATCAAGTCTCCTTTAATTTGAGTTAATGGCTCCTGAAGGGTATTTTTCCGCTAGATATTCAATGGCCTTCCAGCCATCATCGTTAAAGTTCTCAAGAGCCTGAGAGGCAGCGAGCCCTGCTGGAGCATTTGTTGGTGATAACCAGACTTCCTCACTAGTTTCTCTATTGATAAAGGCTCCAATTTCCGTTTTTTGCTTATTTATCAACAATGCTTCTGAATGTTTTCCAGGAATGGTTTTTAGTGAATCGACCATTTCGATTGTCGCTTCATCAAAAATATCAGATTTTTCTTTGAGATACTTAAGTGCATCAGGTCCACATTCCAGAAAGAGATAACGATCTGCCGCATTCCACATCGCAAGCCCAGCTTGATTCTCAAAATAATGTCGGGGATCTGGAGTTAGACTGATTAATGAGATTCCGAGTTTTCGACCTGTTTCTGCTAAATCGCTGATAATGTCGGCAGCAACCTTATTGTTAGCACCTATTCGACCTAATTCTTCAATTACCACATAAACTGGACGACCAACATTTTGTGGAAGTTTTCTAATTCTCTTAATTTCTTCAAAGATAGCTAATGTCATTACAGTTCTAAGGATTGGGTCGCTATCTAATTCGTCTAAGTCGTAAAAAAAACATTTTTGATCTGGGTCGATTGCCTTTGCCTCTGGATTTCTAAAGTACTCAGCATAGGTTCCATCATAAAATGGTTTGAACTTTCCCAGAAGATCTTCAATATCTTCCTTTTTTCGCTCAAATTCAGGATGACCCCTTAACGACGATAGCTCCGTTATAAAATCGTCTATCTTGATTTCAACTTCTTCTGTAACCTTCTCGGCGCGAAGATCTCCATTTACAAAGCTTAGACCTGATTCCTTTTCCTTTTTCAAATAGGCTAATTTAATCGCTCTTTCGATAATATCTCTATGATCTAGTGTGAAGTTGAATTTGGGGGAAGCCATCTGAACGGCGGTTGAGAGAAGTACTGCAAGAGACCTTGCCTTCTCATTGTCATATTCTCCCCGAAATGGACTAAACGGCATCTTTTCGCCGAAAACTGTTAGATCTCCATTAAATACTTTGGAAAACATCAAATAGCTGCTTTTCTTATCAATCACAAAAATGAGTGGTTCCTCTCTTTTTGCTCCCAACAGTAAGTCAATTACAACCTTACTTTTTCCACTTCCTGATCTTCCTACGACAGCAATATGTCCCGACGTACCACTTCCTTTGAGTGAAACTCCGATAAGATTTCCCTCACGAGATTCAACAATTGATGAGCCATTTCCGACTCCCTTGTATGAATCAAAGATTGGTAAAAACTTTGTTGCGTCTTCTCTGAGAATCCTAATACTACGTCTAGCTGAAAAATCAGTTTCTGGTGAATACATTAGAGGAAGTGAGTTTAGACATAGTCCACATCCGATGTCGCTTTCAACAATGACCTCACATTCCAAATTAGAATGAAAGACATTAATTACTCTTTGTGTTCTAGCTTCTAACTCAGCGTCATCCTTTCCTTCGACAATTACAGAAAAAGTCATGTTTACAACACGATCGCCTCTTGCAAGACGATCCATAACAGTGTCTAGATCCTCTTTTTGCCTCTTGGCTTTAGCGGATGGTGTGTTTTGTAAGAAAAAAGCCTTGATGTCGAAATATCGCTTTACGCTGGATTTTGTTGGGAAGCTAAATGAAAGGCTCAGTTTGTAAGGAAAATTGAGCTTTGTAAAATAACTCGTTCCACCAGAATAACAAAATGATGGGGGAACCTTTAGTGTAATAGTTCTTGATTTTAATCCTTCTCTTTCAATTCCTTCATACGTTAAGCGTGGATTTGAATAAACAATTTGCTCTGAAATAGAGTAACTTGAATTATATTGGGCAAATTTTCGATTAAATGAAGTGACTGGGTTGAAGAACTTTCTAAGTCTTTCGAGCAACTCTTGAGCTGAAAGTTGCTTTAGCGAAAGAGAAGAATTGATGATTAATTGATTAACAATTTGATGAAATCTCTTCATTTCAGTTAAATAATCTTTCATTTCATCAAAAAGAATACGTTCTGGTGATTTTAAAAACTTTAATCGATCAGTCCTTGAAATACATTTTGGGAAAAATCGGATCGATAGAATGCAATCTCGAACCTTTGGAGACTCGTCATTTTGCTTTGCGCTTCGATTTGCGTACATTTTTATTCGTCTATTCAAAAATTGACGAGCTACTTCATTGCCTTTCTTAGCTTTTTCTTTAAAATCCACGAAAACATTATCTAGTTCAGATACATACCGTTGATCAAAAGCGATCTGTAATACACAGTTTTCTGGTAAACTTAAGAATGGCTTTAGGTCTGCGACAGTCCTTTGAAGCTCTGCTATCGTCATTGCTTCATGTTCGATTAGTTCAAGTTCAAATACAGCTCCTAGCGATCCATCTTTATTTCTAAAAAACTGGTATTCCTCTAAATACTCATCGTAAGGAAAATATTCTTGTAATGACTGGGGTCTTTCATTCAGTGCCTTGAAAAACACTTCTTTCTGTGACAGACCACTTTCTAAAATATTGTCACTCATTTGTTTTACCTCTCATCCTAAGAAGTTTGGTTTCATTTCTTCTTCTTCTTCTTTACTGTTAGTTTTTCTCTGACATAAGGAATTTTCTTTGAACTTCTTGAAGTTTTCCAGCCGCCATCATCAACCACAATTCTGGTCCATGCGGAGAGCATATAAATGTCATCTGTCAATTTTTTCGGATATAGATAAGCATCTATAGTTCGCTTCTTTTGCTGTTTTAGATCAAAATCAGTGTCTCCTCTGTACTCTGCCGCCTTCTCATCTTGAAAATATCCAGACCGTTCTAATAGGACATTGTGCTTTTTATTGCTGGAGCTGCACCCAACCACCGCACTAATGAGAATACTTAGTAAAATAATTGAATAATTCACTTTCACCTCCGTTCTTAACTTTCTTCTTTAATCCAAAGAATTCTTTAGGAAGACTGACTTTGTCCTTTAGGACAATCCATACCTTTTCACCTGCGTTGACTCTAAAAGTAGGAAGAAGCTGAGATGCTTCTTTTAAATACCAGTCAGCCACTCGACCAGCAGCCGAAGAAGCTCCTCCTCCTAAAATATATTTTCCCTGATTTCCTGTAATGACACTTTGACTTCCACCAAGGGGATTAGTTTGCTGTGTTGTTTGAGCTTGTTGGAGTGCCTGTCCTACTCCTTGAACTACGCTGCTTAGGAATGCCATTGCTGCCACTCTATTTTGTCGAGACCTCACCTCGGCTTCAATGCCCAGAACATGATCCGTATTGCTTTGAATAAAACCATTAATTTTTCGTTCAAAAAATTCTCCCGACGAATTTACACAAGAGAGTTTGGTAGCCTGGTAGTCAACACGTTCGGTTGATCTTGATGGTGTGGCTTTAGCTATCATAAAGCAGCCTGTTAAATCCATTCTCGATCCATTTGGTCCTACAAACTCATGATCTAGCTCGATTAGGACGGGATCGACTCTCTTGT
Source organism: Bdellovibrionia bacterium (assembly GCA_030427965.1). Lineage (GTDB taxonomy): Bacteria > Bdellovibrionota > Bdellovibrionia > Bdellovibrionales > JAUICD01 > JAUICD01. Next base: position 43,565 of record JAUICD010000015.1, read on the forward strand.
CAGGAGTATCGATTCCCGTTAGAGCTGTGCCTAAAGAATAGGCACCTGTTGGGATGACTGGCCCTGTTTTCACAGGAGCCTTCTTCTTTGCTCTCCTTACAGGAAAGCTTCTAAAGGCTTTCTTTTTAACTTTTGGCTTTGCTTCAGCATTTTGCTTTTGATTATCATTAGTCCCGTTCGAAATAGCTTCCGCTGCAAGATTCGGATCTCCCGGATGACTTGTCAATGGAGGTGGAGGTGCCATCGTCTCTCTAGTCACCTCGGTTTGCGTTGTCTTGTCTTGCTCCTCAGTCTTAGTTTTTAAGTTTTCAAGTTTTCCCTCTAGAGCTTTTAGCTTTGCAAGAACTTCACTTTGTTTATCTAACACATCTCTAGTCGTTTGATTTAGTACAGATTCCTTTCCTTTATAAAAGGATTCGTTGTTTGAACCTAGAATTCGACCCTTACTAAAATCGATATTCTTTTCTTCATCAAAAATTGTAGTGTTTGAAGAACTATTCGAGAAGATTGAGTAAATAAGAACAAGTAAAACAAATCCAGCAGCGGCTAACACTGCTGCTCTATTAGAATTCCAAGCCTTCTCAAACTGAATATTCAAGTATCTATTTAGTGACTTCGCTTTTAAACCTAAATCTGCGTAGTTCATTGGACACCCCGTCTTTTAGAAAGGTGAATTTTACCAATTTGTGAGGCTTTTGCTGTCCCGTTAACAATTAGCCAGATATATCCATTTTTCTTTGGATTGTTCTCTAAGACCAAACGATCCACAGTTCCAATGATTGCTTGGTTTGGACTTCCAACTACAATTTTTCTTATATCTACAGCAAAGGAATTATTTAGACTCGTATTTTGAAGCTCGATGATAAAGCCCTTTAGAGTTGGTCCTACATAAGATCGAACAACTTTTGCTTTTACTCTCCAATCTGTAGTCTTTAGAGTTCTATTAATATGTTTGTATTGATAGCCCCTAGCTGATCTTCCAAGGTACATAGCTTTTAATAGATCAAACTCTGTTAGTCCTGACCTGTCTTGTTGATTGTTTCCCTCTTCGGACTGTTTAATCTCAGGCTTTAGTTGATAGGTTCCATAGGTGACTTGTTCTTCGGGTTGTTCAACGGTTTCAAATTTTATCTCAGCAGATGAGTTGTCATCAAAAACAAATGAAATTTGTCCTTCACCTTTTTTGAATCTCGGCTTCAAAGTAAACTTCTTAAAGTTAAACTTTGATGACTCAGCAGGGGACAGTCTAAAATTCGGATTATTGGAAGCTGAAGCTACTGGTTTGTCAAAAATTAGGAAGTGAGTTTGACCAAAAATCACCTTCAGTTCAACTGGCTCTTCTCCATAGGTAATTGTTTTGGCTTGAACTAACTCCCCAAAACAAAGGAATAATAAGATTAAAATGTATTTCACATCTCCTCCATGAGAATAATTAATGTCCTGACCTAACGCTTTCTTTTCTTTTGAAATCTTCGTTTGTAGATCTGGACAGCTTTTCAATATTGAGCGTCCAACGCTGGGAATCTTTTGGATTTACGACAACCAATCGCATCTCGATTACTTCGGGAAATGTTCCGGCAAAGCGATTATTGATATATGTGTCCTTATCAACCAATACCGTTACATCATAGTGACCACTATCGTCAGATATTACTTGTGTTTTGCGAGGCTTTACTGCCTCTAGAACATCTTCCTTAATGACTCTATCAATCCAAAGTTGGGACTCAGATAAAAATCTAACCTTTAAGTTGTCAGCCATATGTTCGGCAAGAATTTGAGTGTTTTCTTCAACGTTACCTTTATGAATATTACCTAAGAGAGAAACAAAATCTGTCACTGCCTTTTGAGCATACTTATCTGGTACTACTTGCGGTGTAGCCGGAGTAATTCCCGTTATTTTAGATGGAACAAGTAGATATTCCTTTTGACGTAGTTTTTTATCTACGTAGTAACCATATATTACGTTGTAGATTAAACCGCCAAATAAGATTACGAGTAATGCGGTAACGATATACTGATAGGTAGTCTTTTGAACCTCGTAGGCTGCTTTAAAGCTGACATATTTAGGGATTACTCTTAAGTCTACTCCCTCATAAACACCCGATGGTGGCGCAGCTACTTTAGCGGCTTCCATTCCTTTTTCGATAGGACCTATCATCTCAGTTCCTATCTTTTTCAGTCTCTGACTTGCTTTCAAATACACTGTCATTAGATGAAACCCTAATGATTTCATCAACTTTTTTAATTGGATAGGCAACTCTCTCAATTGTTTCATGAACCATGTATTTTCCATTTTTTGACTTATAAACTCTTGTTTTGATAAATGGCTTTCTTTCAATTTGATCCTCCAACGCATATTTTCTTTCCAAAATAATCTCCTTTAATCTGAATAGACCTTGTCGCCCTTTGGGTTAACTAAACCAGGAAGGGTCATTTGAAACCTTTTGTAAGGATAGTGAAGAAAGATGCCTCTATTGTTTTTTTGTTTTATGGATGGGATCACAGCAATTACCACAATCAATCCCAATACCATAAGAGACCATTGATAAAAAACTAATCCAAACGCGAGAACCACTAACAATGCACCATAAACATCATAGAGATCCCAATAATCTCCCAATGTAATCGGATCATTCACTGTCTGTGATACTTGGATTCCGTGATCTTTCTTCACCTTTTCATAGTCATACATTCAAAATCACCTCAGGCCTTGAATGATTCATAGAAAAGATGCTGCTGCCACCTCCAAGGTTAAATACGTTTTTTACCCACAGAGGAGCTGTCCCCAAAATGATTGCTGCAATTACACAAACTACAGCAGCACCAAAACGCATCTCCTTAAGATTCCACCCCGCGCCCATGATACAAAGACCTGCGAATATCCTAGCACCCCAGACGAAAATTCCTTTGTCTACAAGCCTAAGTAAGCTACCGGCAGCTTGAAGCTTATCGCTTTGATCAGAACCAGGAATGCTTACTTGTGCGTGAACATCGACTGAAAAGAGGACAAAAATGCAAACGGTGCCTAATGCTAGCCAAAGTAATGCCCAAGCTCTATCACTTGGCCCCTGTTTCCCTAGTTTTGGAATGTTAAAAAAGTTGAGACATCCTGTCTCCATATGACCTCCTGTCTTAAAGGTTTATATTCCAAGTTCCCTTTACGGCTTCGTTGATTTTTTCAATTGTGTGGAAACCTTGGATTTTAATTTGCGTTTTATTTGATTTGTTTAACACCAATAGAAGCGGCACTCCTTTGATGTTAAGCTTTTTGACTTCTTCTTTATTTGCAAGCGAAACACGTACTGGTCGACCAGTTAAACCCTTTGGGTCACTATCAATTTGTTTTCCCTCAACATAGTAACCTCTTGATTGGAGATCCTTTAAAACCCCAAACATTTTCTTACAGAATGGACATGATGACTCGTAATACATTAGAAACCAAATTGCTTTTGAGGATTGAGCAATGTTTATGGCCTTTAAAGTATTTGAGGCTAATGCTTTTCTTGCTAGCGGACTTCTTCCGTTCTTACGTCTTTGGTAGTCTGCAATTTTGTTTTGAAATTGAGAAATGAATTCATTTTTCTTTTTGACGTATTTTAAAAGTAACTCAATATTCTCATCTGTTGGATTGTTTCCAGTATAAAGAAATGGTATCGGAGGTGTATGATTACCTTCTCTAAACATCTCTGGATTGTTTGTGTCCAAATAGTCCTTCCATTTGAAATTTGATGTATTGCCAGTGTCTACATTGTCTTTTTTCTGGACACTTTCATGTATTTTTACGGATTCTTCATCATCCCAGTAATTGATTCCTTCATCGAAGTAATCAAATGCTTGGGTCGTAACTGAGAATACAGTTAAGCTAATTGCTAAAAAGTGCTTCATTAGCATCAATTACTCCTTTCCAAGCAAGTTCTCTTGTTATTTCCATCAGGCTTTTATTTACCCCATCTTTTGCTGGAGTATAAACTTCCATGATTGGAATACGCCCACTAAGTCCCTGATTGCATTTAGGACATCCTTCAGAGTTCCTGGTCTTTAAATTGACTGATTTTGAGCTATTCCCAACTAAAAGGTAGCTGGCCTCGGTAGGTTCAATCTCTGTAGCACAATGATGGCAAAGCTTCTTTAATAGTCGTTGCGCCCCTGAAAACTTCAGACAGCTTTCTATTAAAAATTCTTTTACCCCTAGACCTCTAAGTCGGTCCACGGCCTCAATTGCGCCGTTTGCATGTACTGTGCTCAAAACAAGGTGTCCTGTCGCAGCAGCTTTAAAGGCTAGATCCGCTGTCTCTTCATCTCTGATCTCCCCAAGAAGAATTACATCTGGATCTTGTCTTAGAATTCCCCTTAGTGCGTCTGAGAATTTAAGCGTATCACTTACCTCGATTTGTACTATTCCAGGTCTTACAACTTCAATTGGATCTTCCACAGTCACAATTCTAAGTTTTTCTCTATCCACCTCTGACAAGATTGCTTGAAGTGTTGTTGTTTTTCCTGATCCGGTAGGACCAGACAATAAGATGATCCCACTTTTTGACTGAATGGATTGTTCAATAGTGGATACGACGTTTTTCTCTAATCCTGACGATTTTAGATCAAAACTCTGATTTAGTTCTATTAACCGTAAAACTATATTTTCTCCGTGCAGAGTTGGCATTAGACTAACTCTTATTCTGAGGTTTATATTTTCTAAGTTGAACGCCTTATCTTGCGTCTTTCCAAACTGATCTATTCTTAACCCTAGTACTCTTTTTAATTCCTCTAAAAAGGCCTGTCCAAATTGGGAATTTACCTCTTTCCATAAAGAGAGTTCGCCATTTTTCCTAAATCTAATTTCAACCCCTTGCTTCCATGGAGTGATATGAATGTCACTTATTCCTTCTCTTTGCGCAGCTTCAATAGACGTTTTTATAAGTTGAACATAAGGGCTTTCGTCAGACAATCTTTCGTCATCTGTTTTAACTTTACTTACAGTAATTCGATTCTTCTTGTTGGTACGATCAATTCCAAAGAGATCTTTTGACATGAAGTCAAATACCTCTTCAGTGCATTTAACCAGTTCAACATTTTTACCCTGGCCCTCCATTTGTTCCATAAATTCATCACAATATTCTTTTGAGAGGTACCTAATTACATTATCGTTTCTGTTTAGCGGCAGAAGATTGTACCTCAATGCTTCATTCAACTCATTGTCGGTAAATTCAGAGATATCAGCTTCTTTTAACAAATCATTTTGATTTGATAAGGTTGGCAGATCAAAAAATAGAGCCAAGTTTGTGTTATGTGCAATTGAATCTATGGCATTAAGTTTCTTTAGAACTCGTCCTAATTTAGATTTTTGGAATTTTTGAGCCTTCAGGGCATCATCTAAATTGCTTTGTGTGATAGTTCCATTATGAAGGAGAAATTCACCAAACCTCATAATGCCCCCAAGCCTTTACAAGCCGCCCGAATGACCTGCAGAGCAACCACAGCTTCGGCTACTTCTTCAACATCCTTGCAACAGCTAACCTTCTTCCAAGTTACAAAAAGATGACCCTTAAGCTTTCCGCTTTTAAGTCTTCCCATTTCTCGTACATTTTTAATGGTCTCAAGCATTCCTACATTTTGACCCTCATTAAAGCATGAGGAGCTTTGAGGGGAGATCATCTGCCACTTCTCATCAGTACTGCTTGGCGTAGATTGAAACACCTCGGATGCTAGACTTTTCATTCTAGCCGCAATCATAAGAGCCCCAGTGAGACTTGACGGTCCATTATATGTCCCATACCGAGGAAACATTACCCCCCAACCCGTACATACTTCAGCACTTGATGGCGGATAAGAAGGAATAGCTCCCATATTAACACTGCACATTCCACCAGAGCTTGGTGAATAATTTTTGGTACCATGGCCTGAGCTTAGAGCACCTTTTATTAAACACAATTTAGGACTTGCGCTCCAGAGTAAGAACTTTGGCTGCATTCTATCTCCAGATCCAGTCTTCCAGTGCTCTTCTACATGCTCACTCATGGCATCAAAACAAGTCTTATCGGTCCTTGCGCCTCCACAGGGCATCATTTCATAAGCAATCTCTGTAAATGGAACAGCCGTTAGGTGTGATTCAAATGATTGAGTGTATTCATCTCCTTCTGCGCCAAATGGAGCCCCTTTTTGTACTGATGCTAGTTGACCTTCGGCCATTGGAAGTCCCTTGAAGAAGGTTTCCTTTCTATCTGGCATTACTTCTATGAAAGTTTGAGGAATGTAGTAAGTTAACTTCGCGCACGGTCGTGGAGGCCATCCACACATGCAAACTCCTACTTTCATTTCTGTGCAGGAATTAAATTCTGCCGTATTCATTACCGAACAAATACTTGGAAATGCTAGTGCATCATTTGTTGATGCAAGGTAAGGCAAATGAAAGCAAAACGCCATTGCGACAGCTTTTGGTACTGTTTTAAGATATGTCGAAATCTTCTCAATTACATCTTTGTGGCTAGTTTTGCGTGAATCCAGAAAATGGGGTTTTGCGAAGACCTTTTTAAAACTTGTATTGATTCCATCGAAAATGATACCGTAAAACTCCATAATTCTTAGTTCGCTGAGATCCTTTCCTGTCACGACAAACTCTTTCTGCTTTGATACATTAAATGACTCAGACACATTTGCTTTTGCTGAATCAAACCCACCAAAGAGATAATTTCTTCGGACAGCCTGTGATACCTCGGAAAGTGTATGAGATTCGTTTTCAATTTCTTTTTGGCCAAGGAGATTCTTTAAATTCTCAACTGTCTTAAAGTCGCTAGAGTGTCCCACTAATCTATTTCTAAAGTTCTGAATCAATTCATCAACAGCGTCTTTGTTACCGACGCTGTTATAAAGTGATGACAAACTTTGAGTCGCCGCAATCATACAGAAATTACCTTCTCGTCCTTTTGCAAGAACTGATTGATCCGAAACTCCAGAGCCAGAAATTGCGGTTACCACATCCTGATATTCATCAACGACTATTGCGGCAAGCCTTTGAGATGAGCCTTTATACTTTCTTAATCTGTCTAAAACCGCTTGTTCATAGTAGAGCTTTACGAATGTTCCCATAGATTTTGAAAGACCAGGGTTATCAATATCAAAAAATAGTAGTTTTCCATCGTCTATAACCTGGTTCATCGTGCTTATCGTGATTTCTTCTTTTTTTGGGCAGAAAACTTTATGAGCCTGATACTCTTGAAACAAGTTTAGGAAAGTCGTGGCTGTGGCTAAAATACCACTTTTTAGTTTAGTGTCAAATTCAGTGTATTCATTTTCAAAATACTCGATCGCTTTTTCAATGTTGAAAGTTTCCTCTTCGTCAAATTGAGATTGTTCTTCGTAGGTTCTGTTTGATAAAATTTCGGTTAACTCTTCAGAGAGACTCTTTTTAGTTGAATCTACTAACGCCGTATAAAACTCTGTTAATGTGTAGTAATCGTATTTTGCTATACAATATATGAGACAATTCTTAACTAAGTTAAATCCTTGTCTTTCCCAAAATGGTGAGTCGGTTGATTTTCCAAGGAAATTAACACTGGCCGCTCGAATCATTTCGGCAGTCCTCATAAAATTAGCATCCTTTAAACCTTCTTTTAGGTAAATGGGATTGAATCGAACATCACCACCAAGTTTTAAATGTAGGACTTGATCTTCAACTCCATTTTTTTTGCAAATTTTGGATGCCTCTGGAATAAACGTACCTTTTGGATCAATTGCTAAGATTGAAGGTCTTGGATTAAAGTTTTCTATGAGCTGAGTAAAATATGGAAGGATGGTTCCCTGGGTTTTTCCACTTCCGATGGAAGATGTAATCAAGATGTTTGTACTAAGAGCTTTTTGATTTAATGAAACCCAGCAAGGAGGGACGGAACCATCCTCCCCCGTACTACCAAGCACAAGCTGATTATCCTCTGTCGGCAATTTAGGGAGTCGTTGAGTTGATTTGTAGAGTAATCTACTCAAAATTGGCGAAACCAGATGTGCAAGAATTATGGCAAAAGAGTATGAAAGAAAAATGCTAATTCCTACTAGAGCCACTTGGGCATCCATGCCCACAATTTCAGCAAATCCTTTTGCAAACTCTAATAGAATTACGCTTTGATGGAATATAAGACTTGTGGAAAAGCCCAACAAAAATGGTACTCCGAAAGACAATGTAAGTACTCTTTGTCTCTCTTTCTTTCTAAGTAGCCTAATTCGACTTCCTTGGGCTCTATATCCAATAAGACGACCTAGTAAACTCAAGGTCCAGAAAGTGTTTATAGATAGGGAAGCAACCAGGAGAGTGGCGGTTAGAATATTCTCATCAAATAAGCGTACTAATTCCTCAATTTCATTTAATCCATTAAATGGATTGAAGAACAAACAACCTAATACAAGTATTAGTAGTAAGAGAGCGAGAGACAGCGAAACATCCTGGTCCTCCTTTCTATATTTTGTTGAATTCATATCTCTCATTTTTTCCTCTTTGTCTTAATACTTGTTTTAAAGTTAAAATTAGTAAGGGCAAATGTGATAGTGTTTCCTATAGTGCTCGGCTTTAAGATCTTCGATATATTTCGAAACTCTGTCTTGCTCGAACAAGAGGTTGTTAAATTTCTGATAGAATGATTTGAGCATTTTAGTAAGGCCGCTCTTCACACTTTCTTTTATCAGTGGGCATTTAATAGAATTTGTTCTATTTAGATTTATTTTTAATACTTGTTCCATTTCAGCTCCTTTATGCTGGATAGACTTTAATTTGTGATTGTTTGAATAATTCAATTACCCAATCAGGAATGATTCTTCCTGAATCATCCTCATAGATTTTGGAATAGTTGCAGTTGATACAGTATGAGTGTGTTTTAAGGTTTTCGATTCCCATTTCTCCACATCTAGGACATTGACATAAACTTGAAGAATCTTTATTCCGTTTCATGATTAACCTCCTCATGAAGTTCGTTCCTCTCACTTATTTAAAGTTCAACAAATGTGCCATTTTGTGATGGAAAAATCGGAAAACCAAATTTGGTTTTTAAGAGTACGAACTTTCGTTTTTGATTGCTTCGTAGATTTAAATTGAAAAACCAAAATTGGTTTTTGATATAAAATAAAAAATCCAAAAACATATTTATGTTTTGCAGTGAGTTATAAAAGTGAAGGTAAATTTAATGAAATCTTAAGTTATTAAACAATAACTGTCCGATTTTTGAGAATAAGAATCCTATTTGTGAGACAAAACATTTATCCAAATAAAAATCAATTAACACAAGTATAAGCAATTACGGCTTCTAGCCTTCAATTATAAATGAGGTAATTAAATGGAGTATTATTACGAAGAATTAGCCTAGAGAGACTCTATCTATTTTCAAATAATCTACAAAGCTTAAAACGTTTTAACATATATCTAAATGTATTGTATGGAACACCAAGCTTAGATGCTGCTTCCTTTGCAGACTTACATGACTTAATAGCTTCTTTGATAAACCTTCGTTCTTTTTCAAATAAAGTTTCTTTAAACTTCTGATAGGTAGTGTTCTCAATATCTAAGTTCATTTTAGTGTTATTTTGATTCACCAAAACGACTACTTCGCGTTCATTGAATTCATTTTTGATTTTGTTCAATATTAGATCGAGATCTTGATCTTGATTTTGATTGCTTTCATCAGTTGGAGCTATTCCTTTCCCAATATTAGAAATCAACCTTTTAAGCTTCTTTATTAGGCTGACTGTATCTGAACCCTTTTCTAAAAAATCGATTGCTCCTGCTTTTAGACTCTCTTTGAGAGCTTCACGTGATGGATCTCCTGACAATATTGCGACTTTTTGCTCTGGCTTGATCTGCTGAATCTTTTTTATAACTTCAGGTCCATTAGCGTATTTCAGATTATAATCGACTAATACCAAATCAAAGACATCTTCAGAGTTATTGATTAGTTCATAGGCTCCATAACTTGAATCAACTGTTTCAATTAAAATCCCAGCGTCTTGAAGCAACATCTTGTACGAATCCAAGCAAAGTGAATCATCATCAACAAATAGAATTCTTTTTGAATCTCCCATAAAAACCCCACAAATTGCGGTCGTGCATCGGTGGGATATGAGTTAATGATGAAAAATCATGATGAATTCTTAGACGCCGTACTAGGCCCACCCTTAGAAAGAAGAACCCATCTTTCTACAGCCTGACGCAGATTTTTTATTCGCTACCTAACGAAAGAAAAGCGAAGTTATTTAGTCGCGATTTTAGAACCGCATTCAATAATGCACTGTGCAATTTAAGGGCCAAAAAGGTACAGGGGTTCTAAGCGCTACATGTCCTGCACCTTTGATTTGAGAACAAGATTGTAGTTTATTTTGATTTTAACACTAAAGCTCTATCCATTTTTGAAGAAAATTGTCTAATATTTTGGAATCATGGTTTTTATTATTCACCAAACGAGATGTTTATCAAGGTTGGTGAATTCTCTTGTTAGCCATATATGACAAAAGCTCTAGCTCCTTAAAATTGCACCCAGCCTTCGCAGCTTGTATTATCAATATTAAGCTCTAAGGTTAAAAGCGTGGTAACAAAGCCTTCCACGTGTTGAACATATTGGGATATATCATTCGCACAGGCGAATTCGCTTAAAGTATTGCAAATGGAGTTCATTCTCTCAAACTCGGCGCGAGGAATAACTGTAGCACCACAAAGGTTCTCAGGTCCCATCTTTTTTGCTGCTTTCTTTAAACCCTTCTTAATGATTTTTTCGTCTGAAGTTGAGGCAATAAAAAATCGATTGGCCTGTTCAAAGTAATAATTTGCGTTGTTTAATGCCTCCCATGAAAACTGATTCTCTAATTGGTTGAGGCTTTCAGACATCAGGTTTTGAGCGCCACCAATCCTATAGGCAACTGACATGACCGCATCCCTTGGTTTTTCTTCGGAAGGAAGAAAGTTAGGGTATTCAGAGTCGATGTCATCAAAGTCAGCAGTAAACATGAGTCTATTTAAAGTTTCTTGAGTCATCAAAAAATCAACTAATGAAACATTAAGAAGAGTTTCTTGTTCTCTAATTCTCATTATTTCATCAATTAAAAACTCAAAATCAGTTTTTCTCAAAAGCTGAGGATTATTCATTGAAATGTCATGAAGTCTGACAGAGTCCGCAACGGATGTCTGATACTCACGAACTCTTTCAAGATAACTGTTAAATCGAGTGACAGCTTGTTTAAGTCGAGCTGTTAGTTCTTCTGATATAAGTGTTCTCTGAGCACTTAGTATTTCCATTTGAGCACGAATGATTTCATTTGTCGGCTTTCGACCCACACCCATTCCGCCTTCAATACTGATGTGTTCAAAGGGTCCACCACCTCTGCCTCTGCTAATATCTGAAGTGCCAATGAAGGAGTACTTCACCTCTTTGTGCATAAATGGAATGACTTCGGCGAGATAGGAGTTTTGTTGCAATTCAGGAGACTCAGATAAAACGCGAGCAATGAAATCTTGGTACACAATAGGTTCATACTCACTAACATCGGGAAGTGGAATTTGCGCAATCATCAATTCTTGAGTCACTGGGACATTTAAAACTTGGGCGAGACTGTCAGTGTCTGCAAGAGCACTGAGTTCAAGCTGGGTAAGTTCATCATTTTTTAAATTTGAAATAAGGATCTCTATTCTCTTTGATGCGCCATACGGGATATGCCTGGTGGCCTCTCTTGCAAGAGCAAATCTACGAAGCTTTTCAAGTCTTTCGACAGCTTCTTCGGTTGATGCTTTTACATTTTGAGCTGCAACAAGCGAAAGATATATCGCTTTTGATTTTAGTATTCTATTTGCGAGCTCAACTCGATATCGCTCTTTTTCTGAAAAATAGATTCTTTCGTTTTCCTTAATTCGATAACGATTAGCTGGAACTAAAGATGGTACAATTTCGCCAAGAGACTCTACTATAGAGAGCGGTTCGGTGAAAAAGCTAAACACAACTTTGAAAAGGCTAAAGACATTTAGCTTTGTTTTATTTTGTGCTTTTGCTTTTTCAACATTCATCTGAGATTGAAAAACCTCAAGACTATTTATTTGAGTATAGAGACTATCTGCCTGGACCTTTTCTTTAAGATCATCATAGGAGATTTCGTTTGTGTTTCCGCTACAGGAAAACAGAAGGAGAGCAAAGAATAATATGGCCTTACTCATTTTCTACTCTCTCAAGCGTAAACTCAAAAATCTCTGGACTATTTGCAGAGTAATTTCTTGCTCTAAGGGTTGGAATTTGTTGAACGGCCCCTGATATCATACTCTGGGCTGTTAGTTTCCCTTCGACTTTCGCATCATCCCAGTTTGAAAGGACTTCCTCACCAACATAAGCATGGAACCTATTTGGACATTCGGATTCACTTGAGCTGACTTTTACAAAGCCTCTTACAAGATCAGGTCTTACATCTGCAATAAGACAATCAGAAGGTGGAGCTTCGGGAATGTCTAAGAATTGGAGGCTTACATAAACTTCAAGGCTTAGGTTAAGCAAATCATCAGCTACTTCTTCATTTGTACGAACTCGTCCGTCAGGAAAATAGATCGGCCGATTGGGTGTGAAAACCAAACGAACCTTTACGTTGGTTTCACTTATTACACCCTCGTACATACCTTCCAGAGCACGGAAAAAGTTTTGCCTTTTAGCAAGATCTTGTTCCATTTGCTTAGAGCGCTCATCTTCTATTTTTCTCTGTTGTTCGGCTTGTTCTCGGCCTTCAATTCCAGCCTTTTCTTTTAAACGATCATCCCCTTGATTGCTGCACCCAACGATCAAGAAGGAGACCAAGATCCCTATGAAGAATCTCATAGTACTTCCTCCTCTTTTTATATGACTTTGGGCTAGGTGGAACCTAGCAGAAGTCTGTTGATTTTTAAACATAGCGTTATGTCCCATGTATTATTTTCCTAATGATCCAGGCCAGATGCCTTGATATCCATTTTGTCCTCCAGAAGGCGATACACAATCGGAAGGACGATGAGGGTTAAGCAGGTTGCCGATAGAATCCCACCTACAACAACTGAAGCAAGCGGCCTTTGTACCTCTGCACCCATACCCGTTGAAAGCATCATGGGTAGGAACCCAAGGGCATCTGTGAGGGCTGTCATCATGACAGGACGGAGTCTTAACCTCGTACCTTCCCTAATGAGTTCGTCACCACTTTTTCCCTCAAGCTTCAGTTTGTTAAAATAGCTAACAAGAACAACTCCATTTAGAACAGCGATTCCTGATAGAGCAATAAATCCTACGGCTGCTGATATACTAAAATCTAATCCGTTTAACATCAGAGCGAGAACGCCCCCAACTAATGCCATTGGGATACACATAAATATCATGACTGTTTGAATAAGACTTTTGAAGGCCATGTAAATCATGACAAAAACCAAAAGCAAAGCTAGGGGCACGAGAATATTGAGTCGTTCTTTTGCTTTTTCAAGATTCTTAAAACTTCCACCCCATTCGATAAAAGTCCCTTGGGGCAATTCAACTTCTTGGGCAACTTTTGCTCTTGCTTCTTCAACAAAGCTGGCCGTGTCCCTTCCGCGAACGTTAATCAACACGGCGGCACGCTTTTTAAACATCTCACGTCTAATATCGTTATAGGTTTCCTCAAATTTTAGTTCTGCAATATTACCTAACGGAACCGTTTGGTTTTCCGCAATTCCTACAGGAACCTTTTCAACGGCATTCAAATCACCTCGGTCTTTTTCACTCAGTCTTACAATGATCGGGAATCTCATCACTCCGTCAAACAGGCTTCCAGCCTCGGTCCCGCCGATAGCTGTTTCCACAGTGGAAAGCACCGCTTCTTTAGAAACACCTAAGTTTTTTAAAACACTTCTTCTGGGATCAACCTTTAATACAGGTGACTTACCTTTGATTTCTTCTTCTGCTTCGCCCACACCATCAATTTCTCTGATAATATTTGCGGCTTTTGAAGCGACCTCCGTGATCTTATCCATGTCTTCCCCAAAAACCTTCAGAGCAACATCTGCGCGAACACCTTCCAAAAGTTCATTGAATCGAAGTTGAATGGGTTGAGACACGATAATAGATTGACCAGGAATCGATTTCTCAAGCTTTCCTTTAATGGCCTCGATGAGTTCATCTTTTGTTCTTCTCCTACCATCTATTTCAGGCCATTTGTCTCCATTTTTTAGAAGAATATAAGTGTCAGAAATATTTGGACCCATTGGATCTGTCGCAATTTCAGCAGTTCCAATCCTTGATAAAACCCGTTTGACCTCTTCAAACTCCAAAATTGATTTCTCAGAAATACTTTGCATTTCTACAGATTGATCAATGCTTACGTTAGTAGGACGAACAAATTGCATCGCAATTGAACCTTCATCCAACTGAGGTAAGAAATTGGCTCCCAACACATAAAACAAAATACCACCGAGCACTATGGCTCCAACTCCGACACCTGGGACTAGCTTTCTAAACTTTAAAGCAAGATCAAGAGCTGGGGCATAGGCCTTGTCAATCATTCTCATAAGCCAGGGTGTTTTCGTTGAAAACTGTCCCGATAAAATAAAGGCTGAAATTGCTGGGATGGTCGTGAATGAGAAAATAAATGCAGACCCAAGAGCAAAACAAAATGTTGATGCCATTGGTACAAACATCTTTCCTTCAACACCAGTCAGACCAAACAATGGTAAAAACACAATGAGAATGATTATTTGCCCAAAGCCAGCCGCAGATCTAATCTCTTGAGTCGCAGTAATAATTGTTTCGTTAATTTCCTTTCGTGTGAGATTCTTGCCCGTTTTCTTTGCCTTATCTGTTAGGTGGCGAATGCAGTTATCCATTACAATCACTGCGCCATCTATTATGATTCCAAAATCTAAGGCCCCTAAACTCATCAAATTTCCTGAAACATTAAACAGTTTCATAAAAATGAATGTCGCTAAAAGCGAAAGGGGAATTGTGATTGACGTAATTATGGCAACACGAATGTTTCCAATCAGAAGCATTAAAATAAACGCTACGAGTAAGGCCCCTGAAAGTAAGTTTCCTTTGACTGTACCCAATGTGGCATTGACGAGATCTGATCTATCATAAAGGACATTTAACTCGACCCAATCTGGCAAGGTTCCCTTTATTTCTTCAACCTTACTTCTGGCATCAACAGCAACCTCTCTACTGTTCTCACCCAAAAGCATTAAGATAGTACCAATAACACTTTCATTTCCATTAACTAGAGCCGCGCCAGTACGAATTTCCTTATCCAACCTGACTCTTGCAATATCTCTAATTGTGACGACTTCAAGTGATGGAAGTCTTTTAACGACAATAGCTTCGATATCACTAGGACTCCTTACCAAGCCTGAGGCTTGAATAAGAAGTTGTTCAGCAGTTTGCTGAATGTATCCACCACCTGTGTTTCTATTATTTTTCTCTAGAGCTTCTACAACTTCATCTAAATGGACACCATATTGATTCAGTTTTTGTAAATCTGGTTGCACAAAAAATTGTTTTTCGAAACCCCCAATAGAATTTATTTCTGCAACTCCATTAACAGTTAACAACCGTGGCTTTATGTGCCAATCATTTAAAGCCCTTAACTCCATTAACTGCTCAACACGCTCTTGCCCTTTAGCAATTTTCTTTGCTTCCAATGAGTAGAAAAATATTTCTCCCAGTCCGGTAGTTATGGGTCCGAGTGCTGGTTGAACATTTGAGGGCAAATCTTCTTTGACAACTTGTAGTTTTTCGGCCACCAGTTGTCTTGATCTATAAACATCTGTTCCTTCCTCAAAAACTATTGTGACCTGGGACAATCCAAATCGTGAAATTGACCGAACTGTTTCAACACCTGGGATACCACCCATTTGACTCTCAATAGGGTAAGTGACAAATCTCTCAATCTCTTCTGGAACTAAACCCTGGATTGGTGTGTTCACTGTTACTTGAATATTTGTTATGTCTGGAACAGCATCGATTGGAAGTGTTTTGAACGACATCCAACCAGCAAGGGCTGCAATGAGAGTTAGAATTACAACAATTCCCTTATTATAAACAGATGCCCTAATTATTCGATCAATCATAATCTTTCCTTAGTGTGCGTGACCTTGGCCACCTTGTCCTGATGCTTCCAAATGAGCGACTCGAACCAATGGAACTCCTGAAATTATGAGATTCATTGAAGGGTCTAATCGTCTTCCAGTTATGCTTGTCTTATCGTTATCTTTTGTATCAACTTTCACCGGGATCAATTGAATCCATCCATCATTCATTACAAAAACACCAATTTTATCTTGATAATAGACAACACTTTTACTTGGGATGAAAAAGTTAGATCCCTCTTTGAAGTTTTCTAATGGGGCAGTTTGCACATTAAGCGTTTTCTCAGCTTCTTTTGAGAGCTTGAAAAAATCACCTTCATTCTTAACTTCAACGATTGCCTTGTCTGGACCAAACTTAGAGCCACCGTGTTCATCGTGTCCACCGTGTCCACCGTGTCCATGTCCATCTTCTTCAGTTTCTTCGTTATGAGCGTGAGCGTCCTCATGCTCGTCACCGTCATGAGCATGGCCACCTTCACCTTCCTCGTTGTGAGCATGAGACTCCTCTTTGGAGTCTCCATGGTTGTGCTCATCTTCTAATGATGAATGGTCGTGATCATCTTCATCATCATGATTAGTTTCGTCATCATGATCATGCCCATCGTCTTTTTTGTGATTTTTCTTTTTTCCGTGATCATGGCTATCATGACTAGACTTTTTCTTCTTCTTTTTTCCATGATCATGACCATCGTGTGAGTCTTCACTCTCTGAATGCTTATGCTTTTCGTCGTGTTTATGTTTGTCCTCTGCATAGCTTGAAAGGCCAAATCCTGTCATGGTCAACAAAAGAGATCCCAACATTAAATACTTTTTCACTTTTATCTCCTATAGTGTTTGGTTTAAAATAGTTCCATCTGTTAAATAAATTTTCCAAAGCGACTCTATAGCTTGAAGCTCTATTTCATTTCTATGCTGCAAAAACTCAAAGAGCTGACGATGAGATTCAATAACTAATGCACTAGAAATTATTCCTCTTTTTATATAGGTGTGAATTTTCTTGTGCTTTGAGTGTAAACTCGAATGACTCCTCATATTCTTTAAGTTTTTAACCATATTCAGATATGTCTCCTCCAACCTGTCTCTTTCTTTTTTTATAGTTTTTCTTTTGGTATCCGCTTCAATTCTAACTTTTCGAAGTTGGGCCGAGGCAACAGCTCGTTCTCCCTGATTTTGATGAAAAAGTGGAAGAGGCAGAGATATGCTTACACCATAGCTATATACTCGATCGTTGCCTTCGACTTCAGACGCAATGCTTGGCCCTATCATCACATCAGGCCATGCACCACTTTTAGCAATATCCATTTCTCCTAAAGCAACGTTTTCCTCTTCCACTGATGCTTTTACTTGAGGAGAGTTTTCGATTTTTTCTGATGCTATAATGTCAGGCCAATTAGAGATAGATTTCGGTAATATCGTTTCATTTAACTGAATATCTGTTCCTAATGAAAGTGCCAAATCACGTCTTAGGTGACTTAGCTCCAACTCAAGTTTAGATTTAATTAGCATTTGATCAGAGGCTGCTAACTCGAATACATCTAAAGAAACTTTTTGCTCAGGACTGAGTGAAGATTTACGTTTGTAAACTCTTTCAATCCTTGAAAAGGTCTCAAGAATTTCTTTAACAGACTTTAACTCATCCAGAATTTGTCTGTAGCGATTAAGAGAGATGACAGTTTCTATTACTACGTTTCCTCGGTTTAGATAATCTTGAATCTCGGCTTTGCCCTTTAGGGCATTGGCTTTTTTAAGGCGCGCTCCTCTTTTTCCACCAAGTTCCAAAGTATGAAGTAGTTTTACATCCGTTGTATATCTGTCACTATCAAAGTTGTTTGTATAGCTTAGGTCAGACTCAAATTCTAAATTTGGAATTTGACCCGCCTGTTCAATTTTTCCTTTAGCTTCTTCAACGTCTAACTGAGAAGTCTTAACTCTGGGGTCATTTTTTAGAGCACACTGGATCACTTCCTGTGGCGATTCAATAGCTGAACACTCCGCCCCCTCTCCATAAGAAGTCGCACTCCAAGTTATAACTATCGCAGTCGCAACTGCTACTGATCGAATATACACGGTTCTCTCCCAATAAATGTTTACAAAGTGAAAACGAAATTAGGAGAAGTGTTTGGGCGGCTTAAAGATACCTTTTAGATACTCGGAAGAGTAACTTGAACTTGGCCAAGAAAAATTCCTTTTAGACATATCTAAGGCAACGAGGCCAACAGAATTTGAGCTAACATAAAAAGGAATGTGACTAAGACTGCAATGGTGAGCTTCCTCACTCCCATGATGTTCATGTGAGTGGTTTTCATCTGAATGATCTGAGCATTGAATTGAAACTTCAGAAACACAAGTGTCGTTAACACGCTTTTGTTCAATACCAGCGTGAACACTTGCTCCTAAAACTGTTATGCTTAAAATGATCAAACAAAATATTCTCATCCCACTGTCCATCTACGATTCTCTTCCTAGTCTGTCAATTCCTATTTCGGTCCATTTTTCAAATTACTTAAGTCTTTTCAGGTACTTCTAAATATAAAACACTTCCCTAAATTATCGTTTTCAATCAATAAAATGGTGGAGCCAAAGGCCCCACCACCCACCGCTCGATCAACGTCGTCCCTCCGGAAATCTATCTCTGGTTGAGGAACTCACGACCAGATGAGATGGAGCTGGTCTTTTGCCCAAAATCTCAAAAGATTTCACAACCAAATCTCCACCCCAAAACAGAAATCTTGGAGTGAGTTCGCCGTCAATTTTCACGATGTAACTACTTTCATTTTTTCGAATCAAATTTGTGACTTCGGGTGAGTCTGAGACATCATACTTATGAGTGCCGTCTGCACTTACAAACTCAATATCAAAATCTTCTTCACCCTTTTTGTGCTCTTCAGGAAGCAGAATTCCCTCAAGTTGAACCTGCTCTCTTTTTGTTTCGAACTCCTTCTGCGACGGATAATCCCACCTATCATTTTGTGGCTCAGCCTGAGCGCTAATTATTGGTGTTGAGATCGCAAAAATAAGAATTAAAACTGTTTTTACATAAATAGCCATATAGCTATCCTCCTTTATTAAATCTAAATTAATGAAGAGATTAAAAAGAAAGGATTAGGCTTTGGGCGGTTGGTAAATCTTTGATTTGATACCGTCTGGAACGGCCTGATTGTACTCAGACAACAGAGTACTTTCGATATCTAAGGTACGCAATTCATTTGAAAATAGCATAAAACAGCAGTGTCCTGCATGACAATGATGACCACTATCAGAATGCGCTCCTGTATGGCTTGAGTTGCAGCCATGAGATATATCTGCTTGTAATGAATACTCAACTGATGATTGTGTTGATTGAGATGTAGATTCATCACCGAGGAAGCCTTCGGCAACCAAAAAAAACATTGAAATGATTGCTAATATAGCAAAGGTTTTCTTAAACATCCCACCTCTTTCATATATTATCGGATGAGATTTGGTCAAGTTAAAGATAAAAATTCTTCTCTACACCTAAAGTTAGGCTTTCCACCTTCAAACATTGTGGTTTTTAATAAAGCTTGACCAAGGTGGAGCAGTCTTTTGTAATCGAATGAAATTAAAAGGGGGATTCATGAAAACAATTTTTTTATTTCTTACTCTATTTGGTAGTATTGGACTTGCAAACCCT
>JAUICD010000076.1 GCA_030427965.1 Bdellovibrionia bacterium
AGCCGAAACCACAAGGATGGCACCATCCATCTGCGCAGCACCCGTGATCATGTTCTTCACATAATCCGCGTGTCCTGGGCAATCCACGTGAGCATAGTGACGGTTTGCCGTCTCGTATTCCACGTGAGTCGTAGAGATCGTAATTCCTCTCTCTCGTTCTTCAGGTGCTTTATCAATCATGTCATAATCCATGGCTGTGGCACCACCGCCTTCTGAAAGCGTCTTGGTGATCGCCGCAGTCAGTGTCGTCTTACCATGGTCAACGTGACCAATAGTTCCGATATTTACGTGCGGTTTGTTCCGCTCAAATTTTTCCTTAGCCATGAAATATTCCTCCCAAATTGTTAAGCCATCATGACAACTTTTAACTTCTAAATTTAACGCCGTAGTCCCAAGTAGCTGGAGCCCACGACGAGATTCGAACCCGTGACCTCACCCTTACCAAGGGTGTGCTCTACCCCTGAGCTACGTGGGCCTAATTAATTGGAGCGGGAAACGGGACTCGAACCCGCGACCCTCAGCTTGGAAGGCTGATGCTCTAGCCAACTGAGCTACTCCCGCCAAATAATTACGGCCTAAGTTACTCTTTAAGCCGTGAATTCACCCATATGTCAACACTCGTCGTAAACGAATCGAGTATGTCACCAAGAACGAGTTCCAATTCGATCCTGTTTTCCATTTCAACCCACCTATATATAAGTGGTGGAGGGAGGAGGATTCGAACCTCCGAAGGCTGAGCCAACAGATTTACAGTCTGCCCCCTTTGACCGCTTGGGTATCCCTCCACTGAAATGGAGCTGCCAATAGGACTTGAACCTACAACCTGCTGATTACAAATCAGCTGCTCTACCAATTGAGCTATGGCAGCATGATTGAGCATAAAAAATCAACAATTTGGTCGACTCTCCACACTCAAATCAGTGGCACACATTTAGTTGTAAAAGGCGATGGGAGTCAAAGGTAATCCAGGCGATTTTATTGACTTTTCCATTGTCGACGCACCTCAGCTAAAGCGAGTGCCGTACTTACTGAAACATTATAACTTGCACTCAGATCTTTCTGATCTATTTTCAAAATTATATCGCAGTGGGCCTCAGTTTTTTTTCTCAAACCCTTCCCCTCAGCCCCCAAAACTAAAACCACCTTATTGGGAAACTCCTCGTCCCAAAGGTTTTTTGAGTTTTCAAACCCAAGCCCATAGACCCAAAACCCAGAGTCCTTAAATTGCGTCAGTGTTTGTGAAATATTTGTCACCTCTTCAACGGCAACGTGTTCAGCTCCACCACTTGCAACTTTACACACAGATGGTGTGAGTTTTACAGAGCGGTCTGAAGGTACACAGACGGCCGAAACCCCCATCAACCAGGATGTTCTAAGTATAGCCCCTAGGTTTTGTGGGTCTTCCACCTCATCTAAAACTACAATAATTTGTTTGTTTTCGTCTTTTACCCGACTCCAATCATATGCCGTTTCGTAGGTTGTGATAACTCCAACCCCTTGATGATGATTTGCCCACTTGGCTAGAATTGTGTCTTGCTCAACATCAATGCTTAAGCCAGCTGAGTCAGCCAAAGCATAGAGCTCACTCAAACCGCTTGATTTTTCATACCCATCTGCAAATAAAACTTTTTGAATGCACTTTGGTGCAACCTTCAAAGCCTCTCGACATGAATGAATCCCAACAATCTTTCGCAAAACCTATTCTCCCTCAGAAGTCTTAGAGTCATACGAAAATATGAGTTAAGAGGCAATCACTCGTGAAGAGTCTTCACCCTATTTGAATCAAATAAAATTTAAAGAACATTTAGCTCAAAAGCAAAAAGGCATTCCAACAAGCGGAATGCCTTTTTATCTCATCTAAAAAGTCTTGAGTGATTAATTTAGAATTTTGTGATGTTTAAAGTGCTTAAGAAAAACATCAGCATGCTTTCCTTCTGGAAACATTTCCTTTGCCACTTTAATTATGGATTTTGCCATATCACGCATCTTTAAACCGCCTCCAAGACCAAATTGAGCCTCTAAAACAATCGTGTCTACCTCACTTCGTGGTACACCTTGAGACATAAGCTCTTTTAAGGTTGAAAATAGCGGAGTTGACCAAAGTTCATCTGATACAAAACCATCCATCCTTGAATGTGCATAATGGTTCGTTGAATGATCGTACCTTGCTCCGGTTTTATCTAAACGCCGACCATCCCAACAATCCGACTGTCCATCCCATGTGAAAATTTTGTTTGGTTGAAAGTCTTTTCCATTTGCCGTCGAATAACTGTACGACCCTGCCCAGTAATCTCCAAACCCCTCGCCCATTGCACCTGAGTCTCCACCACCCCAATTGCTATTGATCGAGTAATGAATCGCATGACCATACTCATGAAGGATGACATCCACATCTTCATTGTCATCCACACAACCGTGACCAAACGCCATCTGATTGCTACCAGGAATATAATGAGAATTGTCAGCTCCACCTACTCCATTTGCATCAACATCAATTGAGTTGAACTGAATTCCTGTTTCACCTTTAAAGCCCAAAGACTGAATATATCTCTGGTTCTTATCGACATGATAATAAGTCATGACATCATTGAACGTGACATCTTTTCTAACACCCGACCAAATTCCATTACTAGAAGTACTTGGTGCAACGCTTGGCGATTCAAAGTCAGAAAGTCGAACCCAAGGGCCCACAAGATGAAACTCACCATCTTTCAAAGTTAAATCCAGTAAAGGAACTGAAAAATAAGCGTCTTTGAATACTTGAGCATTTGTTCCATCTTTTAGGTCGTCACGATTCAAGGTGGTCATTGGATCTGGATCAAATACAAGACCACTTCCTACACCACGAAGTGTTTTTGACTTCTGTAAGGTTTTTTTCTGAAACTTGGCCTGAATCTTACGAATTTCAGCTTCCATATCCTTTGTCTTGCGCTCACCCTTGAGTCTACCAGCAACCGTTTGTCCCGCACTCTTTCTTGGAAGAGCACGATCTCGGACTTCAATTACAGCCCCATTTACTGCGCTCACATCCACTTCCCAATATCCCATCGGAGACTGAGTTGCGATTCGAACTTGGTGAACTAATATATACTCTCCATTTCTTTCAACCCATTTCTTCTGAACACTTGGAACTTCAATGAGTTTACCAGCAACCCGGATGTGATCCCAAGCCGCCTTCATAGCCGCATCTTCACTTACTCCCTTACCTACGATTTCATTCAATTTCTTCTCTGGAACGAGTGTTGAGAAAGTTTTAAATACCTCCCCAGAGTTTTTCACACTCACAATATATTCAGAACGGCCAACATCAACTCCACTTAGCTTTTGTTGATAACGAAAGTGCGTTCCAAGTAAGCTTTTCTTTGATTCAGCCAAATTCAAATTTTGAACCTGTACCCCAACTCTCATCGCCTCCTTCTGAGCCATTGCAAATGCAACTTCGTTTGGCGCTCCATCTATAGTCGCTGGATGACTATAGTGAATGCTTGGTCCTGCATTTGAATGAACTGCAAATAAAAATGCGAAAGATAAAACGTAAATGAATATTTTCCCCTGCCCCATGTGCTCCTCCTTGAAACGCATGCAACATTGTAAGCTCAATTATTTTTCCCGCGCGACCAAAAAGTGCACCTGGACTAAAGTTAATGCATCTTTGCATTCAAAAAATAAATATGAGGAATAGCTTTCCTAAAATTTTCTTATGACATTTTGGCTCCAATTCACTAAAAATCTCTCTCATGCACTTTTAACCTAGACAAAGAATCGTTTTTTCACCCCCAAATGGGACCAAGGCCGAGTTTGCTATATCTATCATGATAAAGATTTGAAAAAATAAAGATTGATCTGGAGACTATTATGCTAAAAACATTATGTATCATAGCGCTAGCTTTCTTTCTGACCTCATGTGGATCTTCTAATAAGCGCAAGCCCGCACTTTCAAAGCGCGCAAGTGACATAGACTATTATAGTATCTGCTTAAAAGAACGAAGCGAATCTTACTGCAATCGCATTTTAGGGAAAGATCAGTAAATCTCCCACTCCTACCTAGAGTCCATTAGAAATGGCCTATAGCACACTCAAATTGACAGAGAGTTCATCTGTTTATTTCAGCACAAATTTCTTCAATTGCACCAATCGGAGACTCTGCCTCTATTATAGGTCGGCCAATAACAAGTCCATCCGCCCCCATACGCAACGCTTCTTTTGGAGTTGTGATTCTTTTTTGATCATTTGATGTCGAAAACTCAGGGCGAATTCCTGGTGTTACAATTTTCATATCTGAATAAGCAGTTTTGATCGATTCCACTTCATGAGGCGAGCAAACCAATCCATTGATTCCGCTTTCATTAGCCAACTTTGCCAGTCCCATAACATTTTTGTGAATATCAGAACTCTCAAAAATATCAGGTAACGTGTCAGCGCCCACACTTGTTAATACTGTAACTGCCAGTATGTGAAATGGACGCACTTGCGACAACTCAGCCTCCAGTTTGGAAAGTCGTTCCAATGCCTCTCGACCCGAAAGGGCATGAACTGTGACAAAAGTTGCTCCCAAATCAAATGCTGCACGCACACTAGATTCCATCGTTGAAGGAATATCAAAAAACTTAAAGTCCAAAAAAACTGGAGCAATTTCTGATAAGTCCCTAATAAAATTCTTTTCCGCTCTCAAAACAGTTCGAGGGCCTACCTTTAGAGCTCCAACATAGGAGCCAATAGCTTCAGCTAGCGTCCGAACATCTTTGGGGTCATCTCGGTCGAGTGCACACATAATTGGATTTCTCAGGTCAAATTTGCTCATCAACTTTCAAGAATTCCTTTGATCTCATCTACAACGCGATCAATGGGAACACTTCGCTTTTCTTTAGAAGAGCGAATAACAACTTCAATCTCTCCAGACTCAAGTCCTTTACTACCCAATGTCACTCTTACCGGAAAACCCAAAAGATCCGCATCTTTGAATTTCACACCCGGCCTTTCTTTACGGTCATCCACAAGAAAGTCAATTCCACTTTCATTCAAGTTCTTTTCAATGTTCTCTAAACACGAAACAAGCTTTGCATTCTTCATATCAAGTGCGCAGATATGCACACTGTATGGGGAGATCGATTTGGGCCAAACAATTCCATCATCGTCATGATTCTGTTCAACAGACGCCTGCAGAGTTCTTGAAACCCCAATTCCATAACAGCCCATTTCAATTGTCTTTGATTTTCCATTTTCATCCAAAAACTTCGCGCCCATAGCGTTTGAGTATTTTTGCCCCAAATAAAAGACATGCCCCACTTCAATACCACGCCTGACCGTGTATGGCTTACCAGTCTCTGGGCAAATGTCGCCCTCCTTTGCTACAACAAAGTCGCCAAACTCCGT
Organism: Bdellovibrionia bacterium; assembly: GCA_030427965.1. Lineage (GTDB taxonomy): Bacteria > Bdellovibrionota > Bdellovibrionia > Bdellovibrionales > JAUICD01 > JAUICD01. Next base: position 5,374 of record JAUICD010000076.1, read on the forward strand.
ACATTCAAAGTCTCTCTTGAAATTGACGTTTCTTAAATGAAAATCATCTCGGTTTGCCCCCACTATAAAGTTGGAAAGTACGGCCACTCGATTGTCAGAATAAACTGGTATCTTAAGGCCAACAGGGCCACAACTTCCAGGACTAGCTCCCGTGACTTCAAATACTGCTTTGTCATCTAACATCTCAGGAGGATTTGCCATCTTAAGAAAATTCTTTAACTTAATAGGGTTCACTTCATCATTCCCACAAAGAAGAACAGCAAAAGGTTTCTCTTTCTCATCTCTAAAAAACATAGTCTTAACCAGTTCGCTCTCTTTCACACCCGTACTTTTAGAAAGGTCTGAAATGGTTCTAAGATTTGGTGTGGCAAACTCCTCTAACTCGAGTGCCATAATCATAATATCGTCCCTAGAGCTGGGGGGTTGAACTGGAGCAATTTCCAAATTTGCAGCAAAATCACCACTGATCATTAATGCATCTTCGCCAAACTCAGCAAGAACATGAAATTCATGGGATTGATTTCCACCTATACTCCCAGTGTCAGCTTCCACAATTGCAAAATCAAAGCCGATTCGAGAAAAAATAGCCTGATATGCTTCATACATTTTCTTGTAACTCATCTGAGCTTCGTCGACGGTTCGGTCAAAACTGTAGGCGTCTTTCATTAAAAATTCTCGCCCCCGCATCAAACCAAAACGTGGGCGAATTTCATCACGATACTTCGTCTGTATTTGATATATGTTTCTTGGAAAATCTCGGTAACTCTTCAAATCATTTCGGATAAGATCCGTAACAACCTCTTCATGAGTTGCTCCTAAACAGAACTCATGGTCGTTACGGTTTTTAAACTTCAATAGGCCAGCCCCCATTTCCTTCCAGCGATTTGTCTCTTCCCAAAGCTCACGAGGTTGAACCACTGGCATCAAAACTTCGATGCAACCCCTTTTGTCTAACTCCTCTCTCACAATTTTCTCGATCTTCCTAAGAGCTCTTAGCCCCAGGTTTTGATATGTGAATATACCAGGAGCCACTTTTTTTATACACCCACTTCGAATCATGAGTTTGTGACTCGGTATCTCAGCATCAGCAGGTGCTTCACGAAGTGTAAAAATATGAGTGTCCGTCCACCTCATGTATCTGTCTCCCTCATATCAATCCCAAATGCTTTGATCTTTCTATGCAAATGACTTCTCTCAAGCCCTATCACTTCAGCAGTCTTAGATATGTTACCTTTGTTTTCTTCAAGTTTTCGAATAATAAACTGTTTTTCAAAGTGAGCCCTTGCCTCTCGCAGAGAATCCAAATCTGTGAGTATATTGAATTCACCCGCCTCACTTGCTTTAAGCCCAGCTAACTGCAAAGCTTCTTCTGTAATAATGTCGTTTGGCCACAATATATAAATTCGCTCAACAAAGTTCTTTAGCTCTCTCACATTTCCAGGCCACTTGTACTTGGCAAGTGCTTCCAAAGATTCTTGTGAAAACCTTCTCTCAAGATGGCCACCAGATTTTGCAAAGTACTGACTAAAATGAATTGCCAAAGATGGAAGATCACCCAGTCGATCTCTCAATGGCGGTACATGAAACGGAATCACATTGATTCGATGGTACAGATCTTCACGAAATTTCCCAGATTGAATTTCTTCTTGCAAATTTTTATTTGTAGCCGCAAGAACTCGAACATTGATTTCTATTGAGTGAACTCCCCCCACTCTCTCAAAGCGCTGTTCCTCAAGCAATCTTAAGATCTTTGCTTGAGTCCGACTACTCATGTCTCCAATTTCATCCAAAAAAATAGTTCCACCATCTGCCAGTTCAAACCTTCCAAGCTTTCGTTGAGTCGCACCTGTGAACGCACCCCTCTCATGTCCAAAAAGCTCACTCTCTATAAGGTCTTCTGGGATCGCGGCACAGTTGACTTCTATAAATGGGCCACCTGCACGAGAGCTCAAGTAATGAATATTTTGAGCAATCATTTCTTTTCCTGTACCGTTTTCACCAGTAATCAAAGCCCATGAATCTGTTGGCGCAACCTTAGCTATCATTTCTTTTAAACGAATCATAGGCTGACTTTCACCAATGATTGCGATGTTCTTTCTCAACTTATTGAGCAATGCTGTTTTTTCACTTTTCTCTGACTGAAATGCGATGATATTGGAGATAAGAATAGAAACTTTGTCCATCGAAAGAGGTTTTTCAACAAAGTCCCATGCCCCCATTTTAGTCGCACGAACAGCTGTTTCAATTGTGCCATGCCCGGACATCATGATGATTTGAACTTCGGGATGTGAATTTCTTGATTGCTCAAGTACCCCTAGTCCATCAAATTTGCCTGGCATCCAAATATCCAAAAGAACAATGTCTGGTACAAATGATCCAATCTTACGCAAACCCTCTTCCCCATCAGCTGCTGTTTGGACTTGAAAACCATCATCTTCCAATGAAGCCGACAAAACCTGTCTAATGGACTCTTCGTCATCGACCACCAAAATTTTCACTTCACTATTATTCTTCACTCATGTCCTCATCCGTTTTTTTGGTCACTAGCTCATGTTCATTTGAAATTTGAGCCACTAAGACGGGTAGTTCTACTATCATTTGAGTGCCTTGTGAATCAGGTTTGAGAGCACG
>JAUICD010000077.1 GCA_030427965.1 Bdellovibrionia bacterium
TGTCTTACATTGGCGGACTGAAGAGTATTTCAGGAAAAGCTCGAGCTTTGGCCGTGAATGAAGTGGTCTTGGGTTCTTATAAATTCTTATTTAAAGATATCGACAGGTACTTATCAGTCACGCCTGATAAACTCAATGAAGTTGCAAAGAAGTATCTCAACCCATGGCAAAGGACAGTTGTGAATCTGCGTCCATCGACTGAAGGGGGTGCTCAATGAGAATTGTCTTGATTGTTTTATCAGTTGTATCGTTAACGAGTTGTATTTCTGGAAGTTACAGAAGCCTTACTGGTGACTTTGAGCTCAGAGAGTATAAAGAAAAGGTGCTTTCAAATGGAATGAAAGTTCTATTGATCGAAGATAAGACACTTCCTTATATTTCGGCTGCAATGTTACTTCGAGTTGGATCTGTGGATGATCCTGTTGCAAAACCAGGTTTGACACAATTTGTAGCAGAGCTATTAGATAAAGGAACTCAGAAAAGATCGGCCACAGATGTCGCCAATAAGTTTGGTCAGATCGGAGCATCCTTTTCAGCAAGTGTATCAGATGATTTTACGGTTATAAGTTCTGGAACTCTTTCACACTATCAAGACAATCTTTTTGAGTTGCTCGGTGAAGTATTGTCTCTTCAAAGGTTCTCAGCATCTGAGGTGAGGAGAGTGCGCAAGCAGATGCAATCTTATATAAAAAAATCCAGTGATGACCCGGGTTCATTTGCTTCTCAAATGTTTTCGACATATCTCTACGGAAGTCATCCTTACGGAAAATCTTCGGTAGGTACAAGTTCTAGTTTGCGTTCTATTAAGCGAAAAGACATTATCCGACATTACATGAAGTACTTTAGACCAAATAATGCAACTTTGGCTGTTGTTGGAAATTTCAATGAAAATGTAATTTCAGTTTTAGAAAAAAGCTTTGGTCAATGGCAAAAGAGAGATGTCCCGAAAACTATTGAAATGAAAGTAGCTGATGTCGATGGTGTGAACATACGACTGATCGATGCTCCAGGACTTGTGCAAGCACAGTTAAGAATTGGGCATGCTGGAATTTCAAGAATGGATCCAGATTATCTCAAGTTGAGGGTTGCCAATACAGTATTGGGTCGAGGGTTTGTGAGTCGATTGATGGATAGAATACGAGATGAATTGGGTTTGACATACAGTATTTCAAGCCAATTTGACTCGAGAAAACAGAGGGGACCCTTTGTTATTTCAACATTTACTCGGAATGAAAAAGTGGGAACGGCGATCACTGAAGTTCTTAAGCTCTTAAAAGAGTTTAAAGAAAAAGGGATTTCGGATGCAGAGCTGGAGGCGACAAAGAGATATCTTTTGGGTGTTTTTCCACAAGCGATTGATACGCCAGAGAAACTTGCCTACAATCTTTTGGTTCTCAAATACTATGGAATTTCAGATTCTTATCTAGAGAATTATGCAAAAGTCATCTCTTCATTTGAAAGAGATGAAATCAATGAAGCTATATCAAAACACATTCATCCCCAAAAACTAAAAATCCTTGTGTATGGAAAGAAAAGAGAAATTATAGAGCAAGTGAGAAAAGTGGGCGTTGTTGAAATAAGGAAGGCTTCAGAGTTTCAGTGAGTGAGAGTAAAACCTGAGTCACTGTTTTCTGTTTTTTCTTCAACCTGAAACTCTTTGATTGGGGCTGTTGAAGGTTTGGCTTCCGTTTTTTCAACTTGAGAGGTTTCTAGTATTTTGCGAAGTTGCTGATTGTTTCTGATAAGATTTACTTTTATATCTTTCAATTCGCTTTGGATTTTATTTAACTTAAAAAACCAAGTTGCGATTTCGCGAAAGCCCCATATGAGAAGAACCCCTCCAATTATGAGCATAAGGGTGAGGGTCAGTGTTGCCAAATTATGCGTTCCTAAAAATGTGAGAATTTCCTCTAGATTGATACTGCTGCTCCATGAGTTTGATTGCACTTCATCTCCAAGTTAAAAATCCTTAACTTTTGTATATGAATGGCTCAGGAAATCAACTAAAAAGATTTTGAGAGATGATTTAGAGGGCTGTTGAGGGTCAATGTAAATTGAACTATCGGGGTTTAAAGATTAAAGAAATCATAACATGACTCTTTGGCGATTTCGGCTCAGAATTGACTGAATTGTATATGCTGAGAGGAGACCAAATGAATAGTCTAAAGGGCAAAACCGTGCTCGTTGTGGATGATGAACCCGATCTTCGTGAGCTCATGGTCACTGAGTTTGAAATGTATGAAGCAAAGGTTTTTGAGGCAACCAACGGGGAAGAGGCATTTGAGCTGTTGGAGGCACAAGTTGTAGATGTTATTGTGAGCGATATTCTTATGCCGGGTGGAAGCGGACTGGAACTTCTTGAAAAATTAAAAATAAAAGACCCAAATCACCCTCCTGTATTCTTTATAACAGGGTTTTCTGAAGTTTCCCCACAGGTTGCTATAGAAAAGGGTGCAAAAAATGTTTTCAGTAAACCTTTTGATTGGGATGATATGATTCAAGAGGTGGCTGCCGCGATAAATTAGGTGGCAACAACCTCTTTAGCCCTATCCTAATTTTTTTGAATAAATGTAATACCCGCCGATCATTGCAAGAGCTAGCCCAAGTAGGAGCAATAGCTGTGTGTCTGTGCTTGAGCCTTCTGGTTCGTCGGGGAGTTCCTCAGCAGAAAGCATATCTTCAGGAAATGCAGATGAAATAGCTCCGCCAAGTGAGCCTCCAGAAGATGGACGTATTTCATTTGTTCCACTGTTTCCACTTAATGAATTGCTATTGGCAACGACGCGAAGACTGTTGATAGCTCTTAAAAAGTCTGGGTTGTATTTTGTGTAATATCTTTTGTGAGCACTAAAGGTCACAAGAATGGCAATTGTTTTTTTTACTGTAGCAAGGTAGCGAGTGTAATAAGATGGAATTTCAGATCCTAAGTGCAACCCATCGACCCATTGGTGATTCAGTATTTTATTGAGTTTCACACTTTTGATTTGAGACGTGAAGGGTTTTCCCTTTGGCCCAGTAATGGTTTTGTTTTTTTTTAGATGTGCTTGATAAAGTGGCAGGGAATCGATGGCTCCGACAACTTTTGCTGTAAGTATAATGATAGCTTCTCTTTTTTGTTTCTGATTTACACTTTGGCAGATCCATTCTGTTCCCTCTAAAGTGCAATTCCATCGATTTGGAAGTTCGAAACTGACATACGAGTTTCGAAATAGCTTTGCTTGTGCAGGAAACGCAATGATAAACACTAGGGCAGCGACCCAACTTTTCATTTGAACTCCATCAGTAACATCAACAGAGTTCTATTTTATAGCTGACAATGGCCAAACGTCTATCTTGTCTCGCCAAAGGTAGAGCTAACAGCAGCCCCAGCTGTTAATAGCTTTCCACTTTTGACTCGAGTTTTGAGTTCCGGGATGTCTTCCCCTGAATTGAGAAGCCGATCTGAAACCTGGCTTGGTGTTAGAGAGTGGTTTAAGTCCAAAACCAGTGCAACGATTCCGCTTACAATTGGAGCTGACATCGAGGTTCCTGAGAGAGCAATGTATTTTTGTTTTTCAGGAATGTAGTGTGCTCCCATAATAGCACCGTCCACTCTTGAGCCACCTGGGGCCGCGACTTCAACAGATTTGACTCCATAGTTTGAGTAAGGGGATAGTCCCCCATCTGGTTTGGCGGCAGCTACAGTGATGACATTGCTGTGCTTTGCACTTGCTGGATATACTTTTTTTCGATCAATGTTGAATCCAATACCCCTTAGATCTCCATTACCTGCTGAAACAACAAAGACAACACCATGTTCTTCAGCGTAGTCGAGGGCTTTGACCAAAACTTCAGGAGGGTCTTCCCCTTTTTTTATAGGGCTTCCAAAAGAAGCGTTGATAATATCAGCGCCTCGGTCAACAGCATATATAATGGCTGCAGCAAGGGTTCCATCGTCCCCTTGTCCAAACGTATTGATGGCTTTGATAGGGAGGATTTTTGCATTTCGAGCAATTCCAGTCACAGCAGAGGCTGCAAGGCTTGCAACGTGTGTTCCGTGACCATTGTCATCTGCTGGATTTGGGTCACCAAGGCTGAAGTCCCAACCTAGATAATCATCAATAAAACCATTTTGATCATCATCAATTCCGTTGTTTGGGATTTCGTTTTCATTGAGTGCAATGTTTTGTCTCAAATCTGGGTGATTAAAATTGACTCCAGAATCAATGATTGCAATTTGAATCTCATCACCACTGGACTTGGCCCAGGCTGTTTCGGTGTCTAAAACGCTTAGGTGTGCAAAGAGAGAGAGGTCTTTATCAGTGATGTCTCGTGCTGGTGGCAATGTTTTAAGTTCTGGATTACTGGTAACTCCAAATCGGATGGCTTCAAGCTCGCAGACTCCAGATTTATTTCTGGCAATGAGGTGAACTTGATACTCGCCAGGTAAGTCAGGGAAAATTTGCAATTGAGTCTTACTGGATGCTCGGCCAGAAACTATGGAGCCCTTGGGGCCAATAATTTTCCAGAGCAACTCGGGTTTAGATGAATCAGAAGAAAGAGATTGTGAGCCCGAAAACTTAAACGGCCCCTCACCCAATTGAAAAATAGGGAAGAGAGCCATGCGCTCTTTGAAGTTCATGTTTTGGATGACAGGTTGAGGAGTTGGAAATCCCCCTTTGCAATCCGAAATATCAAACCCAGTATCCCCTTCTGGGTTAAGTGCTTTGAAGAGTTGGTTTTGAGATGTTGAGCTATTTGGAAATTGCTCTCGAACTGTGGAGATGTCAGTAAAGACCTCGTAAAGCCCTTGAGCCGGATAAATTGGGCGAACTTTAATGCCTTTCTCTATAGCCCAGGACTCCAGATGTTGGCTCAGCTTTGGGTCCTTCAGCGTCAAGAGCACTCCGACAGAGTCCTTTGAGACTGGAGCGTGAGATTGAATGTGAGCTTGTTGATTCTTTTGAGACCCACAAGATACTAATATAGCAGATAAAAAAACTAAAAGCGTCCCCCCGAACGACATATTCCCCCCAATGATGTGAACTGTTTTCTAAGCGTAGGAGATAAAATATACAAATTCTTAATTTTTAAACTTGCTATAAGCGTATTTTATAGATAAGAAATTTCTATGAATTTTCAGCAGCTTAAGACCTTTTGTACAGTCCTAAATGAGCGCAGTATGACAGCCGCCGCCCAAAAGTTATTTTTGACTCAGCCCGCAGTGAGCCAACAAGTCAGACAACTTGAAGATTACATTGGAGTTGAGCTACTTGTCCGAGGGGTTCGTAAGATCAAGCCAACTGCGCAAGGTGAGCTCTTGTACGATTACTCACAGAGAATCTTAAACTTGGCAGATCAAGCAGAGCTTGCAATCCAAACAATGGGGGCCCAGGTGAGTGGTCCACTGCGTGTGGGCACACTAAATTCTATAGGGCTTCATCTGATTGGCCCGGTTTTTTCTATGTTTTTAAAGAGCAACAATGAGGTGCGCTTGCAATTGAGGTACGGTAAAGGGCGTAAGCTTTTGGAACTTCTTGAAAGTGGGGAAGTGGACTTGGCTGTTCTTCCTGATGCTGCGAACGAATATGGTGGTGATCCAAAAGATTGTGATAAATTTAAATTGGCAGAAACAGAAATGTGGTTGGTGGCCTCAGGAAAAGATCAATCTGCTCCAGATCGTATTTCTTTAAAAGATATCGCAAGTCGACCTATTATTCAGATTGCAAGAGAGTATCCTGGTTTTGAAAGTCATCTCTCAAAAGAGATGAAAAGAAGTGGTGTTAGCTCTAAACCTGTTTTTGAATCTTCAAATACTGGAACATTAAAAAGAGTCATAGAAACAGGGGTGGGCTGGGGCTTTTTGCCTTCTCACTCTATTAAAAAGCAAGTTCAAACAGGGCGCCTTAAAAGAATCCTTGTAGATGAAGTGAATTACAAGATGGATCTTGTTTGTTACCGACCAAAAACTCGTGCTTCAGATCCAACAACAGATGTATTCTTAAAGGCTCTTTGTAATTAGGGTGTTAAAAAAGGCGCAAGGGGCCCGCTTTTGTTTGGGACCCTCATCAATTTGCAGATCAAGCAAAGTGGGTTTACGTTTTTTAACGCTCCTTGAGGCTTACAAGCCCTAGATAATAATTTCGGACTTGAGTCCCAAGCGGCTTGAGACGACTTTGATAATTTCACTTGCAGTTTCTTCAAGCGCACGTTCTGTCACATCAAAAATAGGCCATCTTCGATTTTGTCTAAAAATTCCCATTGCGTATTCTATTTCATGAGCAATGGTTTCCATACTTGCGTATTCACCACTGTGCTCTCCAAGTTTTTCAAGGCGTTTGGCTCGAATTGCAGCAAGCTTGGCAGGATCAATTGTAAGCCCAACAATTCTTCTTTGGTCTAAATCTTTAAGTTCTTCAGGAGGCGGAACATCTAAGACAAGTGGGATGTTGGCCACTTTCCACCCCTTGTGACTTAAGAAAATCGAAAGTGGAGTTTTACTTGTCCGGCTAATTCCAACAAGTACGACATCGGCTTTCTCTAGATCCCTGAGCTCTTTTCCATCGTCGTGTTTGACAGTGTACTCCATTGCTTCGATTCTTTTGAAATATCTGTCATCAACTGAGCGAAGCAACCCTGCTTGTGGAGCAATGGACTGTCCTCCAAAGTAACTGTCCATGTTTGTCAGTAGGGGGCCGAGTAGATCAACGGCAGGAACTTCCTTTTTTAAGGCGAGATTTAAAATTCTCTCTCTTAGTACGGGGCTTACAACAGTGAAGACAACAAACCCTTTTTTCTCCACAGCTTCATCAAGAAGAGCTTCCACTTGTGCAGGTCTTCGTACGTTTTTGCATCTCACGATGTTGATGTCGCGATCCATGTATTGAACCAAAGCAGCTCGAGTCATCACGCTGGCAGTTTCACCAGTTCCGTCAGAGATCAAAAAGATGGTTTTAGGTTCAGATGTTATCACACATACCGACTTGATTGAGACTCAACAATAGAGAGTTTTTCTTCAGTCCAAATTTGAGAGATGTTTTCGGCTTTAATTTTTTTTGGAGCAAAGATCCGGATTTTAGGCTGGCCAAGTGCAGACCAGATATGTTGAATGTCTTTGAGCCATACCTCAATGTCTTGGTTGAACTTTAAAACGATGGTTTGGCTATTTGGGAGTGAGTCCCGAGACCCAATAAGTAATGCGTTTGGAATATTGTTTTGGGGTTCAAAGTGAGGAAGATCAAATTCGTGGATCTCTTGGATTTGCAAATCACTTAGAGCTTTAGATTTGTGTGACTCTGCTCGTGAAATTTGAAAATTGAGGTACCAGTTGATTCGTTCCGTCCAATAAGATTCTGTCAGTTGTGGAAGTACCCAAAGATCAGATCCTGGAACAAGTGCCGTATGTGCTGAAAGGATTTTACTTGCCATAAAGGAGAGCTTAGAGACCCTTACTCATTTGATCAAGAATTCCATTGATAAATGCAACAGATTCTTGATTGGAATATTTTTTAGCAACATCAAGAGCTTCATTTATCGCAACTTTGGGTGGGATTTCATTCTCCATGAATCGAATTTCAAAGGTTGCAATCCTTAAGATGTTGCGGTCCACAAAGGACATTCGATTTATGGACCAATTCTTAGAGTAATCTTCAATAATTGCGTCAATTTCGGTTTTCTTTGCCTGAACCCCATTTAAAAGGTGCTCTGAATAGGCAATCGTTTCTTTGTCGGATTCAGTATTTTCAATAAGGGGAGTGTCTGTAGAGAATTCAGCTCCAAAAAGCCAACTGAGTGCAATTTCTCGTGAACGTCGTCGTGCGCCCATCATTTCTCCCATGTCAAAGAACAAAAATTCTACTTGATGGCGTGACTATCTGAGATTTTTTGCGTATTGTCAATTCCCAGTGATGATGTGAGAGAAAAGGGAGTTATCACATGAGAATGATTGCATTTTTTCTATTGCTGTCAGGTCCTTTGTTCGCACAAGAGGTG
>JAUICD010000016.1 GCA_030427965.1 Bdellovibrionia bacterium
TCCATCTGGTGTACATTTGTGTCTGTCTAAAGTGTATTCCGTATCGATTCGAATGGGCCCATTTGCATATTCAGATTCTTCAATTTCCATGATTCTTCTTATATCAATAAATGATTCGATCTCTTTTCTGCTAATTGGACGAACATTATTGAAGTGTTGCATGGGTATAAAAACTTGAGTCTCAGACTGCAGATCTAGTGGCCGCTTATCTAGTTTATCAAAAAGGTATTCAACGTTGTTTCCACAGACTCTTCCCACATACTTTTCATTTCGATTTACATGAGGTTGAAGAAAGTGGCCCTTTGGAATGTGTGCAAACCCAAAAACATCTGGCTTGCTGGATGGGTAGGTCCATCTGATATCATCTTCAAGATAGAGGACATCGTACTTCTTGGGAAGATCCAAGCTTCTGTGGCAAACGTTACCAAAGTAGGATTCATCAACCAAGAGGCTTGGAGTTTTGTAGATTTCCCATATAAATGGGGCTTGTGAGCGTTCTGTGTAAATAACATCTACGTTGGCACGCAGGCATATATTTCCTTTAATTTCAGAGTACGGTGTTTCAAAGAATTGAAGAAGTGTTTTGTTAAATCCAGCAAGCTTCACCAAAGATCCACGAGAAATATATCGATTGGGTTTTTCAGTTTTTTTCCATGAAGGAGCGCCGTAAGACTTGGATCTTTCAACATCGTAATCAGTAGAAAGAGGAGAAATATTCTCTACTGTCCTGTTTTCTTTTTTTATTCTTGAATAGACAGTCTTGTAGAGCTTTTTTTTGTAGGTATAGGGGGCGTAATAAACCTCTTTCATAAGCTCAGGAGCATTCTCTGATGGGCTATATTTGATAGAGTAATAGGGTGGAATTTTTGTTTCAAATATCCGGCAACCACTGTCGGCGCTAGCTGCGCTGAAAGCGAAAATACCAACTAAAAGCAACGTAATAGGTGAAATCTGATTTTTTGCCATTATGATCTCCTGCTCCCTTATTGGCGAAAAGTGTGCCCAAGAATAAGGGATGATTAAGATCTCAGGTCCAATAGGTTGAGGGTAGACACTTTTTGGCATAGTGATGTCAGAAAACTATACTCCGGGGCGTAGGTGCCAGGCATATTCTGCGGATGCAGGTCAGCACAAAAGGCGCTAAGTCATCTTTTGTGCTGACCTGCATCCGCAGAATATGCCTGGCACCTAGAGGCTTTTAACGAGGGCTTTTCTTATGGGTATTCCAGATAGACCTTCAATAAAGAGCCAGGCCCCTGGGCGGTTCATTTCTAGGAAATAGAGCTTACCGCTCTTTGAGACAGCAAAGTCGTAACTTCCCATTTTTAAACCGACTTTTTTGTTGAATTTTCGAATCGAAGCTTTTGTTTTTGCATCTAATTGAATTGGGCGATACTTGACATTGGCGTAGTCATATTCGCGCCAATCCAATTTAGAAAATTTGTTTTTTTGAGAGTCAATTTCACAGGCCAAAATTTTACCATCTACGTAAACGGCTCGAACATCTGATTTTTTATCTATATACTTTTGAAAGACAGTTGGTGTCTCTATAATGTTATCCCAATGTTCAGACTTTGGGTCGACCAGTTCTGTACGATATGTTTGTGAGTTGTCCCCTTGAAAGACAAGACGATTTGCTAAATCCCTGAATAGAACCTTTCCTTTGTGTTTCTTAAGAAACTTAGTGGCCTCTTTTGGATCTTGAGTCAGTTGGGTTTCTGGGACATGAAACCCGCACTCATTTGCAATCTGCACTTCCGCAAGTTTTCTCTGTGAATCATCCAAAATACTTTGTGGGTACCCTGGGATCCATTTGGCATTTGGTAAAAAAGCATGAAGATCTAAGACAAGTGACCTCCATCGATTGAGAAATATTTTTTCAACCTTACTAAAAATCTCAGGTTGTCTTTCAAGCGTTATAAGGCTTGTGGGTGGTTCATAGTAAACAGAATGAATTTTATTGAGAGAGATCGTTTTTTCAGCGACATGGATTTGACCGACTAGCCCTCTTGAAGAAAGTTTTAAACTCCATCTTGAGCTTTCGCTAAATTCATCCCAATCGACTCGGACAAAGGCCTTTTTCTGCTCTCTCAGTCCCTCTGTAAGAGCTCCAATTTCAGCTGAACCATTTCCAATAAGAAGAGTGTAAGGCGCATGTCCAAAGACCTCAGAGGGGCCGTGTAGGGCAAAGGGCATGTCAGAGACAAACCATTCTGGATGAGCGGGTTCCCATCCCCAATTTTGGGGGTGTGTGGGTTTTGGTTCTGGAGAGTTTCTTAGAAACTCAAGACCGTATAATTTCACGTCAGAGAGTATATGTGTGAAATGAGGGAGCGTCTACAAAGGGTTATAGGGATTGGGGATCTCTTTATTTTGACTAAAAACTTTTAAGATGACTTGGGATTGTACAGTAAAATTTACTCATCTCAAATTGAGATAGCTTTGGACTGGTTTCGAGATTGCATAAAAGTAAAGTGTGAGTTTTGGATCTTTTGGGGTTGAGAGATCTTATCTTAAGAGATTTAAAACAAACACCTCCTAGTGGTCTGGGGCGGATGGGCCGCCCCTTTTTTATAAAGACAGTTTTTGAAAACCTCAATAATCTTGCGTTTTAAAAATCAACTCAATTGACTCAATGGGTTTTTTAGGATCATCGGGTATACCAAGTGCCACTTGAGTTGCAATATCCACGCTTCTTTTTTCAACGCCTTCTGGAAGAGTGAAATCAATTGGTGGAAATTGAGAGGCATAGGCTTTCATGTACTCTGTCCAAATGGGCAGTGCACCTGTTGCACCAGTCAATCCATGTGGAGTGTTGTCATCATATCCCACCCAAACTGTCGTAGTATGCAGTGGTGTGAATCCAGAAAACCAAGCATCTTTGGTGTCACTTGTGGTTCCAGTTTTGCCTGCAGCAGGGTGAGTAAACCCCAATTTACGAGCCAGTGCTCCTGTGCCATTTTCAATAACTTGTTTCATCATCCCAACCAAAACTGCAGTTGCCTGCGGGTCCACGACTGGAAGTGGGTCCACAACGTGGCGGTAAACGACGTCACCGTCAAAGGTTTCAAGTCTTCGAATCAAAGTTAAAGGTGTGTGTAGGCCCATACGTGAAATTGTTGTGTAGACTTGAAGAACTTCTTTTGGAGAGAGCTCAACGGCTCCCAATGTCAGAGAGGGAAGGGCTTGGATTTTTGAGTTTCTTAAGCCCAACGCATGTGCTGTTTCAACCACTTCATCAAGTCCCGCTTTAAGTCCAAGCCTGGCTGTTGCACTGTTGAGTGAGCTTTTCAATGCAAAAAACATAGGGACCATATCATAGTGTTTGCCTTCGTAATTTCTTGGGGACCAACTTTGTCCTTCGTACTCAACAGTAAATCTTGAATCATCAAGAAGCGTAAATGGATCAAAGGGTCGTCCGTTGTCAGTGACAGTTTCTAGAGCTGAAAGGTAGACAACAGGTTTAATGATAGAGCCAATCTGGCGTTTGCTCTGTGTTGCACGGTTGAATTGAGAGAGCTTAAATCTTTTTCCTCCCACAAGAGCTTCTACAAACCCCGTTGTGGGGTCAGCTGATATTAAAGCGCCTTGGAGTTCTTTGCCCTCTTCTTTTTTCTTTTTCAATGACTTGTACCATGATTCAAGTTTTTCAATTCCACTTGTAACAGCTTTTTGAGCAGCCTTTTGAGCTTGTATGTTCAACGTCGTAAAAATCTTAAGTCCGTTTTCAGTGTTGACTCCTAGTTCACTGACTTGCGCACGTACAGCTTCGACAAAATACGGAGCAGGCTCTCTGAGTGCAAATTTTGAAGACTTTGGTAAGGGGGCTTCGTATGCAGACCTGGCATCAAATTGAGAGATGATTTCAAGCTCTACCATTCGGTCTAATACTTTCTTTCGTCGACTTTTTGCTCTTTCGGGATGTCGGAAAGGATTGTAGAGACCTGGGCTATTTACGATGGCAGCAAGGAGTGCGCATTGGGGGAGATTTAAATCTTCAATAGGGATACCGAAGTAGTACTTGGATGCAGCTCCATAGCCGCGAATTTCAAAAGGTCCAAGTTGCCCCATGTAAATAACATTGAGATAGGTTTCTAAGATTTCATCTTTTGTGGCTCGGTTTTCCAGTAAGAAAGCCATAGCCATTTCTGTGACTTTTCTCTTTATTGTTCTTTCACTTGTAAGAAAATAGTTCTTTACAAGTTGTTGAGTGATGGTGCTTCCCCCCTGAGCAATTCTTCCTGATCGGATGTTTCGGATAAGTGCTCGAAAAATCCCTGTCGCACTGACACCTTGATGTTCCAAAAATTGGGAATCTTCAATGGCAAGAAGCCCATTGAGACAGAGGGCTGGTGTCTCTCCTAGATCAATCACTCGGCGCCAAATGGGCTTATCACCGTAATACTGGGCAAACATTTCAGGCTCTAACTCAATGACAGTTTTAGGTTGTGGTGGATTTCCAGAATAAACTTCATAAACGATATCGTTTGCACCAAATGCTATGACGTGAATCTTTGTGTCCAATTCATCTAAAATTCCAAGTCGCTTAAACGCCAGACAGTGCTCAGTATCTCTAATAAATTCGCGTTGTAGTTTTTCTTGGCAAAGATCGGCATTCCAACGAACATAGTCACCAGGAGAAATAGCTTGTTTTGGTTTTCGTTGACGATAGTTCAGGCGATTTAGAATTTGAAGAATATGATCTTCTTTGATTTTTTGACCTTTAAAGACTTTTTCAGGGTTTGAGTAATACTCAACAGGCGAGGTAAATTTCTTTGCTTTCAATCTTTCAGAAATGGTTTTGTCCAATTGAAAAAACCAAACAAATGTGACACCAAGGATGATCACGAGCGTCACAAGCGTAGTGATTAGAAATGTCTTCAATCTTTGAGAATTCATGCGGCTTGACAATAGTGGTAAGGGAGAATTTAGTCAAAGATATGAAATTGACAAAAATTCAAATTGAGCGATTGGTTCGTAAAATTTTTGATGAGTTGGCGGCCAATAAAATTGTCACTTATAAATCTCCTGAAGAAAAAGTGATTCTAAGAGCGATCGAATACATATCAGCAGATTATGATAAAGAGCGTGAACTAGAACGTGACGCAAGAAAGATGTTAGAAGACATTGAGCGACAGCACACGACGGGTGAGTTGGATCGGCATAAGATGTTGCAAATGATAAAAAGAAAGCTTGCTGAGGAAAGGAAGATAATTCTGTGATTTCTCCAGATCGGCAAAACCATTTTGCCCACTTAATCATCGATGGTGTTTGGAAAGATGACCTTGTTGATTATATCGACGAGGATCGCGCGTTCAGAGTCGCTAAACGGGTTATAAGTGCGTTTGTGGATGAAGTCGATATTGTCGATGATTTGGTTCGAAAAAAGCTGTATTCCATGCAGCGAACTATTTTAGAGGGTACAGATGAGTGGAATGCCCTCTATGAAAAGTTCTATCAAGAAGAGTTAAGAAGAAGAGGTCATTCCGATTGAGTTTTCATCTAGGCCAAAGGCTTGAAAACAAAGTGCGTCATCCGTGTATTGTAATGTATGGCAACGTAGTGTTTTAATTGACTTGAACGTCACCTTCTAGACTGATGAGGTCTTTGAGGTGAAGGAGACATCCAATGAGAATTTCTCTGATTTTTGGAAGTTTGCTAGCGTTAACTTTGGTCGCTTTGACGGCAGCTGGCGCAGATCTAAACTGGAAAGGTCGTTACAACTTGGAGGGTGTGCTTATTAAAGGCGCTCCCCTTACAGGTAAAACCGAGCGATCTTACATGCAACACCACTTAATATTGGAACCCAAAATTGTTGCCTCAGATGGTGTCAACATTTATGGGCGCTTTGATATTTTAAACAACGATTACTCAGATAGCCTTGGATATAAGGGTGGTGAGTTTTTTGGTAAGGTTGGAACTGCTAAGGGAACATCTACTGAAACGGAAGCTCCTGAAACTTTTGAAGCAACACTTGTTTATCTAGCCTGGATTCATGAATTTGGAAGCTTCATAGGTGGACGTTTTCCAATGGAATTTGGATTGGGCTTAACAAAGAATGCAGGTACTGGAGCATTTGATCACTACCTCGATTCAATGGACGGAATTGGTTATAAAATTGTCATGGGAAATCTTTATTTCCTACCAATGTATGGAAAGTACCGTGAGGGTGTATTGAATGATGAGGATGAGATCTATCAATACTTCTTTCAACTTCAATATGAAAATGCAGACACCGAACTTGAAATGGGTTTGATGTATGATGCACGCGTTGCAACTCGAGGCGGAAATGACTCTGTAGGCGGGATGTATGACCCGACATCTGCTGGAACGATTGTTGGAGATTTTCATTCTGACATTGTTGGAATTTATGCCCAAAAACATTGGGGAACGTTACGTCTAGGGTTTGAGGCGAACTTCCATACGGGCGAAACGGGAATCGAAAACACAGATGGTGATCAAATCAAAATCAACAGTTTTGGTATGGCACTTGAGCTAGCATCAGAACCTGAAAATAGTGCGTTCCATTGGTCTTTTATGGCTGGATATATGACGGGTGATGATCCTGAAACCGAAGATCTCTACGAGGGGTTTTTAGCAGACAGAAACTATGACATTGCAATGCTTATGTTCAATCACCCGATTGGAAACGTGGATGCAACTGGTAGCTCATCTGCTTATCTCAATACTGCGTCTGGCTTAACTAAGAGACATGAACTTCCAGATGTGGATTATCTGACAAATGCTTACTATCTAGCGCCAGAGGTGCGTTGGGTTGTTTCAGAAGACTGGTCTCTT
Organism: Bdellovibrionia bacterium; assembly: GCA_030427965.1. Classification (GTDB taxonomy): domain Bacteria; phylum Bdellovibrionota; class Bdellovibrionia; order Bdellovibrionales; family JAUICD01; genus JAUICD01. Next base: position 6,799 of record JAUICD010000016.1, read on the forward strand.
TATTCCAAATTGATTTGGGCGAATTTAGTTGTTTCCCAAGACACGGATGATGATGACGTCAATTTGGGAACAGAGGTGGATCTTGGGACTCAGTTTAAGCCTCATAAGAATCTCACGTGGGGGATTGATGTGGGCCTCTTGTTTCCAGGAACACTTTATGAAGACAAAAATTTTGCATACGGAATTCAAACTCGCGCTGCTATAAGCTTTTGATTTCATCGTGATGGCAACTTGTACGGCATCTTAGGGTCATCATAGACGCAACTGAGACGGCGAGTAGCAGAGCAGGGCCCCGGGGAGTGATCCCCGGGTTTTTTGTAACCTTTTCCAATTTCAATTCAATATTTCCGATCTGGTTTCAATTTGGTACCTATTCAAACGTTACTGCAGGTTCATTTACGTATTGAGGGTTAAGATCTGAATCTGCTGGGCTTATTTAAGAGTGGGGTATAAAAATGATGAGGGTGATTCAGGGGACTGTCTTTTTGGCTGTCGTATTGGGATCTTTGTATCTCGATGCCAAAATTGTTAAGCCAGCTAAGTATTGCCAAATACATCTGATAAGTGAAGAGTCTCAACTTCGTGAAGTGTTTCCTGAAACACGTGGATTTCATTTTTTCTTTCATGTTGAAAATGCAAGAGAGTTTCGAGAAAAAATTCGAAATAACTCTCAAGAGAGTTGGGAGCGTATCCACAATGAAGTGAGTCGTTTTCGAAAAAGCTGGCTAAGGGTAAGTCTAAATCACACAATTTGGGATTTTTTGGGGAGTGAGGTTTATGCAACATTCAGTGGTCGTAAGGTCATTTACCAAAGTGTAGATGATAATAATCCGTATTCTATAGTTGAAGACCCGGTGGGGCATTACTTCCGAATTCGAATAAAAGGTATTCATAAAAATGACAAATATCAGTATCCCTACGTTGACCTCAAGGGCCGAGTCTATAGAAAAAGAAAAGTGAAGTTTGGTGAATTCCAGCAATCGACTCATTTTGATTATTCAGGTGAAGTGGATGAAGAGAGACTGGAGCGCCATCCAATGTTTCATATGGATGATGCGGGTTAGAAGTGTTTGAGTCAGTTTAAAAATCAAAACAAAGCTGCCGTTGAAAGTAAACCAGCGGCAACCTGACAATTAAAATACTAAGCTATCAATTCTTGCTGTTTTCAGAGTTGTTCATTAGGTTTTTAATTCCTTTTTCTATGACCCAACCCTTTCTACGGGAAACTTCTTCAAGTTTAGCTTGGGGGTCATCGCCATTGAGTAAGCGAGCAATTACATTTCGTGCAAATTTCCCAGCAGCTATTTTACGTCCAACCACTGTTGGTGATCGAACAATGTCAAAAGCTGCTGCGACTGGGAATCGCATTCCTCGGTACCAACCTGGAGCATTGTCCTTGAGGTTGTTTGATGAAAATTCAGTGATTCCAAGTTCCGATCTTCTTACTTTTGCAATGGATTTTTGAAGTGCCTTGATTTGTTCCTCTGTATTTTCGACTCTTCCAATTTCATGTAGGGTAGGGGAATACTCAATTTCTTGTTCTGATGTGTAATGAGTTGTTTGAGGAGGTTGTGACATAAAGGTGACAATTGAAATTTGTGAACACTCACTGTCTTCATTTACTATGCAGATAGCTACAATTTTTTTGCCGCGAGCATGCCATGGGCCAATTGCGTCTCTTCCAGAATAGTGGAAATCAGTGATTTCAATTGATTCCCCAATTTGGTTTTCTAGTTGGAAATCATCACTAGTGAGGCCTGCCGATGCCAGAATAGTTAAGGCTGCAGATAAGATGATCGTTTTTAAGTTGAATTTCATGTCTCCTCCCTTGAGTGAGTTTTATTCATAGTATCCCCTCAGGGTTTTAAAGCGAGTGGGTTGTACTAAAGTTTAAGATACGTGAAAAGCAATACATGTTTTGTGCCAATACTTACTAATTTAGAGATTTTGAAAAAAGAGGCTTTATTGCTCCAGGTTTGTTTTTAGTTCAGAAATTGTGATTTTTTTGGCATTATTTTTTTAGTGGTAACGAGTTTCTTTCATAGGATAGGAATATTTTTCATTGAAATTTTCAATTGTATTTGATGCTGATTGAATCGTCATTTTCTGTATACAGGCGTACGCAGAATTGCATGAACCTCCCTGTTTTTAGACATAAATAAAAAAGCCGACTCTAAAAATAGAATCGGCTTAAGGGAGAGAGAGTTTTCTAGAGTAAGATTATTGCATTCGGCTTCGATTGAGTCCTGGGCCGTTTCCACCAGTTGCTCTGTTACTGTATCCTTGTTGGCTGTTGGTATTTGGTGCAAATTGAAACTGTGCTTGCTGCGGACCATTGGACATATAATCTGGTGTGTATCTGCCAAGAGCTTGCAATTGTTGTTGGAAATTTGCGAGATTGATTCGACCACGATCCATATTGTCAATGGAACTCAAGAGATCATCAATTCGTTGGTATCCTCGGTAGTTTGGATCAGTTGGAATATCGTTTGGTGAGTTTGAAGGGCCTAAGTCATTTCCGCCGCGTATGCTACGTCCTGTTTCCGTAACAAGACCATGGCTTGATGTTGTATCTCGACGAGATTCACTGATATCAGATTTTGCGCTTCTTGCAGCAGCTTGAACAGCGCCATAGTCTTTTCGATCAAACTTGTAGCTGCTGCTAGAAGATGAACGAAGCTTCTTTTGATACTTACGAAGAGTGCTATCAATTTCTCGAGAGTGCTTAGCAATATTTTGTTGATATTCACGAGTGGAGCGAGCGAGCTCCATTTTGCGGTTGTGAGCCATTTGTTGATCTTCAACAGCCATATGCCATTCCCAAGTTCCAGCTTGTCTTGAACTTGTAAGAGCGTTAACCCGTTGAGTTGCCGTATCATAATCTCTCTGTGCATATTGAAGCTCTGCTTGAGCATCTGCTAGTGCATCGATGTCTTCTTGAGAGTTTGTGACGACTGTGTTGATTTCTTCTCTTGCTTCTAAAATCGTCTCAATAGATTTTTTAATTCGTCGAAGTTTACTGTCGCCTCGAAGCTCATTAAGAAGTTCACTTGCAACGCTCATATCATCTTCATTACCTTGAGCAAGTTTTCTTAAAATGTTTTTTATTTCAATATAGAGCTTGTTTTTTTCAGTGCGATCTTTTGAGTCATTGACTGCATTGATTTTGCAAATAACTTTGTCATAGTCGTCGTCTTTTCCATTGCAATCTTTTTCATCGATCCGAGCCTGTTGGTATTTTTTAAGAGAACCGAGAGCATCTTCTCGAATACGAGATGCTTCCTTTCCAATCCAAGCCTTCAACTTGGCTGGATCATTTGCAATTTCAGTTGGAACGCGAAAAGTTGTTGGAAATGTTCGTCGTAGTTTACAATCACAGTCGACAAGGTCTTTGGCTTCTAAACCATCGACATCAAGGTCACCACTTATCTCTGTTCGTATTGTGACAAGTGAAGTGTCTTTTTTTGTACTTGAAGCTTTTGCGGCAGCTTCAATATCATCTCCATCGACTTTTTGGTCTGGGGTTGCAACTAGGGCATATATTGTAATATTGCCTTTGGATGCATTACTGGGATCGACTTTTATAGTGCCAAGTCTCTCTCCAAGCTCACTGATTGCATCTCCAACTTGATCAGACAATTCATTCAGTGCAGTTGAAGCAAAGTCGCTCGACTGAGTCTTAGTTGCCGGGTTGAACGATGTCATAGACAACGCCATGGGCACTAAAGCTAGGGTTAGTAATATACGTTTCATCTCTCTCTCCTTTGTGAAAAGGCCGCTAAAACGGCTTTCCTCAAGCTTTAAATAGTCCAAAATGAGGTCCAAGAGATGCCAACTAGTAAGATACTAAAAATACTTAGGTTTTCTAAAAGTAGACGACTGCAAAGATGTTCTTCGGCTGTGGAAAATCTGTAGGGTCAAAGTTTAGATGGAGTCGAAGAGCTGTAATTTCAGTATGTTAAAGGTGTCTCAATTTTGGACAGTTGAAAAACCCAAAACCGACGTAAAATGTCAGATTTGTAGAACTTCGGGTTCTTGGCAGCCTTGTTGAAAACGCATAGATTGGCTCTAAGAAAAAAATAAATTCGACCACCTCTGCCAATTGTCTTTTGTGGTATGAACTTTTCAATGAAATTTAACTTTAAAAAAGTAACTAGGGCTAGCTGTTACGCTGAGGTTCCAGAATACAACTGGGAGGATTGGAAGTGGCAAATGTCCTATGCTCTAAAAACCGAAGAAGATTACTCTTCTGTATTTGACCTTTCTGAAGATGAGTCAAAAGGCTTTGGGATAAAGAAGTTTCAAGTTCAAACGACACCATATTACGCATCTCTTGCGTCAAATCTGGGTGTTCATGATCCCATTCGTAAAATGCAAGTCCCGTCAATCGAGGAAACTTTCTCTAGGTTTCAAGAACAATTTGATCCACTTGCGGAAGAGAAAAATTCAATCACCCCTAGACTTGTGCATAGATACTCAGATCGAGCTCTTTTCTTAGTAACAGATATTTGCGGAATATACTGCAGGTATTGCACAAGAAAAAGATTTACGGGAAAATCCCAGGCCTTTGTTGGCGGTGAAGATTACGCTCAATCTATTTCGTACCTTCGATCTAGTACTGGAATTCGTGAAGTGATACTTTCGGGTGGAGACCCTCTAACGCTTTCAGATGGACGAATTGAGAAAGTTGTAAGTGATCTTCGAGAAATTGAACATATTGAAATCATCCGAATCGGCACACGTATGCCTGCTATAAATCCCTTTCGAATCACAAATGAACTTGTGGAAAGGCTTAAAAAGTTTCATCCCATTTACATGATGACTCACTTCAATCATCCAAGTGAAGTCACTTTGGAGTCGTCTCAAGCTCTTACAAAGCTTGTGGACAACGGGTTTCCAGTTTTCAATCAAATGGTTTTATTAAATGGGATTAATAATCACGCCGCAATTGTTCAAGCATTGAGCCGTCGACTTCTGTATTTGAGGGTAAAACCCTATTACATGCTTCAATGCGACCCATCTGAGGGGAGTGATCATTTGAGAACTTCTATTGAGAGTTCAGAAAAGATTCAAAGAGAGCTTTGGGGACACCTCTCAGGCTTAGCAATGCCCAATTTGATAGTGGATCTTCCTGATGGTGGAGGCAAAGTTGGTGTTGTTCCAAAGTTTGAAACCGAGAATCAAATATCAGCGCGACAATATCGAGGATGGGATGGAGTTGAAACTTCTTATATCAACCCTAGTAAAGAGTCTCAAATCACTCCGATTGATGTGGAAGACTATGTAGACGAGTGGGAGAGTTTAAAAGGTGCTAAGTCGTATTAAACAGGTTCTAGTCTTGCATATTTGACAACAAACTTTCGAATGGAATTGTCATTAAATAAAATTGTCACCTTTTGCATTTCGCCCTGTCCCTCGGTTTTGTAGATCGTACCGACTCCAAATGTGGGATGTCTTACTTGAGAGCCTTTTCCATAGCCATTGGAGCCTTCTTGAGATTCAGTTTCATACTCAGGAACTTTATCAAAAGGTGCATCATCCCAGCTTACGGGTTTTGATGATGAGTTTCCATTTTTTGCATGTCGTTTTTTAAGGCGCTCACTAAAGCTTCCTTCTGAGGTTTCGCTTCGACTGGATTTGTATCTTTCTACAAAGCGAGGTGCTACAACTGAGCTTGAGCCTTTGACATATTCCTTTGGAATTTCACTTAAAAAGCGACTTGGTGGATTGTGTTGATCCATTCCCCAAACTTTTCTACGTCTTGCGTAGGTGAGATAAAGTCTTTTTTCAGCACGAGTCATTCCTACATAGGCAAGTCGTCTTTCTTCTTCTAAATCAGTTGGATCTAAGGATTCGAGGGATCTTGCCCCTGGAAAAAGGTTGTCTTCCATACCTACGATAAAGACACATGGATATTCAAGTCCCTTTGAAATATGAAGAGTCATTAAGGTGACAGCTGCTGCGGACTCTTCCACTTGATCGGCTTCACTTACTAGTGCCATTTCCTCAAGAAAGTATTGAAGATTGGCTTCTTCTCCGCGCTCGGCCTCAAATTGCTCGATGGCGTTGTTGAACTCTTCCAAGTTTTCAATTCGGGCTGAAGCTTCAAAGGTGTCCTCTTCTTTTAAACGATTCACATACCCTGTTTCATCTAGAGCCAAATGATAGATTTCATTTAATTGAAGGCTGCGACTTTCGTCTCTGAGTCGACTGACAAGGGTGAGGAAGCCAATGAGTTTTTTAGCAGTTCCTGCATTGACACCTTTATTTTGTGCCAAAGACAAAGCGGCTTCAGTAAGAGAGAAGTTGCTCTCAGTTGCTAAAGCTTCAATTTTTTGAATTGTGGTTTTTCCAATTCCTCGTGTGGGGGTATTGATCACACGTAGAAATGCAACGTTGTCGCGTGGGTTTAAGATAAGTCGAAGATATCCAAGTATGTCTTTGATCTCCATGCGCTCATAGAACTTGATTCCACCATACATCTTGTAGGGGATACTGTGAGACCTCAACTGTTCTTCAAGAACTCGTGATTGAGCATTGGTGCGGTAAAAGACAGCAAAGTCATTGTAGTCAAACTCTGCATCTCGTGTTCGTGCTTCAATTTCTTTAATTACAAATTTGGCCTCTTCGTACTCTGTGGCTTCTTCTCGGATTTCAATCTTTTCACCGATTTCGGCTTCTGAAAATAATGTCTTCTCACGTCTTTGAGAGTTATTTGAAATGAGTTCAGAAGCAGCTTTCACAATAGTTTGAGTGGATCTGTAGTTTTCTTCAAGTTTCACCATTTTGGCGTTTGGAAAATCTTTTTCAAAATCCAAAATATTGCGAATGTCAGCTCCCCTCCAACTGTAGATGGATTGATCCTCATCACCAACAACGCAGATATTCTGGTGATCTTCGCATAACATTCTTAAAATCAAGTATTGAATGTGGTTGGTGTCTTGGTACTCATCAACCAGTACATATTTGAACATGCTTTGATATGTTTTTAAAACATCTGGAAAATCACGAAATAAGAGAAGTGTTTTAAAGAGTAGGTCGGAAAAATCTAAGCAATTGGATTTTTTCATCTCATCTTCATAAAGTGAATAGACATCGATTGTCTTCTCATCAAAAACAAGAGGGGATGAATCCATTTCATTTGGTTTTAGTGCAAGCATTTTAGCTTCATTGATTTGATGTTGTAGGCGTTTGGGTGGGTAGATTTTGTCGTTGAGATCAAGTTGGTTACAAACACGTTTGATCATATTGAGTTGATCACTAGAGTCACAAATTGTAAAAAAGGATTCGTACCCTAGGAGATGAATGTGATCTCTTAAGATACGAGCGCCAATGCTGTGGAAAGTACTGATCCACATAGGTTCACTTGTACGGACTCCGTACTGCTCTAAAAGGTGAGAGGCACGGTGTTGCATTTCACGAGCCGCTTTGTTTGTAAAAGTCACGGCCAAGATTTCGTGAGGGCTTGCCTTTCCTTCTACGACGATATTGGCTACGCGATAAGTTAGAACTCGTGTCTTTCCTGAGCCTGCGCCTGCCAATATAAGTAGTGGGCCATCAATGGATTGAGCTGCATCGGCCTGGGTTGGATTTAGGTTTTTGCTTAAGTCTTTGGCGATGTCCGTCAAAAAGCGTCACTCCTTGTACTTAACCTCTTTAAATGAGGCATGAAATTGATTTAAGGGGCGCTTGATGGCTCCTCATTTGCAGATCCGTTATACGGCATTTGGAGTGAACTTGTGAAGCGAGAATTTAGATTCATAATAATAGGGATATTGGCCACGATTGTGGCCTGTTCTCCGTCTGAGAAGCAAGAAAAGGAAAGATTTCGTCTATTCTGGCCCAACTCAAAAGGGGACTATGGATTCAAAGATATCAAGGTTCATGGTTTAAAAAACAAAAATGAGGTTCGAGGTAATCATTTGCGGGTGTATGTCAATCCACGAGTGGAAGGTGACAAAGTCATTGGAGATCGTCCGTCGGCCAAATTTGTTCGAAGTAAAAAAGGGGTGAATGTTCCGGCAGATGCTTTGAGCCATCAGATGGTTGCAGCATTTGCTCATGTCAACCGGCTTAAGAAACTTTCTTCCAAATGGTTATCAAAGAAAATCACATCCCCTAATTTCATTCTCTTTCATAAGAATTTTTCAGGAGGTGATGGAAGAAAATCCAGAAACAATGCTCATTTTGTTTCTAGTCTTGATTCCATGGTGCTTGTTCCTCAAACCAAAAAATCAAAAATCCCAACGGCTCTTAATGCTGGTGTTATTGCTCACGAGTTTTTTCACTCTATTTTTGCAGAGACAATTGGAAAACTTCATGAGGAGTATGAAAAGATAAGTGGCTTTATTGTTTGGCCAAAGGAGAATTTAGATTCTACAGAGAGTGATACCTTGGTTGAAGAGTACATAGAAACAGAAATTGATGATGAGGTATTGGATCAAATAAAACCCGACCCCAGGGATTTCGATCCAAATGATTTGGAGATTCGGAAAATGAACTCCCTCATGTTGAGTTCAATGAACGAAGGTTTTGCTGATATATGGGGATGGATCTACAGTGGTGATACAAATTACTTTGAAAAATCGTTTCCTCACCAATCTACTCAAAGGCAAATCAAAATTGCAAATCGAGGACTCATCGGTCATGGAAGTCACCTTCATTTGGTTCGAAATTTCCAACTTAGGGAGTTGAAGACGAGTTGGTATACCTCTGGCAATCGATATGCCAATCTTGTATTTTCAGTTGCGGATCTTTACCAAAAAGGAAAACTTCTAATTGATGATGAGAGCACCAAGAGTTGGAAAGAGACACAGGTATTTGTTGCCAGTTGGATTTTAGAAACTCTAAAAGATATTTCGAAAGAAGCTGCAATTCATGCTCAAATGGGAAAGATGGAATTGTTCAGTGATGGCGCACTTCTCTATTCGTTGCTTGCAAAATTGAATGAAGAAAAAGCAAGTGAGAGTTTATGTAAAATTCTGGTGGGGGGTGAAACTTTTTTCTTAAATGACTTTCCAAGTGAATTAGATGAACAATGCAGTTCTGTTGCAAGGCGTGTTTCGCGTAGACCTGGGAGGGGATCGTGAGCTTTAGAGTTCAAATTTGCCCTCTGTTTTTATTCTTGTTATTGCTGTTGTTTGTTGGACCAACCTCTGCAGCAGAGACCTATCTCGGGCTTGGTATTTCAGCGCGTTTAGAGCGTGAGACAGAATCTAGAGACACAGTTGATGCGATTGTCCCCTATTTTTTTGAAGCAGGTGTTGGAGAGGGTAAGTGGCGATTTATGGGAGAACTTCTCTATTATAACGATAAGACATCTGAGTCTTTTGTTGAAATTGAACTCACTCATTATGAAATGAATTTGCTTGGTAAGTACCATCCATGGAGAGAGGTTTCGTCTTATCTTCCTATTTTTGGTGCTGGAATTGGTTTCATTCAAGAAAATGTGGAGACTCGGATTGGGGGAGAAGTAGACAGAGTAGAGGGAGATGTGGAACCTGTTTTCATAGGATCCGTGGGTTTTCTCTCGACCTTTAGTGAGTCCAATCCGATCGGTTTTGGACTTGATATACGAGCGCTTTATTCAGAAAGTTTTGACCCCGAGGTCGAATTTGATATTGGTGGTCGCATAAATTTCATTTTCTAGGGTGTGTACCCACTTAACGAGACGTTATGTATTGAACGCTTCCTTTGATTTGGTAGACTAATAGGGTGTGTGCTCATTTATCTCGATTTTAAGAGGAGATTCAATTTAAAGTCTATTACGACGACGATTCACAATGGGTGGGAGTTAAATTGGTTCTCTGTAAGTATTCTAGATATGAGTACGTGCCCGATATGTCTATTTGATGAAAAGGGGGAGAATTGTGAAGTTCCTTTGGCTTTTACTTTTGAGCATTCCAAGTAATGCTGCGTTTGAAAAGGGTTCTGTTTTTGTGGATTTTAGTAAAATTCAACTTGATGCGTACTTACAGCCCTCTCACCCAGAGATGACAGTGGAGAGTATGGATACAAAAGGAGATGGAAAGAATGACACTCATTTTGTATTTCTCAAATCAGATGGTGATTCAAAAGTTTTGCTCAAACATCTTTTTGATTTAAATGGAGATCAAAAAATTGACCTTGCTAAGCATTTCGAAAAAGGAAAGGTATATAAAGTCGAAGCAGATTTGGATTTTGATAATAAAGCGGATGTTGTTAGTGAGTATGATCCCAAAACAGGAGAGCTGCTTAAGAAAACACAGTCAGATGGTAAAACCAATATATGGAGATATTGGCATGAAGGAAAATTGCGTTTAAAAGAAATGGATCGCAATAGTGATGGTAAGCCTGATATTTGGGTTCATTACCGTAGCGGCAAAGTTGTGAAAACCGAAGTTGATGTTGGGTTTGATGGTAAAACAATTAAGGTTCAAAAAACGGAGTAGTCTATTCAAGGTGTTATAAGTGAGGACAGCTTATTTATCATTATTTTTATTGTAGTGATGCTGTTCTTGGGTTTTTGGATATTGAATCGAAAAAATCCTGAGCCTCAAGAAGGTGGTGTTCTTGACTATATCCCGATCAAAACTTTTGGTTCCAACTATGGTTTTAACGACAATGATATGCTGAAGATTGTGATTTACCTCGGTTCCAAAGGATTTGATGCCACATATAGTGTTTCTGGAGCAGGGATCGAGGCAGGTGCCATATTTCAATATATTGTTAAAGTTCGGCCTGAACAAAAAATGGAAGCCACCCGGGCGCTAGAAGAGTTTTTAAGTCTATGAGAAGCCTATGGTTATCAAAGACCAACACTCTTGTAGGCCCAGTTTATAAGTCTTACAGACACAAATGTCATTTAAAAAGCACAGAAGTTATTCTGTGCTTTTTGATTCCAATGATTTGTTCTGACTATTTAACGATTTTTTGAATAATTGCAGATTTGATATTTGCTTGTTTCAAGATAAATTCGCGCTTTTCTTTGGCAGAGTTGTAATCAGGATATGTTCCGATACTGACTCGAAACCAAGTTTTCCCCTTCACATTTGCCGGAACGTAGAAGGCAGAGAGTCCTTGGTTTTTAAGTTTCTCTGCATGTGCGACAGCCTCATTTTCTGCACTATAAGACGCAATCTGGATTGTGTACTTTCCTATTGTGGAGGCGGCTACAACATTTGGAAAGTTGGCAGGTCCACGTGGTGCAGCTTTATGCGGCTTCATTGGAGCTTGTTCTTTCATGATTCGAGCTGCGGCGGATTCTATAATTTCTTTTGTTTTAGCAATCTCGGCTTTGATTTTTTCATCTTCAAGAGCAATCTTTCGCTTTTCATTTTTTGCTTCTTCTTCAAGCTTTGCAATGTCCAGCTCTTCTAAATCTGCTTCTGTGATCACTTCTTCTGGTGCCACTTCACTTTCTTCAACGACAACATCTTCAATAGATGCTGTTGTTTGACCTTCTTCAAATTCCGCTTCAATGCTTGCAAGTTGTTTTTTGCTATCGCTAAATTGCTTTCCTACAAAGGTGCCAACTGAAAATGAAAGAAGGGAGGTGAAAAACAAAAGTACCAACTTAATAAGTGTGTCAGTTCTCGAGCCCCCAAATTGATTCATACTACTCCCCTTTATCTTATGAATGCTTCTATTATAGAGCATAATATTATGGTAGCGTTTTGACAGGTAGCGGTCAATTTAGCCAAGCCTTGACTTAGGTCAAGGGATTGACACTATAGCTGTGACCAGGGGCTCCGTTTGAAGGAACTAGAGAAATATTTAGAAATTGCAAAAGAAGGGGCTCTGGAGTCGCGTGCGATTTTGTTGAAGTATTTTGGCGCCCTTAAAAAGATTGAGGAGAAGCCTCGTGCGGGTTTGGTGAGTGAAGCCGATAAAGAGAGCGAAAAGAGCCTTCGCCGCATCATGGCTAACGGCACTCCCAATTTTGATTTTTTAGGTGAAGAAGAGGGACTTAAGAAACTCGGTGATTCTCGTGCAATTTGGATCTGTGACCCTCTTGATGGAACCACAAACTATGTGCACGGTCTTCCTATTTTCTGTATCAGCATTGGTTTGGTGATAGATGGTGAAATTCAGTTGGGTCTTATTGATGCCCCTGTATTGAATCAAACCTTTTGGGCGATTCGAGGTCAGGGCGCATTTATGAACGGACAGCCAATTTCGGTATCCAAAAACAAAACTATTGAAGAAAGCCTTCTTGCCACTGGATTTAGCTATGACGGTGTCAATTATCAAGAGCAATTGCATGCTTTTTCTAAGATGTTGGGGCGAGCCAGGGGTGTGCGCAGGCTTGGGGCAGCAGCTTATGATCTCTGCCTTGTTGCAAATGGATCTTTTGATGGCTTTTGGGAAAAGTATTTGAACCCTTGGGATATGGTTGCTGGAAGTGTGATTGTAGAAGAGGCTGGGGGCCGAGTGACAGATTTTTCTGGTCAAAGGTATGATTCTACAAAACTTGAAATTATTGCCTCTAGTGGGCAAATGCACGATGAAATTTTAGAGAATATTTCTCATCTCGACTAGAAACTTGATGTCAAAAAACTGACCAAAATTTAAGTCTGACGTCTGGGTCCCAGGTCAATTTTGACAGTTACCAAAGTCGAAACTCGTAACATCACTGTAAATTCGAATTGAGACACGACCTTTGTTTGAATCTATTTTGGCACTCGTGTTGCTCTTAATTAGAAATGACGAAGTGTTAACTCGACGTTGGAACAAGGGGTGACAGCGTGGCTGATAAAGCAGAAGAAAATGTAAACCAGGCCGAAAGTTCGGGTGGGAAGAGCAACAAACTTTTACTCATTCTTACAGCCGTAAATATTGCTGTGATTCTTGGAATTGGGATGATGGTCTACTTAGGTAGGAAAGCCGAAGAGCAAAAACCAGGAATGGATCAACTTATAGAGGGCGAGGCGGCAACACAAGAGAGTGAAGCCCAGGAGGCGGATGAATTTATTGGGCAGTTGATACCAATGGAAACATTTTTAATCAATCTGTCGGGTGCTGGTGGAAGTCGAATTGCAAAAATCAATATTGAACTAGAGGTAAATAACGGAGATGTCCAGGTGGAGATCGACAAAAGAAAGCCTCAAATTCGGGATCGAATTATTATGGTCTTGTCGAGTAAGTCCTATAATGAAGTTGCAAACAAAGACGGTAAAGACTCCTTAAGAGATGAAATAAAAGATACTTTGAATTCGTTTTTATCAAAAGGTGAAATAAAGAGGGTCTATTTTACAGACTTTCTCTTTCAATAAATTAGGAGAGGTTCACGGATGAGCCAGGTTCTTTCTCAAAGTGAAGTTGATGCCCTACTCGCGGCTGTTTCTGATGGTGAAGTTGACACTGGTGGAGACGAGGGTGGTGGAGCTGGAGATGCGGATCGGGGTGTGGTCGTATATGATCTCACAAGCCAAGATCGAATTATTCGAGGCAGGATGCCTCAGCTTGATGTTATATATGAGCGTTTTATGCGTTCTTTTCGAGTGTCCCTTTCAGGTGCACTTAGAAAAATAGCAACTCTCAATCATGCCAGCACAGACTTTTTAAAATTTGGGGAGTTTATCAACACTCTGCCTATGCCGACATGTATGAGTGTTCTTCGATTCAATGCACTTCGAGGTTCGGCTCTTTTTGTTATTGAAAGTAAACTTGCATATGCTTTAGTGGATTCGTTCTTTGGAGGGTCGGATCGACCCTATGCTAAAATTGAAGGGAAAGAGTTTACAGCTATTGAGCTTTCTATCATTCGAAAAGTTGTGGAACTCGCTATAGCAGATTTGGAAGGTGCGTGGTCTTCAGTTGCTAAGATTGACTGCAGTTTTGTTCGTACAGAAGTGAATCCACAGTTTGTTGGTATAGTTCCTCCAACAGATGTGGTGATTGCTTCGACTTTTGACGTCGAACTTGAAAATGCAAATGGAACAATCACGCTTGTTGTGCCTTATGCAACAGTGGAACCAATCAAACAGAAACTTTCTTCTGGATTTCAGGTGGAATCTGATCAAACTGACAAAAAACTTTGGACATCTACAATCCGAGAGCAGCTTCAAGATACTGAGGTGGAGATTCTTGTTCAGCTTGGTCAAACGGATATTCATATATCTGATTTAATGAAACTCAAATCTGGTGATGTGATTCCATTAGATCAAGATGTGGCTGGTGAGTTTGATGTCCAAGTGGAGTCCGTTAGAAAATACAAAGCTTATTATGGCGTAAGTCATGGAAACATGGCGGTACAGCTAACTAAAGAAATTGATAATGAAGAGGAATAGGAGAAGTTATGTCTGAAGATAACGCAGCAGAAGAAACCGTTGCAGAAGATCTTGTGTCTGCAGCTGAAGCAATGGCTGGGGCTACAGAAGATGGTGCAGAAGAAAATGCAGGAGAAGCAGGTGATGACTCAGGGGCTGGCGACGGTGGTGAAGCCGCTGGGGGTGGCGATGATGATGGTGGTGCTCACTTAAAAGCTGTTGAGAGTGGGGACGACAATCTAGAACTGATTTTAGATATCCCACTTAGAGTCACAGTTGAGCTTGGTCGTACCCGTATGTTGGTTCGAGATCTTTTGAATCTTGGACAGGGCAGCGTCATTGAGCTCAGTAAGCTTGCGGGAGAGCCAATGGAAATTCTTGTTAACGACAAGCTGATTGCAAGAGGTGAGGCAGTGGTTGTGAATGAGAAATTCGGTGTGAGATTGACCGATATTATTTCTCCAACCGAAAGAATTGAACAACTAAAGTGAGGAATAAGATGATTCGTGCCGTTCTTATTTTATTTTTTGGAGCAACAGCTTTGGCGTCTTCGCCAGAGTTGATGTCAATAAATGCAGACACGAAGGGTGATAAATTTATCAGTGAATTGGTTTTCAATCAAAAAATTGATGCAAGCCAACTTTCTGTTGAATTTATAAACGAAACCGTTCAAGTCAATCTTCCCAATGCTCATTTTGACGAAGGAAAGAGGTTTACAAGACTGAACTCTTCAATAGTTAGAAGTTTATTCACATACCAGTATCAGCCGGATCTCTTGCGTTTTAGAGTTATTTTTCCAAAAGGAAGCAGTGCAAATTTATATAAGAACGCTGTGTATATTCGCGCTGAAGGGAAGTCGATTTTTCTAGAAATAGATAAAAATAAAGTTGCAACAATTGAGGACATAGATTTTTCATCCCTTGCTTCTGTTATTCGCTCGGAGGACACCAGTCCTGGAGCTATATTAGACAAAGAAATTGTTGTTGCTGCAAAAGAGTTGAATGAAAAATCTAAGGTTGCGACAAAGCTTCCAGAAAAAAAGAAAAAACAAGTGGGTTTGGTACAACAGAATATTGAAGAAGAACGCGTACAAAAAGATATTGCATCTCTTGAAGCTGAGGTGGAAGAAGTTACAAAAAATGAAGCAAATAAATCTGAAGCAGACATTCCTGTTTTTACTCAAGAGAAGAAAATAAAGGAATCCACTTCCAATCCAATTATGCGAATGCTTTTGAGTTTGGCAGTGATTTTATGCATGGGTTTGGGAGCTTTTCTATTTGGTAAGAAATGGATTAAAAAGAATCCAATTGCAAAATCCAGTCATGGTATCAAGGTTTTGACTCAACATCATATGGGTCCAAAGAAGTCGCTTGCTATTGTTCAGGTGGCAGGTGAGTCGATCTTAATTGGAATTACAGATCATAGTATCAACCATATAAGAACGCTTTCTCTTCTTGATGAAGAAGTGCCTGAGATTGAAAAGGGTTCCAATTTTGATGGAGAAATGAAGAAAAATGAGAATGCAAATAGAGATCGTGATGAAGAGGATGAGTTTGAAATGGGTGGAATAAAAGAGCTTATTTCTGGAAAACTTCGTGGATATAAGGACATTTAGTGAAAAAAATTATAGCGCTGTTTCTTTTACTGTTCTTAGGCATTGCCGAATCTGCAAGCGCACAGGGAGTCACTCTCCCTTCTGTCAATCTAGGGTTTAAAACCCTAAGCAATCCAAACGAAATTGTAAATACAATAAAAATTATACTTGTAC
Organism: Bdellovibrionia bacterium; assembly: GCA_030427965.1. Lineage (GTDB taxonomy): Bacteria > Bdellovibrionota > Bdellovibrionia > Bdellovibrionales > JAUICD01 > JAUICD01. Next base: position 22,816 of record JAUICD010000016.1, read on the forward strand.
TTACAGTCCTGACTTTGGCTCCAGCCATTCTCATACTTATGACGAGCTTTACACGGTTGATTATTGTGTTTTCGTTTATACGACAAGCCATTGGGACACAGCAAATGCCTCCGAATCAAGTTTTGGTTGGCTTAGCACTTTTTTTAACCCTTTTTATTATGTCTCCATCGATTACTGAAATAAACAAGAATGCTATTCAACCATTTTTAGCCAACTCGATCGATCATGAAAAAGCCTTTGATGCAGGTATGATTCCTTTAAGAAGATTTATGTTCAATCAAACTCGAGATTCAGATCTTTCTCTTTTTGTTCGAATGTCAAAAATTGATAAACCCCAAAGTCGTGCTGACGTTCCTTCAAGTGTTTTAATTCCAGCATTTGTTGTTTCTGAATTAAAAACTGCATTTCAAATTGGATTTATCATTTATTTGCCATTCCTGGTTATTGATATGGTCATAGCAAGTGTTTTGATGGCAATGGGGATGATGATGTTGCCGCCAGTTGTTGTGTCGTTGCCGTTTAAAATTATGCTTTTTGTGTTGGTAGATGGTTGGGGCTTGATTGTTGGCTCTATGATGAAGAGTTTTGGGTAGGACATATGTCAGAAGAACTTGTGATTTTTTTAGGTCAAGAATCTCTTAAAACAGCGGCTTTGATTTGTCTTCCTCTTTTGGGTTCAGCTCTTGTAGTGGGTCTTATTGTTAGTGTGTTTCAGGCTATCACTCAAATCAATGAGGCAACATTGACTTTTATTCCAAAAATTTTAGTGGTCGCCCTTGTATTGGTAATAGCTGGGCCATGGATGATTGATACAATGTCTAGGTTTGCAACAGGTCTTTTTGAAAACATAACTGAATATGTGAGGAATTGATTGGGTACAATATATCAATACACAGAACTACAGCTCATTGCATTTGTTCTTGTACTTATGAGGACGGCTGCTTTTATGCTAACTTGGCCGGTTCTGAGTGGCTCTTTAATTCCAAGAAATATTCAAATTCTAGCATCTATTGCTCTTTCGCTTTTGATTTATCCCACAATCTCTTGGCAATCTCTTGCCCCCCATTTGTTGACAGAGTCTCTTGTTTTTCTTGTGATACGAGAAGTTTTCATTGGCTTGAGTTTGGGGTTTGTATCACGATTCTTTCTCTTTGCTGTTAGTATTTGTGGTGAAATTGTGAGTATTACGATGGGGCTTTCTGGAGCTCAAATCTTCAACCCTGCATCGAATTCACGTTCTACTGTTCTTGAGCAATTTCAAGTGATGCTTGCATCACTTTTCTTTCTTGCCATTAACGGACACCATATGTTTATGGCAGCGTTTGTCAAAACATATGAAATTTTGCCTTTAAGTTTAGAAGCTTTAAATTTAGTTGGATTACGTAAAATTGATGTTCTTGTTCAAGAAATAATGATTGCAGGAGTTAAAATGTCAGCGCCTGTTCTTGCTGCAATTTTTTTGATGAATGTCACGATGGGAATCATTGGACGAGCAGTTCCTCAGGTCAATGTCCTGATTACAAGTTTGCCTGCAAATATTTTGGTTGGTTTAGGGATACTTTTTTTATCAATACCAGTTTTTGTAACAGGGCTTGATGAATATGTACAAGTTGCAATAGAGCGCGCATTTCAATTGGTGAAATCTTACTAGGATGGTTCATGGCTGAAGACGAGAAGGACTCGGGAGAGAAAACAGAAGAAGCAACAGCTCAAAGACGCGAAGATTTTCGTAAGCGTGGGCAAGTGGCTCAAAGTCGAGAGGTGGCTTCTGTCCTTCTATTATCTGGAGTGATGTTTTGTCTTTGGTTGATGTCTCGATTTTTCTTCATGCAGATTATGGATCTTTACAATCAATCCTTTGGTTCTCAACTTTTGGAAGTGGCGCGAGAAGATGACCTGATGCCTGCTGTTAAAATGGCATTTGGAAAAGGAATGCTTCTCATAGCTCCAATTCTTGCAATCACGGGGTTATTGGGAATCGGTTCTTCACTTATTCAAGTCGGGTTTCTTTACAATGAAGAGGCTTTGAAGCCAAATCTTGAAAAACTCAATCCTTTGTCAGGGCTAAAGAGAATGTTTAGTTTGAGATCCACAGTTGAGGGACTCAAGGCTGTGCTTAAGGTTGTGCTTGTTGCTCTGATCTCTTATTTTGTTATTGAAAGTGAAATTCGATCCATTCCAATTTTATCCAACTTCAGTATAACTCAATTGATATCATTTTTTGGAACTCTGACTCTCAAGGTTTCATTTGGTGTGGCAATCTTTATGGCTCTTTTGGCTATATTTGATTATGCCTATCAGAGATGGGAACTTGAAAAGAAAATGAAAATGACGAAACAAGAATTGAAAGAGGAGTTGAAAAACCGAGAAGGAGATCCTCAGATCAAAGCTCGGATTAGGCGCGTGCAGCGAGAGCTTGCAAATAAAAGAATGATGGAAGATGTGCCAAAAGCAGATGTTGTAATTACAAATCCAACTCATCTGGCCGTGGCTTTGAAATACAGTGCGGACTTGCCAGCTCCGCAAGTTGTGGCAAAAGGTGCTGGTGCAATTGCCGAAAAAATAAAGCAAGTTGCAAGAGATAACAATGTCCCAGTGCTTGAGAATAAGCCTCTTGCCCGAACAATATTTAAAACAATTAAAATTGGTCAAGTTGTTCCACGTGAACTTTATAAGGCTGTGGCAGAAGTGTTGAGCTATGTTTATAAACTTAAAAAGAAGATGGTGAAGTAGAATGGACGCTCTTTTTGCATTTGTAAAGCGATTCGAAAGGTTTTCAAAGAATACGGATTTAGTCATGGCATTTGCTATGATTTTGATTTTACTTGTAATGATCGTTCCGCTTCCGGCGTTCTTGCTAGACATGTCTTTGACGCTTTCTTTGACATTGAGTTTACTCATACTTTTGGTTTCTATTTATACAAAACGAACACTTGATTTCAGTGTTTTTCCAACGCTTTTATTGATTGCAACACTTTTCCGTCTTTCCCTTAATATTGCTTCGACTCGTTTGATTTTAAGCCAGGGGCATAGTGGCCCAACGGCAGCTGGTAATGTGATCAATGCATTCGGTGACCTGGTTGTTGGAAATAACTACGTCATAGGATTTGTGATTTTTCTTATTCTTGTGATTATCAATTTCGTTGTAATCACCAAAGGTTCTGGTCGAGTGGCTGAAGTTGCAGCACGTTTTACTTTGGATGCAATGCCCGGAAAACAAATGTCAATCGATGCAGATTTAAATGCAGGGTTGATCAACGAAGATGAGGCACGAAAAAGACGAAGTGAAATTGAGCAGGAAGCTGATTTTTATGGAGCTATGGATGGTGCCAGTAAGTTCGTGCGAGGAGATGCGATTGCTGGAATTATCATTACAGTCATCAATGTCGTTGGAGGTCTATTGATAGGGGTCTTTCAACGTGACTTGGATATGGGTACAGCTGCTGAGTATTACACAATGCTCACAATTGGTGATGGATTGGTTTCTCAAATCCCAGCGCTTATTGTTTCTACGGCTGCTGGTACCGTTGTGACTCGAAGCTCTAGTAGTGGAAAAAATGTTGGAAAAGAAATGGCCCATCAACTTTTTATCAACCCAAGGGCATTGGTTATAGTGGCTTCAATATTATTTTTTCTGGGTATTATTCCTGGTCTTCCAGGTGTGCCTTTTATTGGAATTGCATTTGTGATTGGCGTCACAGCTTGGGTTGTAACAAGGTATGGAAAAGAAAAAGAAGCAAATGACAGAAAGAAAGCACTTGAAGCAACTGAGCAATCTGAAGCAGAAAATGTTGAAAACCTTCTCAATGTTGATTTACTGGAACTCAATGTTGGATATGGCTTGATAAGTGTCGTAGATTCTGAGGAGTCAGGCGATCTTCTAGAAAGAATTGTGAGTATTCGAAAGCAATTTGTAATGGACATGGGAATTGTCGTTCCTAAGGTGCATATTCGAGACGATCTTCAATTGGAACCTGGAGAATACAAAATCATGATCAAAGGGTCTGAAATTGGTGGAGGCACACTTAAGCCGGATTATCTTCTTGCGATGGATCCGGGGAATGTGATTTCACCAATGGACGGTGTTCAAACAAAAGAACCCGCTTTTGGTCTAGATGCGATTTGGATTTCAAAAGCTCAAAGAGAAGAGGCCGATTTGGCTGGATACACAGTGGTGGATCTACCGACTGTTCTTGCTACGCATGTGACAGAGGTTATCAGACTTCACGCTCATGAACTTCTTGGGCGACAAGAAGGTCATTCGTTGATTGAAAACTTTAGAAGAACTCATCCAAAAGTTGTTGATGAATTGATTCCAAATCATATGACCTTAGGGGCTGTTGTAAAAGTTCTTCAAAACTTGCTCAAAGAACAAGTTTCGATTCGTGATCTTCTCACAATATTTGAAACTCTAGCAGATGAGGCACCTCAGACCAAAGACCTAGATACTTTAACAGAGTCTGTAAGAAAGAAGTTGGCTCGATCCATCACACGAAAGTACACTAATGAGGAAGGTAAAATTCCAGTGATGAGTTTGTCTCCTCAATTTGAAGAGATTATTTCGGGATCTTTGCTTCAAACAGAACAAGGTGTGCAGCTGGTGATGGATCCAACACAAGCAAATGAAATGATAAATGAAATGGCTCGAGTGATTGATGCTCATCCTGAATTTGCAGGACAACCAATTTTACTAACGAGTCCAACTGTTCGTAGGCATGTCAGAAAATTAACGGAAAGGTTTATACCTCAGCTTATTGTGATTTCTCATAACGAATTGACTTCAGATGCAAATGTAAATGCTGTGGGAACTGTGGAGATGAGATATGCAGGTTAGAAAATTTGAAGCCAGTAGCATGAAAGAAGCTCTTGAAATGATCAAGTTGGAACTGGGTCCTGAAGCAATTATTCTTTCTGCGCAAGAAAACAAAGGGTTTGGGTTACTTGGAAAAGGGAGTGTTGAAGTTACAGCAGCAATCTCAGAAACTCAGTTAAAAAAACGTTCTTTTGCACAAGAAAGGTTGAGTCCAGAAGATCGCAATAAATTTTCAGGCGCCTCAGCGCAGGTTCAGAGAAAATTTATTGAAAAAAGTGTAAGTCGTTATTTGCCCCAAGATATGAGCGCAACAAATGGACCAATGAGATATGTCGATATTGCAGATGAAGAAAGTAACACAAATACAAAAGGACGAAGTGTTGAAGCTGTTTTAAATGATTTAAAAGCACAAAATATCATAAAAGAAAAATCACCTCAAAAACAAATGCTTTCTAAAAAAGAGCAGGAAGCTTCAGTTCGACAAAAAGGTCATTTTCGAGTGAAGGAGGCTGTGCAGTCTGCTGTACGAGCTGCAAAAACTACAGAATCTGCATCTAAGTCGACAGGCCATCGAGTTGCTCGAAATAGTGATGTCGAAGTGAAGGCACTAAAAGCAGAGATTCAGGCTCTGCGTGGTTTGATTCAAGACTTTGGAAGTCGAGATAAAAATCAAAATCCGATCAGTTTACACCCGGGGGCTGAGCGTGGTTTGCCATTTGAATTGAGTTTTCACTTTGAAAAACTTTTGAATGTTGGAATAGACGCTGAAGTTGCAACAGAGATTTTAGTACAAGCAAAGGCTGAACTTGGAGAGGTAAAAATAAAGAGACGTCCTCTTGTTCAAGCTTGGCTTGCGAAGTATATTTTAAATGACATCAAGATTGTCAATCCGATTCAGCTTTCCAAGTTCCATGTATTTTTTGGCGCAACAGGGCAGGGAAAAACAACAGCCTTAGTGAAGTATGCAGCTCAACTTGTTTTGAAACTTAAAAAACGAGTGGCGATTGTTTCGTGTGACACAAAAAGAATTGCAGGAACAGCAAGCCTTAAAACTTATTCTCGAATTTTGAATTGTCCATTTTTTACAGTTTCTGGCCCCGAAGGTTGGGGAGAGATATTTGCTCAACTAGAGGGCTATGATGTTGTTCTTATTGAGATGCCAAGTACGGCTTTAAAGTCAGAAGAGCAAATGACAGAAATGAGAAATCTAATTCCTCCCGTTAGGAACTCCATGTCTACGCATTTTGTGCAATCTGTGACTTGGAAAGACCATGACATCTATGAAATTCTAAAGCGCTATTTAACCTTGGGTGTGACAGATCTATTGTTCACAAAACTGGATGAGGCTAGCCAACATGGCGTTATGGTTAATGTTCAGAGACGTTTTGGTTTGCCGATTTTTGGATTTGGAATTGGCCCTAAAGTACCTGAGGACTTTGAGTTTGCTACGAAAGAAAGAGTTTTAGATTTGATTTTTAAAATAACTAAAATCTCTCATGCAGGAGGAGAATAAATGTCATCACAGAATGATGCTGCCACAAGTGGAAGTGGATTAACGAAAACCCTAACAATCACTTCAGGCAAAGGTGGAGTTGGAAAGACAACCTTAGTTGCAAATGTTGCACTTCAGTTGGGGCGAGAGGGAAATCGAGTTTTGATACTTGATGGAGATCTAGGAATGGCCAACGTGGATCTTATGTTTGATAAGCGTGCAACCAAGACCATATATGACGTCTTAACTGGTAATGCTTCCATGGATGAAGTGTTGATGGAAGTAGATAAGAATGTATTTCTCATTCCTAGTGGAAGTGGTGTGAAAGAGCTGACACGACTTGCTGAGGTTGAAAGACGAAATCTACTGGATCAAGTGAGTCAGATCCCTGCGATGTTTGATTACCTCATTGTTGATACAGCCCCAGGCATAGATGACAATGTCTTATATTTGAACTCCGCAGCCCAAGAGATCAACGTTGTGGTGACACCCGATCCCTCAAGTCTAGCGGATTCTTACGCACTCATAAAAGTTATGAATAAGTACTATCGTGAGACAAAGTTCTCCATCATCTGCAATATGGTGAAGGACGAGGCCGAAGGCCTGGCTATTTATCAGAGGTTAAGTGATGTTGGAGCGCAGTTTTTAAACGTGAGTTTGGATTACAAAGGGTCGATACCTGCGGATCCATACCTTAGAAGAGCAACAAAATCGCAACAATTGGTACTGAAGTCCAACCCCGACTGCATAGCTAGTCGATCGATCATTGAAGTTACAAATAACCTCAGTGCTTTCAGCGACATAGAGAGTTTTAAGGGCAATGTTCAGTTCTTTTGGAAGCAATATTTTGGTGTGGCATGAGAACTTCAGGTCTATGAGGAACCTTCTCAATTTGATAAAATATTAGTAACGGGGGAAAGATGAGCAAAGGTTCAACTCTTTTAAAGAAATATAAAGAAGATCCACAAAAGCTAACGGCTGAGCAAAAAGATAAGCTTATTATGGAGTACGCTCCTCTTATTAAGTTTATCGCTCAAAAAATCGCAATTCGACTTCCCTCTAATATAGAGTTGGATGATCTCATATCAAGTGGGGTTATTGGATTGATGGATGCGATAGAAAAGTATGACCCAAGCCGTGATAACACTTTTAAAACCTATGCCGAATTTCGAATTCGAGGTGCTATATTAGATGAACTTCGAGCACAAGATTGGGTGCCAAGAAGTGTAAGAGATAAGGCCAAGCTTCTAGATAGAACACTTGTCAAACTTGAAGCCGATCTTGGAAGAAATGCAACAGATGAAGAGGTGGCTGAAAAGCTCAATCTTTCAATGCCTGAATTTTACGACCTGGTAAATCAGGTGCGTCCAGTGAGCCTTCTTTCTATTGATGAGCAGGCCACATTTAGCAATGTGGATAAAAAATCTATTTTAAGTCTTCTTGATGGGTGTAAAATTTCAAACCCATTCAATCAGCTCAATCTTAAGACAGTTAAAGAAATCGTGACTGGTGCTATCAATGAACTACCTGAGAAGCAAAGACTGGTGCTTTCACTCTATTACTACGAAGATCTCAATTTAAAAGAGATAGGACGAGTTTTAAGAGTGACAGAGAGTCGGGTGTCACAGCTTCACGCTCAAGCGGTATCAAGGTTACGTGGAAAACTGTCCAACCATTTTGAAAACGAAAAACCTCAGGCTGTAGGTTAGTCCGACGAATCTGGGTCAAGAAAACTATCAATAGTTGTATTTTTCAGAAATGCTTCTTTGAGGCGTTTTATGATTCGTTCTTCAAGTTGTCGTGCTCGTTCTCGAGAGATTCCAAAGTGGTTCCCAATCTCTTGTAGAGTCTGTGCCTCATCTGCCAAGATTCGGTTTTCTAAAATATACTCTTCTTTTTCGTTGAGTGAGGGGCGAATGTCTTCAATTTGACTCTGCAAAACTTCAATCTGTTCTTTTAAACCCAATAACTCATCTGCGGATTGATCTGAATCACTTGTCTGTAAATCCAAAAGACGGGATTGAGATTCATTGTCTAGTGGAGCATCCAGGCTGACATCTTTATTCGACATTCTCTGTTTCATGAGTTTGACGTCTTTTTCAGGCAGTCCCATTCGTTCGCTGATAAGTTCGTTTGTAGCAGATTGGCCTGCGGCTTCGAGTTTTCGAATTTCTTCCTGAAGATTGTAAAAAAGTTTTTTCTGAGACTGAGTGGTTCCAATCTTAACAATCGAATAGTGCTTCAAGAGATACTCTCTGATATATCCTCGAATCCACCATACGGCATACGTAATAAGCCTCACCCCTTTGTATGGGTTGAATTCTTTTACTGCGTGCATAAGGCCAACATTGCCCTCTTGGATAAGGTCGATCATTTTGGAGCCAAAGCGTGAGTATTCTGCGGCGATTTTTACAACAAAACGGAGATTTGCTGTTACAAGTCTTTGAGCGGCGTCTGCATCACCTTCATCATAATATCTTATTGCGAGTTTCCTCTCTTCTTCTGGGGTGAGAAGGGGATGTTTTCGAATTTCGGCAAGATAAGCACCGAGTGGGTCGTTCCGTGCTGAAATGGCATTTTCGTAATTTGTTTCAGTCTTCTTGGGTCCAGATTCAACGATTTCGGCTGTAACAGATTTTACCCTTGATTCTGCTGTGGATATTTTTTTCACTCCTTGCTTTTTAGAAGAAGATTTTTTTGCTTTTTTGGAAGGCACTTTCTTTGTCGTAGATTTCTTTTTTGTCCCTCGTTTTTTAGAGGGAGATTTTTTTACTTTTTTTGTCGCCTTCTTTTTTTTAGCCATATTATCCGAGAGCTTTCTCAAGTTTACGACTGAGTGTTTTTTCTACAGCACCTTTAAATGGTGCAAACATAAGTGGTAAGTCGACAACGATTTTGACAAGAGACTGACTTCCATTGGATTCGATATTGACCTCAGCTTTAAAGGTTTTTCCTTTTGCTGTAATGCTTTTTTCCGCATCTATACAGGTGCAGCTGTAGTTTGAATCAAGTTTCTTCAAATCTGAGTCATTTTCAAGAACATCCTTAATTTTTGTATAGGTCGAGTCCATGTCGTGGGAGGAATTCTTCTTGATGTTGATCTTCGGCATTTGTATCTCCTTGATATCCTTGTTTTGACCCGAAGCGAAGTTCATGTCAATTTATGGTGTATGAAGCTTCAGTCTATTAGAGGAATGAATGATATTGCTCCCCCAGAGAGCCATATTTGGGGCAAAATTGAGGATGCAGCTCGAGCTGTGTGCCGTGCGGCAGGCTATGGAGAAATCCGAACTCCAATACTTGAGCCAACAGAGCTCTTTAAGCGAGGGGTCGGTGAAGCCACGGATATCGTTGAAAAGGAAATGTACACCTTTGATGATCGTAATGGAGATAGCTTAACGTTGAGGCCTGAGGGGACGGCAGGGGTTGTTCGTGCGGTCAATCAACATGGGTGGGCCATTCAGCAGTCGATTTTGAAGTTATTTTATCTTGGCCCCATGTATAGGCATGAAAGACCTCAGAAAGGAAGATACCGACAGTTCTATCAATTTGGAATTGAACTTCTTGGGGTTCAAGACCCTCTTGCAGATGCAGAGGTGATTTCAGTTGGCTGGGATTTATTGAAAAAAATTGGAATTCACGATGTGGAGTTGAGAATTTCCACTCTTGGAACAGATAGTTGTAGAAAGCCTTATTTTAAAAAACTTACAGCACTTTTAAAAGAAAACATGGATTTGGTTCCTGAGGATTTTAAAAGTCGTATAGAAAAAAATCCTCAAAGAATTTTTGATCACAAAGATGAAAAAGCTCAAGCGTTGGCCAAAAAACTTCCCTTACTGCTAGATGAATTGGATGAAGAGAGCAGTCAGCACTTCAAAAGAGTGCAAGAGCATCTGCATAGTATGGAAATCCCTTTTGTTGTGGATGCCAATATTGTTCGTGGATTGGATTATTACTGTCATACGGCCTTTGAATTTACGACAAATTCACTTGGGAAAACTCAAAATGCTCTGGGTGGAGGAGGTCGATATGACGGTCTTGTTGAAATGTTAGGTGGGAGACCTACTCCCGGCGTTGGGTTTGCGATGGGGCTTGATCGGCTTGCTTTGGTATTACAGGAGGCATCCAGCTTTGGTGGGGTTAGACCCGATCTCGTGATTGTTTCAAGTGGAAAAGAGAGCGTTTCTGTTTCTCTTAAAGTCGCTCGTGAATTGAGAGGGCGGGGAATTTCTGTTGAAGTAGATCTTGAGGGGAGATCCATGAAAGCTCAGCTCAAGCGTGCAAATAAGCTAAATGCCCAATATGTCTTGCTTATTGGTGAGGATGAGTGTGCAAGTGGTATGGCTATTTTGAAGAATATGGAAACACGATCTGAGGATTCAATACCCTTAGAAAAATTGACGGCTCAGTTACTTGAAAAATTCGTCGAGAGCTTCCATCAGGAGTGAAAATCCTGTAAATACCTCGAGAAGGTACGGCGCGCGGGTTGTGCCTTCTCATTGTAAAGCGGGAGGACGCCCTTGTCAGAAAAATTTCTAGTTGATTTAAAGCGAACCCATTACTGTTGTGATTTGAATGCCTCCAACAACGATCAGGATGTTGTGCTAATGGGTTGGGTGGATACCCGGCGTGACCATGGTGGATTGGTCTTTATAGATCTTCGAGATCGCACAGGTATCCTTCAACTTGTTTTAGACCCAAGCCAAAATGAAACTTCTGTAGCAAAAGATCTACGAGGAGAGTTTGTTATTGCCGTAAGTGGTAAGGTAAGGCCGCGTCCTGAGGGCATGAAAAACACAAAGCTTCCTACGGGTGAAATTGAAATTGACGTCAAAAGGTGTGAGATACTCTCTAAAGCTGAAACAGTTCCGTTTCAAACCAATGATAAAAATGTTGGTGAGAATATTCGATTGAAATACCGATATTTGGATTTAAGAAGTTCGCAAATGCAAAGCAATCTGATGATTCGACACAAGTTTTATCAAATTGTTCGCAGAGTTTTAGATCAAGAGGGTTTTTTAGAAATTGAAACTCCAATTTTGTATAAGAGCACTCCAGAGGGTGCACGTGATTACTTGGTTCCATCTCGTGTTTCACAAGGACATTTCTATGCTCTTCCTCAAAGTCCGCAGACTTTGAAGCAACTTCTTATGATTTCAGGAATGGACAAATACTTTCAAATCGCTCGTTGTTTTCGAGATGAAGACTTAAGAGCAGATCGGCAGCCAGAGTTCACACAGGTGGATATTGAAATGAGCTTTGTTGAACCTGAGGATGTCATGCAGATTAATGAAAAACTCATTCGATCTGTTTGGAAAGAAGTTCTCAACCTAGAGATCCCTGAAATTCAGGTGATGAATTACTTTGACGCCATGAATGATTACGGAACCGACAGACCAGATACCCGCTTTGATATGAAGTTGAGCGATGTGGGTGAAGAGCTGAAGGGTGCTGGGTTTCGACTCTTTGATGATGTTCTAGAAAAGGGTGGTGCAGTCAAAGCCATGACGATTTCTGAGCAAGGTGAAATGAGTCGAAGCCAAATCGATAAGCTCACTAAGCTTGCAAGACAAATGGGTGCCAAAGGTTTGATGTGGATCAAGTCTAATAGTGCCGGTGAGCTCAATAGCCCATTAGTCAAATTTTTGGATGACTCTGTTGTACGGAAAGCTTTTGAAAAAGCTGGTGCAAAGAACGGTGATAGTGTTTTGATTGTGGCAGATGAGTGGCGAATCTCATGCACAGTACTTGGTCATCTCAGACTGCAGTTGGCAGAGGACCTTAAGTTGATTGATGAGAGTCAGTTTAATTTCCTATGGGTTGTGGGTTTTCCACTTCTTGATTACGATGCGGACAACAAAAGGTGGGTGGCATGTCATCATCCATTTACGGCACCATCAGATAGTTCTCTTGAAGATCTTTTATCAGGAGATGACAAAAAAATGGGTGAGCTGACGGCAAAGGCTTATGATCTTGTTTGTAATGGATATGAAATTGCGGGTGGTAGTATAAGAATTCATGACCAGGAAGTTCAAAGCGCAATGTTTAAGGCACTTGGGTTGTCTAAAGAAGAAACTCGACAAAAATTTGGTTTTTTTGTAGATGCATTAAAATATGGAACTCCTCCTCATGGTGGAGTGGCTTGGGGTGTGGACCGTGTTGTGATGCTTCTTTGTGGCACAAATGCGATTCGTGATGTTATTGCTTTTCCAAAAACATCACGAGCTGTGTGTTTGATGTCAGAAGCTCCAAGTGTTGTTGAGCGGGATCAGTTACTTGAACTTGGTGTTCGTCTTTCACCGACTGCAGAGAATAGTCTGGCTAAGGAATCTGAGAAGAAAGACGAATAACAAGCTGGTGGGGGCGCTAAAATGAAAACAGCATTGATCATAAATCCTGTAAGCGGTGGTGGCCGTATGAAGCGGATTTGGGGCAAATACAAAACAAAGATTCAATCTAGAATCGGCGCTGTCGAGGTTTTTGAAACAAAAAAGATTGGCGATGCAGCTCAACTTTCCCTCAGAGCAGCCTCAAATGGTTTTCAGAGAATTGTGGTGGGTGGCGGTGATGGAACTGTCCACGAAGTAATAAATGGCTTATTTGATGAAAACGATAAGTTGGTAAATTCACAAGTTGAGATTGGGATATTTGCTGGTGGGCGAGGGTGTGACTTTGCTCGCTCGCTCCAAGTGTCTGAGAATGTTTTAGAAGCGGCTGATGTTATGCACCTTGGGAAAACACGTCGAGTGGATGTGGGACGGGTGAAAATTGAAAATGCTATGGGTACGAAAGTCAGATACTATATCAATTCCGCGTCTATGGGCCTTGGGGGTCATACAGCAAAGAGAATGCAAAAGAGATTTTACTTTTTGCCTCCGTCTCTAGAGTATCTACGAAGTGGTTTGGTGGAGTTTATTGGCTACAAACCTATTCAAATGAAGCTTCATGTGGACGGACGTCCAATTTTTGATGGCCTTGCCCACAATGTTTTTATTTGTAATGGTCGATTCTCAGGTGGCGGTATGCTTTGGGCGCCAAATGGTGAGGTGGATGATGGGGAGTTTGATATTCTTTTGGTGAAGTCCATGGGTAAGCTTAAAGGTTTAAAGTCTCTTCCGAAGTTATTTGATGGCACATTTCAAGATTTGGAAGAGGTGAGTCTTTATCAGGGTTCTCAGGTAGAAATTCAAACTCGAGAAGATGAGCCCGTTGAACTGGATGGTGAGGTTTATAGTGGGACAAATATAGTTTTGACGAATATTCCTCAGGTTGTGAAGTTTCTGGTCCCTTAGCAAAGAGTCTGGATAAACGAATACACGCCTTAAGCACATCTCTTTTTGAGACAATTTCAGACTAAAGTCGGTAAAGTCTAAGATCATGTTAACCGATAAACTTTATATGGCAGGACGCCATTTTTTCACACAGGAGGTGTGATGTGAATAAGTTAAGTGGGATTATTGCGAGTACCCCAAGGGTGGCTGCAGTTGATTTAAGCGGTACGCCAACTCGAAGAGCTGGTACTCCAAGTTTTGGAATGAGATCAAGTCGTGCAGCAGGAAGGTTGGAAGGTTCAAGTCTTTCAGCGTATGAAAGACTTCAGAAAATGGATTTACTTCCAAATTCAAAAACATTTGAAGGTGCTCACGAAGTGAAAATTTCAAATGAGATGACAGATAAGTTCTTCAAAGAAGCTGCACCAGTTGAAAAAATAGAAATGGGTGAGATTCAATTGGACAAAAACTCTCATGAGTTTGTGAAAGAAAATGAAGCTCAAGGTATTCAAGAGGACGCTTCAGTAAAAGGTCAAATGCTTTCACTTGAAGTTTAAGCTTTACGAGAATTGGAGTTTGGATTGGGAATTACAGATGATTTTAAAAAACCAGGTGGATTTGAGCAGCTACTCTCTGTTTTGGAGATTAGTGAGCCTAAAAAACGAAATCAGATTTTGGCTAAAATTCTCTTCGAAGATCCTGCTTGGGGAAATCTCATAGAGCAAAAAATGCTTACAGTCGAAAGAATCATCACTTGGCCCTATCACGATGGCCTTGAGCATTTGGTCTACGAATTGAGTCCCAATACTTTAGCATGTGCGGTTTCCAAGCTCAAAGATGACAAGGTTGAAAATTTTCTAAATTGTTTACCAGAAGAGTTATCTCAAAAAGTTGCAGAAATAATTCAATCCAAAAAATGGGATGAGACAGAGCAATTTGCAGCCGGAGCATCAATGATTGGTTTAGCTCGAAAGAGAATTCAGGAGTTTGTTATCAACCTCTATGAAATAGATCCTGAAATGCAAATCAATGCGGCCTAAAGTTTTTGTGATAATTCATTTTAAGTGTTTTCATAAATAGGTTCCATCGTAATTCCATTTATCTCATTTGTTCCGAGTTCATGTATGGATTTGAGTTTTCTTTCACCAGACTCTTTCTTTTCAACAACCACTATATAATGAAGAGCTAGACTTAAAAGACGTCGTATTGAATCTGTGGTCCAATTTGGAGCTCCAAGCTGTACCAGCATTTCAAGACGAAGAAGGGCTTCCCTTGCTGTTGCGGCGTGAAGTGTGCAAAGGCCTCCTGAGTGTCCAGTGGATAAAGCTAAAATTAAATCTTTGGCTTCTTCACTTCGAATTTCACCCACGACAATTCGGTTGGGACGCATTCTTAGGGATTCTTTAATAAGATCTGCAATATTAAAGTTTTGTGGAAAATTGGCAGAAAATGTATTTGTTAAAAGTTTCAAGCTTGATGAGTTTGGAATTCGAATTTCATCTGTGTCTTCGATTATAATAGTGCGATCGGCCTCTTCTATTTCGGCAAGTAATGCGCTTAAAACGGTTGTTTTGCCAGTTCCAGTTGGTCCAACAATAAGAATGTTTTTTCGTTCTATAAGATATATTTTTTTTAAAAACTCGACTTGAGTTTGTTCGGCCCATTTGTATTTCACAAGTTGAGCAAGTGACCAATTGGAGTTTGAAATCCTTCTCAATGAAACATGGGTTTTTGAACTACAAACGTTTTCAAGTCCTATGTGCAATCGAAACCCTCTCCAATTTGCATTGAGAAAGGGCTGAGAAATGGTAGGTTCGGAATTGATGTCAAAATAAATACGATTTAAAAAATGCCGAAATGACATAAGAGAGAGAAAAGGCTCTTGATGTTTTTGAAGCATTCCGTTTTTTTCAATCCAAATATTGTCCCAGTCATTGATAAGGATTTCAGTCACGTTTTCGTTACATAAGAGTTCTTCTAGTGGTCCGGCGCCAAAGAGTTCATTTCTCAATTTGGACTGAGTCTCTTCAGGTAAATTTTTTGATTTCAATTGATAGATTTTATCTAAATCTGCACACTCAATATCGAGGCGATGAATCTGATGAAGTCCGTTATTTTCAACAGATTTCAAAATATTTTGAAAAATATTAGCTAAGTCATTCAATGTCAATAACCCTTGGGGTGACAAAGAAAACAAGTTCGGTTTTGTTGTTTCTGTAATCTTTGCTTGAAAATAAAGCACCAAGTATTGGGATTTTACTGAGTAGGGGGAGGCCCTCTGATGAGCGACCAACATCATTCTGTATAAGACCAGATAGCACAATGGTTTGAGGTTGAAGCATATCAAAGTGACTTTTCATTCGGTTTGTTAAAAGACCTGGAACACCATCTACAGTTTGACTGGAATCGATGTTGGAAACCTCAGTTGAAACTTCGATACTCATTTTACCAGACCATGAAGCTTTGGGTTTAATATTGAGTTTTATCCCGTAGGTCTTCCATTCAACACGATTGCTTGTGTATCCAGAAACTTTAATAGGTATTTCACCTCCTGCTAAAAACTCTGCAGATGACCCGCTTTTACAAACGAGTTTGGGAGAAGCGAGGAGTTTTGCATCCCCCTTTTCATCAAGTGCATTTAAAGTTAAATTCAAAGAATTTAAGTTGAGATCTGGAGAAATATTAGCTGAATAACTTGAGGGCCATTTAATTCCGTATCTTAAAAACTCCTTTTTTTTAACTTCAGCAACAAAGATATTCACTTCTACCATGGGTTCTATCTCGACCAATCCACTTACAGTTTGAATTGGTATGCCATACTGGCGAGCTATTTTTTTTATATTTGAATTTGCCTTTGAAACAAAAACCTTAGGTGTTGGCTCAAACTTTAAGGTGACCATTGGAGTGTTGAGTTCTTTGAATTTCCCTAGAATCAGACTCCTTGCTTGTTGAATCAGTGGTGGATCTATTTGTGCATGAAAAAAATATGATGGGGTCTGTAATCGTTTGCCCAACTCTGCCCAGTCACTTAGGCGATAGAGTGTTCCCTGGATTGTGGGGGTGTGGTCTATGATTTTGAGTTTTAATCCCATCTTGTCTTGAAGCAGTGGTAAAAGCTGTTCATAGGTTTCAAATTCTTTCTTTCCTATAACAGAGATGTTATATTTTTTCTTTCCAACTTGAATTGTGACATCACCTATTTTTTTTCCAGTAATAACAATATGTGTATTCATGTCCTTCACACTTACAATGCCTTTTTGAGAGATATGGATGTTGACGGAGTGAGCAACAGGAAGCTGTATGCTTCGCCCAATCATTAAAGGTTGACCTGTGTTTGCGTGGATGATCTGTGAAAAAAATAAAAAGAATAAAACTCTCATGAGATTTTGAATATGCAAGATGATGAAACAATCATTTAGAAATCAAACTGAAGCTT
Organism: Bdellovibrionia bacterium; assembly: GCA_030427965.1. Taxonomy (GTDB): domain Bacteria; phylum Bdellovibrionota; class Bdellovibrionia; order Bdellovibrionales; family JAUICD01; genus JAUICD01. Next base: position 39,828 of record JAUICD010000016.1, read on the forward strand.
GGGAGAGTTACCGGATTAAATGTCCGAATCACGGAGCAGAAAGCCGACGGACACTTTTTTGTCATTACTTTTGATTTTGAGTTCTGATCCTAATGTTTTCAAAAGTGCCTGGCTTAGGCTTAGTCCAAGCCCCATACCTTTTGAGTGATTCATGATATCCTCATCTAAGGCAAATGGTTTGAGGATATGGGAGATTGTTTTTTTATCTAACCCTTCTCCCTCATTGTGTACCCAGATTTCTAGAGCTTTGGATTTATTTTTGGCAGTCAAGATGAGGGGTTTGCTTTTCTTTCCAAATTTGATTGCATTGTGGACAACCCGTCGTAGTACACTTTTAAGTATCTCAGGATCACTTTTGAATTCATTGATACTGAAGTCAGTTTCAATCTTTTGCTTATTTATTTTTAAAAGATCCTTGAAATCATTTTCTATATGAGAGGCAATCTCACTGAGTTTGATTTTTGAAAATTTAGGTTTTGTTTGCCCAGTTTCAGCGTTCATGATTTCTAGAACATCAAAAATGATTTCTTTAAGTCTTTCAGCGCTTCCTGTAATTTTTTTGTGATATAGAGTTTGTTCTTCATCGAGTTTTGATTCTCCAAGAAGTTCCAAAAAACTCAAAAGAGAGGTGAGGGGAGTTTTTAACTCATGATTGATAAGGATCATGAATTGGCTCTTGGCTTTATCTAAAGTTTTCAGTTCATCATAAGCTTTTTTGAGTTCTTTGTTTTTGACCTTGAGTTCGACTTGCATTTGATGTCGTTCAATCGCGCGAGACATTGCACTTTCAAGATCTCTAGGGTCCCAAGGTTTTGTAATATAGCGATACACTTGGCCAGAGTTGATTGCCGCAATGACAGATTCAATATCTGTGTATCCTGTAAGAAGCATACGAACAGTATCGGGGTGGGTTTCAATAGATTTTTCAAGAAACTCAACACCTGTCATATTTGGCATGCGTTGATCACTTAGGATAACGGCTATCTCTCGACCTTGGATGAGTTCCAGTGCCTCAATCCCCGAGGTGGCTCGTAAGACTTCGTATTTTTTACGAAAAAGTCGTTCTAGGGCGTCGACATTGTCGACTTCGTCATCTACGCAAAGAATCGTGGGAGTCATTTTCACATTTTACTTTGGGGGAGGGGGTGCTGCAAGAAAACAAATGAGTAGGTCTTTGGTACAGTTTGGAGGTCCAGGATTAAGAATGTCCCGTATCATGACGATGAGAGATTGAAGGATAGAAATCTATCCAAGTTAAGGAGTCTATAATGCGATTGCTGACAGCCCTACTTCTACTGTTTGTGATACTGCCTGATGAGGCAAAAGCACAGCATGGCTATGGTTTATATGGGGGAATGCAAAATTGCCCTGTTTACGAAACATACGCAAGTAAGGGCGTGTTTGGGAGACAACGTCAACTCGAAGAACTCCAAGACAAGTATCATGCATTAGAAAGCAAATGTGAAGACTATGAAGAGGATGTTGAAGATTTAGAAGATGAATTAGATGATTATTTCTCTGGAGACACAAGTTTTAGTGACGTTGTAGATATGATCAATAATCCAGATGAGTATCCGTGTGATGCCAATAACTCCTACTACAATAGAGCACTTCAATTTGCACAGTATTTAGATAAGACCTTGGTTTCTATTCTATTTAGCACAGCATATGCCGATGATGATAAAGATGGTCCTGGTAATGATAGGGAAGGTGTGGGGGAAGATCCGATTCCAACCACAACATTGCCTAGAACTACGGGTTCGCGTGTGAACAACCCGCCTCCAGTTGTGGTGGAACCACCGCCAGAGTCAAAACCCGTAGTTGTTCAAAAACCAGATAAACGTGTGAATGTACGGGCTGGAGATCAAGGCCAGCGAAAGCCTCGTACACAGCCAGCTCCCCCAAGACGAAGAACTTCATGTATAAGCTACAAATATATTTGTGAAAATTATCTTCCAAGAGAGCGTGGTCGAACAGCAAGAAGTTGTGAATATAAGTTGAAGAGATATTTTGATCGATTGGATAGGCAGAATCAGTGTTTAGAGAAGCTTGCAGAGCTAGAAGAAGACATTGATCGAGCTGAGGATCGTTTGGAAGATGAAGAAGAAAAAGTTTATTCTGAAAATAGAGGCCGAGACGGTTATCAAGTTTGTGTGAATTGCGCGAAGAAAAACGGTGGCAAAGGTTTTTGGGGTGCGCTTGCTGGGGCCATGGTTATGGATGGACTTGGAATGTACTTCAATAACAAGGCACAGGATAAAGCTTCGGAGTATGCAGCATCGATTGGTCGTACTTATTATCCGACTCCTTTTGGTGGTTATGGAGTGCCTTATGCAACAGCTGGTTTTTATGGAGCACAGTGGGGTGGTGCCGGAAGGGGTGGATATGCATGTTCCCCAGGTGGCGCAGGTGCTGGTGGTGGTTACTATAGTGGCGGTCCAGCGGGAATGATGGGACCTTTTGGCCAATATGGTGGATCGATGTACGGTGGAATGGGAGGTGCTTTTGGATTTCCAGGTTCAGGAATGTACGGGATGAACCCCCTCATGTTCGGTGGTGGTGCGATGATGCCAGGTCTTGGATTTGGTGGCGGAGCCTATGGCGGCGGAATGGGCGGTCCATTTGGTGGAATGGGCGGCGGTCTTTACGGTGGAATCGGTGGAGGCTTTGGTGGTGGTCCATTTGGCGGAATGGGTGGTTTAGGCGGTCCGTTTGGTGGAATGGGCGGCGGTCTTTACGGTGGAATCGGTGGAGGCCTTGGCGGAGGTCCATTTGGCGGAATGGGTGGTTTAGGCGGTCCGTTTGGTGGAATGGGCGGCGGTCTTTACGGTGGAATCGGTGGAGGCCTTGGTGGAGGTCCGTTTGGCGGAATGGGTGGTTTAGGCGGCCCATTTGGTGGAATGGGTGGTATTAGTAGTGGTTATCAATTTCAGTATTACCAACAGATCTTAGATGCTCAGAGACAATATCAAGAAAATTGGATGGTCAAACAGCGCGCAGTTATGTCTCTTCACTTTGAGTTGCAAACAATTATCCAACGGCTTCAACAAGCTCAATACGGAATGTATTATGGTGGCAGCCTTCAGGGTGGAGTTGGCGCCGGAGCTGGTGGTGGTCCAAATATTCCGGGTCCTGGCACTGGTGGCGGACGTATTCGGTAAAAGTAAGTAAGAACCGATTCACTGTAAAATTTAAAATATCAAGATCAAGATTCGAATGTTCTGTTTTGTGCAAATGAGTATGTGCTTTACATTCAAATAAAAATCTTTTCCGTAATGATTCGAGGCAAATAAGCACACGAACTAGAAACTTACAAGTTCATGCGTGGGTTGTGTTTTTTTAGATTTCTTTTTTTGACTTTGCTTTTGACTGTCTGCAATTAGGTAAACCAATCCAGCAACTCCGGCAACGATAAGTCCTCCGATGACCCATTTAGATGTTTGGCTTTCAGTCTGTGTATTCAAAGTCTCAATAGGATGGGATGGGTTTTCTATCAATACCGGAGGGGAGAGTTGTTTTGGGATATCATATTGTGCTTTTTGTGTGGAATTTTTGCTCTTTGGTTTATGAGCACATCCATTCTTAAAAAGAATCATGGATTGAGCTTGGTTGAGGAGAGGTTTTCGAATTTGTGCTGAAGAGTTACATTGACCTGAAATCAAAGAATCTCTTGGTGGGTTTAAAGTTGCAATTTGATTGGAATTCAAGATGTGAGTTTGAGGCGTCGTATAGTCTGACACCAGTGTAATGCGATAGATGCCAGGAAAGAGAACCATTGAATTGGTTTTTACCGGGTCAATGAGTTTTCCATTTACCAGGATCACAACGGGGTATTCTTGAAATTTTTTGAGTTGAATCTCAGTGGTCTCAAGGTCACGTCGTATTTTATTGTATGCTTTCACAAGTGGCGGAGGAAAAATTTTGGTATCTGGTTCAATAGAAGCGTCAAAGGCAAGTGCCTCTTCAAAAAGAGAGAGTTTTTCTTTTGAATCAGAAAGTTGAGCCAATCTTAGAAATGAATAGTGTATAATGGCGCGTGTTCCGGGGCTCCAATCCGCTTCATGTTTCTTTGCAATGATTTTTTTAAAAGCAATTACTGAAAACTCTGTGGATTTACTGAGAAAATCAGACTGTGCAGTTTTAAAAAGTTTTAAAAGTTGTAATTCGCTTGCGCTATTTTGAAGACGTTCCACTTCCTTTTGTTTAAAAGTCTCAATCTTGTGTATTTCAGAGTAAAGTGAGGCCTCTTCAGATGAAACAGAAGGGTGGACGTAGAGAACTCCCCCTTTTGTGGGAAGTGCCACCAATAATGAAGTGAATACAAGAAAAATACTGCGAATCATTTTAGTCTCCAATGCTTTCATAGAAGATTCGTTTTCTTCTCTTTTTGATCTTTTCAATTTTTGTACCAGAGGCTCTGGGGTTTTGAACCATTGCAATAAAGGGGCGATCTATTGAGACGAGCTTGGGGGCTCTGTCTTCTGGGGCAAGAACGGCAAAAACATCAGGGTTTAGAGGCGCTCTTAAGAGTTTAAGGCGTTTTGCGACTTTAATTGGTTTTTCTTTAGGGTTTGCACTTGGAAGATAGAGGTCTACAACTCCGTATTGTCCTATGATTGAGTCCAACGACTTAGAATTGAGAATTTCAATTGGAACCAAAACAAATCCATCTGGTATATACGTGTCCGCAGATCGGACAGGTTCATTGGTTTTTGGTATAGGTTTTTTAGAGCTTAATACAATAACGGTAATTGCAGAAAGAGAGAATGCAATTATTGCCAGTAAATTTATCTTTGATTTTAGTTTTTCGACAATTTGATCCATTGAGTCTCCTTAAGTGTGATTCTTCCAATATCTCCAGCTCGAATGAGAAGCGAAAGAATCATTGTCAGTGTGATAAGTGCGATGAGTGATTCGATTAGGATTTGTCCGCGCTGAGAACGACTGTCCATTTTGCATTCCTCCTTTTGATAGTTGCGCCACATGCGAGTTTCAAAGGTTTTGGGAGTTGAACTCGATCTATGATCCATTCATGTAAGAGACTTGTTTCATCATAGGTCCACGCAATCTCAATGTTTTGACGACGAGAGTAGTTCTGAGGGGTTTTGTAATCGGGAGTCAAGCTTGTGCGTGGCCGAGGATCAAGCTCTAGTTTTGGAAACCAAGGAGAGTCAAAGCGACTGAGGCCATGGCTTTTTGTTATAGTTTTTCTTTTTGAGAGCTTTTGTTTAAGATTCATGATTTTTGAACTTGCCATAATCCTTGCTGAATAAAGAATGGCTTTTTGTCTTAGACTTAAAAGAGACTGCCTGGCTTTTACTGACCTATAATAGGTGGTTGCAGCTGCAAGGGCTGGAGGAATCCCAGCAGCCGCCACAATCATAGCTTTTGCGGCTTTTAATTCCTTTCGTAAACGACTAGCAGAAGAATTGAGAGCTTGAAGTTTATTTTTTTTATTGAGCATTTCTTTTTGAATCGCAATCACTTCTGAGCGACAGGTGGAGAGTGCGTGAGATCTCTCGACAAGAATCTGTGTCACTGCAATAACTGTAGTAAGTGTTGCAACAAGAATTGGAAGAAGGAATATAAGGGATGGAAGCATGAATCCACTTTCTTTTCTACATGGACACATTTTGTGAGCTCCGAATGTTTCTGGAAAGTATGCGAAAAGCTACGGTAGCTTGAGAGTGCTCTTTAGAGCTTGTGACATGGATTGCTTGTATTCTTCCAAATGGAAGAAAATTTGAAATTCGTTCACGTGCTGTTCTTTTACAAGACCAAGTACTTGTATGAAGTGCACATACGGCAAGTTCGTAAGATGTGTGCTCAATCCAACGTTGAGTTACAATCAAGTAACTTCCCCCAAAAAGTGCTGTAACCGTGAGTATGATAATAGGAAATGAAACCAGTGTTTCAAGTAGAGCTTGTCCGCGATCACTTCTTGTCATCACTTGCCGCCCCCTCAATAAAGTCACTCAAATCACGTTGTTTGTAGTGAGATTTTTGAACTTTATTGAGTCTGGGTTTGGAGTTATCCCCTTGCAGACCATTTGTGATACGAGCAAGTTGGCCTTGAACATTTTGTCCCATAACTCTCATGACTGCAATTGAGGCCACGGCGATGAGAGCAACGATAATAATATACTCTATCAACCCCTGTCCACGTTCGTTTTTGATAGAATCTATGTTCATAACACTTTCTCCTTTTGAGAAAGAGATCATGCAAAGAACGAGAAATTCTTAACGAGGATTTATCAAGGGGCGAGTGTCCGGAAAGAACATTGTGTCCGAATTTAGAAACTGTTGGTGTTTGATTTCCGTTACAAAGACCAACACTGTTGTAGGCCAGTTTCAAAGGAATGGGGTTTCAGGTTATTTTTTGCCCTTTTTTGCTTTGCGCTCTAGGTGTACGGCATTGACGATTGAAAAAGCATGCCGACGAAGATCGTTTTCGTAAACAAAACGGTAAAGCTCTTCAAGTTCATCACAAGAGCGAAATCTCTTAGGAGTTGTTGGTACAGTATCTAAGCGTTGGAACTCAATATGTTTTTCATCTTTAGACAACTTCACCTTTTCCATTTTGACCTCTCCTTGAAGGATTCAAAACTAGGTCAGTTGACAAGTTGGGTCAAGGGGAAATCTCGCTCGCAACTCCCTCTCAATTGAGCTAGGTTGGCCAGGCTGTATACTCATTTGCCTCTGATAAGATCTTTCTCGTAATGTTCGTTAAAAATGAGTACACACCCGAAATATTGAATAAAAAGGGGAAAACGCGTGATTTTACTGGATGGTAAAGCCGTCGCCAAAGATCGACGTGCAAAGATCAAATCTGAAGTGGATAGTTTCAAATCCAAATTTGGAAAGGCCCCGGGGTTGGCTGTTGTTTTGGTCGGAGATGACCCTGCTAGTCAGGTTTACGTTGGCAGTAAGGAAAAGGCCTGTGCAAAGGCTGGGATACTGTCCCAGAGATTTGATATAGATAAGACGCAAAATGTAGAGGAGTTGGATTCACTTCTCAACCACCTCAATGCGGATCAGGATGTTCACGCCGTGCTAGTGCAAATTCCGATTCCAAAGCCTTTTGAATATAGATCTGTTCTTGAACTTTTAGATCCCAGAAAAGATGTGGATGGATTGACGTACGATAGTATGGGAAGGCTTTGGTCAGGACACAAATCCGTGGCTCCATGTACGCCACGTGGGGTGATGGAAATATTGAAATATTACGACATCAATGTTGCGGGTAAAAAAGCTGTGGTTGTAGGAAGAAGCAATATTGTGGGTAAACCCATGGCACAACTTCTGATGGATGAAAATGCAACAGTCACCGTATGTCACTCCAAAACTCCTTCACTTGAGGAGTACACAAGAGAGGCTGATATAGTTGCGGTGGCGGCCGGAAAACCACGAATGTTTGGAAAAGAGGATTTTAAAAAAGATGCAGTTGTGATTGATGTTGGGATTCACAGACTTGATTCTGGAAAACTCTGTGGCGATGTTCGGTTTGAAGAACTTGGAGGTCATGCTTCTGCTGCAACTCCAGCCCCCGGCGGTGTTGGCCCTATGACGATTGCGATGCTTTTACAAAACACTTTGGATCTTGCAACAGCCATAGAGACACGCAAACTAAAATGACATTTCAAGAGAAATTAAAATCTGGCCAAAAAGTGATCACAGCTGAGATAACTCCACCTCATGGAGGTTCTGCTGAACACTTTCGGCATATGGCACGTGAACTTGGCCCTTACTTTGATGCTCTGAATGTGACAGATAATCAAAGAGCGCTTATGAGGATGAGCAATATTGCAACGGCAAGTCTTCTTGTACAAGAGGGGGTTGAACCCATCTATCAGCTCACGTGCCGAGATCGAAACTCCATAGCACTTCAATCAGATCTTTTGGGGGCACAGGCTCTTGGTATTAAGAATGTTCTCTGTCTCACCGGGGATCCGGTGAGAGCTGGGCACTTTCAAGCCAAAAGTGTTTTTGAAGTGGAGAGTGTCGGACTGCTTGGACTTATTGCAAACTTAAGAGAGGGGAAGAACTCAGCTGGTAAATCTATGGAGACGCCACTTGAGATTTTTCCAGGAGCTGTTGTGAATCCATCTGCTAAACGGCTTGATGGACAGATCAATCGTATGGAAAGAAAAATCAATGCAGGGGCAAAGTTTTTTCAAACTCAGGCTGTTTTTTCAGCCTCTCTTTTTGAAACCTATGTGAGAGAAGCAGAAAAATTCAATGTGCCATCGATTGCAGGTGTGCTTGTGGTGCAGAGTTTGAAAACAGCACGATTTCTACAGAAAAAAGTGCCAGGCATATTTGTTCCAGATGAAATGTTTGAATGTCTAGAGAAAGCAGAAGATCCCAAAAAAGCAGGGCTTGAGTATGCCACGCGCCTTTCACAGGATTTACTTGGCATGTGTCAGGGTGTTCATTTAATGGCAATCAAAGATGAGGGTGTTGTGATTGATGTTGTTAGAAATGGTGAGCTAAGAGGAGTGCAGTGATGGCAAAGGCGACCCCGTTAAATAAATCCCATAAAGAACTTGGCGCACGAATGGTGGAGTTTGTAGGTTGGGAAATGCCAGTGCAATACGAAGGCGTGCGCCAAGAGCACATGCGGGTTCGTGAAAAAGTTGGGCTCTTTGATGTGTCTCATATGGGCGAGTTAAGAGTTAGGGGGCCGAAATCTCTTGAGACTCTACAGTGGCTGACAACCAACGACGTTTCCAAGCTTGTTGAGGGGCGTGCGCAATACACTTTGCTTACAAATTTTGAAGGCGGAATTGTTGATGATATAATTGTTTATTGTATTCAACCCAATGAAGATTACCTTATCTGTGTGAATGCCTCTAATATTGAGAAGGACTTCAAGTGGATGTGTGACAACAACAAAGGTGCCGACATCACAAACGAAAGTGACAGTTGGGCACAAATTGCTGTTCAGGGTCCAAAAGCTTTGGAGCTGGGTGAAATTGTTTTGAGTCAAAATATTTCAAGTCTTAAGCCCTTTGGTTTTTTACAGGGCGAGTTTAAAGGAATTGAGATTGTTGTCGCAAGAACTGGGTATACAGGTGAGCCTGGGTTTGAGGTCTTTGTAAAAAATGAAGGTGCAGAGAGTTTGTGGAATGCATTTTTAGAAAAGGGTGAAAATTTAGGTGTTGGTGCTATTGGTTTAGGCGCGCGCGACACTTTACGAACTGAAATGAAGTACTCTCTTTATGGACATGAGATTGATGATACGACAGATCCGTATGAGGCCGAACTGGGTTGGGTTGTGAAACTTAAAAAGGGGGAGTTTGTTGGATCTGATGTTATTTGTGAACGTAAGACAAACCCTTCGGGTCGGAAGCTTATTGGGTTTAAGATGACGGAACGAGGAATCCCACGGCAAGGGTATTCACTTCTAGATAAGTCTGGCGAGAAGATCGGAACAGTGACCAGTGGAACGATGTCCCCACTACTTGGAGAGGCCATTGGAATTGGATATGTAGAGGAAGCTTGTTCGGCTATTGGATCGGAAATATCGGTGGACATCAGAGGAAAGAGCGTTGGTGCCAGGGTTGTAAAAACACCCTTTGTGGACCTTTAGTACAACGCGGAGCGCGCACAGGCCTTGATGCTCAGGGTATGCCCGGGAATTCCTTTGACATATTGAGGGCCTAAACATAACTAAAGACCACTATCACTTTGAGTAGGAGAGCCAATGGCACATTCAGTTCCAGAAGAATATTACTACAGCAAAGATCACGAATGGGCTCATGTTGATGAGAACGTAGTGACTGTTGGCGTAACAACGTTTGCTCAAGAGCAATTGGGTGAGATTGTATATGTGGACCTTCCTGAAGAAGGCCAAAAAGTGACACAGAATGAACCCTTTGGTGCTGTTGAAAGTGTGAAGGCTTCTAGTGATTTGTACTCTCCGGTTTCAGGTACTGTGATTGAAGTGAACAACTCGATGATGGATGACCCAGGATCTCTCAATGATGATCCGATGGAAGAGGGTTGGTTGATCCGTATTGAAATGGACAACGAGCGGGAACTCGCAAATCTTATGCGATCTCCTGAATACAAGAAGTTGATTGAAAAATGAATCTTACGTGCGGGTGTGGTGAAATTGGCAGACACGCTAGACTTAGGATCTAGTGCCGAAAGGCATGGGGGTTCAAGTCCCTCCACCCGCACCACTCAGTAACTTGTTGAAACATTAGAATCATTATTTAACGTTAACACTCCACCGCTCTATCTAATCTTAAGGAACCCAACTCTTTAATCTGGACCCTTAGGATTTCTTGATTACTAAAGTCAAATTCTTCCTTTGAAGTTATTTTTTATCCTTAAAAACCAAATCTTCATAAGGTTTCATATGGGAGCAAGGGGGAATCAAAAAGCAGAAACAAAGAGAGGAGTAAAGTCTAATAAAACTCATTTTACTTCTTACTTCCCCTAACATCTTTCGCAGGAAAAAGCAGATGCCCTTCAAAGACAGTGAGGATCTCTATCTTTTTCAAAACTCGATATACGATTCGATAGTTGCCTTCTAATATCTCTCTAATGCGCTGATCTCCAAGTTCTGGAACAACTCGCCCCATCTCGGGGTGATTTTCTAGCTCTTCACTTCTCGACACCAATTTATCAATAAACTTGATAGCTCGATCTACTGAGTCTTGGGCGATATAATCTTCAATCTCATAGAGTTTTTGAAGGGCTTGATCTGTCCAAACAACCTTCACTTTCGCCCTTTAGATTTCCGTCTTTGGTTTAATTCAGCTTTAACCTTGCTAATGGCAATAACTCGCCCATCATCAGCATCTACCAGCCCCTCTTTAACAGACTTAATAAATAGCTCTTTCTCTCTCATATGATCGTACTCAGCTGGAGAAATTAAAATCCCTGCTGGCTTTCCGTTTTGGGTTATAACAATAGGTTGACCCGATTTACGAACCTTTGCTAGCCACTGAGCTGATTGAGATTTGAACTCCCCAATAGGGACGATATCCTCTGAGAATTTAACAGCCTTCATTTGACACCTCCAAAAGACAAAAACCACCATTAGAATATCACATAATAAAGACTAAATAAAGACCAAATTTGGACTGAATTTCGTGATAATGTCGTGAGTTCTGTGTACTGGAGAGTGCTAAGTTCCTCGAAAAATCTGATTCAAACCATTTTTGAGCTCTCGATAGATCCTTGACTCAGAATCCAATGCCTCGATACCACCAGCTCTCAGTTGGCATATATGCATTTGAATCGTCTCAGGGCTCCGATCAAAATGACGCCCAAGCCTTGGAACTGACCATCTTTCAATCTGAGCGTAGTTTTGCCAGTTCCACCAGATTGATTTCTTGGTTTTTCCAGCGTGTATAGTGCTTTTCCGCGACTCCGAAGAGTTCGACCGCCTTAGGACCTCGGGCACCAATACCTAACTTATTGAAATTACTAAAACCCATTTGATAGGAGAAAGTTAAATCTCCTTAACTCACTAATTTTATTAAGGTAACCAAGTTCAAGTCTTTTGTGGAGCTTGCTAAAGTGTACCCTTTGTGGTACTCTTGCTTAGAGGAGTTTATACATGAAAAATGTTAACCCTAAAAAACTTAGAGCTGAGATGAAAGACTATCTTGATCTTGCAGGCAAAGAGCCCATACGAATTCAAAAAAGAAGTGGAGAAAGCTTTATCCTTTTAAATGAGTCCACTTATGCAGAAATGCAAAATGAAATTATCTCTCTTCAGCGACGGCTTTTAGGAATGTCAAATATTCTTGACGGTAAAGTCACTGAATATAAAATTGGAACTCGTTCGAACTCAAAAAAAACAAAGGAAAAAGCTTAAAAGGCATAAGTTTTGACCACAGCAATATACTTTACAGATGAGTACACTCGAGCTTTAGAAAGAATCAAAAAGTTCATATTTGATTCCACAGAAAATATAGGTTTTGTTGATCAGTTTTTGAACGATCATGATGAGGTATTGAGTTTTCTTTCTGAAAACCCAAAAACGGCAGCCACCCACCCTTTAACTGGTGACCAATCTTGGTTATTTGCAAATGGTCGATACCGGATATTTTTTAAAACGGTAGTAAGTGACTCTGGTTTTAAAATTTATTTAATCCATATTATCGATAATCGAGAATCAAATTTAGAAATTTATCCGAATAATTCTATTCCTACCTATGATGAGGATTAATAACAAATGTCCCAAAAGAAAAAACTACACCCATGGAGAAAGTGCCCAAAAGGTATGCACTGGCGAAACCCATCCTATGTAGATTCGTACCCCAAAGGAGATTCCATAGTAAAGGGGCACCCTAGAAAAGGGAGTTGCGTAAAAAACCCATCTCGAAAGGACCAAATTTACCAAGACGAGATGCTCTTTGTTGCCAAAAAATATTTCTCAAAATTTAAACCACTTTCAAATAAGGGGTTGAGTAAGTTTTCACAATCAAAAAACTTTGATCATCTTATTCAAGGATGGACAAAGTACTGGAATGAAGTTCTAAATCCCAAAAAACCTTTAGACCCTCTTCTAGTCAAAGCCCTTATTGCCACAGAATCTAGCTTTAGAACTCGTTCAAAAATCAGGGTCGGCAGAAAAGCCGGTTTTGCCCGTGGTTTAATGCAAGTAACGGACTGGACAGTAGAGATTTTGGAAGATGAAAAGGGAGAGCTTCGGGATCACTTGGTAAACGTCAATCAAGAGGACATGACGGACCCTAACCTTAATATTGCAGCCGGAGTTCGATGGTTATTTAGAAAGCAAGAAACAGCCTCTGCCAAACTCAAAAAGCCTGCTGACTGGGTTTGGGCAGTTGCAGATTATAAAAGCTACCTTAAAGAATACCGTAAAGATCCCAAGCATAAACAAATGAATAAGGTTATCAAAATTTATGAAACCCTTAAAAAGGATTATAAAAAGAAATGAGAACAGTATTTTTGCTTCTAATCGTAACTGGGCTTGCCATGTTAAATTTATCAATGGTCCACACAAACCATGTTACTTTGACGGCATATGACTTTGACATAGAAGAAATCACCAACAGACATGGCCCGTCAATAGGTTCATTAGAAAAAGAGGGTTTATTTGATCGATCTTACAATGAATGGATGTGCTTTCCTGTTCATGAATCTGTCACTTTAACCTGCACAGAACATGTAATGGTAAAGGTTGTCAAAACACCAATGATTGCGGTTTACGCTGCAGGTGAAGCTCTGGAAATTGAAACCCCACCTATAACAGATATAAATTGTGAAGAAACAGTTAAAGTTTGGACTGAGCTTCTTGAGGGGCAAAGTAATTTTTGTGTCCTAGCAGCTTACCTTCAAAATCTACCTCACGAAAACTATGGAGATACAAAGAATAGATCACTGTGGATTTTAGATGCCTTCAAGACGGGGAATGGATATTGGATGGTGCCCGAGCTCCTCGAGAAACTTGAGTCGAATCATTTTTGAGCTCTTGATAGATTCCTGGTTCAAGATCCAATGTCTCGATACCACCAGCTCTCAGTTTGCATATATGCATTTGAATCGTCTCAGGACTCTGATCAAAATGACGTCCAAGCCTTGGAACTGACCATCTTTCAATCTGAGCGTAGTTTTGCCAGTTCCACCAGATTGATTTCTTGGTTTTTCCAGCGTGTATCGTGCTTTTCCGCGACTCCGAAGAGTTCGACCACCTTAGGCCGCGGGCACCACTCAGTAACTTGTTGAAATCATTAAAATCATTATTTAACGCTAACACTCTACCGCTCTATCTAATTGGAATTATTTATAAATTTAAGTTCAAGTCCTGTGGGGCGAAAAGATAAATACTTAAATGAGTCGCTTTTGAGCGCTTTTTGACAGTAAAAGCTCACTTAATAACAAATACCACTAGTAAACAATCGTTTATTAATGGATTTTCTTAATTAAAGGTCCAGACTCAGAACTGTTCACATATTCTTTTGTTAGAAAAGAAGCAATTCTCTCTTCTCAAATTGAAAATATACAGGCCACTTTAACCGACTTATTTAATTTTGAATCTGAAGTTATTGATCTAGAAAACTCAGACGATATTCAAGAGGTATGTAATTACCTAAATTCAGTTAAATTTTCACAAAAACAAATCAACTCAACAAAAGGTTTGCCTATTTCAAAGCGCCTTTTTCTAGAAATTCACAAAAAACTAATGAAAGGTACTTACAAGAAAGGTCATTTTTTAAGAAATGTTTTAAGAACAGGATGTCAGTATTTAGACATCGTCACCTTTCATACCTATCAAGGCAACTCTGTCCAGTCTCGTGTTGGCAAAATTGAAGAATTAGCTGCGATTGCAAGAGAAAATTGCCAAAAACCCATTTGGGTTACGGAGTTTGGAATCAAAGCTTCAGGTATAACTGAGGAGACTCAAGGAGACCTTATCAATGGAATTTTTGAGCAAGGGATCAATGTCCCTGGTGTTGAAAAGATATTTCAATATCGAATGTCCAATCACTATTTGAATGAAGAAGGCTATGGTCTTGTCGAACAGAATGTTTTCAACAGTGAGGTGATTCGATACAAATTGGGATTCTATGAAGTTCAAGATTTCTTAGTGTCGTTGCCTAAAGCCTATGATTTGGATTTTAGAACCTTACTTAATTATACAGATTTTCTTGGAAAGAAGAGATCTCTTCTTTTGGATGAGGATTATAATCAGAACTCGTTCTTTTTTGATCCTTCTGAAAAATTGGTGGTCAGAACTATTTCAGCGCCTGGGGCCAGTGCTGAATGTTTCTATGGAGTAAATGGCGAAGAGCCGCAAAACTCTTGTCTTGCAAACAATGAATATATTTTTGGACCAAATTATTTTCAAAACCCCATTTCGATTGAACTTGAGGGATTTAGAGAGGGAGAAACGCAGAGTCGTTTTTTTAATCTTTATCCATTTGAGGAGACTTTCAATCTTGTCTTTCAGCTAAAGTATACGGATCAGAATGGTATTAAAAAAACTATTTTAGCGAACTTAGAACATCCATCAGTTGAGGTGAGTGATATAAACATTCAAAAACCAATGGAATTTGAGATATTAAGTTCTATGGAGGGCGTGGACTGTCGATTTGAGTCTATTGATAGTCAAGGGGGATGTTTGGTGAATTATCAATATTTATTTCCTCCAGGTTTTTTCTCAACACATTGGTTTTTTGAAATCAAGACGACTTTAAATGAAGTGTCTCAATTTCGAAAAATTCAATGGAATCTGGAAGAGTAAGTGGTCAAATTTCCGTGGCCTCTTACTCAGTTATCTAGCAGGAGTTTTGCATCATTCAATTCAATTTCTTTTTCTTTAAAGTACTTTTGAACACCTGGGTCTAATTGACTTAGTTTTTTAAATTGTTCAGCCACGTCTTCGGTACAGATTAAGAAAAACCCTTCAACAACATCCCTGTCTACCGTCCAGGGGCCAGGAGATTTCTGACCAAAGAGGTGGTGTATCTTCCTGTCAGATTTTTCTATTAGTTCTCTTAAATCAAAATAGGTGACTGGTTTACCTAGGCGACTAGAAACAAAAGTTCCCTCTTTACTGACATACAAATTCATTAAACAAGCTTGAGCACTGTTTATTCTAGAGACCAATTCATCTACATTTTTAAATGCATAAGATGATACAGCTCTGTCATAGAATACATCGTATCTGATAGGAATATCTTTCCATTTGGAATAAGTATTAACGAGATAATTTTCATGAAGTCGCCTTGCCCCAAAGTTCAACAGATCAGAGATGTCGAAGCCATGAAATTTAATCTCTTTAATATCAATATCAAAAACGTCGAATTTTGTATTCTTTAGCAAATACCTTTTCACTAATTCCATGCCGTCTATCAATTCAAAGGTTGAGCTTCCTAGTTCAAAAATAGACTCCTTTTCTTGCAAAGAACAAAACAAGAGATACATAAGAAGGTTCTTTTCCTTTCTGGGGAGATCAAAAACATTCAACTCTTTCTTTTTTAAGATTTTTTCATACTCAAAAATTTCTTTTAAATAAAAAGAGAGGTGCCATGTGTCGTATGCATTTTGATCTTTAAGTAGTCTGAATGTATTTCTTTCCTTTGACTCTATTGGAACTGAATAAAACTCCAAGAATGTGGTCTCTGATTTCTCTTCTCGATAGTAGTCGTTAGCCATACAGCACTCCCAGTCGTGGGCCTCAAATTTATGGTATCTAAGTCCACACTTACTCTTGTAGTCAATACAAATCTATGACTGGGATAGAGTGCAATTTTAGTTAATTCTGAGGCCCATGACAGAATATTACAGCGTCGAAATCACCTGCTGCACCAGCGTGCCCTAGGCATGTAACTTGTCCACTTGTTGCCGAGCTAAATAGTGTATAGCAGATCATGGGCAATGGAGTTCCATCACGATTTTTTGCACTCACCTGACAAATCGGTGTATCGCCAAATCGAGCTGAAGAAACTGTGATAGAGCATTGCCCATTTCCATCTCGGTTTCCTACTGCTGAAATCCAAGTTTCGCCCCACGGATGATCATAGCTTGACGAAGAATCGCAATCTATTGTGGCGCTACGAAAGAATGTATCTGTACCACCTGTTGTTTCGCTAAATGTCACCCATGCTCCAGATGCGTTTAATCCGCGAAATTTTCCATCAGCAGCGTCAAAAACCAAAGAACCGATTTGATCAATGCTAGTATTATCAGCATCTGGCACAGATGGCGCAAAAAATTCATACATCGTTTTATCAAGAGCCAAGGCTGAAATACCTAAACCCATGATAATCCCCAATGTCAACATACCGCGTTTAAGCTTGAATCTATACTTCATTATAATCCCCCCATTTTTTATAACCAAAACTTATTTATATTTAAATAAATAAATTTTGGTTATATGGCTGAAAATTGTCAATTTCCATAAAGTCTAGTTTTTACGGATAATTCGAAATGCGGTAACCTTATAGCGAATAGCGCTGCCTGTAAGAGAAATCACAAATTTGCTAACCAATCCCACAAAGCCATGTAAATACCAGGTACCTCGACGATACTTCCATACTTAAGACGTTTTATCTTTCGCTCTTCCTCAACAAACAACATGTATGACGATAGTGAGATTGACAACGTGAAAGGTGGCTATAAATTCGCAGGCTCAAGGAAGGCGTGACCAACGATGGAGCCTTTGCTTGAATAGCTTATCTCTTAATCTTTGGGCCAAAGAACGTCGATCAATTGTAGCCAATTTCTGTCATTATCATCTAGAAACCGATTGTGTTTCCAGTCTTGTAGTGTGGAGTTATAACCAGCAAAAAATATAATTTCACTATAAACGTATTCATGGTGGTTTTCTTTAAGTGAATCTCGAATGGCTTCGACCACCTCTAAGTAAAGAGAGTCTTCATTCATTTTGTGAGCAACTCTCCACGCTAGTTGATTGGCTTTTACATCTCCAAGGGTCTTTCGAGACCACCAAAACAAAGAGGGAACCTCTCTATCATATGCATATCTCGAACCATGAGGATCTTGTTGTGCACGTTCGTCAATGCTTGGGTGGTAAGTTTTTAAAGAAGTCAGATTTGTTCGTAACTTACGATCTGCAGGCCTCACTTCTCCAAAATACTCTTTATCAGCGCCAACTTTGCCCTTACCTAGAATGGCTGCGGCAAAGTAATTGGCAAATGATTCTGGAATTCGATTCCATCTCAGAGAGGGAAAAGCGCCTTGTAAAGCAATATGTGCGTATTCGTGGTAGATCACACTTGGAATAGCTCCGGTGTCGAGATAGTACTCTTTTTGTTTTTTGGTGGAAGGCCCACCTGAGTGACTAATGCAATACTGACCATCTGTTGGATCTTCTGTGTGTCCCTCTGGGCAGGTTTTTTTTCGGGTCGGATCAAGGAACCAAATTTCAGTTCCCCACTCAAGAGCTCGTCCATCATCAAATGCGGATTGGAAAAAGCGATTCACACCGGGGGGTACAACAATGGAATTGTTGTACATTGGTTGAGTGGAATCAAAATGGGTTGCGCGATTCCAAGCAACAGAAATATTTGTTCTGATTGTTATACATTCAAACAAGAAGGGGTTTTCAGAGTCCAGATTTAAAAAAAACTCTCTTGCACGATTTAGGTGATTTAAAATGAACTCTGCCTTTTGAATACTACGTTCGTCTGAAAGTGGTGCTTCTGTAATTCCGTCAACAAAACGAAAGTAAGAGTCAGGTTTTTCAGTATGAGAACAAGGCTCAGCAAAAGCCTGGATAGAAAGTGTTAGTAAAGAGAAAAATAATACTTTAATCAACAATACATCCTTGTGCTTGAGAATGTTTCACGAGGTCTTCAAGTTTGAGAACCTCGTGAATCAATTGGCTAATAGTGTGATATTTTAATCTTCAGAAGCGTAGCGACCAGTGAGATAGCCTGAGGCTAAGAAAGGCACTAGATAGCCTTGACCTGAAAAAGTCGCTAAAAATGCAAAAACAGCAGTTGTAGATAAGCCAACTCCAAGGCGTGCTGTTTTAGCTTTTGGCTTGTATGAAGACGGTGTTCCTCCAAAACCTGGAACCACTTCCATCTTGTCAATAGCACTTTGAAAGCTTTCAATACTTGCAGAGTCACCCTTTGCAAGTTCTAGCAAAATAATTTCTTTATCTCTGTCTTCAATATCACCGTTTCGTACAGCAGCAGTCAAAATGTCTTCTGCATTGATTGTGACTCCATTTTGGAACATCCACTCTGCAGATGCGACAAAGTCGTTTAGTGTTGCTTCAACAGCATTGGCATCTTTGATAGATTTAAGTCCAACAAGCACATCCATTATGATATTTTCTCGGCATTGAGCATCTGAACAGTTCTGAATTTCTTCTTGAACAGGTCCGGCGGGTTGGATTGCAAAGGATTGAAGCGAAAGGCTCAAAACAGCAAGTAGACTGGCTATGTTTTTCATACTAGGACTCCTAATGGTTAATACGTCTATTGGACGATTAAATATTTATTTATTCTCAACACCACTTTCTCCAGCAGATCTCTCTAGGTTGGAGCTTGAATTTAGAGCCAGAACATACCAAAAGCGCATGTGGCTTGGGCTGCATAAAGTCAAAATTGAAAATAAGAGAGTATACCCTATAAAAATTGCCATGATGCTGATTGGCCTACAGTAGTATTTTGATACAAACCATGTACATCAGAAACCCTCTTAGAAGAAATATCTAGGGCTGGTGGTTTTTGTCCCAAAAAAATGGCCAAGCAGTATTAATTATTTTTTGTTTAAATAACACCTCATACTGAGAGTCTTTCGACTGCTGAATGCATCTGGGTTAATGCGAGTGTATTCACATTGTGCTGCGTATTCATCATGATCAATAAGCTGGTATGCCGTGCCCAAACGATAAATTGAACTCATTCTTTCCTTAATAAGGATTACCGTCATCGGGCAATTGGAGTTGATTTCAATTTCAGGTAATAGGGTTAGCTCTTCAGAGCTTTGTTCTCCACAGACTAGAGTAGGGAGTGCTGATTTTTCTGTATCGGCAAGAGTATAAAAAAATGTAAAGGTAACTAGTTAAATCCACCGTATTACAAATTCAAAAGGTAGAATTCTTTTTTATTGAGCTGAAGGGATACAAATCTATTTGTTATCAGGAGTCCCGAGCGTTGGACAGCTCATAGGTTTTACGCTGTATAATAGTCTGGAGCGCTCAGTCATACGAAGGAAGATCTTTAAACATGCTAATTGAGGTATAAAATCTTATAACAATCAATTTTCTGTCGGGGCATTTGCTTTGAATTTCCTCTGGAGAGTATTCATCATTTGAATAAAAAGCTTAGTCATTTTAATTTTCCAAATCAGAGGATTGTTTTAACCAGTGTTCGATTTCTTCTTTGTTGGTATTGTATGCTTTTTTCCAAGAAAACCCGAGGCGCCTCAATGCTTGATCCTTATTGTCTCCAAAATAGGGATAGGCCATCCCTCTTGCTATAAGTTCGTTTCCAAGATTTACATTATTTACAAGAACAGTGAAAACCATACGACCTCCATAGGCATCCTTTTGTTGATCAACAAGCTCAATGCTGGGACGACCAAACTGCCCTTTTCCTAAGAGGGTGTGTTCTACAAAGTTTTTAGCTGCAATTGCGATTTTCTTTTCATATCTACTGTTTGATGAGATTTCGGCAGCATCAATTCCAAAAACACGCACAATTTGTTCTGTTTGATTGGGTGCGGTTGAGGAATCCAATAGTGCTAATGTAAAAGTATCACCATCCATGACGGCATTGATTTCAGGAAAAAACTGAACTGTACGATATGAGGTGGAAAGAGAAATTGCTATATTACGTTCTGCAGCTCTTCCTCTAAAGCGACGATATCTATTGGTCGCATCTCTATCTGTCCAACCATGAACGGGTGGGATTGTCATTTGATCAACAGATGGAGGGAGATTTCTAAGAATACGATTGAGATTCCATGACGAAATATGAGCGTCATTGAGTTTTAAAATTTTAAGCGATTCATGTTTTCTAAGTGCTCTAAGTCCGGATTTTGTAAAGCTTAAATTTGTTCTAAGTCTTCGTAATTTTTGATTTGTTCTAAGTAGATATCCCAAAACGTATTTTTGTTCAACTGTGTGATCCATTCGTAATTCCCACAGTGTGTCTTTTGTGGAATCAATCATAGGTAAGAGACTCATTGCGGTGAGTTTTGGGTTTTTTGATATATCAAGACGTTTTACACCTTTAAGTAATGGAAGCAGTGAAATAAGCTCTTCATCAGTTAAATCTGTATTTTGTAGTACAACCCACCCTTTGTTGGCTTCTATGCTTTCACGTAGTTTCTTTTCGTAATCATTTCCAAATTTATTTTTTAATGAAGCTCTCGCGCGACTTTCTGTGCCTCTAAAAAAATTTCGTATATTTT
>JAUICD010000017.1 GCA_030427965.1 Bdellovibrionia bacterium
TCTTAGTACTTGTTCCTGTTTTATTTGGAATGGGTTTGCTCAACAAAGAGTATCGATCAAATACAAAGGTTGATGCATTTTTACAGCATGAATTGCAAATGAAAGGCTTAGCTCCGGCACTTGTTATGTTCAAAGAGCGTGCAACGTACGGGGATGTCAGTAAGTCGTTGAGTCGAGAAGCTCGTGGGCAAATGGTTTATGAAAGATCAACGACTGTTGCCAAAAGATCTCAGGCGCGGGTTGTGGACTTCTTAAGTGAAAAGGGTGTCTCTCATAGACAGTATCACATTGTAAACTCTGTTTATGTTCATGCAGGTGATTTAGAGCTTTACAATGAAATTGCAGAACTTCCTGAAGTAGATAAAATTTTACCAAATCCAAAGTTGGGTCTTTCTGAACCTATTGTGAAGGAACAAAAATTCCTTGGAGCTCCGAGCAGAATTGAGCCAAGCTTGGTTTATGTTGGTGCAGATAGAGTTTGGAATGAATTGGGAGCCAAGGGGCAGGGGATAGTTGTTTCTGGCCAAGACACTGGAGTGGACTGGGATCACCCAGCTCTGGTTGGCCAATATAGAGGTGCTGTTGAGGCTGGCCGAGATCACACTGAAGTACATCATGATTATAACTGGCATGATGCTATTCACCCATCTGATACAGACAATCGATGTGGTTACGACACAGTGGCTCCTTGTGATGATCACAATCACGGAACTCACTCTCTGGCGACAGTTGTAGGTACAGATGGTGGGGAAAACCAGATTGGTATGGCTCCTGAGTCTATGTGGATTGCATGTCGAAATATGGATGAAGGCGATGGAACTCCTGCAACTTACCTAGAGTGCTTTGAGTGGTTTTTAGCTCCTTATCCTCACGGTGGGGACCCGATGACAGATGGGAATCCATCACAAGCGCCACACGTTATGAACAACTCGTGGGGGTGTCCTCGCTCTGAAGGTTGTTATGCCGACGAGTTCGTTGACGCTTTAAAAGCGTTGAAGGCTGCTGGGATTTTCGTTGTGGTTTCTGCGGGCAATGAAGGATCTGGATGTGGATCTATAGGAGCTCCTCCTGCATGGCACACAAAAGAGGCATTTTCTGTGGGCGCTGTGAGCCACTCCACAGGAAATATTGCATACTTTTCAAGCCGTGGACCTTCTGCTTTTGATGGTGGAATTGGACCTAACATTTCTGCACCCGGTGTGAATATTCGTTCTGCTGTAAACGGTGGAGGCTATCAAGGTGGTTGGAGTGGTACGTCTATGGCGGGTCCACATGTTGCTGGTTTAGTTGCTCTTATGTGGTCGGCAAATCCAGATCTTGTTGGAGATATTGAAACGACAGCAAATATTATTCAGGAAACATCCACTTTTAAAGCAGCTGAAACCAGTTGTGGAGAAAATGTAAATGCTAGGCCGAACAATACCTATGGTCATGGTATTATTGATGCATTCAAAGCTGTTAGTGCTGCTATAGCAGACTAAACACTACTTCAAATTGAAAAGCGCGCCCTGACTTGATAGTTGGGGCTTTTTTTAGATATATCTCTCTCTTTGGGAGAGTGGATTGAAAGACTTAGTTGAGGTTGCACTTCAAGAGACTGATTTTTCCCCAGTGCTAACTCATTTTAAGAGGCCAATACATTTTTATCAATATCAAGATGAGTATATCTCTTATAGGATTCATAACAGGACTGCTGTAATGATGGGTCCACCCATAGGCACAAATAAGTTTGATATCTTTTGCAAATTCAAAAAAGAAATGAACTCATGTGGCCTTCCTGTGTGTGGGTATTATTCAAAAAAACTCAACTTAAAGGGAATAAGCTTTTTCAACTGTGGCACCGAGTCTGTTGTTAAAAAAGAAAATTGGTCTTTGAAGGGGGAGCAAGCACGTGATGTTCGACGTGCGCTTAATTTGGAAAGCAAGTTTGGATTTGCCTTTGAAGAAATGGAAGTGTGTCCAAAAAATTTAAAATGCATAAAAACTCTTGAGCGCCAGTGGAAACAAAGATGGCGTGGTCCTCAAATTGGATTTATCCTATCGGAAGTTCAAATGTCTTCAAGAACTCATTTATTTGAGAGATGGTTTGGAGTTTTTTCTCAAGGGGAGCTTATTGCCTTTGCAAGTGTTCTTCCAAATGGCAAAGGGTACTACATGAACCATTTCTTCTTTGACCCTGAGGGGCCAAAAATGTCCAATGACTTTCTTATAGCAAAAGCTCTTCAGTCTGTACTTGGGGAAGATGGGGTTCAAGAGGTGAGTATGGGGTTTAATGCCTATGATGTGAGTGAGAGAAACAGTCTTTTGGAAAAAGGGCTTTCTCGAATTTACAATTTGAAATGGCCTTACAATGCTCGCGGAATACGTCAATTTAAGCGTAAGTTTATGACGACAGAGCAGAATCAGTATCTTTACTTGGACAACAATTTTTTAAAACCGAAGCAAATCCTATCTCTATTTCGAGCAACCTACTCTAGGAGCGTAACGTAATGTTTTTAAATGTAGAGTCATACCTCTTAAATGCTTAAAAACTTCAAATAGTTCTCAAGCTGCCTCAGGAATTTGTTTTTAAAGAGTTTTTAAGCATTTAAGGGCTTTTGATTATTAAGTGAACAACACTGCCTGTAGGCCAGTTTCAAAGTAATTTAAGTTTCCTCTTGTTTGACGCATATGAGAATAAAAAGTGACAGGGCTCCTTACCGACTTCTGTTTGCGGTGTTAAACTTTTAGGGTTCAAGGGGGGACTATGAATAGATTCGTAATTTTAGCGTCACTTTTACTTGGCGCTTCAGGAGTTGCTGCAGAAAAGGGAACATACTTGATTCCAAAAATAAATCTTACAAAGAAAAGTCAAATTGGAAAAACTTTGTCTGAGAATGAGAAGTTTGTTCTAGCAGAAATGACAATAGAGCAAGTGGAGTCTTTTTCGAAGCGAATGCATGAAGAAAAGATGACTTGTGGTGGACTTGTAAATGTGGATGACGAATTGTTGGCAAAGTCATCTCTTTCACAGATTATGAGTGAGCAAGTGAATAAAACCTCACTTCAGCAGGATATTCCGACTCAAATTGAACATGAAGACGTTGTTCTACGGATTCAGTCGCAAATGAGTGCAGCAAGTTATCAAGCTGAACTTACAAAACTAACACAGTTTCCAGATCGCTATGCCGCTGGCCAAGGTGGAGTTGATGCAGCTAAATATTTAAAAAGCAAAGTTGAAACGCTGGCCTCTCAATACAATAGAGAAGATATTACAGCAGAGTTCGTCCCAACAGGTGGGCGATATATCCAAGATAGCGTGTTGGTTCGTATCCAAGGAACTCGTAGTGAGCTTCCGGCTGTTGTTATTGGTGGACACTTTGATACTTACCGAAATCAAAAACCAGGAGCAGATGATGATGGTTCTGGGACTGCAACAGTTATTGAAATCTTCAATGGGATTTTGAAGTCTGGAGTAAAGTTTGAAAGAGATCTTTATTTTGCCTTCTATGCTGCTGAAGAATGGGGATTACACGGATCAAAAAGAATTGTTTCTCTCTTCGGGTCGCGAGGAATTCAGGTTCGAGGGGTTTTGCAGTTTGATATGGTTGGGTACAAATCTCCAAACGACTCAAGTGACCTGTATTTTGTTGAAGACAACATAAACAATCAATTGACCTCTTATGTGAAAAGTTTGGCTGTAAAGTATCTGGGAATTCCTCAAGGTCAGATAGGGCGCACTCTCTGTAACTATGGTTGCAGTGATCATGTTTCTTGGCACCGCCAGGGGTATCCGGCTGCATTTCCGTTTGAAGCAAGTTTTCAAAATTACAACCGTTCTATTCACACAGGTCGTGATGGAATGAACTTGGTTAATATTGAACATGCCTATAAGTTTGTAAAACTTGGCTCTGCGTTTATGGTAGAGGCCGGAGTTCCGCAGGAATAAAAAAATCTGTAGTATAAAAGAGAGGGGGATTTCTCCCTCTTCTTTTTATTGAGAATTCAAATCTGTATTGCTTTTTTCTTCAATACATGTGATTTCAATGGCTTCATAATCTTCTTTTTTTGAAGATACTGAGTAAAAAAAGTAACCTTCAAAACCATTTTTGTTTGGATTTAGGTTTAAAATAAAAGCTCGATCAATTGTTGCAATCACAAAAACGGATTTACCTGCTTGGATTTCATATGTCGCCAGTTTTGAAATCAATCCATCAAGGTTAAAACCATTTATATCGAGCCAGTGCTCGTCCCTGTCGGCAAGGTAGTAAAATTGAATTTCTAGTTGTTTTCTTTTGAGTTCATAGGTGTTCGTGCAATTCAACTTTCCATAATATTTGGGGGAGTTGTCGCCTGGTATTCTTTCATCTTCTGGGAAAGTGGGATCAGGAGTTTCGCTTCCATCGCTATTTCCTCCGTAGTCTCCTCCGTTTCCCGTTGGGTCGCTAATTTTTCTTTCTGAAAAATCGGATATGGAATCTGTTAGCATGGATCTTTGGCCACAGTTTTGGAATCCAAACATCATAACAGTCATTACGAAAATAGTTCCAGTCGTATAGAGAAGTTGCTTCTGTGCCATATGAAATTCTATCGGACAGAAGTCGGGGTTTCATAAGGAGATTCTCAAATTGAGACACCTTCTATTTATAAAAACAAAAGAACAGTATTTTACTCAAAGGTATCATGCCTTTGAAAGGCAATTTGAACAAACCGAGGCAAAAATGTGACTAGAGTATATGACTCTAGAATTATAACAGGGCCTATGACTGCAGCTCCAATATAGCTGATCCAATCTGTTAACATGAACAGGTTTGGAAACAGCACTGCCATGGCAAGAACGAAGGAGAGGGCTGTTGCCCATTTGGGTTGCCATTTGGGTTTTATTTTAAATGAAATTTTCAACCACCAAATGAGTATAGGGACAGATAAAATTTGAGAGAAATTTCGCAGCAATATGATTGTGACGATGATCCAATGAAGTTTTCCTTCTATAAAAATATGACTATAGAGGCCAATTGTTAAGAGCTTGTCAGCTATAGGGTCTAAAAGAGCGCCTAAATTTGTTTCTTGGCCAAGCTTTCTTGCAAGGTATCCATCAAAAAAATCAGAAAGAAGGCAGTAAAGCAAAATGAAAAAAGATAAGGTTTCTTGGTTTTCAAGATAAAAGTAAAGCCCAACGGGAAGCAGAGCAATTCGAGATAAAGTCATAAAATTTGGCAAGTTCACCTATTGAAGGTTGCCAGTCTTACTTCGAGGACGCAATATCGTTTTGAAATTGGAGGGCAAATTGGAGAGACTTCAAGGTGTGGTTGGTGTTGTGCTGATCCTCACGGTGGCATGGAGCTTGAGTGAGAACAGAAAACACGTGAATTGGAAAATCGTGGGAATTGGTCTAACTCTTCAGATGTTTCTAGTTCTTCTTCTTCAAAACCTTCCCTTTGTGACAGATGTTTTCATTTGGCTCAATCAAGGTGTGCTTGCGATAGATAGAGCAACCAAAGATGGAGCTTCTTTCATGTTTGGATATCTTGGCGGAGGAGCCACGCCTTTTGAGGTCAAAAATCCAGCAAGTAACTTTATAATCGCATTTCAGGTGCTACCAGTTGTCATTGTCACAAGCGCTCTTTCGGCTCTACTTTTTCACTGGGGAGTTCTTCAAGTACTTGTGAAAGGCTTTTCAAAATTGCTTGAAAAAACAATGGGCGCAAGCGGTGCTATGGGTTTGGGTGTTGCTGCCAATGTTTTTCTTGGAATTATTGAAGCTCCAGTTTTTATTCGACCGTATTTGAAATCCATGTCGCGTGGAGAGTTATTTACAGTCCTGGTTTCAGGGATGGCAACAGTTGCAGGTACGGTCTTTGTTTTATATGCCTCGATTCTTAAAGATATACTTCCAAATGCAACAGGTGAAATTATTGTGGCGTCCCTTATGAGTGCGCCAGCGGCGATAATGATTGCCCAGATCTTGATACCTATTGGCGAAAAGCGAACAAAAGGAGACCAAATTCCCACAGTTGAAACAAAGAGCGGTTTTGAAGCTGTGATTCGAGGGACAAATGATGGTGTACAGATGGCTCTTGGGATTGCAGGAGTGATTGTGGTTCTATTTGCTATTGTGAGTTTGGTGAATCAAGGTTTGGCTTTACTTCCGACTGCAAACCCAACAACAATTCAAGGTGTTTTAGGCTTGATACTTACACCATTTGTTTGGGCCATTGGTTTACCGTGGGAAGAGGCCATTTCAGGAGGAGAGCTTCTTGGGATAAAGACTGTTTTAAATGAATTTGTTGCTTATGTTGAGCTATCTAAAAGTGGAGACGTTTTTTCTGAGCGTTCTCGAATTATTTTAACATATGCACTTTGTGGATTTGCAAACTTTGGAAGTCTTGGAATTTTAGTTGGTGGCCTTGGAGCTATTGTTCCAGAACGAATTGGAGAAATTTTGGGCTTTGGATTTAAGCTTATCTTAGCAGGATTGATGTCAACGATGCTCACGGGAGCACTGGTTGGGCTGACGCTTTAAGATGTTTTAGGCTTTGATTCGGGGAAATAGAGGCTCACTTTTTTCAATGGAAGTCCCTTCTTCTAAGAGCCCCCATTTTTTTGAATCTTCAAATGAGCAGATACTGTTTGCACCAATTGTTTGAATCAATTCTTTCATTTTGATAGGCATGACAGGCTTAAGGAGAATAGAGCTAATCCTCAGTGCCTCAAGCGTGTTGTAAAGGCACTCACCTGCAAGTGGGAGGTTTTCTTTGGCTGCTTTCCAAGGTTCAAGTTCATCTACATACCTATTGGTCTCATCTAAGAGTTTTACAACAGTTTCAACTGCACGTTGGGGGGCCATGTTTAAAACATGCTCCCTCACTTCTTCAGCTACGGTTTCTCCAAGAATCTTTAAGGATTTAGAAGACTCTTTTGTGATGTTGGGTGGTGGACACTTGCCAGCAAAGTATTTGTTCACAAGATTTGTCGAGCGACTTAAGAGGTTTCCTAGTTTGTTGGAAAGGTCTGTGTTCACACGTCCTACAACAAGTTCTGTTTTAAATTGAGCATCGTTTCCAAATGTGATGTCGCGAGTTAGGAAGTATCTTAAGCCGTGAACACCAACAATGTCTTTCACGTCCAAGGGTTTCACAACAGTCCCTTCGGACTTACTCATTTTGGAATTGTCTTCTGTAAGCCACCACCCGTGAGCAAAGATCTGTTTGGGTAAAGTGACTCCAAGAGCAAGAAGCATTGTTGTCCAGTATACGGAGTGGGTCATTAAAATGTCTTTTCCTATAACGTGATGACATTCTGGCCAAAACTCTTTGAACTGTTTTTCTTTTTCAGGTTGTTTGTATCCAATGGCAGTTGCGTAGTTGAGTAGAGCATCAAACCAAACATAAGTGACATGCTCAGAGTCAAAAGGAATTTCAATTCCCCAACTGAGTCTGCTTTTTGGGCGACTGATACTTAAGTCTGTTAGAGGTTGACGTAGAAAGCCAAGAATTTCATTTCGTCGAACATCTGGTTGAATGAACTTTGGGTTGTTTTCAATGTGTTGAATAAGCTGGTCTTGATACTTAGACATACGAAAAAAGTAATTTTTTTCTTTGATCAATTGAACGGGTTTTCCAGTTGGAGCGTTCCCATCCACGAGCTCTTTTTCAGTATAAAAGATTTCTTCACTTTCGCAGTAATATCCCTCATAATCTTTGGAGTAAATTTCATCGCGATCATACAAATCCTGAAGACAACTTTGAACAGCCTTTTTGTGAAAATCCATTGTGGTTCGAATAAAGAAGTCTTCTTCAATTTGAAGTTCTTGCCAAATTTCTTGAAAATGTAGAACCATTTCATCACAGTGCTCACCTGGAGGTTTTCCTCTTTTTGAAGCCGCATTTTGAATCTTCTGCCCGTGTTCATCCGTGCCAGTGAGGAAGAATGTCTTTCCCCCAAAGAGTTTGTGGTATCGATTTATGACGTCTACGACAATGGTTGTGTAAGCATGTCCAATGTGGGGGGTGTCGTTTACATAGTAGAGTGGGGTTGTGATATAGTAACTCACTCAATCCCCATTTTTTTTATAAGCTTTGAGAGTTGCTTACGCATTTTTGGAAGTTGCGCAATCACAGCTTTGGTTTTTAAATAATCATTGAGAGGTTGGAGCGGAAGTCCACCATAAGCTCCAGGTTTATCAATACTTTTTGCAACAGCTGAGCGCGCGGCTAAGTGTACATCGCTTGTGATAGAGACATGATCTGTGACACCAGTTTGTCCTCCAGCTACGACCCGATCTCCAACTTTAGAAGAGCCTGCTATAACAAATCCGGCTGTTAAGAGACAGTTTTTTCCGATTATGCAGTTGTGAGCGATATGGCAGAGGTTGTCTATTTTTGTTCCACTTCCAATTCTTGTTTCATGAATTGTTGCTCGATCAATTGCGCAGTTTGCACCAATATGAACCTCATCTTCAATTACGACTTTTCCAATTTGAGGGATTGTGTGGTGATTGAAATTTGAGTCTTGAGCGTAGCCATATCCAATTGAGCCGATAGATGTATTTGATTGAACAATGCATTTTTTGCCAATTTCAGTGTGGTCTGCAATGTAGACATTTGGATACAGGGTTGTGTTTTCTTGTAGAACTGAGTTTCGACCAATGAAAGTATTGGTTCCTACAAAGACATTTTTGCCAATCTTTACACCCTCTTCAATAACTGCACCTGACATGACAAATGCACTTCCATCAATTTCGGCACTGTCAGCTATATTTGCATTTGGGTGAATTTGCGGTTTGTAAGGGTCTCTTGGGTCGATTGCAAAATATATTTGTGAGATATAGGCAAGCGCCATGTGGTTTGGAACTTTAAGAGATAAAAATGTGTTTTGGCTTTGAGAGGAGTATTTTTCGACCAATTTTGTTGGCCCTGCAATAACACTGGCTTTTGAAGCAAGGGAAGAGGCAAACTCTGATTCAGTTTGTAAAAAAACAATCGAGCCCTTGTTTGCAGTTTCGAGTGTGGCAAGATGGGTGATACTTTGGTTTTCACCTTTTACGTTTTCGATAACCTGCGGAAATTTTTTTAAGAGTTCTTGAGTCGTGACACCCATTTGCCAGCCTCTCGTTATTTATGTCTGTACATTATCAACCCATGAGTTGGGTCGTATGGAGAGACTCCTACCGTAACTTTGTCTCCAACAACAACGCGGATATTAAATCTTCTCATTTTACCGCAAAGTTTCGTTTGAATATTGACGCCATTTTCTAGTTCTACGACGTAAAGACCGCCAGCGCCGGAATCAACGACTTTTCCTTCAAGTTGTGCGAGATCATCTCGAGCCATATGGATCCTTATAAAAAGTAAAGTGCTTTCCTTTAGTTATATCTTCGGGCAGGCCCTGGCAAGCATGCGTAAGCCTGGGGGCCTTTGTTGTGGCTCACCGAGTCGTAAACTAAAGAATCGGCTTTAATCGTTGTTTGTGGACCCCAAATTGCCTAGATAAGTGGTTGATGACTCTAGACTTTAATCAGTTTTTTAAAACAAACCATGGGGCTCTGCCGGACAAGTCCATTTTGGCAGTGATGGAAATGCATCATGAGGGTGCGACGATTCCATTTATGGCCAGATACAGAAAAGAAAAAACTGGAAATTTGGATGAAGTTCAAATTCGCGACATCATCGAAGCAAATGAAAAATACAATGAAATCATAAAACGGCATGCTTTTATGATTAAAGAAATTGAATCTCAAGGAAATTTAACAGACGAATTGAAAGAGCGAATTCGCAAGACCTATGATTTAGGGGAATTAGATGAGATCTATCGCCCCTTTAAGCGAAAAAAGAAAACCAAAGCAACGATTGCCAGAGAGGCTGGGCTTGAGCCTTTGGCAAATTGGATTTGGAGTGTTGCTCAAGGTGAGGAAAAAGCGACAGACACAGTTGAAGTTGTGGCTAAAAAGTATATCAACGCAGAACTTAAAATCCCAACCTACGATCATTGTCTGCAGGGCGCGCAGAATATATTGGTAGAGAAAATCTCCAATCAAGAGGAGCTGCGTGCTCTTGTCCGAGAAGAAATCAAAACAAATGGCCGACTTGTGAGCAAAGCAGGTAAGAAGTTTAAAACAAAATCCAAATATGAAACTTACGCAAAGTACGAAGAACAACTCAAGAATCTCTGGTCTTCAAAAACATCTCATCGATATCTTGCAATCCGTAGAGGGTGGCAAGAAGGTGAACTTGCTGTTTCAGTTGAGTGTGATGAAGCCAAGCTTGAAGATGACTTTTTAAAATCATCATTGAAAGAAAAGACAAGCCCCGTTGCTAGTTTTATGGAAAAAACAGTCAAGCAAGCACTTGGTGTGCATGTTTTGCCATCCATAGTTAATGAGTTTCACAGGCAGTTGAAAGATACAGCAGATCAGCATGCCATTGAGGTTTTCACTGAGAATGTGAGACAAGTTTTGATGGCAAGTCCATTTGGTTCAAAGTGTGTACTTGGAGTTGACCCTGGAGTTCGTACAGGAGCTAAAATCGCTCTTGTTGATAAGGGTGGAAACTATATTTCTGATACGGTTTTCAAACTTTTTGATGAGGATGGGCGCAAAAAAGCAACTGCTCTTCTTGAAGAGCTATTGAGCAAAGTTGAGCTGGATGCGATTGCCATTGGAAATGGAACCGCTGGACGTGAAACTGAAATTGAAATTCGTAAAATTCTAACACAACTCAAAAAAGAAACCCCAGTTGTATTGGTAAATGAGTCTGGGGCTAGTATTTACTCGGCTTCTGAAGTGGCGCGTGAAGAGTTTCCCAAGTTGGACCTTACGGTTCGAGGTGCGATTTCGATTGCTCGAAGACTTCAAGACCCACTTTCTGAACTTGTTAAAATTGATCCGAAAAGCATAGGAGTTGGTCAGTACCAGCATGATGTGAATCAAAGCCAATTGAAGAAGGGGTTGGATTTTGTTGTTGAGTCTTGTGTGAACAAAGTGGGTGTAGATGTCAACACAGCCTCTCCTTACTTACTTCAGTATATTTCAGGTATTGGCCCAGCAGTGGCAAAGAACATCGAAGCCTATAGAAAAGAAAATGGTCTTTTTAAGGATCGAGACAATTTGAAAAAAGTTTCCAACTTTTCAACAAAGACGTTTGAGCTTGCTGCTGGATTTTTGAGAATTCCAAATTCAGACAATGTTTTAGATGCAACAGGGATTCACCCAGAGCGATATTCGGCGGTCAAAGAAATGGCAAATGAAGTTGGGGTGACTCTTGGTCAACTTGTTGGCGGAGGTACAGGCCCGCTCAAAGAAAAACGTGAGAAGTGGATACAACTGGTGGGTGAGTTTACTTTTGATGACATTATTCAAGAGCTTGAATCCCCGGCCCGTGACCCAAGAGATCCTTACAAGGTATTTTCGTTTCGAGATGATATTTTTGAAATGAAAGACGTGAAGGAGGAAATGATTTGTCCTGGTATTGTGACAAATGTGACAAACTTCGGGGCTTTTGTGGACATTGGAGTACATCAAGATGGGTTGGTGCATATTTCTGAACTGACCCATAAGTTTGTGGATGACCCAAAGAAAGTTGTGAAGCCAGGTGATCAGGTTGAGGTGAAGGTTTTAACGGTGGATTCTGAGAAGAATCAAATTGCATTGACCATGAAACTGAAGCCAGCACCAGCGGCATCTGCTCGCCCAGCCCCTCGTAAGGCCAAATCTGGAAATGGCAAAGGGCGAAACGGTCAGAGCCGAGCTCACTCCGGTAAACCCAAACAAGGTCGAAAGACTGGAGGCAATCAAAAAGGGCGACGTCCACCTCCACGACCAAAACAGACATTCAACAATCCATTTGCTGCCCTTGCAGAACTCAAAAAGAAATAGATGTCAGTCCACCTTTTCGTATGACCCCGTGCTATCATCGGGTGTTAAAGCTTATTTGATAAAAATTCTATTGAATGTTTCCATTCATGCGTTCGGCAGCAGTGCTCATAAAGGTATGAGCACATGCACCGATCCGAGATCATTCCAGCACTCAATAGAATTTTTATCAAATAAGCTTTAAGAGCAAAACAGCATATATACGAAGATCGAACGATGACGTAAAATCATAGAAACTGGCCTACATACAGTGTTGGTTTAAAGTTTCACCTAAGTTTTTAAGTATTTGAGAAGTCTATGGTTATCAAAGACCAACACTGTTGTAGGCCAGTTTGAAAATCATACGGAAAGGTATCAAGTATCTGTGAGTTTTTTTTGAAATTCTGTAAAGCCTTCACCGCCATTGAGTGATGTGACAAAGCTTGGTTTGTGATTGAGTTCATTTATAAAAGATTGAATATTGGCAACTGCAAAACTCAGAGGAAATTTCTTGAACATGGGTTCATCGTTTGGTGAATCTCCGATAAAAGTTATAGAATCATCTATTTCAGAGATATCGTATTCTTTTTTAAGAAATGTTTCTGTCATTGAAACTTTGTCGTAGTCACCAAACCAACCATTAACATGAATAGAGCTCACTTTTGCAGTAGCTCCATTTGCTACAAAGATATCCACTATTTTCTGAATATCAGACTTATTAAGTGGAGAGACATCTTCGCAGAAATCTATAGCAAGGTCTGCAATTCGAGAAAACTGATCAGATGCAACTGCAGATCCTTGAACCTTTTTTAAAACTTCATCACAAATTTGATCCAATTTTTTTCGATTGCTCTCACGAACGTTGTTTTCTTGAGCAAAGACTCGAGTCATAGAGCTTTCTTTGTATCTAAAATAAAAAGCTCCATTTTCTCCAATCACACCATCTACGGGCCAAAAACGTGCAATCATTTCGCACCAACCTGCAGGTCGTCCGGTAACAGGGATGACCTTTATTCCATCTCGACTCAAGTCCCAGAGGGACTTGTAAGACTCAGGTCCTAATTTTCCATTTGTCGTAATGGTGTCATCGATGTCGCAGAACACGATTTGAATTTTTTTATTTGCCTGAAATTTGCTCAAAGGTCTCATGTCGGCGATTCTATGTACATCTTGGCTAGAAAATCACGGGAAAGAGAATTTTAAAATTGTGCACGCAGTCAAATAATTGGCTTGCAACTCGCACGCGTCGCCCCCCATTTTAAGAAGAGTAAAGTGTTAGCACTCGATTAAGGATATCATGGCCAAAAAGAAAAGCGCAGACGGAAAAACAGTGGTGATTGTTGAGTCACCTACAAAAGCTCGAACAATTCGCAAGTTCTTAGGTAAGGACTATGTGGTGGAAAGTTGTATGGGCCATATCCGTGACCTACCTGGATCTGCAAAAGATATCCCTGAAAAATTCAAAAAAGAAAAATGGGCATCTCTTGGGGTGAACCCGGATAAGAACTTCTCTCCTATATATTGCATCCCTAAGAAGAAGACCAAAATTGTAAGTGAACTCAAATCTTTGGTTAAGGGCGCAAGTGAACTCTATCTCGCAACGGATGAAGATAGAGAAGGGGAGAGTATATCTTGGCATTTGCTTGAGGTTTTAAAACCAAAAGTTCCTGTAAAGAGAATGGTTTTTCATGAGATCACAAAAGATGCCATCAAAGAGGCAATAGAAAACCCACGAGATTTGGATGAAAATTTGGTGCGCGCACAAGAGGCACGGCGAATTTTAGATCGTCTTGTTGGCTACACTATTTCACCACTTATTTGGAAAAAAATTGCCTATGGATTGTCAGCAGGTCGAGTGCAGTCTGTTGCAGTTCGATTGATTGCAGAACGCGAAGACGAGCGGATGAGGTTCCATAAAGCCAATTATTGGAACTTGATGGCAGATTTGAATAAAGGAAAAGCCAACTTTGATGCTCGACTTCAAACATATGATGGGAAGCGAATTGCAACAGGCAAGGATTTTTCTGCTGAAACGGGTGAGTTGCTCAAAGACAAGAAAGCGGGGCTTCTTCATTTGAATGAAGCCTCAGCAAAGAAGATAAAAGAAGAGCTTTCCAAAGGCAGCTGGAGAGTAGAGAGCGTTGAAGAAAAACCAATGACAAGAAGACCCTCAGCTCCTTTTATCACTTCAACACTTCAACAAGATGGCAGTAGGAAGTTTGGGTGGGGTGCAAGTCAAACAATGCGCACAGCCCAGGCCCTTTATGAACAGGGTTTTATCACTTACATGAGAACAGATTCTACGAATCTTTCTAAGCAGGCGATTGCTGCAGCTCGAAGTTCGATAAAAAAAATGTATGGGAATGAATACCTTCCTAAAGAGCCAAGGTTTTATACAGGTAAAAAAGTCAAAGGTGCACAAGAGGCACACGAAGCTATTCGACCAGCAGGCTCTGAGTTTGTAACACCTGAAGAATCAGGTCTTAGCGGTGAAGCTTTGAAACTTTATGACCTGATTTGGAAGCGCACAATGGCTTGCCAGATGGCTGATTCCAAACAAAAGAAAGTGGCTGTCAAAATTAAAAATGACAAAGCTATTTTTGGAGCTAATGGACTTGTTATTGAATTTCCTGGTTTCCTACGAGCCTATGTTGAGGGACGTGATGATACGGAAGCTGCGTTAGAGGAACGTGAAACACAGTTGCCACCACTTAAAGCAAAAGATCCATTGAGTTGTGATAAGTTGGAAACCACTCAACATGAAACGAAACCACCAGCAAGGTTTACGGAAGCAAGCCTTATCCAAACAATGGAGAAAGAAGGAATTGGGCGACCGTCAACATATGCTCCAACAATTTCTACAATTATTTTTAGAGGATATGTGAGAAAAGTTGGAACAGCCCTTGTGCCAACTTTTACAGCTCTTGTTGTTTCCAACCTTCTTCGAAAATATTTCCCACAATACGTGGATACCAGTTTTACTTCAGCAATGGAAAACTCACTGGATGAAATTGCAGAAGGTGATATGGATTGGGTCAAATACCTCAAGACAGTCTATAGTGGGAAAAAGGGCTTGAAGGCTCAGGTGGAAGAAAGGGAATCTGAGATTGTTCCAGATGAAGCGCGCTCAGTTCAGTTGAGTGGGCTTAATCAATTTGCATTTCGCGTTGGACGTTACGGAGCTTATGTTTGTCGTCAAGAAAATGGGGAAGAGGTTTGTGCTTCCATTCCAGAAGTTTCAGCTCCAGCAGATATGACAGAAGAGCTTGTCAATAAACTGATTGATCAGAAGCTGAGTGGTGGGGATTCTTTGGGTAAAGACCCTGACTCGGGTCGTTCGGTTTATGTTTTGAATGGTCGATATGGTCCCTATGTTCAACTTGGTGAAGTGAATGATGAGGAAACCAAACCAAAGCGAATGGCAATTCCAGCAAACATAGAGCCTGAAGATATAACTCTTGAGCAGGCTCTTTTTCTACTAAGTATGCCTCGTCCTCTTGGGAAGCATCCTGAGTCTGAGAAAGATGTAAAGGTTGGGATTGGACGATTTGGACCCTATGTGGTTCATGATGGAGATTACAGATCTGTTCCGAAGTCGGAAAGCCTGTTTGATATGACTTTTGATCGTGCAATGGAATTACTTGCTCAGCCTAAAAAAGGGAGAGGACGATCTCAGGTTGTCAAAGAACTAGGGGAACATCCAAAAAATAAAGAGGCCATTGCGGTTTGTAATGGGAAGTACGGTCCCTATCTCAAGTGGGGAAAGAAAAACTTTTCTCTTCCTGAGGGCGTAAAACCTGAGGACATGACTCTTGAAAAAGCGATAGAACTTTTAGATAACACAGACCAAGGAAAAGAGAGTGGGAAAACAAAAGCCACTCGAGTAAAAAAGGCGAAAAAGAAAGCTGTAAAGAAGAAGGCTAAGAAAAAGGCTGGAAAAAAAGCCGCGAAAAAGGTCGCCAAAAAAGCAAAAAAAAAGTCTGAAAGCTCTTCAGCAACCACAAGTTGAATCTCTGTTTACGTATCAAGTTATTATCTTGATCTTTTATCTCATTTTTGTAAGAAATGTAGCCTATGCACCGCAATATAAAAGGGCACACGGCCAAACTTTCACAGATAGAATTGGATCTTCAGAGGGAGTTTCAACCAGATCGTAATTCCGATATGGGGGGGCGAAGTTTTTATTTTTTTGATCTAGATGACAATGTCCTCTTTCTGCCAACCCCAATGTATATCTTCCACAAAGAGACAGGTGAGGAGATGACAATGTCCACAGGTGAGTTTGCACAGATTCATCCAAGTATAGGCAAATCTGGATACTATGAAGACTTTGAAATTCGAGCGTGCCCAGACACTGGTAGTTATCGTCGGTTTCGAGATTTTGGCCATGAAGTGGAGCCATTTGAAGATGACATCCTTGATGCCATTGGCCGTAGTGATTACCAATGGAAGGGTCCAAGTTGGCAGTGTTTCTATCACGCAGCCTTCAACCAGAGACCCATGTCTATTATTACGGCTCGTGGACACTCTGAACACACAATTCGAAAGGGACTAAATCTTCTACATAGAGAAGGGATAATTCCACACTCACCAAATTGTATTGCTGTTTTTCCTGTTAGCAATCCTGAGACTCGTGAATTTTTAGGTGATACGGATATGACCCTTTCAATTCCAGAGCTTAAAAGGCGTGCAATTTTTCGATCTGTTGAACTTGCTATGAGGCGATATGGAAACAATCCTTATCATCGTTTTGGTATGTCAGATGATGATCCCAAAAACTTGGAGCTTATCCGAATGGCTATGGCGGAGTTGAAGGCCAAGTACACAAAAAACTCTTTCTATGTATTTTCGATACATAATGACGAAATGACAAAGGAAGAAGTTTTTGGAGCTTGCCAGGTCAAACGTCCTCAAGTCGATCCTATGAAACAGCTTTCATTGCTCCCTGAAAAAAAATAGAAGCTGGTTTAGAACAGTGTTGTAGGCTAGTTTCAAAAAAATAGTGCGTTCGTTCGTTTAGCTTGATGTCACGAGGAAGGGTCTAGGTAGGTGATCAACACTCTAGCATCATGCAACATAAGTTTTTTTTGCACTTCGACATACTGCAAGCTCCACCAAAGGGTAAAACATGTCGTATACTACGGAATGCCTTATTCAATAAGGGGAATCGTCCGATAAAATGACATCTGATGTGAGGTCGAAGATGGATAAAGTGTTTCAGGTTTTATTGATAA
Organism: Bdellovibrionia bacterium; assembly: GCA_030427965.1. Lineage (GTDB taxonomy): Bacteria > Bdellovibrionota > Bdellovibrionia > Bdellovibrionales > JAUICD01 > JAUICD01. Next base: position 17,062 of record JAUICD010000017.1, read on the forward strand.
AAATTATTTTACTTGTTGGGTTTAGTAGTGCGCAGGCTGCAAGTTTAAAGTGCCCATTTATTCATCCAGTTATTAACACAATGCTTAGGCAGCATATTGTTTACAATAAATACTCTTCGAATTTAGAGTCTAGGTCCATTGATCAATATATAAAACACTTAGACTCTTCAAAACTTTATTTATTGAAATCAGATATTCCAGTGATTAAGAAAACTTTGAAAGGCTTGTTTTCCAAACTGGATAAGAGAGGTGGTAACTGTGATGCAATCCATGCTGTTCATAAAATTTATGTCAAACGTGTAGAAGAACGATCCAAGTTTGCTGAAAAATTTCTTGGGGACAACTACAAATTCGATGATAAGGTTTCAATTCTTTTAGATAGTGACTCAAGAGAGTTTCCAAGAAATACGAAGGAAGCTAACAAATTTCAGTCGAATTATATACACTTCCAAATAGCAAATTTCAAAGCCTCTGAGATGAAACTTAAGGAAGCCAAAGATCTTGTTATAAAAAGATACAAAAGAGCCTTGAAAAGACTAGCTGAGCAAGATCAAGAAGATATCTACTCGGACTATCTGGATGCTTTTGCTCATTCTTTAGATCCGCATTCGAGTTTTCTTTCAAAAGAAAAGCTTGAGGAGTTTCAAATCCAAATGAGACTTTCACTTGAAGGGATTGGAGCGACTCTGAGTTCTCAAGATGGATACACAGTCATTGAGCAATTGATTAAGGGTGGTGCAGCAGAGGGGTCGGGCTTACTTGAATCTCAAGATAAGATTATTGCTGTTGGTCAGGGTGCTAAAGGGGACTTTGAACCAATTATTGATATGCCACTCAATGAAGTTGTTCGAATGATTCGAGGGAAAAAAGGGACAAAAGTTCGACTTAAGATTCTTCGCAGAAAAGCTGGGGAGACAGAGAGGTTTGAAGTCACTCTTATTCGCAAAAAAATCAATTTAGAAGAAGAGGCTGCAAACATTCGATATGTGAAGCGCGAGGTAGATGGGAAAAAGAGAACGATTGGAGTTATTGAATTTCCATCATTTTATTTGGACCCACGTGAAGGTGGAAGATCGTGTTCAAGGGATATTAAAAAGTTACTTGTAGAGGCGAATAAGAAAAAGGTGGATGGAATTGTCTTAGACATGTCGACAAATGGTGGTGGAAGCCTTGACGAGGCTGTGAACGTCGCGGGGCTTTTCTTTAAAACAGGAAATGTTGTAAAAACTCGTGGTGGAAGATTTTCAGAAGCACTTGCTGATAAGGACCCAGACGTCAATTACACAGGTCCTTTGGTTGTCTTAACAAGTCGATTTAGTGCTTCAGCTTCTGAGATCGTAGCGGGAGCTCTTCAGGATTACAAAAGAGCTGTTATTGTGGGTGCGGATCACACTTTTGGAAAGGGAAGCGTTCAAACTGTGAGGGATTTGCCTCCAGGGCTTGGTGCTTTTAAAGTCACAATAGGTATGTTCTTTGTCCCAGGTGGAAAGAGCACACAACATCGAGGTGTGGAGGCAGATGTCGTTCTCCCAAGTCCATACTCATTAGATGATATCGGTGAAAAGAGTTTGGACTATTCACTACCGCCAAAAGAGATTGGGTCATTCCTCTCATCTGATGCCTATGTAAAGTCTGGTAAAGATTTCTGGAGACAACTCGACAAAAAGACCTTGTCGAAGCTTCAAAAAGGGTCAAAGGCTCGTGTTGCAAAAAACAAAGAGTTCAAAAAAATTGTAGAGGATCTCAAAAAGGCCAAAAAGAAAGACAAACGCATTCATGTGTCTGAGGTCTTAAAAGAAAAAGATGAGAAGGTCGCTAAAGAAGCAGAAACCAAAAAGAAACGGAAAGATCCCAATTTTAGAGAAAAAGAGTACATGAAAAGAGCTGATTTACAGGAAGCGATCAACGTCACAGCAGACCTTGTCCAGTACTATGATGTGAAGCAGGTTGTAGCTGGATCGAATAAAAGCGATGACACTTAAGAGAGTTGTAAATAACTGAATTGAGAGCTTGAAAACACGGCCGCAATCTGGTTTTTTAGTCGGCATGGAGCGAATTATGCCGCGAAATAGCACGTCGCGTAAAAAGACATCAGACAAACGTAAAAAAGTGACTAAGGCTACTAAGAAATCACCTGCAAAATCTAGTGGTGGCCGTAAATCTTTGCCATTAGAGAAAGACCTACTGCTTAACATGTATGATCTTATGGTGAAGAGTCGTGTGCTCGAAGAGCGCATGATTAAAATCTATAAAATGGGTCAGGCTTATTTTTGGATTGGTGGGCCGGGCGAAGAGGGGTTTGGCGTTCCTCTTGGTCTCTTGGTGAACAAGGGAATGGGGCATGAACACGATTGGTTGCATCTTCATTATCGTTGTACACCAACTTTAATTGCCATGGGTATGCCGATGATTGATGCGGTTCGATTGATCATGAACAAAGCGACTGATCCAAGTACGGGTGGCCGAAACTTTTCCAATCACTACTGTTATCCACAATGGAATGTTGCGCCTGTGACATCGCCCATTGAAGTTCAATATAGTGTTGCCATAGGAACAGCCTGGGCACAGAAGCGTGAGAAGGCAAAAGGTGTCACTATTGTGAGCGGTGGGGATGCTGGCACGGCAGAAGGGGACTTTGCTTCATGCCTGGTTTGGGCTTCACGTCCTGGAAATGAACTTCCAATGTTGATCACTGTTCAAAACAATCGTTGGGGAATATCGACCTCGTATGAAACTCAACATGGTGAAAAATATATTGCAGATCGTGGTAAGGCATTTGGTATTCGAACGGCTGTTATAAATGGCAATGATCCCATTGAGTGTTATTTGAAAACTCAAGAAGAGCTCAATTATATCAAAAAAACCGGAAAACCAGTTCTTGCGGAATACAAAGTCTCAAGACTCTATGGACATTCCTCAGCAAGTGGAGCCAACCTTCATGAAGAGGAAGAAGATGTTTTAAAGACATTTGAAGCCCAACTTTTGAAAAGTGGCGTGTTGAAAAAAGCTACAATCCAAGATGTTTACAAAAAGTATTACGATGAATCTTTAAAGGCGATGAAGAAAGTGAAAGACGAGGCAGACCCGACAAAAGAGTCTATTTGGGATCATATTTACTTTGATAATGAGAATGCAGACTGGAGAAAGTTCTAATGGCAAATATGGCTCAAGCCATTCGGTTGGCTCTCCACTATGGCGAAACCCAATTGGGTGTAAAAGACATATTCGGTGAAGATGTTGGCCCTCCTCTTGGCGGTGTATTCACTGCAACTCAAGGACTTGAAACTGCTTGGAACACTCCGCTTGATGAACGTGGGATAGTGGGAATGGCTGCTGGTATTGCAATGACGGGTGATCGGTGTGTCGCTGAAATTCAATTTGTGGACTATATTTTCAACACAATTGATTTATTAAAAATGGTTGGAAACACTTATTGGTGTACAAATGGTCAAGTGAACTTACCACTTGTTTTGATGACACCTGTTGGAGCTGGAATTCGAGGATCTGTTTATCACAGTCATAGTTTTGAAGCTTGGGCTTCACGGATTCAGGGGTGGAAGATCGTTATGCCAAGCACTCCTTATGAAGCCTATGGATTATTGATTTCTGCGATTGAAGACCCAAACCCTGTTATGTTTTTGAAGCCAAAGTCACTACTGCGGGTTCGAGGAGAGGAGTTGATTCCAGGTGAGCCGATTGAAAAAGAACTGAGGCTTGGTATCGATGCTCCTGTTGGAGTTGCTAGAAAGAAGTGGAAGCCCAAGTGGCCAGATGTTGAGCGTGTGGCCATTCCGATTGGTGAGGGTAGAGTCAAACATCCAGGCAAAGATATTACGATTGTGACCTATGGACGGATGGTACTATCGAGTTTGAATGTTGCAAAAAAGTTAAGTTCTGAAGGCATAGGTGTTGAAGTTGTGGATTTGAGATCTATCTATCCTTATGATTGGCAGATGATCAAGGAAAGTGTCCACAAAACAGGTCGCGTAGTATTTGTAAATGAAGAAACAGATGTCACAAACTTTGCCGAACATCTTGTTTATAGGTGTAATCAAGAACTCTTTTATGATCTTTTGTCGAGACCTCAAGTTGTTGCGGGCAAAAATGTTCCTGGAGTTGGCTTGCACAATAATTTGGAAGAGGCAACGATTCCAGGTGAGATTGAAATTGAAAAAGCTGTGAGAGAATCTGTAACTGAAGTTCCTTAAAACAAGATGGGTTAAAATGACAAAAAAGAGAGTGCCTTCTTCTAAGAATAAAACGTTTGATAAATACAAATATTATATAAACTCTGTGCAATGCCCAGATGCGGATGCTGAATTTTTTGATAAAACCTATAAAGAAGTCAGAGGCAAAAAATCTGAAGCGATCACACTTCGTGAGGATTTTTGTGGAACCTTTTTGATTAGCTGTGAGTGGATCAAGCTCAATCCAAAAAAGAAAGCACATGGTGTTGATTTAGACTCAGAACCTTTGAATTACGGAAAGAAAAACCATTTACCGAAACTTACTAAAGAACAGCAAAAACGACTGGTTCTGCATAAAAAAAATGTTTTAAATCCAAACGTTGCAAAAGCAGATATTATTTCAGCTTCCAATTTTTCATATTATATTTTTAAAGAGCGTGAAACTTTGAAATCCTATTTTTCAACATCTCGAAAGCAACTCAATAAAAATGGCCTATTTATTATAGACTGCTTTGGTGGAAGTGGATGCATGGAGCCAAATGAAGAAGAAACAGAACATGATGGTTTTTCTTACTTTTGGGATCAAGACTCTTATGACCCTGTTACAAATCATGCGCTTTATTACATTCATTTTAAAGTCGATGGTGAAAAAAAACGTGAGAAAGTTTTCACCTATGATTGGCGTATGTGGAGTATTCCTGAGCTTAAGGATATCCTTTTGGATGCTGGATTTAAAAAAGTCCATGTCTATTGGGAGGGAACTGATGACGATGGTGAGGGTGACGGTGTTTATACGCGTACTGAAGTTGGCGAGGCCTGTGAATCTTGGGTGGCCTATTTGGTAGCTGAAAAATAATGAGCTTCAGAGTTCCCCCACTTAAGCCCTTAAATACTTAAAAACTCTCTAAAAACTCTCTAAAAACTCTCTAAAAACTCACAAACTGTTCTCAAGCCAGTGGCCGCTTATTCTGTGATCAGCCACTTGAGGAACTCACTTTTAAAGAGTTTTTAAGCACTTAAGAGCTTAGGGTGATGAAATGAACAGCGCTGCTGTAGGGCAGCTTCTAATTTTTTCTGAATACATTTTATAGAGATTGGAAAAATCTGCAACTTTCATTAATAGTTTCAATGATTTGAGGCTTTCCCTCTATACTTCAGGTCAATTCAAGACACCTATCAACGGAGGCGCATCACGTGGTCACTGCAAATCACTCTATGCGGATTATAATGCTCACTTTGCTTTTTTTCTCGGCTCACTTTTCACAAGCGAGTACGGATTTGGTTACACAGCCTATTTTTGTGGAAAAAGAATGTGCAGGCTATCTTCATCCATTGAGATTTTCTGTGTCGGAAGCTGTGGCTTTTAAAGATTTGCCCTTTGAACGATTTAGTAACTCAGAGGTAAAGCCAAAATACTTTCACAAAGAATTGGGGGAGTTGGGATACGCGGCAATTGGTCGCCAGTTTTTGATTCAGGCTCCTGATGGAAGCTATTATACCTTTCAAGTCGTAGCTCCTGTGATTGATGGAGATTGGGAACATGTTGTGATTCGTGAAATCACGACAAAAGAAACATTTGTGATTACCGTATCAGAGTCAAAAGAAGTTTTTAAAAATGTCCACATGGTACACTCTGGTGATTATAAAGGTGTGTCCAAAGATGAAGAACGCTTGCCAATTGAAACACAGTGGAGAGATTCAGCTCCCTGGGGTGGAGATGTGGATGATCAAGTTGTAAAACTTAGGGTCCAAATTTCAAATTTGGTAAAAAGTACGAACAGAAAGCGATCTGCATATTCTATAATGAGAGAATTGAGAAAAACACGACTTGCAGAAAGACTTGCAATCAATGCTGCAGGAAATTTGGATGCAGCAGAAGCGATGTTGAAGGCAGATTTGATGCCAGTCTACGATGCAGTCATTCGTTTAAGAAAATCAAAACCTAAGTTTGATGAGCTTTTGGAGAAAGTAAAGAAACACAATAGAGATGGTGTGGACACTGACATGGAACTCTATGAACAGTTTGAGAAAGCACAGTTTGAGGTTGAGGGGGATTATAAAGTACTTGGAAGTTTTTTGGATCGATACATTGATGCCTACGACTATATTTTTCATGAGGCTAGGAGCACGGTGAATTACGGTACCACAAGACGGAATATTCAATTGATCCAGAGAAAAATATATGCCGAACTTTTGGGGCTTGCGCCTACAGTTGAGGAGGTCATGTATCAATTTCGCCAAAGTCCGATTCCAATGTTGAGTCGCTTGCAATCCAGGCTTGCGTACGAAAAGAGAGCTGCAAGGAGACTTTGGCGTGCGTGGTTTTCAAATGCATTTTTTGCAACTCACACCCCAAGTATTCCAAATGCTCCAGATTGGGTGAAGAAGTTTTATCTTTGGGTGAAGAAGGACTCACTTGATCGAAATTCCATTGAAATGTATATGACAGATATTGTGCGGCTTCGAGCGCATGCTGTAGATCTGCAGGTATCGCTTTCTGAACTTCAAGAAAACCCAGATGAAGAGAAGAAGTTGAAGCTTCAAAAATCTCTTCTAAGAGAGGTGAGGGTGCTAGCTGCAAGTGGAGAAGGTGCTCTTACATTTCTTTACCGCGTGATTGATGACCCTGTTTTGGAGTGGGTGAGAGAAGAGATTGATCCTTTGTTGCTAGATTCAGAAATTGTTGCACATTTAAATGGATTTGAAAAAGAAGTAGATAAGGCCAAAGCAGATGCACTTCTAGCTGGAGATTTAAAGATCGAAGAAAAGCCTAAGCAAAGACTGCTTGCTAAAATGTTGGGTGCAAGTGTCAAGCTGGCAGGTGTCTGGGTTTTAACAGATGCTGGGTTTGATGTTTTTGGCGTAGATTTAAATCTTCAAATGATTATGGGCAAAGTTGGAATGGATGGAATTTACGAGACACTTGCTCAGTTTTTAAACTAGATGTGTGCAATAAATATCTACCAGTGACTCAAATTTCTGTGCATTTATGTCCCACGTACCGACAAGGGACTAGGGGTTGATTCCTTGCCCCAGTATAAAACAGGAGAGCGTCTTCAAAGCTTGAAATTAAAAAAAACAAAGTGTTAGACCTGAGAATGTTTTTTTAACGCGAGTTGCCCCCTGCGCGGGGGGATTTGGGTTGCTAGCTGGGTTTTGAAACAAACTCACTTCCGGCAATTGTATATCTCAGTGGAAGAAGTGCGTGATCCCCGGCGTAGTCGATTCCGATACGGGGAGTTTCTCTGATATCAGAGGAGCTTATTTTTTTAAACTTGTTGTTCTCTCCAACTGTTATCGGGCCTTTTGTCAGATCCACTTTGTCTTGAAGTTTTGTCAAACCAAAAGCTTGGCAGAGTTTCCCAGGTCCTGTTGTAAGGTTTTTTATATCTTGAGTTTTGCGATTGTGCTTCATCAGTTTAATGCCTTCTGTTGGTTCAAGTGCGCGTACCAAGACGGCTTCGGGGATGCCTTTGGTTTGAGTAACGCAATTGAAGCAATAGTACATGCCATAAATTTGGTAGATGTAGGCAACTCCACCTTCCATAAACATTGTTTCTGTTCGTGGAGTGCGTTTCCTATTAAAGGTGTGGCACCCCCTATCTTCTATTCCAAGATAGGCTTCGGTTTCAGTTACAATCCCAGAAAAGGTTTTTCCAGCAATTTGATAGGAGAGCACTTTGCCAAGAAGAGCCTTGGCAACATCAATGGTGTCTTGGAGATAAAAGTCTTTAGGTAAAATGGAATTAATAAACTTGTTCTCGGATCCACTCAAGATAGTTTGGGTTTCCATCAACTATTTTTGTAAATAAGATGCATGGTGTTTCATAGCTATGGTGTTTTAAAATGGCATCCATTACGCGGTTTTTTTGATTCTCAGTGGTTTTAACAATAAGTGCTATTTCGTTTTGTCGTTCAATTCGACCTTGCCATCTGTAGATGGATTTCATTGTTGGCATAATATTGGCGCAAGCAATAAGACGGTTTTCCATCAAGTTTGCTGCAAGTTGTTCTGCCTCAAGACTATCTCGGCAAGTGATATACCCACTTAGTTCCCCGGCCATTTTTTACTCCTCGTTCTTTTTACCCTCATTGGCCATTTCGCTAATAAGGGATCTGACGACACGAGAGGTTCTACGTCCGTGTCTTCTGTTCTTCCACTGCTCCAAGGCAAATTGCCTCATATCTTCAACTGAATCAAACTCATCGACAATCTCAACACCAAGTAGTGTTTCAATTGTATCTTCCAGAGTGACAAGCCCCGTGGTCTTTCCATGTCTGTCAGTTGCGACAAAGAGATGTTCTTTTCGTTTGATGAATTGGTCAAGTGCTGACGCTACAGAAGTTTCATCAGAAATTCGACTCACATTCTGGAGGATCGACTCTAATTCCGTGGTGTCACCTTTGTCTTTGCCATACGTCTCAAGTAGTTCATATCTCAAGACAATGCCTTTGATATCATCTAGATCTTGGCCATAAACAGGAATTCTCGAAAAAGGAATGGGACTGTATTTCTCAATCGCCTGATCCACGGTGAGGGTGTTGGGGAGTGCAACCAGAACAGATCGAGGAGTCATAACATCTTTTACAAAGATATTGTTAAGACGAAGAAGGTTTCGAATCACCATTTTTTCTTTGTGTTGTATGGTGCCTTCTTCTTGGCCGATTTCTGCTGAGGTTATGATTTCTTCACGAGTAAACACAGGGCCTTCATTTCTTCCCTTTGAAATAAGATCTGCTATCACTTCTGACATGAGTACAAATGGATAAAGAAGTCGAATCAGCCAGAGGATCAAAATACTTGCTCCAGGTGCAATTTTTTTCCAGTGAAGGGCTCCGATTGTTTTTGGTATGATTTCAGAAAAAATGAGTATCACAAATGTCAGAGCACCACTTGCAATTGCGACAGCCTCGTTGCCATAGAGTTTTAAAACCTGTGCCCCCACTCCAGCAGCTCCCAGTGTGTTGGCGACTGTGTTGAGAGTAAGAATGGCCGCAAGTGGACGATCGATATCTTTTTTTAGCGCTTTTAAAATATCGCCAGATCTTCGTTTCTGGTTTTGAAGCTGGCGAATATAGGTATCGTTTATAGATAGAGTGACAGCCTCAAGTAAAGAGCAGAGAAACGAGACTGAAACGACAAATATAATGTAAAAGACCAAGAGGCCCATATGGCCTACTTGTTCTCTTCAGCGCGTTTCTTTTGGTATTCCTTGATCAGATCCTCTTGAATTTGTTTTGGAACCTGCATGTATCGAGAGAATTCCATAGTGAACTCACCTTTACCTTGGGTTCCAGATCTTAAGTCTGTCGAATATCCAAACATTTCAGTTAGGGGAACCTCTGCCTCAATAACTGTGTAACCTTCGTTGGTCGTTGTACCTGCAATCATTCCGCGTCGTTGGTTGATCTGTCCCATGACAGTTCCCTGAAACTCTTCAGGTGCTGAGACTTCGACTTTCATGATTGGCTCAAGAACAGAAGGATTTGCGTTTGGTACAGTCTCTCTTATTGCTGCCATCGCACAAATCTTAAACGCCATCTCACTGGAATCCACCGCATGGAATCCACCGTCGTTGATTTCGACTCTCACGCCAATAAGTGGGAAGCCCACAAGAATCCCTTTTTGAAGTTGTTCTTGAAATCCCTTGTCGCAAGCTGGGATAAATTCTCTAGGAATTGTTCCACCAACGATTTTGTTTACAAACTCGTAGTTGCCCTCAAAGTCCTCTTCAAGTGGTTCAATGTATCCACCAATTTTTGCAAATTGCCCAGAGCCACCCGTTTGCTTTTTGTGAGTGACCATGAAGTCTGTTTTTTGAGTGATCGTTTCTCTGTAAGCCACTTGCGGCTTTCCAGTTGTTACGGTTACACCAAATTCACGACTCATACGTTCAACGTAAACCTCTAAGTGAAGCTCGCCCATTCCTGAAATAATGGTTTCACCAGATTCTTCATCACGATGAACACGGAACGTGGGATCTTCTTTTGTAAATTTGTTGAGAGCTTTTGAGAAATTTGTAACAGCGCTTTTATCTTTTGGTGCAATGGCAAGTGAAATCACAGCATCTGGTACGTGCATGGATGTCATTGAAGCATTGATTTTACCGTCTGTAAAAGTGTCGCCAGAAGAACAATCCACACCAAACATTGCAATAATATCACCACCACTTGCAGACTGAACATCTTCCATCTCATCTGAGTGAAGGCGCACAAGTCTTGGAACCTTTAGTTTTCGCCCGGTAGATGTGTTGATAATCGTGTCCCCTTTGCTGACGGTACCCTGGTAAATTCTCATGTATGTTAGCTGGCCATATCTTCCGTCTTCAAGTTTGAAGGCAAGCATAACAAGGGGCTTTTCTGGGTCAGAAGTGAGTGGAAACTCTTCTTCATTTTTGTCTAGATCAAGTGCTTTGTTTTCAATGTCATTTGGACTTGGAAGATAAGAGTCAACGGCGTCAAGTAGTACCTGGACACCTTTGTTTTTGAAAGCAGAACCCATAAATACTGGAACCAGTTTAAGGCCAATTACGCCTTTTCTTACTGCGCGTTTGAGTTCTTCAACACCAATTTCCTCTTCCATTAGGAATTTCTCACCCACTTCGTCATCGTAGTCGGCAGCAGCACCACAGAGCTCAAGGCGCGCAGCTTTGGCTTCTTCCATTCTGTCCTCAGGAACATCAGAAATCTGAATGTCTTCCCCGTTATCACCTTTAAAAATAATTTGTTTCATTTCAATTAAATCAATCACACCTTCGTGTGCCTCTTCTAAGCCCACAGGAAGTTGGGTCATAATGGCGTTGAGTCTTAACTTCTCTCTGAGTTGTTCCACGACACGATGAGGGTTTGCACCCGAGCGATCTAGTTTGTTGATAAATGCCAAGCGTGGGACACCGTAACGTCTCATTTGGCGATCCACAGTGATGGACTGTGATTGAACACCTTCCACACCACTGAGTACAAGGATCGCTCCATCTAGAACTCGAAGTGCGCGCTCCACTTCAACTGTGAAGTCCACGTGTCCAGGAGTATCAATGATATTGATTTGAGTGTCTTTCCAAGTGCAAAAAGTCGCTGCTGATTGAATTGTAATCCCTTTTTCTCTTTCAAGATCCATGGAGTCCATTTTTGCGCCCACGCCGTCTTTTCCTCTGACTTCATGGATTGCGTGAATTCGACCCGTGTAGAAAAGAATCCGCTCAGTAAGTGTCGTTTTACCCGAATCAATGTGAGCTGAAATTCCGATGTTGCGGACTTTCTCCAAATCAAGCTTTGCCATTTTTCTCCATCCTCTTTGTTGTAAGTACGATAAGGGGTTTGTTACCATAGCTGGGTGACATGCGTAAAATAAAAAAATGCGGCTTTTTTTAAGGGTTTCGCGTTTTAGCCCAGTGCGCCGTCGAGGAGAGCCAACTTGATAGAATCTGAGAGCCCAAAACAAGTGTTAAGGGCTTTATTTGGATATGAGGAGTTTCGTGGGGATCAGGAGCAGGCGATTTTATCTGTTCTTGAAAAGAAAAATACTCTCGTATTGATGCCCACTGGAATGGGAAAAAGCCTGATATATCAGATTCCAGCTCGTATGAATGAGGGGCTGACTCTTGTGATTTCCCCACTTATTGCGTTGATGAAGGATCAGGTGGATCAGGCGAAAAAAGTAGGGTTAAAATGTGCAGCCATCAATTCATCTCTTTCTCAAATGGAAAGGGAGCAGGCCTATCAAAAATTAAGTGATGGGGCTTATGAACTTCTGTATGTGACTCCTGAGAGATTTAGAAAAACAAAATTCAGAGAAGCTCTATCAAAGAACAAGATAAGTCTTTTTGCAATTGATGAGGTTCATTGTATTTCTCAGTGGGGACATGATTTTAGACCTGATTTTTCTTTGATTGGGGAATACAAAAAGAATCTTGGAAATCCCACGACTCTTGCTTTGACCGCCACGGCAACTCCAGATGTGCAAGAGGATATTTTGAAACAATTGGAAATGCCTGAAGCTAATGTTTTTGACTCAGGTATAGAGAGACCCAATTTGGAGCTCAACGTGCACGATGTGTATGGGGATGAGGAAAAAGTTCGGAGTTTCATTGGGATTCGACATCAATGGCAAGGGGCTGCCATAATTTATTTCTCTTTGATTTCAACGCTTGAGAGATTTTCAAAGGAATTGGTAAAACTCAATATTTCTCATGTTCAGTATCATGGAAGACTGCGAGATCGTGATAGAAAAAGCAGTCAAAAACTATTTCTTTCTGGAGAGTGTGACTTAATTCTCGCCACTCCTGCTTTTGGACTTGGAGTGAATAAACCAGACGTGCGTGTTATTGTGCATGCAGAAGTTCCAGGGTCAATTGAAGCCTATTATCAAGAGGTGGGGCGAGCGGGAAGGGATGGTAAGCCCTCAAGTGCTCATTTGTTTTATGACCAAGATGATTTGACAATTCAAACGGACTTTCTGAAATGGTCCAATCCAGATCCAGGTTTTATACATCGAGTGTTTGAATATATTAAAAGAAATGAAGCGCGAGTGAATCAAGAGGGGGTGGATGGAATCCGTGAGAATATGAATTTTTACAATCGTCGTGATTTTCGAGTGGAAACAACTCTCAATCTACTAGATCGTTGGGGTGTCAGTGAGGGGCAAATTGAAAAACGATCCCTTAAGATTATTGATGAGATTCCAGAAAATTTTTTGGACGCTCGCTTTGAAAGTCGAGTGAAGAAACAGAATGAAATTCTACTTGAGATGGTGCGATTTGTTCAGACAAACGAATGTCGGTTGAATTATGTGTATGAGTACTTTGGAAAGAAACTCGATATCAAATGTGGGCATTGTGACAATTGCAAAGCCTAGACGAAGTCGCTTTCCAGACCCAAGACTTTCAGATTATGAAACAGGAATTCTCTGTCATGGGGGAGAGCTCTCAAGTGAAATATTGGTGGATGCCTACTATCATGGTGTATTTCCTTGGCCACATGAAGGGCATCCGATGCTTTGGTTCTCTCCAAAAGAAAGAGGGGTCATTGACTTTAAGTCCATTCGAGAGCCAAAAAGTTTTTTGAAATGGAAGAAAAAACAAAATCTGACTTTCACCAAGAATAAGGCCTTCTTAAAAGTTATGAAAGCCTGTGCGAGTGTTCCACGAAAGGGACAAGATGGCACTTGGATCACAGATCAAATTTTAGACGCCTATTTGAAGCTTCACAAAATGGGGTTTGCACACAGTCTTGAGGGTTGGGATGGGGAGGATCTCGTTTGCGGCATTTACGGTGTGTTTGTTGGCGGAGTAATGAGTGCAGAGAGCATGTTTGGACTTAGGTCGAATACTTCAAAGCTGGCGTTGATGAAATTGTGTCATGAGTTATCAAGGCTTGGGTATGAGTGGATGGATATCCAGATGGTGACTCCAGTTACAAAGAGTTTTGGTGGGGAATTGATTTTACAAGAAAAGTATCTTCAAAGACTTGAGGTGGCACATCGAGGGACTTTTAAACTCGACTGGACCAAGTGAGGTATAGGTCGTCTGAGTTAAGTCAGCCTTTGTCCTAGATAAAGTGTTCCTAGACTCTATATAAATTGATAAGTAACTCCGATAACTTAAGCATGAAGGTCTTGGTTTTATTTGCCTTATTTTTTGGATTAGAAGTAGATGCAGAAAACGTCTATTCACCGATTGTCAGTCAGAAAAGAAATCTTGCAAGTGGAGGAGAGCCAAAGACTGTTGTACTACCTTTTCCGGGGACAGCAACAAAAGCCACAACTACAACAACACTTCAACTTGATCCAAAAAATGAATCAAACTTAGAAGCAAGTGATGGTGAGTGTGAATCGTGTGGGGGTTCTTTTATAAGAGAGGTGGAAGAACTTCAAGAAACTGTCACAGAAGAGTGTCCAAGTAATGTGCACCATCTTCGAAGACTTATGGCCGTGAGTTTTGAATCATGTGATGCCGCAAATCAAATTCACCCTGGTTATGACCCTGAAAATCCGTATGGAACTTACTTAAAGGGTTATCTTCGTGGAGATGCGGAGTGCAAGTTTTCTGAAAGAGGATCTGTTTGTCGTGAAATTGTCTCGCTTCGTGGAAAAGGTTTAAATAAGGGGATACGCGATACCAATATTTTCAATGGACAGAGAAAGACCTGTGATTCTGGTAGAAGATGCCGCTACAGTGATGTGAACAATATTGTGAGTGATCCAAGTGGAGAAAGAGAAGATCGGCATTTTAGTGGTAAAGACAGATGCACGTCACTTTTTTATATGCTGAGTGGAACTTATGAGAGTGACTCTTCAGGTCGACTTGTAGATCGTTTCCCTTACAATCCAGGAAGTCAGCGAAATGGAAAAGTGGATCCATTTAATGTGCTCAATCGAGATAGCGGTGGAAATGAATTTGTTGGTTGGAGTTGCTCAGAGTACATAACAACGGGTATGGGCTTAGCGGGATACAATTTTGAGAGAAACAAGCCTATTACAAAATCCAACCAGCAGTACAATTCCCATGCGATGAGGCGACTTGCAAGATCAAGTAGCAGCAATAGTTGTGTGGATGATGTGGATCTCTCTAGAGGGGGTAAAATCAAGGCCGGGGATATTTTAGCATTTGATGGTCATACAATGATGGTGGAGAGTGCGGCAAAAGATTTTTTTGGAAGATTAACAGATCCAAAGAGTTTAAACGAGTGTCGAGAAGAAAATATTCATTACAGTGATTTGAAACTTTTGGTCAACCAAAGTAGCGATACAATGGGTGCTCCCACGCGAATAGGAATGGGAGACTATCTTTACTTTGGTTACAGAACGGATGTGAAGTATGCACTGTTTGATGAATATAGCGCACAGGTCGAACGGAGTTTGACTTCTATAGAGGGTCTTTCTGAGAGTAAGAAAGAAAGAATTATGACAGATGCCTATTACTTCAGAGATTTGACAAAAGAAAAACTACAAAGCTATGGCCTTACGGAAATTCAGGCGGTTCAGCTTTCTGGTGTTGCCAATCCGTCTCATAGACGTTTGAATCAGGAGGCAAATCGTCTCCGTGTTAAAATGGGAGATGCAAAATCCACATTGGATCTTGAAAGGCGTTATCTTGAACAAAATAGTTCCGGCTGGCAGCGTTGGAGGAACTATATGCAAACTTATTGTGAGGCAGAGTTTTACAGAAAAACTGGTAACGCGACACTTGCAAAAAAATCAGCTGAAGATTTAAGAGCAATGAATTTCTTTACTGTTGTGAGGCATGAAGCCAATATAGACAAAGAAAAGGCAAAAGAGAGGGGCTGTTATCAGCCAGAAAGAGCAAGCGGTCTGGCGCATTCAAGTTGTTATGAAAATTGTGACAAGGAGTTGAAACAATGTCCAAAGCTTTAGTGTTATTGATTTCAATACTGCTGTCACAAACATTAGTTCAAGCCAATGAATGTCCAAGTCAAATCAACGATGCTGTTGCCAAGAAAGTGGTTTTGGAATGGATGAAGGGTGAGATGTGGGGAAAAACCAAGCCATGGCTTGCAAAGCCATCTTGTCTGCAAAGAAAAACAAAATATAGGCTGAAATTCCTAACTCAAAGAAATGAACCCAATGAAACGAAATTGGATATTCGAGCTAAAACTTTTAAAATTTTAAGTTTAGAAAAAAGAAAGGCTTCAGCACTTGGTACAAACTACAAAGTAAAAATATTTATCCGTGGTAAAGACAAAGCGGGAAAGAAACAAGAATTCGAACAAGATGTGATGTTTTACTTTCCCAAATCAATTGAAAAACGCGCTCGAGGATGTGTTTCGCTTCACTCTCAATGGAACAAGAGTTTTGTTGGAGAAAAATGTGTTCAGGAAAAATAAGTGGCACAAATTGTAATAAAGTTCGGCACTCAAGTCGTTACAGACAAAGAGGGAAATTGGGACTCTCAGTTGATTGAAAACCATATTGAGCAAATTGCCAAATTCAAAAATCTTGGCAATGACGTGCTTCTTGTGTCCTCAGGAGCAATTGGGATTGGGAGGTCATTGCTTTCAAAACAATCAAAGACACTCACGATTTCAGAACAACAGGCTTGTGCTGCTGTTGGACAGAGTCAAATGATCAAAAAATACTCAGATGGTTTTTCCAAATATGGGATTCAAGTGGCCCAAGTTTTGGTTACAGCCCAAGACTTTTCTTCAAGAAACACATATCTCAATATTCGTCACACTCTTGAGGAGTTATTTCGTTCAGATGTGATTCCAATTTTAAATGAAAATGATACAGTCTCTGTTGCCGAGCTTTCTGATAGAAGTATTGGATTTGGTGATAACGATAAGCTTTCAGCACTTGTAGCTGGAAAACTGGGTGTGGAGTGTTTGTTTATTCTATCTAGTGTTGACGGGATTTATGACAAAGACCCGGAACTCCCAAGTGCTCGTCTTTTGAGTGAGATTTCAAGTTTTGATCAAATGGGCGATATAGATCAAACGAAAGCATCCCATGGGGGGCGCGGCGGAGTTCAGTCCAAATTGGAAGCTTTGAGAATGGCTGCAATTTCAGGTGTGACATCTTATGTGGGGAACGGAAAAGACGAAGCGGTTTTAAAAGATGTAGGACGCGGGGAATTGAAAATCAAAGGAACGCGGGTCCATATCTCTTTTAATCTGAACAAAAAGAAACAGTGGATTGGGTTTAGTGGATTTCAAGGGATTTTTTATGTCAATCCGGGTGCTCATAAGGCATTGGTTGAGGGGCAATCAAGCCTCTTGGCAAAAGGTGCAACAGGTCTTGAGGGAAGTTTCAAATCTGGGGATGTTGTAAGTATTCAGTCCGAAGAGGGTGTGGAGATTGGGCGTGGGGTGACTCAGTTTTCATCTGAAGAGGCAAATAAAATATTGGGATGTCATAGCCGTGACTTTCAGAAAATATTGGGTAGAAAGGTGGGAGAAGAGCTGGTCCATAGAGATCACCTTGTAATATTTGAGGAACTTCCCAAATGACGATTGAGGATATTTTAAAACAAGCAAAAACTGCAACGATTCAGATGGCCAGCCTCACTGGGGATCAAAAAAATACAGCACTGAATGAGTTCGGAATACTTTTGGATCAAAAGCGTGATTTTTTGATTTCTGAAAACAAAAAAGATTTGGAACTCAATAAAGAAAAAATATCCTCAGCACTTTTTCAACGCCTAGAATTAACAGAGAAGAAAATAGAGGGATTGATTCAAGGGGTACAGGATCTTATAAAAATGAATGACCCTGTTGGCAGAATTGAAGATTCCAAATCTTTAGAGGGCGATATGAGGCTTGAGAAGATCTCTGTGCCGATTGGGGTTATTGGAGTCGTTTTTGAGTCTCGTCCTGATGTGAACCCTCAAATACTTTCTTTGATTTTAAAAAGTGGAAACACTGTTGTTTTAAAGGGTGGGAGTGAGGCAGGGTACTCCAATCGTGCCTTTCAAAGTTTAGTGAAAGAGCTCAATCAGAAATGTGATTTCTTACCAGAGGGGTGGGCACAGATCATTGAAACACGTGAGGATTTCAAAGAGATGCTCAAGTATGATGAGTATTTGGACCTTGTGATCCCAAGAGGTTCCAATCAGTTGGTACAAACAGTGATGGAGTCCACAAAGGCTCCTGTTCTGGGGCATGCCGATGGTGTTTGCCATCTTTATTTGGATCACACGGCTCATATCGAAAAAGCCATTGCACTCATTTTAAATGCAAAAACTCAATACCCCTCAGGGTGCAATGCTCTAGAGACTCTTTTGGTAGAAGAGAGGGTGGCGAAAGAATTTCTTTTGAAATTTGCTCCAATTGCTCAAGAGAAAAAAATAGAAATTCGAGGGTGTGAGAAAACTCGAAAAATCCTTTCTTCAGCTGAAGAGGTTGAGGATTGGCATATAGAATGGGGAAATAACACGCTTTCTATAAAAATAGTAAGTGGGCTTGATAAAGCAATTGAACATATCAATACCTTTGGGTCACATCACACAGATGGAATTTTGAGCGAAGACAAAGAGGCACAGGAAAAATTTGTTCAACTTGTGGACTCAGCAAGTGTTTATGTCAACGCTTCAACTCGATTTGCAGATGGGTTTCAGTATGGTATGGGAGCTGAGGTAGGAATTTCCACCTCTAAAACTCATGCCCGCGGCCCAGTGGGAATAGATGGTCTTGTCATCTACAAGTACATCCTACGCGGCAGTTATTCCCTAAGAGGCTGACCCGGTATGGACATTGAGACTTAGTTTGTCACCTTTTAATAAAGACCATGGTAAGCAGTAAATCTAGTGACGATAAATGAGTTGTCAATTCACAGACACCATAACAAAACATGTCTGATATGTCGTGTCCCCCAAATGTGTCCGTGTTGTTTATGTCCGTACCTACTGCCTACCCCCACTATTTGTGACTCCGGCGGCGGAGAAAAGTTGGAATCATATCTAAAAAACTAAAACTGACCTACAACAGTGTTGTATGGGGTTTTGTCTAAGTTCTCAAATACTTAGAAACTTTCTAAAAAACTCAAACAGTTCTCAAGCGAGCATCGTTCACTCTGTGAGCCTTACGACTCAAGGAACTCGTTTTTGGAGAGTTTTTAAGTATTTGAGAAATCTATGGTTATCAAAGACCAACACTGTTGTGGATCAGTTTGCAAAAAACTTCGACATTTTTCTTTGCACAATTATAAAACTTAGAGGTGCAATTCTGTGTACACATAACACTTTAAACTAGAATTATAGATTTCATCTGTGTTCCATGAGGTGAGTGCTCTGTCCCCAGAGGACACTGTTGCCTCTATATTTGATTATATCCAAAAATAATTATTGACGTATTCTTGAGCTCTCTAGCGCTTTCACTAGAGAGATTTATTTTTGGGGGCGAGTCCTTGCATAGGTTTCTCTTCGGACTTCAAGAGGTGAAGTGCTGGATCTATTTTAGGACTGATGAAAGGAGATTCTTTTTATGGCAGTTCAATGACTCGGACACTCTTTTTGGGCTTTTGAAAACCCATGATATGTTTTTTCTGTAAAAAGGAGGATTCAACTATGAGTCTGAAAAAGATAAGAGACCGTGAACTATTGAGTCAAATCAAGATGTGGGTTCAAAATGAACGACAGCTTCTTGTTCAAATTCTTAGACACCTGCAAGAGATTGAAAGACGACTGTTGTTTTCAGAGCTTGGGTACTCAAGTCTCTTTGCCTATGCTGTAAACGAGCTTAGATACTCAGAAGGGCAAGCTGGAAGGCGCATTCAAGCGATGAGGCTTTTAAAGGAGATTCCAGAGGTTGAAACCAAGATTGGCTCTGGAGAATTGAGTCTCACAAACCTTTCTCAAGCCCAGAGTTATTTTAGAGAAGTAAAAAAGAAGAATCTGAGACCACTACCTTTAGAAGAAAAACGTGAGGTACTAGACAGATTGGAGAACAAATCCAGTCGCGAGGGTCAGAAAGTCCTAGTGGCGCTCTCTCCTGATGTGATGATTCCCAAAGAAAGGGAGAGAGTGGTTTCTGAAAGTTTGACTGAGATTTCTTTTATAATGGATGAAACTCTAAGAAAGAGTCTTGAGGAGCTGCGATCCTTGCTTGGTTCAAAGGGAGCTCATATGAATCTTGCTGAACTCATTCAAGAAACAACTGACATTAGCATAGCCGAGCTTAAGAAGAAAAAATTTGGAGTTAAGCAAATGAAAAGGGAAGTGGGTGAAAACAAAAACCTCAAAAACACTCCGGCGCAGGATTTGAGTAAACGCCAAAATTCCAGATACATTTCAAAAAAACTCAAATATGAAGTTTGGTCTCGAGATTGTGGTAAGTGCACGAAGTGTTCAAGCAGACGTTATCTCAATTACGATCATATTAAACCCATAGCTTTGGGAGGAGAGACAAAGATTGAAAACTTAAGACTTCTTTGTTTTCACTGCAATCAACGACAAGCACAGAAGACTTTTGGAGAATTCAAAATACCAAACCACATTCAAAACTCAGCTAGAAACACGTAGCATGAGCGAGAAAGAGCTGGGAGAGTGTTTAAGAAACTAAATTTGATTTATGCGATTTTCCATATATGTTAAAGTCGATTAAGAGAGTGACACAGCAATGTCATTTGTGTAGCGTTCCCTTTTTAAGGGTGAAGGTGGAGTTTATGATGCTTTATGTTAATTTGGTCTTTGTTTTAACAGTTTCAACTTTTTCTTATGCTCAAAGTAATCAATTTGCGAACCCTTCTATTAATCGAGATATTCAACCTTCAAGTGGATTTGCGGTAACTTACCGAGAACAACTAAAGGATATTCGACAGCATTGTTTGGAAGTTGATAATTTAAAAAAGCTTAGCATGCCACTGAATCACAATTTGAAAACTTCTAAGCGATTTATGTACTACTTCCAGCACAACATAGTTAACGCTATTTACCCAACAATAGTTTACTTGCCCGGTGGTCCTGGAGCTACGAGCATTGGTACCAACTGGGGTGTTAACTTCAATACTCTTTATATAGACCCCAGGGGAACAGGGTGCAATTACGGATCTAATCTAGACTTCCCTGAAAACCTTATGAACACATACCAGCATGTTTTGGATGTTTATGAGATTTTAAAACACTTGAATTTGGAAAACTATATTCTATATGGAAAATCCTATGGCACTGTAGTCGCAACACAACTTGCCCATGTATTAAAAAACATAAAGGAGAAACCTAAGGCAGTTATTTTGGAGGGAGTTGTTGGGAAGGCATATAGGGGGGCAGATTCATGGACAGCTAACTTTGCTGGAGTGGCTAACAAATTTTTAAATCAGAATACAGATATACAAAGTTTTTTTCGAAGTGTTCCTCGACCACTTGATTATGAATCAGGTTTTTGGGCTAACTACTTGACTTTGGCTTTCGACCAATGGGGTCAGTATAGAAGTAACCTAAGTAGGCTTATTCAGCATGTGAATGGCGGGACCTTAGACCCCGATGTATTGAGATACTTTTCAGATGAACACCGATATTACCAAGAGTCGAAAATTTCATTGCCAATTGAGCTTGAAGAAGAGCCCGGAGACTATGTCATGTACTCAATTGGCTGCCGAGAAATTGGAGAGCAAACCTGTGGAAATAGGTTTTTGTTAGACTTCGCCAACGGTGAAGTTGTAACAGTTTCTACCAACTTTTTGTTTTCTCCAACCAAGTACTCTGGGATACAGATGGATATGCCGTATGACAGTATGAATTATGAAATTCCTTTTCCTCTATATTATTTTCAAGGAGATTTAGACCCAGCTACTAATATTGAAGGTGCGCTTTACCACTTTCAGCATCAACTTTCGAACAGACACAAGAATTCACCATTTCCCATCGTATTTCAAAGTTTTTCCAAAAAAGGGCATTCTCCTCTAATGAACACTCTTAGAGAATTCCCTTCATGTTGGAATAAGGTTATTAAATCTGTTTTTATGCTAAAGCCAAATTTAAGTGATGCACTTACAGTCGAAGGAATTTGTACAGATTAAAATAGTAACTTAGCTGTGGTGCCTCGACTAGATTTCCTTAGAAAAATTCCCAAGAAAATTGAAGCGAAGTATTGCAGATGTTTTTTCGTATACTCATATGTCACTTCAAAAATGAACGGAGTTTGTTTTAAAACGTAAAGGGCAAGATAGAGCTTTTGCTTCTCATAATTTCTCTAAATTTCTATACAAGAAAAATTGCTTGCCTAAAATTACAATTGCCACTATCGTAAAACCATATTTTTCGCAATCCATGCGTCAACTATCCTGAAACTCACCTGATGAGGTGAGACTAACAAAATAAAAAGATTCAACAGATCGGTTCAATAAGTTTGTTTGTTGGAGGTTTTCTCAATAACCGAGGGGTTGAGACTTACTTTAGATTGCTCCCATTTCATCGACCTCCTCTTGGAGGTCATTGTTGAAATCTAGTCCCAATTCAGTTAGTTTGTTTTTCAATTCTTCTTCTGTTATTGGATCTGTTGCCTGGAATTCATTGGACATATTTTCTTGTAATCTGAGGTAATTTAAAATCGGTTTTAATAAGACATAATCATCTGATTCTATATGGTCTGGAAATCCGTATTTTTCCCATAACTCGCGAGCGATTATTACAACTGATGGATATTTGGGGTCATATTTGTATACAGACATTCCTACCTTATCAATAGCAAAAACAAAATGGTGTGGAGGCACTTTCGGTTTGTTTGCTTCATTTGTGCGTACATCGACCTCAGTTGATAAGAGCAACTTCGGACAAATTCTATTTTCAGATGCTACTAATGGAATGGTTACGAAAAAAATCCCAAAAAGAGTAATCTGTACATACTTTAAACAGCGAAAATGTTCTGAAAACACATCTACTCCAATTTGATAGTAGTCATTAAGGCACAATGAAAAATTTGTGCCAAAATTTATTTTTGCTCGAATTTACTAACAGGAGCTCTCGTTCCTCTTAGAGGCTGTTTATCCACAACTCTATAGGATCCTTAAATTTTCTTAAAAATGCCGACGATGTTATGGAACCGCTCAGCCTTTACAGCCCATACCTACTGACAAAAAGTGGCAATTTTGACGGTATTTCAGCAGTTTAGAGTCCCCCAGTTGATTCTCAGGTGGCCTCAGGATTGCTCTTAGTTTGGGTGGTGAAAAAATTAGGTCTTATGCATTTCATATTACTAGCAGTTCTTTCAAGCTCTCTGCTTATTGCATGTGGGAAAAAGGGCTATAAAGTTTCAACGAAATCCAAGAGTCTTCAACCAGAAACTCCAAAACACCCCACGCGTGAGGGACATCAAACAATGCTGGATACGGATGAAACTGCCAATCTTCCTGAATTGGAGGTAGCTGATATCTCCGTTCAGTCCCATCGTAAGATAGGTGACAAATTGGAAGTTCTTTTTGAACTTGTTTTTGGAGAGTATAGGTATCCGGTAAGACTTGAAGGAGCACTGAAGAAAAATGCCACTGCTGATTTAAGTCAAGTTCTTCGAAGTGGGGAGCCTCGCTTGGCTGCGGGTGTGGCTCTTTGTATCGATGTTAAAGAGTGCCGTCACGTCGTGATTGACGTGTACTATCGAGGACAAGATGGTGTTTTAAATAAAAAGCAATTTGAATCTTACACACCAAAAACAGATGAACTTGAAGTCAGTGACACTCATTTTAGAGAAACTCCAGGGGTTATCCCTCCCAGCATGGACGGGGGTGATTATGGGTTAGAAGGTGGGGACTTAAATGGTGACACTGAAATTGTAGATATAGATGATGGTGTGGCAACTGAAACTCTTCAAGAGCCTTTTGAGCCAGAATTGAAACATGTGGGATATCGAAGCCGCCCTCCTCAAAAGGAAAGTGGAATCGAAGCTCTTGAAATTTTTGACCCAAAGATGATTCCAGAAGAAGGGTTTGAGCCTCTTATACCAACTGTCGTAATTCTTAAAAATTCTCAGGAAAAAGAGCAAGTGCGTGAAGATGAAGATTTGGAAATCATGGAAAACCAAGAGCAAGATATGGATGTGTCTCAAGTAAAGCTTGAGTACAGTGTTCAGGATGAAGTGCGTATGGCACGTGCGTGGGAGACGAGTGAGTTTCTCGACTTTTATGAAAGGCAAGCTCAAGAGTTTGGAAGAAGTCAAAACCAGGCTTTTGGAAAATACAACAATGGATACCTTGTTGGGTCAGAAAAAATTGTGCGCGATAGAGAAAATTGGGGAATTGATTGGTTGGAAAGGTCCACTATGCAAAAAACAAAGTATGCAACATCTCTTGCCGCCTCTTTCTTAGAGTTTGTGGCGACAAAGTTTAACTCTCTTTATCCAGACTACGTTTTTGGAATCAATCGGTTGTCTTTAAAAAATGGTCGGCGAATGTCATATGTTCAAGGAGGTCGGGTGAAGTATCATGTGACTCATCAAAATGGACTTGATATTGATCTAGCTTACCCTCATAGCGATTCAGGTCGATTGAGCCTAGGGAACATTGTTGGATCCAATGACAAAGTTATCCAGGGTAAGGGAATTTTAGAAAGAACTTGGGATTTACTGAAAATCATGACTGAAACTGGAGTTGTAAATCGTTTTCACATTGGACGTAGAGTGAAAGAGGGTCTTGTGAGATATGCTAGATCTATTGGTGAGTTTCAATCCCAAAAAGATGTGATTCATCGCCTTTGTCCTGCAAGTGGGCATGACAATCATCTTCATGTAAAGCTTATGTGTACGGATTTCAATGCACGATGTATTGAGGCAAGCACTCCTCCTGATAGCTCTTGCCCTTCCATTTATTGATGTGTCTCTAAAATTCAAGTAAGATCTCTCGGATGGTTCAAAAGGTGTCTTCTTCGTTCTATATGTATCTTGGTTATTTATTTGTGGCTCTTGGGTTTATCGGTGTGTTCTTGCCAATTATGCCGACAACTCCGTTTTTGATTGTTGCTGCTTTTTGTTTTTCAAAAGGCAAGCCTGAGCTTCATAAGTGGTTGAGAGATCATAAGATTTTTGGCCCTCCGCTTCGCGATTGGGAGGATCATAGGAGGATCAAGTTTTCGACAAAAATTACAGTGACCGTTTTGATTTTGGGCTCTGCAGTGTCTGCGGCATTTGTGTCAGATTTGCCTGAAATCCTAAGGTTCATGATGTGGGGAGTTATGTTCTGTGTGGTGGTTTTTATATGGCTCCAAAAATGACGCAAATCTAAGATTCTTACGACCTTAGGTGCAATTCTTACCTAACTCGCTATAGAATGTCTTCCAGGAGTTTGTCATCTATGGGTAAGTATCTCTTCCGTCGATTTCTACTTATGATCCCAACATTTTTGGGAATCACTTTTATGGTTTTTTGTATCACTCGCATTGTTCCTGGCGGTCCTGTAGAAAAAATCTTAGCTGAAGCGCAGATGATGAATCAAGGACGTGCCAGTGGTTCGGGTGGGGCGCCTCTTTCTGAAGATCAGATCAATGAACTCAAGGCCTACTATGGCCTGGATAAGCCAATGATTGAGGCGTACTTTATTTGGTTAGGTAAAGTTTTAAAGTTAGATCTAGGGGTGTCTAGTCGTTACTCAGACCCTGTGTGGGACACGATCAAAGATAGACTTCCCATTTCTGCCTATTTTGGGATCATGACCTTGCTTATCACACATCTTGTTTGCATTCCCTTGGGGATAGTAAAGGCCATTAAGCACAATTCCACATTGGATAATATTACAAGTATCGGTGTTTTTGTGGGTTACGCAGTTCCAGCTTATGTTGTTGGGATTTTGTTACTTGTTTGGTTTGGCTCAGGTCTAGAGTGGTTTCCAATGGGTGGGTTCACAGGTGATGACTTTGAAGATTTGGATTTCTGGGGCAAAACCAAAGACCTCATGAATCACACAGCACTCCCTCTTGCGACATATTTGGCTGGGGACTTTGCGGTTAAAACATTCCTTATGAAAAACACTTTGATGGACAACTTAAGTGCAGACTACATCCGTACAGCCCTTGCCAAAGGACTGTCTTTCCCAAAGGCTGTTTGGAAACACGCGATGAGAAACAGTCTGATTCCGATGGCGACACATTTTGGACAGAGTTTGGGTTTGTTTTTGATGGGTTCCTTTCTTGTTGAGCAAATTTACAATATTGATGGAATGGGTTTGTTGGGTTATGAGTCCATCGTTGAAAGAGACTACCCCGTTGTTATGGGTGTCTTGGTGATATCATCACTTCTCTTTTTGGTTGGTAATATACTTGGAGATATTCTTGTGGCTCTTGTTGATCCAAGGGTGAGATTCCAATGACTTTGATTAAAGATCCACTTCTTTTAAAGAAATTAGAAAAATTCAAATCTATCAAAAGAGGGTACTACTCTTTGGTATTGTTGACGGTGCTGATATCTTTGTCAGTGGTGGCTGAGCTTCTCGTTAACAACAGAGCAGTCGTAGTAAGATACAATGGTGCAATTTATTTTCCAACATACGGAGATATTATTCCTGGAAAGAAATTTGGTTTTGATTACGACTACGAGGCCAATTACCGCGAGCTCAAAGAAAGATTCAAAAATGAAGATGGCAACTGGCTAGTTATGCCTCCTATTCCGTTTAACCCCTATGAAAATGACTATATAGAGGGGAGTTATCCACCGTACCCACCTGATTCAAGACATATTCTAGGAACAGACGCAAGTGGACGGGACATTTTGGCAAGACTCTTTTATGGTTTCCGGATTGCCATTTTCTTTTCACTCCTTTTATTGTTTTTCAGTTATATAATAGGAATCACCATTGGTTGTTTGATGGGATATCTTGGGGGAAGATTTGATCTCCTCTTTCAGCGTGTGATTGAAATTTGGTCCAATATTCCAACTCTGTATCTTATTATTATAGTCTCTTCAATTGTTGCTCCGACCTTTGGTGTACTCCTATCCATTATGGTTTTCTTCTACTGGGTGACAATGACTTGGTATATGAGAACGGCAACTTATAAAGAAAAAGCAAGAGAGTATGTGCTGTCAGCTCGCGCGTTGGGTGCTGGACATAGAAGGGTGATTTTTTCTCACATTATCCCAAATACGATCAGTGTGATTGTAACGTTTGTGCCCTTTACAGTTGTTGCAGGCATTACAACTCTTACGGCCTTAGATTACCTGGGGTTTGGTTTGCCACCTCCCACACCGAGTTGGGGGGCACTCTTAAGAGAGGGAACTGCCAATTTGGGGCAACAGTGGATTGTGATGTCGGCAGTCTCGGCAATGATTTTGATTTTAGTGATGGTAACTTTTATTGGTGAGGCTGTGAGAGAGGCTTTTGATCCAAAGAAATTTAGTTTTTACGAGTAGGGAGAAAGAATGAAACGTATTTTAATTTTTATAATTTTGTTTTCTTTTCAGTTTGCTTTGAGTGCAGAGTTGCCGAAGAACTTAAAATGGGAAACAAACGACAGTGATCCTACGTACGCAGATCCCAACGCAAAGCCAGGAGGAACGCTTCGTAAGTTCGTGCTCACGTTTCCTATGACAGTTAGAACAGTTGGTCCCGATTCCAATAATAGTTTTAGAAATAATATTTTGGACAACACTTGGGCGCTTGTTGGAACACATCCTAACACAAGAAATACAATTCCGCTTTTGGCAACTCATTGGTCCGTTGGTAAAGACATGAAATCGATGTATTTCAAGATCAACCCACAGGCCAAGTGGTCAGACGGTAAGCCTATTACGGCCGATGACTTTGTGTTTGCTTTGGAGTTTATGAGGTCCAAGAACATCAATGCTCCTTGGTACAATGATTTTTACTCCACAGAGATCTCAAAAGTTGAAAAATATGACACTCATACCATTGGTGTTTTTTCTCCTAAGAAAAAACCTCGTGAGCAACTCATTCTTTATCTTGGTATAGCACCTCGTCCAAAACACTTTTACGGAGGTAAAGTGCCAAAGAATTACACTCGTGCCTTCAACTGGAAGCCTGAGCCAACAACTGGCCCCTATTACCTAAAAACGGTAAAAAAGGGAAAGAGCATGACTCTTGTTAAGATCAAAGATTGGTGGGCAAAGGATATGCGTTTTATAAAGGGACGATTTAATCCAGATAAAATTATCATTAAGGTGATTCGAAACAACCAAGTGGCTTTTGAACACTTTAAAAAAGGCAATTTAGATACCTACAATTTACTTTCTTCAGAAAACTGGTTTCAAAAAGGAGACGGGAAAGAGTACAGAAAAGGGTACATTGAGAAGACAAGCTTTTATACAGATAGTCCTCGTTCCAATCGTGGCTTTTATATGAATTCAGACTACGAACTATTTAAAACCAAACCTCTTCGAGAGGCTTTTTCACATGCATTGGATATTGATCTTGCAATCAAAAAAGTCTTTCGTTCTGATGTTGCAAGACTTGAGCATATTTACACTGGGTATGGTGACTATGAAAATAAGAGCATCAAAGCTCGGCGCTTTGATATCGGTAAAGTGAAATCCATTATGGCCAAAGAGGGTTGGACTCGTGGAGGAGATGGTATTTGGAAGAAGGGAAATAAAAGATTCTCAGTTAAACTGACGTATGGTTACCCAGCATACACGGATTACTTAGCTTTTATCAAAGAGCAAGCTAAGAAAGCAGGTGTCGAGATCGAATTGGATCTTCTTGATGGCGCAACTTCGTTTAAGAAAATCCAAGAAAAAAAGCATCAGGTGAGTTTCTCGGCTTGGGGTGTGAAGATGCTACCATCTCCTTGGGAATCCTATCACTCTGATAATGCTCATAAAACTCAAACGAACAATATTTCAAATACAGACGACAAAGAACTCGATGCTTTAATTGATAAATATAGAAAGTCAGTGGATAGAAAGGAGATGGTTCAATTGAGTCGGAAAATTGCACAAAAAGTCCATGACTACGCAGCATTTGTACCTGCTCATTACTTTCCATTTGTTCGCGGAGCTCATTGGAGATGGGTCCGTTTCCCTAAAAAAGCTGGAACCAACCTTTCAATCCAAGAATTTGATGATGTCACACATGCAGAATATGGTGGGCTTATGTGGATTGATGAAGATCTTAAGAAAGAGACATTGGCTGCAAAAAAATCAGGGAAAACCTTTCCCCCTGTTGTGCGGATCGATAAAGCCAATATGAGGAAATAATTTGACGTCATTACTGGAAGTAAAAAATCTCAAAGTGTCTTTTGAAACCGAACAGGGTCGTGTGACTGCAGTTGATGATGTGAGTTTTTCTCTTGAAAAAGGGAAGACACTCGGAATTGTCGGTGAGTCCGGGTGTGGAAAAAGTGTGACAGCGATGTCTATTTTACGCCTTCTTCCAAAACCAGCAGGAAATATCGACAATGGAGAGATTCTTTTTAATGGAAAGAATATTCGAGATCTTTCTATCCATGACATGTTTCAAATTCGTGGGCGTAAGATTTCAATGATTTTTCAAGAACCCATGACAGCCCTTAACCCTGTTAAATCTGTTGGAAAGCAGATTATGGAGGTCTACGAACTCCATTTCCCTGAAATGTCTAAGGAAGACAGAAAAAGATCTGCCATTGAAACATTTGAAATGGTCGGCATTCCTGCTCCAGATCGAAGACTTAGGGAGTATCCACATCAATTGTCGGGTGGTTTACGTCAACGTGTGATGATTGCAATCGCCCTTGCCTGCAAACCCGATATTCTGATTGCAGATGAGCCGACAACAGCCTTGGATGTTACGATTCAAGCTCAAATTTTAGATTTAATTAAAGATCTGCAAAAAGAAATTGGAATGGGAGTGATTTTTATCACCCATGACTTGGGAGTTGTTGCACAAGTTTGCGATGAAATTGTTGTTATGTATGCTGGGCGAATTGCAGAACGCGCCAATGTTTTTGATCTGTTCAAATCTCCACAACACCCTTATACGCACGGACTTCTTGGGTCGATACCTCGTTTGGAGTTAGCTCCAAAAACAAAGCTTCAAACTATTGAAGGGATGGTCCCGAGTCTTTTTGATATGCCGCAAGGCTGTCGATTTCAGAATCGCTGTGAATTTGTCCAAGAAGTATGTAAGTCCAAAATTCCACCTCTTGAAGCCTTTCAGGGAAGTCACCTTGTGTCTTGCCTAAGAAGCAAAGAGATTGAGTGGAGTGACAGATGAGCGATTCACTTCTTGAAGTTCGAGGACTCACCAAGCATTACCCTATTTACGGTGGGATTTTGATGAAACAGGTGGCAAAGGTATATGCAGCCTCTCAGGTGACATTTTCTCTCAAGAAAGGAGAGACTTTAGGACTTGTGGGTGAATCGGGGTGTGGCAAGAGCACTGTGGGACGTACGCTTTTAAAACTCTATCGTCCCACTGGGGGACAAATCTTTTTTGAAGGCAAGGAGATCACAGATCTCTCTGAAAAGGAAATGCGTCCCCTTCGACAAGATATGCAAATTATCTTTCAAGATCCCTTTGAGTCTTTGAATTCGCGACATACAGTAGGGAAAATTTTAGAAGAACCATTTCTTGTCCACAAAGTCGGAACGCCTCAAGAAAGAGAGAAAAGAATTGTTGAGCTACTGGATAGGGTTGGGCTTCCTGAGAGAGCCAGACATAAATACCCCCACGAATTTTCAGGTGGACAGCGACAACGCATTGGAATTGCACGAGCCATTGCTTTACGGCCAAAACTGATCATCTGTGATGAACCTGTTTCAGCACTAGACGTCTCAATTCAGTCTCAGATTGTGAACCTATTGCTTGAATTACAAAAAGAAATGAATATGTCTTATCTTTTTATTGCTCATGATTTGAGTGTTGTAAAACATGTGAGTGATCGTGTGGCTGTGATGTATCTTGGAAAGATTGTAGAGCTTACAACAGCTGAGCGTATTTATGAAAAAGCCATGCACCCTTACACGAAATCTCTTTTATCCGCAATTCCAGTTCCTGACCCAACAAAGCGTGCAGAAATCCAGGCCTTGAAAGGTGAGGTCCCATCGCCAAGAAACCCTCCTTCAGGTTGTCACTTTCATACGAGGTGTCCATTTGCCAAAGACGTTTGCAGAACGAAAGTCCCAGAATTTAAAGAAGAAGCAACGGAACATTTCTCGGCTTGTCACTTTTCACAAGAACTTAAAGATCAGTAGAGTATGTGGAAGACTGCTTGCTTTATAATTTACGTACTTGTTTTTACAAACCAGGCAAAGGCAGAGCTTCACATTTATTTGAAGAATGTAGATCAATTGAAGGCCATAGTAGAAGAGTTGAAAACTCAAAATGACTTTGCACCTATTCAGAGTATTCACATTGAGTACAAAGCTGAGCCATCGGATATGGTATTTTTTTCTGCAAGTATCAAAAAAAGCACTCTACTTGGAAGTCGAGACAACCGAAGTTACATATTGAGTTATGCCCCTCAAATTTTTCAGAGAAAACTTTCGTTGGGAGCTGCTAAAGGAGTTCTTGCTCATGAACTGGCTCACTTCTTAGATTACTCAAATCGAAATTTCTTTCAAATGATTTGGCTTGCTGTTGAAGCACAAGTCACAGATCACCGAGAGTACGAAAGAGAAATAGATCGTGTTGTTGTATCTGAACTCAATATGGGAGAGGAGTTGATTCAATTTAGAGAGTGGCTTTATAGGCAACTTACGCCACGGCAAGTTGAAATAAAGAAAACTGTGTATTTGACTCCAAGAGAAATCAAAATACTTAAGAAAGAATGAGAATATGTCTTCAAGCATTGATTTTTTTAAGAGCCTTTCAGTTGTTTTTTTGTAATATCAAAATCAATACTTGATTCAGAGGTATTCACAGGATTTCGAGCAATCCAGTTCAAAATTTACCTGACAGGCATGAAACTGCAATAACTTGCCTCTTTCAATTTGCTTAGACCACTTAGGGTTTTCAGCTTGAAGTCTGTGTTGATCACTGAAACTTTGGTTGAGCTCTTTAAGCTCTTCTAGAACTTGAGAGGTGTTTTGGCAGGCATCGCGCCGTATTTGGTTGGTTCGAAGTGAGTTGGAGCTACACAAAGAGTCTTTCATCAAGTTTTTTGCCCAAGTTCCAGTTCTTTCGGCAATATGAGAGAGCCTTCTTTCCAGTTTTAGATTTTTCTGAATAGCACTTGCCCGATCTTCAATCTCTTGAAGTCTGGAGCAATTGAGGTTGATTTGCCCAACAAAGGCATTTGCAGAGTTTCTTTGGGTCCACCCCAAATCTTCCCACGGAACTATGAGCTCCAAAGTGAACATGAGAAGAGTTGAAATAAAAAACAAGACTAGAGACTTCATACCTCTTCTTAAATATGCAAAATTCTTTCCTAAGGAAGAGAAGGGAGAGGGGGGTGGGAGTTGAATTTTAGCTAGAGGTTGAAGTTTTTTCACCTAAATCGCCGAAGTGGCGTACTATCTTCCCATCAATAAGGTAAATGACGTCCTCTGCGATATTGGTTGCATAGTCGGCGATTCGCTCTAGATTTCTTGATATTGAGAGACAGTGAATCATGACATCTACTTTGCTTGGATCTTTTTGAATCCCAGAGTTGATAGCTTTATAGGTGTCACGGTGTAGATCATCAACTTGATTGTCCATGCGACAGACATCTTCAGCCTTTTTGGAGTCAAATTCAATAATAGAATCCAGTGCCATTTTTAGCATTGTTCGAGTGGTTTTTGCCATAGCTTCAAAATCAAATGGCAATGAGACATCTTTGTTTTCAGCCAGGGTTTTTGCACGTTGAGCGATATTAACACTTAGATCTGCAATTCGCTCAAGGTCATTGTTGATTTTTAAGACACTCACTAAAAATCTCAAATCTGTTGCTACGGGCTGGTAGAGCGCAAGAATTTTTAGACAATCCTCTTCAATCTCCACTTCAAGCATATCAATTTTGTGATCCTGCTCGATCACTTGTTTAGCAAGTTTTGGATCTCTTGTGCTAACTGCGCGAATGGCTTTTGTGACACTGTCTTCAGCAAGTCCACCAAGCTCAAGGAGTGATTTTTTTAAATCTTCTATTTCATTCATTAAGTGTTTTGACATATTATCCAAATCTTCCCGTAATGTAGTCTTCTGTTCGTTTTTCAGTTGGTTTTGTAAAAAGAGATTCAGTGAGTCCGGTTTCTATAAGTTCGCCCTCATAAAAGAAGTGCGTCACATCTGAAATTCGAGACGCTTGCTGCATGTTGTGTGTGACAATTGCAATGGTGTATTCATCTCTGAGAGTTGTGATGAGCTCTTCAATTTTGGATGTGGCACGTGGATCAAGTGCGGAGCAGGGCTCATCCATAAGAATGACTTCTGGGTTCATGGCAATAGTTCGGGCAATGCAGAGTCTTTGTTGTTGGCCGCCAGAAAGAGCTAGGGCTGAACTATGCAGGCGATCCTTTACTTCATCCCAAAGAGCAGCCTTTTTTAAACTATCTTCTACTAAAAAGTCAGGCTCATATTTAAGTCCATTCACTTTAGGTCCCCAGATAATATTTTTGTAAATAGATTTAGGAAATGGGTTGGGCCTTTGAAAAACCATTCCGACCTTTCGTCGAAGATCCACTGGGTCTAACTTCTTGTTATAGATGTCTTGTCCGTTGATAAGAATTTTTCCTTCATGTCGAAGAACCTCGATAAAATCATTCATCCGATTTAACATTCGAAGAACAGTACTTTTCCCACATCCAGATGGACCGATAATTGCGCTGACTCGGTTCTTGAAAAGTTTCATTGAAACTGAATTTACGGCTTTCTTCTCTCCATACCAGATGGAAAGATTTTGAGTTTCAATGATAGGTTGATTGGAAGTCATTTTTAAGAAGTCCTTGTTTTTTGGCTCTTGTTTCGAATAATCACGGCTAACAAGTTCATAGATAGTAGTACAGTTAGTAACACAACAATCCCCGCCGCAGCAAGACCATGAAACTCAACTTGTGGGCGAGCTGCCCAATTGTAGATTTGAACTGGAAGAACTGTATATGGATCGGAGATGGACTCTGGAGTGAAGGCCACATAACCAAGTGCTCCTGTAATGATAAGAGGAGCTGTTTCTCCCACTGACCTAGAGATTGCTAAGATAATACCTGTCATAATGCCAGGGAGGGCTGAGGGGAGAACTTGGAAAATCACAACCTGCCACTTTCTTGCACCCATGGCATAGGCGGCTTCTCGAAGAGAATTCGGCACGGACTTTAAAGCTCCTTCGGAGGCGATGATAATAAT
This sequence comes from Bdellovibrionia bacterium, assembly GCA_030427965.1. Classification (GTDB taxonomy): domain Bacteria; phylum Bdellovibrionota; class Bdellovibrionia; order Bdellovibrionales; family JAUICD01; genus JAUICD01. The sequence goes on from JAUICD010000017.1 coordinate 50,869, forward strand.
TGGAACAATCAAGAGTGCAAGAGTTAAGCTTCCTGAAAGAATACTTCTTTCAAACCCAAAAAATCTGACAAAGATAGCAAGTCCAAGTAGGCCATAAATAATAGAAGGCATTCCAGCAAGGTTTGCAATATTGATTCGAACCCATTCCATGATTCGGTTTTTTGGCGCGTACTCTTGCAAATAGACAGCTGTCGCAACTCCAATAGGTACGGCAAAAAATGCTGTAAGTGATATGACCCAAAGTGTTCCAAAGAGTGCTGACTTGATTCCAGCTTTATGAGGTTTGCGAGATGGAAAACGATCTAGGAACTCAAAACTGATCCACTCAATTCCTTCCATTACGACATGTGTGAGGAGTACTGCAAGTATAACAACAGTTAGTGTTGTCATAAAAAAACATAGCCCATGAAAAAGTTTTTGTTTTCTTTGTCTTGTCATGAAGAAAGCCCCACAGGCATACGTTTCATGAGTTTTGCTCCAAAGATATTCAAAGTTAAGGTCATAAGAAATAGAAGTGTTCCTACGGCAAAGCAAGTTTGATACTCAATTCCACCAGCAGGAGTGTCACCTAATGAAACCTGAACAATATATGCTGTCATTGTCTGAATGCTTTCAAGTGGGTTAACAAATAGCTTTGGAGTGGCTCCGGCTGCGAGTGTGACAGCCATGGTTTCACCTATAGCGCGAGAAACTGCCAATATAAGAGCTGCGCCAATACGCACTCCGGAAGCAGGAATAAGGATTCGAGTGACCATTTCATACTTTGTTGCTCCAACGGCGTAGCCACCCTCTCTTAAAGAATTTGGAATAGCTTTGAAGGCATCATCACAAAGTGAAGAGATCATAGGTAAAATCATGATTCCAACCACAACAGCTCCGCTTAGGGCGTTGAAAATTTCTGTTGTGGGAAAGACAGCTTTCAGAGTGGGTGTTACAAAACTTAAGGCAAAAAATCCGTACACCACTGTTGGGACGCCAGCAAGGACTTCAATAATGGGCTTTAGCACCTCACGTAGCCTTTTGGGTGAATACTCGGATAGGTATACGGCAACCAATAATCCGGCTGGAAGGGCTATTAGGACTGATCCAAATACAATAAAAAGTGTTCCTGCTACCAGTGGTAAAACACCAAATCTTTTTGGCTCAAGTAGTGGTTCCCACCTTGTGCCAAAAAGAAAGTCAGAAAGAGAAACCTCTGTAAAAAAAGAAATACTCTCTTTACCAAGAAGAGCAATAACGCTTGCAGAAGTCAGTACGGAAACTGCAACGCAAATAAGTAAAATACACTCAAAGCTCCGATCAATGAACTTTGAGGTTGAGTCATTCTTCATCTATTTCACTTTCAAAAGTTCTTTGTGTGATGCTAAGTATTTTTCTTTTGGCAAAGGCACATAACCTACTTCTGAAACCAGTGATGCTGCTTTTTCAATATAAAACTCTACAAATCGCATCACTTCAGGTTTTCTTAAAGAGGCTTTATTTACGTATATAAAAATAGGTCGAGAAAGTGGAGTGTAGATTCCATTATTGATGTTTTTTTCTGATGGAAGAACTGGTTTAGCTGACCCTGTTTTGATTGGAATGGCCTTGAGCTTATTTTTGTTTTCTTTATAGTAGGCATATCCAAAATACCCAAGAGCGAATTTATTTCCACTGACTCCCTGTACAAGCATATTGTCGTCTTCACTCATACTGTAGTCCGACCTGCTATTGCCGCTTTTACCATTTATGGCTTCAGAAAAATAGTCAAATGTTCCACTATCAGTTCCTGGTCCAAAAAGTTTAATTTCTTCTGCTGGCCAACTGGCTCGGATATCTTTCCACATTTTGACTTTGCTTCCTGATTTCCAAATTTTGTTCAATTCTTGAGGCGTTAGGTAGTCTACAAATGTGTTGGCCTTATTGACCACAACAGAAATTCCATCATAGGCAACTGCGATTTCAAGATACTCGATCTTATTTTTTTGAGAAAGAACCATCTCTTTATCTTTGATTGGGCGAGAGGCATCGTTGATATCTGTTTCGCCTTTGGTGAATTTTTTAAAACCACCACCAGTTCCGGATACGCCGACTGTGACTCGTACTCGTGGAGCGACAGTTCGAAATTCTTCTGCAACAGCTTCTGTAACTGGAAAAACTGTGCTTGAGCCATCGATTTTTACGGTTCCACTGAGTTTTGCAGCATTTGCAGAGGCTGGTGTTATAAGGCCCAATATCATAACAAAAGTTGCAACAATAGATCCCATGAATTTTCTCCTTTGAGTTTGATGTAACTATTAAGTACCGCAGAGTGCGGCTCACTGTAACGTAAGGATTCTGTTAGATTTTTGAGTTGGTAGTATTATTTTGAAATGACTTCCCTTTCCAGGTTCACTTTGCACTGAAATAGACCCGCCGTGTAGAGTGATGATGTGCTTCACAATCGCAAGCCCTAGCCCCGTGCCGCCAGCTTGACGATCACGGCCATGGTCCACTCGATAAAAACGCTCAAAGATTCGCGGAAGATGTGAGGAGGCAATACCGACTCCATGGTCTATGATATCAATTTCAGAGAAGTCTTCGGAGTGACGTACGACAATTTGAATTTTTGAATTATTGGAAGAGTAGGTGGTGGCATTGTTAATGAGATTTACTAAGACCTGCTCCATAAGGTGAAGCACAATTGTGACTTTGCCATCTTTTTGAATTGTAACTTCAATATCAATGTTCTTTTCTTTAGCCCTTTTCTTGCAAAGCTCTATAGAAGAGTGTATCAGCGAGGAAAGCATATGATACTTTGCATTGTCGTTTAAGATTTCTTTAGCATGGCTTTCCATTTGTGAGAGTAGAAGAATATCATTTACAAGATTTTGAAGTCTTTCGGATTGTTTCATCAAGATGGCTGCAAATCGAGAGATGTCACCGTCTTTTTCACGGGTCATTTGCCACAACGTCTCAGAAAAACCGCGTATAGATGTCAAAGGTGTTCTCAGTTCATGTGATACATTTGCTACAAAGTCTTTGCGGTAATTTTCTAGGGTTTTAATTTCTGTTACGTTTTTAAGCAAAAGCACAATTGAGGGGCGATGTTCTTCAGGAGTTTCAAATGGGTGACTTGAAGCAAGGAGCCACGATGTTCCAATTTCATTTTCAATGGCAATCTCACGAGTGAGTTGTCCTTTTTTTCTTAAGGCGTCTCGAACAAACTCAATTACTTCAATTCTTCTTGTACATTCAGGAAGGGTTTCAGTTGGGTGATCTGTAGAGTGAATTTCAAGTATCTGTTTTGCAGCCGGGTTAATAAATAAGACATTCATGTTTTCATCAACAGCAAGTAAACCTTCACCCATAGCGCTTAGCATGGATTCCATCTCTGAAGCTTGTGTTGTGATCTGACGATCTCTTTTGTCGAGTTTGGCTGCAAGGCGGTTGAAGGAGCGTATGATTTGAGATGTTTCTTTGGAAAGATAATATTCACTTGTAATTCGTCTATGGAAATGTCCTTTCCTTAAGCCACGTGCTTCTAGTGCAATTTTAGAAATTGGATTTGTAAAAAAACGTCCCAATATAAAAACAATAGCTACAAAACCTAAAAAGAGCAGCAGAGATTTTGCTATGAGTTTTGTAATGATATTGTTGAGATGGTTTTTAATATGACCTGTCGGGTAGCCAACGCGAAGGACCCAAGTTTTTCCGTCATCAAGGCGCATAGGGAGTGAGGTTTCTAAAAACTCAATTTCATCATAGGGGATATCACTTATGTAGCGCGCTTTTTTCAATTGAATAAGATCATAAAAATCAGCCGAGCTTCTTTGGTTTTCAATAGAGTTTGGAGCCAGGTAGCTGTCTGCCACGACGTTTCCATGAGATCCGTATATCGTATAGCGTGTTGAGCTGACTTCAATCAGTTGTGACACTTGGTTTTGCAACTCAAGATGGTTCTTTTCTTTTAAGTAGGGGTATAGAATTCGTCTTGCGATATTGGAGCTTTCAAGGAGGTTATTTTTTACTTCTTTGACATAGAGACTCTCATAGGTTTGATATCCGTAGTAGACTCCAACAGAAATTGAAACGAAGCCAAGAAGGATCAATGAAAAAAACAGTCTCCAAAAGAGGGATTTGGGTTTCAAGGCTCTCCCTTTAGACGATATCCAATACCACGAACTGTTTCAATGCTTTGGCCAAGTGAGCCCAACTTTCTTCTTAGCCCCACCATTTGAAAGTCTATAGTACGATCTGTAACAGCGTAATCTTCTCCTCTTATGAGATCGATAAGTTGTTGTCTTGTATAGACTCGGCCGGGTCGGCTCATGAATGCCTTTAAGATACTGAATTCAGAAACTGTGAGTTTGACTTCAGATTGCCCAAGCTCGACTCTGTGGCTTTCAGTGTCCATTTCGAGCAGTCCATATTTGAGTTGAAAAGATTTTTGGGATTTAGAAGTTCTTCTAAGTAGTGCCTTGATTCTTGAAATCAAGATATTGGGGCTAAAAGGTTTTGGTATGTAATCATCTGCTCCAGCATCAAGTCCATTTATAATATCTTTTTCAGAATCTAGTGCTGTGAGCATGATAATTGGAATCGAATTGTATTTGTCGGATTTTCTCAACCATGAACAAAACTCAATTCCGGATGTTCCTGGTAGCATGATATCAAGCAAGATTAGGTCTGGATGGAATTTCTGCATTTCGACTGAGGCCAACTCCGTGCTCTCTACACACTCGGTCTCAAACCCTGATTGAGAGAGGTTGAATCGAATCAGTTCTTGAATGTCGGGCTCGTCTTCGACAATGAGCACTTTTTTGGGTAAATTCATGCTTTATCTATACATAACTTTTGTAAGAATGGCGTTAGAATTTGCACTAAATATGGAAAAATTTGAGAGCTATCCGTCTTTAAGATCAACACTGAGGTCATTTTTCAGAGTTCTTCTTGTCCTGATGATACTCGACTTCGATCAATAGTGGACTGTGATCTGAGAAAGAGCCCCAGTACCCATTTACAAGACATTCGGCATAGGTGACTTTTAAATTCCTTAAATAGATTCGGTCTAAACAAAGTACGGGCTTGATGCTGGGAAAGGTTTTGGCAAGTTGGCCATGTTGACTTTTATGTGCATCTTTTAAGTTCAATCGGTTTTCGAGTTTTTGGCAGATGGTTTGATTCCAGTCATTGAAATCTCCTGCAAAAATCATAGGTGCATTTTTTAATTCCAATTGATGATGAGCATGAATAATTTTATCAATTTGTTGAGAACGTCCCTTTCCCATTAAGTTGAGATGTGTGCAGAAAAAGTGGATGTTGAGATCCGATGGTTTTGCATAAAGAACACCTCTTTTTTCAAAAGGATTGGTGGAAATGTCGGTGTTACTCCATTTGTTGAATTCAAATCGTGAAAGTATGGCATTTCCATGGTGTCCTTTGGGATAGACAGCATTTTTTCCATAAGCATGGTGAGGGAAAATCTTCTCAGCAAACTGTTCCAATTGATTGTTCAGGAGCTGAGGATTGTTTCTCACTTTCTTGGATTTGACTTGTCCGCTAATCTCTTGAAGAAAGAGAACATCAAGGTTGAGCCTCCTCAAAGCCTCAACGCACTCCTCAAACATATATTTATTGCCAAGCCAGTTGAATCCTTTGTGAATGTTGTAGCTTAATATACGTAGTTTCATGCCCAATACCTAAAAATAGAAAGTAATTTTGCTCCCCAGTACTTCCAAATACTCCATCTTGAAATAACCATATCTGTGACTGGGATGCATGACCCTATCATCTCATTCCAAATCAAACTCATTTCTGAGATGGATTCTTCAGAGCGAAGAGCAAGATCGACTTCCAAATCATGCTTCCAACTTCGATTGTTCAAATTACTAGATCCAACCAGAACTTCATTCTCAAAAAACCATGTTTTTGCATGAAGTATTTTGGGGTGATACTCATAGATTAAAACCCCTTGATCAAGTAGCGTAGAATAGAGATGTCTACCAAACCAAGTTACAATTGGGACATCTGATTGATTGGGCAGAATGAGTGAGATTTTTATATTTCGACTTCGAGCCTCTGATAGTGCTGAGAGTAGCCGGAGCGGAGGAACAAAGTAGGCACTTACCACTCGTATTTCAGTTGTGGTGTTTAAAATTTTATTCAATAAGCGACTATTACGGTTTCGACGTAACTTTGCTGTACTGTTAAGGTAGACGTCGGTGCTCTCACAGATGTTTTCAATATTTTTTGAGAGATTGAGCCTTGCTTGAATTCTTGAATCGGAAGACTCCCAAGAGTGATTGAATGAAGATTCGAGTAACTCAATGGGCCCTCCTATTAATCTTGTTCCGATATCAAACCATTTGAGATGATCGCTTGTTACATTTAGACTTCCTGAGTATGTGATTTGCCGATCTAGGATTACAAGTTTCTTATGGTTTCTTCGATTCATTTGAGCAAATCGCCATATGAGTTTTTTAGGATGGAGTTCGGAAAGAATGTTTTTTCCAAAAGGCCATGGAAGAGGGTGATATGGGCGAATTGAGAAATTTTCAGATGCATGAGCCTTTGAGATAGTATTCCAGTTTGGTGTTCCAAAGCCATCAAGAAGAAGGCGGACTTTGACCCCACGGAGGCTTGCTTTTTGAAGAGCATCGAGGACTTCTTTTCCAATGTTATCAAGCTCAAATATATACACTTCAAAATCTATACATGATTTTGCTTTTGAAATATCTGAAACAAGGTCAGTGAAGTATTGGGAAGCATTTGAATATAGTTTTTCTGTTTGCCAACTCAACTTCGTTCCTGAAGAGATTGAAGAACTCTCTCTACACGGGCAAGTTGATTTTGAATCTCTTCGATGTCTTTTTGGTGGGCGGTTACGGCTTCTGTTTTTTCAGCAAGTGTGGAGTTGATGACGGAAACAAGAACTGCCATGAAGCTTAGAAAGAATGTGAGTCCAGTAACAATCAAGAACACGCCCGTCATTCGCCCACCAACTGTTGTTGGAACAATGTCTCCATAACCCACTGATGATACGGTTACCATGGCCCACCAAATTGCATCTGCAAAGTGTTCAACACTTGGATTTAAATGGTTTTCAAAATGCCAGAAAAGGGTTGCCCCCAGTAAAGTCAGCGCGTTTCCCACTAAGGCTAGGTAAATAAGAAGCGGGGTCCTTAATGAACGAAATAGGACCATGGAGTATGTGGGGATGTAATGCATCGGTGAATGATTCTTTTTTTTGCTCATTGTGTTAATCTAAAGAAATCAAGCCACTAGGTCAATTATTGGAATCAAGGAATGCTGTTGTCTTGCAGAAATAGAGAGTAAAATATAAATAATTGATAGAAAGGACTGACAACCAGTTTTTTAGGAGGTCTATGATGGAGATTGTTTCTGGAGAAGACTTTGAAGTCACTGAGGCAATTCATACTGAAGTGCATGAAAGAGCCGAGCAAATACAAAAACACCTCAAAAATGAGGCGCTTATTCGGTTTCACTTATCTCAAACTGCACCTAGTCAGTTTCAAGTGAAGATCGAAGTGAAATACAGTGATAAATTTGTGGTGGGACATGCCGAAGAGCGTGATTTTCACAAGAGCTTAAATGAAGCCAAAGCAAAAGTCATGAGGCAGATTGACGATTTGCATGGTCGCGCAAAAGCCAATCGCCACTAAAGTTTATAGAAACATTATCTGCAGATGGT
>JAUICD010000078.1 GCA_030427965.1 Bdellovibrionia bacterium
GGGGATCTAGTGCTGGTACAGTCCAATTGGGAACAAGTGCGTTTGACAGGAGGGATGTCACCAGATTTGAGTTATATTGTGGCCGATCAAATTCAGGTGCTTGCTCCGAATCTGGCTCCTGTCAGAGTGGAATCGTGGGAATATAAGCGTGGAAGGCAGTGGGACTTTTTTTTGCAAACCATTCGAAAATGCTTTCAGTTTTTGGAGTTTACAGAAGTTCGCACACCATTACTTGTGGTGAACCCAGGTATGGAAAGTCATCTTGTTCCCTTTGTTACTGAATTTCAGTTTGGTTCTGGTAGAAAAATTCAATACCTTCCGACAAGTCCTGAACTTCATCTTAAAAAACTTCTCTCAGAAGGGTGGACTAGGGTTTTTGAATTTAAAGAATGTTTTAGAAATAATGAACTTGGTGAGCATCATCAACCCAATTTTTTGATGCTTGAATGGTATCGTGGGTTTTCAAATTTAGAGCATATTGCAAAAGATCTACAGGGACTTCTCAATTACTTGAAGTTGAAATGGCCAGATCAAATTCGTGGATTTTCACCTTTACAGAGAACAACAGTGCGGGAGCTTTTTAAAAAGCATCTCAACTTTGATTTGCAACCAAACACAACTGTAGATGAATTGAAGAATCTATCGATCGAATATGGAATTGAATATTTAAAAGAGGATGACTTTGACGACATATTTCATAGATTGTGGATGGAAAAATTGGAGTTAGAATTAAAAAGAATGGGCCCAGTTTTGGTTTTTGATTATCCTCCTTCTCAAGCGGCTTTGGCTCGTATTGGAGAAACTGGTTGGGCTTCACGATTTGAGTTTTACTGGAAGGGGCTTGAAATTGCCAATGCATTTGATGAGCTCAATGATCCTAAAGAACAAATGAAAAGATTTGAAGAAGAAAGGTCCAAACGGGTTTCACTTGGAAATATGGATCTTGAAATTGATCAAGAGTTTATAAAGGCGCTTTCTGCAGGCATGCCTCCCTCCGGTGGAATTGCGCTAGGAGTTGAGAGGCTCTTTATGGCCCTTGTGGATTTAAATGAGATTGGGAAATCTACGGCGTTTCCTTTTAAGTTCAATTCCTGACCATTCGTTCGTTTTTCGTTCGTTTTTTATAAGATTTTATATTTCTATACTCCATACCATCAATCGGAGGTATATAATTTAAATAGAGCGTATGAGTACACGCCCTATTAGGGGGAGATATGGAAAACAACTCTCAATTGAGACTTTCTTGGGTGGCAATTGTATTTTTGACTTTGACACCAGTGATTGCGATATCGACTTTGGTCTTGCACTTTTATTTAGATGGTTTTGTTTGGCAGCAATGGGCTTTGTTTCTTGCATTTTATCTGCTCACAGGACTTTCGATTACAGCTGGTTATCACAGAATGTATTCTCATAAATCCTATAAGGCCAACGCTGTTATTCGTTTTCTCTTTTTGTTTTTTGGAGCAGGTGCTTTTCAGAATTCACTTCTTAAATGGGCAACAGATCATAGACGACATCATAAACTGGTGGATGGAGAAGATGATCCATATACAATCTCAAGAGGATTCTTTTTTGCTCATATGGGTTGGATGTTTTATAAGGAAGATCCAAAGTACGAAGGAAGGTATGCAACGGATCTTCAAAGAGATTCACTTGTTATGTGGCAACATAAGTATTATTTGCCACTTGCCATTTTTGTGGCATTTGTCTTACCAACTTTAATTGGTTGGGGACTTGGATCTGCTCTTGGTGGCTTTGCGTTTGCCGGAATATTTCGAATGGTTTTTGCACATCACTGCACTTTTTTTGTGAATTCTCTTGCGCATGTGTGGGGCAAGCAAACGTATACTGATAAGAATTCAGCCCGTGATAATTTTGTTGTTGCTCTTTTTACTTATGGAGAAGGGTATCATAACTTTCATCATCGTTTTGAGGCAGACTATCGAAATGGTTTAAAGTGGTACCACTTTGATCCGACGAAATGGCTGATTCAATTTTTGAATCGATTGGGATGGGTCTCTGATTTAAAACGAGTGCCCGAGACTGAAATCCTGAAAGCCCGTCTTCGTATGGAAGAAAAGAAAGTTCGCTCAAAAGTAAGAGTGGAGGATTCAAAATACGATGAAATGATCAAAGCTCTTCGAGAAAGAGTGGAATTCACTCAACTTCGAATTCGAGAGTTGAAGGATGAGTATCAATTGAAGAAGAGAGAGCTCCGAGACAGAAATGCAGAAAGTGTAAGACGCCTCAAGACTGAGCTTGCTATGGCTAAGATGGAGTTTCGGATTGCGTACAATCAGTGGAAGGCTTCAACCCGAATCCTAAAACGTCGACATGCCCTTGCCTAAAGGTTTCAAACTGACCTACAACAGTGTTGGTCTTTGAGAACTTAGGTGAAACTTTATGCCAACACTGTTGTTGGTCAGTTTCTAAAGGTTTTTGAGTGAGTCAATCCGACTCACTCAAATTGAAGTTGTTGTTTATTTTTTCTTTACGATCTCTAGGAGTTCGACTTCAAAAATAAGTGTGGAGTTAGCTGGAATTCCAGGTCGTCCTCTTGGTCCATAAGCAAGGTCACTTGGAATTGTGAGCTTCCACTTTGCTCCCTCTTTCATAAGTTGTAATGCTTCAGTCCAGCCTGAGATAACACCTTGTACAGGAAACTCGGCTGGGCGGTCTCTCTTATATGAACTATCAAATTCTTCGCCGTTAATAAGAGTTCCTTTGTAATGAACTTTTACAGTGCTGTCTTTAGACGGTTTCTTACCCTTTCCGGCAGTTATAACTTCGTATTGAAGACCAGAAGCTGTGGTTTTTACACCATCTTTTTTCTTGTTTTCTTCAAGGTACTTAGCACCTTCAGTTTTGTTCTTTTCCGCTTCTTCGGACTTCTTTTTCATCATCCCTTCACGCATAGCTTGGATGGCTTTTCCGAGTTCTTCGTCAGTCATTTTGCTTTTGTCATCTATTGCATCCTGAATGGACATCGCAACGACATCAACGTCGACTTCAACACCTTGGCTTTTGATAGATTTGCCAATTTGCTGTCCAATTGCATAACTTGATTTACGCGTGTCTGAATCAAGTGGAATGTTTTTCTTATCACATGCCGTAATAGCAAAAGCTGCCAACATGAAAACGGCAATTCTATTCATCGTTATTCCCCTGGTTAAAGTTCCGGACCAGAATAACTATGCTACGAGTATGGGTCAAATAGAGTAGAGGTTTGAATTGAGGCTATTTGAATAAATTGTCTGCGTCATATTGCAATTTATGATTTTTCTTCACCGTTTACGCCTTCGCGTAACTCTTTTCCGACTTTAAAAAACGGGAGCTTCTTTTGGCCAACATCAATCACAGCACCTGTTCTTGGGTTGCGACCTTTGTAAGCTCCATAATATCGATTTACAAATGAGCCAAAGCCTCGAATTTCAATTCGATCATCCCGCATAAGAGCATCAACCATGCTGTCGAAGATTGTATTTACAACCACCTCAGCTTTTACGCGTGTAATACCAGCTTTTTCTGCGACAAAATTGATCAAATCCGCTTTGGTCATTCTTACCGATCCTTTGCAAATTACAGATATAGTGTCCTTTAGGAAGGCGCGTAATTCAAACAATTTTTGCTCGAGGCTGGGAAAAAAGTCTGTGTTTTCAATGAATTAGGATGACACTACGCAATTTCATAAAAATCTCTAGACGAAAATCTGGGAGAAAGTCTAGGACATGCCTCTAAAGGGACTGATCGTCGGCGACAATTTTTTGTGTATAATTACGATGCAGGTAGGCAATGAGCGCAAGTATAAGAATAAATAAGTGATTCACCTCTGCGTCGCCAAAGTTCCACTGAGTCATTCCCCCAGTGTGCATCGCAACTTGTGCCCCCAGTCCACCTAGTACAAAGACACGATGCCAAAAATGAGTTTTTGGAATGATGATCCAAAGGCGGTAGGTCATAAGCAAAAATGAAACTATAAATATCATATAGCAGGTGAGTCCAAGTGCCCCTGTTGTGGAGAGCCATTGGAGATAGCTGTTATGAGCATGGCCTTGGAAGTCATTATTGATACCAAGTCTTTCAAAGTACTCATGTGTGCGAGGTTCGTTTTGTCCAAGTCCAATACCAATATATGGATGATCTTTGAACATTTCGATATTTGCTTGCCATAGGTGATGGCGATCGTAGTTACTGCTTCTTTTTGAATCAAAAATAGAATCAAATCGCTTTTGAAAATCTACTGATGCAAAGTAAAGAGTCCCACATCCAATGATCCCAGTTACAATTGCTCCAACAAGCAACCTTCGACTTAAAAAACCCAGCATAAACAAAACAGAGGCTGCCATTGATATCCAAACACCCCTTCCATAGGTCCAAAAAAGGCTAAAAGAGATCAATAAGCTACTGAATAAAAAAAGTAATCGGATATTTAAATTGTAATACCTCGATAAAAAGAATGCTGCCACAGGAAAACAAAGAAGCATTGAAAACGAATACCCATAGGTTAGATGGTGACCAAAAAGGCCTATAACTTGGTATCGATCTTTGTGAACTGAAGCATCAGACACCAAAGAAGATTTTGCTCGAAGCCCCCATTCATAACGAATGTCATATCCGGTAAAATGTTGGATGATTCCATAGAGTGCAACAATAGAGCCTATGCCAACAAGAATCAGGAAAAAACGATTTATGCCAGGAAAGAGTGAGAAACTATAAGTGAGAAGATAAAGAAGTAGGATCCATCTGATTTGTCCAAAGCTGTTCCAAAAATCAGCACCAGGAGCATTCAAGATGAGTCCTATAGCAGAAATTGCGACCAAAAGCCAAAGCCATAAATCAGCACCAATAAAATGAAACTGAAACTCTTTCTTGCTCGTCATTTGATCTATGAAAATATAAAGAAACGTAAACCCCGCAGCTCCCCAGCCAAATATTTCCATTCCAGACATTGTTGTAAGAACAGACACTGCATACAGTGAGAGAAAGAGAGGAATAGGTGTTCCAAATAGGTTTTTAAGGAAAATTAAAAAAGGATTTTGAAATCGAATTTCAGAACTACCCAGTGGGTAAGGGTCGATTTTTAAATGAGCTCTTTCACTTGGAGTATTGTTAAACAATTAACTTTTCCTGTAGAACTTGGTTTGTTTGAGAATTCGAAAGTATGCTCGAATTGTCTCTTCGACCATTTTGTCCAAATCAAAAAGGTTTGTCACCTTTCTTCTGGCACGATCTCCAATTTCAAGAGTTTGTAGTCGTCCAGTAAAAATATCGAGTAGTAAACTTGAGAGGGATTGAATGTCAGCAGGTCGAATTAAAAAACCCTCGGCTCCATCTTCAACAATAGAGGAAATTGCACCTACTTCAGAACCAATGATCACTTTTTTCTGAGCCATCGCCTCAAGCATACTTGGTTCAAAACCAGTGGACTTTACACTGATATCAATAAAGACATCTGAAAGAGCAACATAATCTGCAAGTTTGGAGTTTGGGACAGCTCCAGTCAAAATAACTTTGCTTCCAAGAGCAAGGTCATACATTTCTTTCTCAACGGCAGTTCTCATGGGACCATTGCCTACGATGATCAGTCTGGACTTGGGTTTCTTAATTGCTACAATTTCAAATGCTCTCAAGATACTTTGAATTTCATTGATGCTAGTCATGTCCGTGAAGGTCACAGCGACATGGCCGTCTGGTGGGATGCCAAACTTTTCCTTCAATTCTTGAGATTGCTCTCTAGGTGAAAGATCCCCAACTTCAATTCCATACGGAACAGTATGAATTTTTGCATCGGCATAAAAGTAGTATCTCTCTAAGACAATTCTTTGACGTGGGCTTGTGACAAAAACGCCATCAGCAGACTTTAAAATTTTCCGATCACGATTCAAAAAAGTTTGCATGTATTTGTAAGCAACGGCGATTCCGGTGAGTAGCATACTTCGAACAGATTCCCCAGCCATTCCCAGTATTGAAAAAATTTGTGACATTTGGGTGGCTTTTACATCAAATGCGACTGCGACTCTAAGTTGCTTCTTGAACTTTGCAATCTTAGCTCCTGTCGTATCAATACTGTGAACAATGTGGAAACGGTCTTTTTCATGAAGTTCAACAAATTTACGTTTTACAGCCTCAGCTAAAGGATATCGTTTGAGGTCACTCTCTGGATTTGCAAGGTAGTGAACTGAAATTCCGTCGTAAGAGGTATCACTTGGACCTTGTGAGCTTAAAACGACAACATGGTGCCCTTTGTCGGCGAGACCCTTGGCGATTGGCCAAAGGAAGCTATTGTCTGCAGCTCGCCCTTTTATCGAGAATTGTCGAGTTACGATACAGATATTGAGTTTTTTTGGAAGAGATGGCTTTCCCATATAACCAGACTAAACGAGTGTGTGATTGAGTCAATGTAGATGATTTTCTCAAGCTTACTTTGTAACCTCCTCAGATGGAGGGTCGGTTTTTAGTATTTCCAAAAGATCAGATAATATTTTTTTATTGGCATCTGGTATTTCAAGGTTTTTCAGTTCATCAGGATTGATCCATTTTAATTCAGCATGGTGCTTACTTTTGGGCTCTCCTTTCCAGAAAAGAACGTCATAAAACAACAGTAAAACTCCACGCTCGCCGTAGCTGTGGGAGTTGGCAAGCCGGAGGTTCTCAATATTGGCATGGATATCAAGCTCTTCAAGGAGTTCACGTTTGAGTGCTGCTCTGGGGGATTCTCCAACTTCAATTTTTCCGCCAGGAAACTCCCATTGGCCGGGAAGACTTCCATCAGGAGGACGTTGCCCCAATAGGACCTGTCCTTTTTTTCGAATCAGCGCTGTGACAACGGGTGTCCACTGCGGTCGCTTTTGTTTCATGTGAGATAGGCTAACTAAAAAAGAAATCGCTGTCACATAGCGATTTTAAAAGGATGCGTTGAAAATGTCTTGAAACCAATCCTGACCTTTGAAACCAAAGTGTCCGCCATGTTCAGTGACAACCACATCAAGCTCAAGAGGGGTGTTCCATACACCAGAGTGATTCAAAAAATCATCGTTAGAGGCTAGGTAACGCAAATCGTAAAACCCATTTTTGTAGGCCATTTCAATCCAATACGTGAGTTTGCCATGATCCCCTTTGATGGCGCGATATGAAGAGGGAAAGTAGGTTTTTAAAAAACTTGAGAACCGTACGTTCTCTCTGAAATGTCGAATGACTTCAGAGCTATCACCGCGACTGCGAGTTGGAATTGTAGGGCCCTTTAAACCGATTTTTCGATCATAGAGTTCCATAGAGTCAACAAGTAAAGCTTGAAATCCGTACCATGCTGTTAACATCTGAACGATGTCTAGAACCTGCTGACTAGGTTTTGAAACCCCATCTAGTCTGCAGAGTTCTTTGTACCTCTTGTAAAGATTCAGAAGGCCTGTTGTTGTATACAAGTCTACTGTCTCATCCAGATCTTGATCCAAAA
>JAUICD010000079.1 GCA_030427965.1 Bdellovibrionia bacterium
GCAATTGACGCAATCGGCAGTATGCTTTCAGATCACTTCGAGCATGGTGACGATATTGCTTTTCCAAACACATGGACAAAATATGGCACTGAGGTTCGTGAAATCTACCTTCAAACCTCAAAAGTCCACCCAGAACTTGAGGACGAAGCAAGTCGCCTCCTTGGAGAAGAAGTCACTCCAGGTAAAGATTTAGATGAAGAAAAATACACTGCCATTTTAGAGCAGTTTAAAAAGGCTCTAAAAAAAGAAGCCCCTCAAGAAACACCCACCATTCATTAAAAAACAAAAGTAAAAAATTAAAGAGAGTTAAGCGTTATCGTCTGCACCAGATGATGGGTTTCTTTCATCTGAAAAATTATCCGTATCCCTAGCAGGAGAATCTGCCATCGGATCATCAATTCCAAGCTCAGCTACAGCCGCATGAAAGTCCTTCTCTGTACGAAGATCTTTTCGAATCATTTCGACAAATTTATCAGGGTATCTCTCAAGAAGAGCATTGATATAACGATCCAGTTTGTCGCCTTCTAAAATTTTTCTACGAAGTTGGATGTTTTTCCAAAACAAAAGATAATGAAATCGGCAGTAACCATCCACGGCAGAATGTTGATCACAATCTCTTACCTTACAAAGAACATTTCCATCAGCATCTGTGACAACAATATCATCTAACTCGATCTCTTCTTCAGCAATTTCAGCCTCTTTAGCTGCAATCTCAGCGCCCGTAGGGCGTTTTGCCCGACTTGATTTTTTAGGAGAAGCTTTCGCAGCCTTCTTTACACCACTTTTTTTCTCAACAGAAGAAGCAGGGGTTTTCTTCTTGTTGGCTTTCTTAGCTATCTTCTTGGCTGCTTTTTTTACGACTTTTTTCTTGGCTACCTTTTTTACAGCCTTCTTGGCTGCCTTCTTTGCTTTTTTAGCTATCTTCTTGGCCGCTTTTTTTACGACTTTTTTCTTAGCTACCTTTTTTACAGCCTTCTTGGCAGTTTTTTTGGCTGCCTTCTTTGCTTTTTTAGCCGCTTTTTTTACGACTTTTTTCTTGGCGCTTTTTTTCGCGTTCGACTTCTTTGCTTTTTTTGCTGCTTTTTTCTTTTTTGCCATAGTCACGTGACCTTGGTCATTTTTGCCGTTCCAGTCAACAGTTTTATCAATATGGCTTCAATCTCACAGATCCCTTTTTTGCACGAACAAAAATTCGGCCAGAATTGCGTCCTGAAACACTGCCTGAGGCAACACGGAGCGCTCCATATGACTCTACCTTCAAACCAGGAAGAGTACTCAGTGCACCCTTTTCTGTACCAATATTTCCCCAAAAGCCTGTTCCTTTTGGAAATTCAATAACCACAGGCCCATTTCCTCCGTTCACTCTAACTCGAGGTTTTTTTGTCACCCGCACAACCACAGAGCCTTCTTGAGTCTTCCCGTTGACGTCCCCTTCAACATTGATCAATTTGACCGGACCACGAATCGTATCAAATTCGATATCTCCTTTTACCTCTTGAACAACAAAAGCGCCCAAGTGAGATCTTGCAACAAGGCGACCTTTGGATTTATTCACCAAAGATTTTCCCGCAAAATTTAAAATCGAAACAGGTCCCTGAACATCCTCTAAAAAAATAGATCCCTTATAGCTTTCAATGTCAACTGCACCAATGAGGTTTTTAACACGCACTTCTCCGTTTCGTGTTTCTATGGAAAGTGGTGCTTCAAAATCTTTTGCCGAGATCAAGCCATTTTTATTGGAAACACTCAACTTGGATTTGAGTCCCTGCGCCACAATCTGTCCCTCACGCCAGAAAATCTCAACTGGTCGATTCGGAACACTCAAGTTGATATTAAACTTAGGAATTCTTTCAATATTTCTATTAAAAATAGAAAAGAACTCTCCCTTACTCCCTGGCGGAGAAACTTCAATCCGAATCACCTTTCCAGTTTCAGAAATACGAAAGTTCCAATTTGAAGAAGCTCCCGTAGCATCACCTTTAAAACCTTCCAACTGAACAGCCTGAACTTTCAATTTTCCTTGATCATTGTATGTCAAATTGACATCCCCTCGAAAACCACGCACGACGATCCGTTCTATCTGAGCTACTTCAAACTCTTGAATCGGATACTGTGAAGCAAAGACGGGTGCCGTCGAAAATAGTAATACAAGACTTGTTACAATACGCATTAATGTCTCCTTCCAAACTATCATACGAACCTTTGCTTTATTTGACACCCTCTTTTACTTCACACGCGGCATCACTTTAGTGTATGAAGCCTCAAAGTGCTTGCAGCAACGCTTAAATTAGAAAAAGCAAAGGAGTTCGATCATGAATGAGGCAGTTATTGTATCAGCAAAACGCACACCCATTGGGTCCTTTCAAGGCCAACTCTCATCTCTGAGCGCCCCAGAACTCGGGGCAAAAGCTATTGAAGCTGCCCTTCAAAGTGCAAACTTAACTCCCGAACAAGTCGATGAATGCATTATGGGGCAAGTTTTAACTGCTGGAGCAGGACAGGCACCAGCTCGGCAAGCTGCGATATATGCAGGTTTACCAAAGTCTACAGAATGTTTAACTATTAACAAAGTTTGTGGTTCAGGATTAAAAGCAGTCATGCTTGCTCAAAATGCCATCCAATGTGGGCTTGCCGACACCGTCGTAGCTGGTGGACAAGAGTCGATGTCAAATGCCCCCTATTTGATTCAAAAGGCAAGAGCTGGATTGAGAATGGGACACGGTCAAATGATAGACTCTATGATTCACGATGGTCTTTGGGACCCTTATGGTAATGTCCACATGGGAAATTGCGGAGAGCTCTGTGCTAAAGAAAAACAATACTCCAGAGAACAACAAGATGAGCTTGCTATTGAATCCTACAAACGGGCACAAAGAGCAAATGCGGAAGGGTCTTTCAAATCAGAGCTCGTAGAAGTCGAAGTAGCAGGCAGGAAACCTTTCACTTGTGTGGAAGATGAGGAGCCAGGGCGTGCGAAATTTGAAAAAATCCCAGAACTCCGACCTGCATTTGACAAAGAAGGGACGATCACTGCTGCAAATGCAAGCAAGATCAACGACGGTGCAAGCGCTCTAGTTGTTATGAATTCTGAAAAAGCAAAGTCACTTGGCTTAAAACCATTAGCAAAAATTGTTTCTCAAGCATCATTTGCTGCTGAACCCGAGTGGTTTACAACTGCTCCAGTTGGAGCAATTGAAAAGGCTTTAAAACGCGCCGATCTCAAGGCTTCCGACATTGATCTTTGGGAAATCAATGAGGCATTTGCTGTGGTTTCCATGGCCGCAATGGATGCCTTTGATATTTCCAGAGATCGGGTCAACGTCAATGGAGGAGCCATAGCACTTGGACATCCCATTGGCTGTAGCGGAGCAAGAATACTCACAACCCTTCTTCACGCAATGGATGCAAGAAATGCAAAGCGCGGTCTTGCCACTTTGTGTATTGGAGGAGGCGAAGGTGCAGCTCTCATTGTGGAGAAAGCGTAAACCTAAGAGAGAGAGAGAGAGAGAATCAGTCTGCTGATTTGGATTTAAACTGACTGTATTGATCTAAACACTCTGGGTTGGAAACAGCCTCAAGATTATTGAGTGTCTTTCCGTTCACAATCTTTGTGACCGCAGTTTCCATCTTTTTTCCACTGCGGGTGTAAGGAATGCCGTCCACTTCATAAATACACTTTGGAACATGACGTGGAGTTAGTTTTGCTCGAATTTCAGTTTTCAATCGCAAAATCAACTCTTCATTCAACTTCTCTTCTGAAACAACAAAAAGAAGAATTCGAACATCTCCTTCATGATTTTGACCAACACAAAGACAGTCTTTGATTTCCTCAAATCCTTCAACCACTCCATATATCTCAGATGTCCCGATACGAACTCCTCCAGGGTTCAATGTCGCATCAGAACGTCCAAAAACACGGATTGTTCCTTCTTGAGAAAGGCGAACATAATCTCCATGGCACCAAATATTTTCATATTTTTCAAAATAAGAGGCTCTGTACTTTTTATTGTCTTCATCATCCCAAAAATAAATCGGCTGCGATGGAAAACTTTGAAGACAAACAAGTTCCCCCTCTTCGTCCAAAACGCCTTCTCCCTTTTCGTTAAAAACCGCAACATCCATACCGAGCCCTCGACATGTGATTTCACCTCGACGAACTGGAAGAAGTGGGTTCCCCAGCATAAAGCAACCGATAATATCAGTACCACCAGCAATACTTGCGAGCATCACATCGGATTTTAAGGAATTGTAGACATAGTCAAATTGCTCTGGATTTAAGGGTGCGCCTGTAGAGAGTATCGTCTCTAAACTCTCAAACCCTGTTGAATTTTGATATCCCGACGCCTCAAGTGCACTTAAGAACTTAGGACTTGTTCCAAAAATATGAATCTTCAATTTATCTATAATCTGGATAAACTCATCTAAGTTGGGGTAAGCTGGAGAACCTTCATACAAAACAACACGGGAGCCAAAATACAAACTTGAAACCAACCAATTCCACATCATCCAGCCGCACGTTGTGAAATAAAATATAGATTTTTCTTTTTTTAAATCTGTATGAAGACCCAATTCTTTAATATGCTGAAGAAGTGTTCCTCCAATAGAGTGGACAATACATTTTGGCTTCCCTGTCGTTCCAGAAGAGTACATGATGTAAAGTGGGTCGGAAAACTGGCGCAAAACAAATGTCGGAGAGTCATTCACAGCTGGAATATCCGACCACTTTCTTGAGTTAGGTACAATTGGCCCATTCTCCAAAAAATCTACGACAATCACTTTTTCAAGGGAATCCAAACTAGAGATGATTTTTTCAAGATTGGACTCCAAGCTCACTTTCTTTCCACCATACTGGTATTGATTGACTGTGATCAAAACCTTTGGGCGTGTTTGCCCAAAACGATCGATCACTCCTTGAGCACCAAAGTCAGAACTTGTTGATGTAAACACCCCTCCCAAGCCAGTGGTTGCAAGCATTGCGATCACTGTTTCAGGGAGGTTGGGCATATAAGCCGCAACCACATCACCTGCTTGAATGTGTGGACTCAACTCTGCTTGAAGTGAAGCAACACTTTGTCGCAATTCTGCATAAGTTATTTTTGCGTGAAGCCCTGACTCATGTAGAAATTCAATGGCAGTTGCATCGCCTTCTCCATTTTTCAGAAGGTTTTCGGCAAAATTTAACCGGGTATTTGGAAACCAATTGTACTTAAGAAATGTTTTCTCTTCATAGCACGGAGAAAGATCTCCTTCATATTTGAGGTCATAAAACTCCGCAAGCTCTCTCCAAAAATGATCTTCGGATTTGTCTTTTGATACACTCCATTTCCAAAGCTCATTGTAATTTGAGATATTATGTTTCTTTTCGTTGAGCTCTCTAATGAAACGAGACATCTCAGAGTCTGACTTTCGTCGATCTGAAGGTTTCCAAAGCTCTTTTTCCATTTTACATGCCTTTCTCTTTGGAGGAATTAAAGACCAACTTCAAAATCAAAGTCGACTTAAAACGAACTCCTTAGGACTTGAGTTACTAATGAACTCTCTATGTAACAAGATATTTTTCACCCCACTCCTAGAGCATATACTCATTTGACTGGACCTTCTCGAAAAAGCTCTTATCCCTCTAGAATTTTTGATGAAATTCCGATAGAGAAGAGAGACGCAAGACAGCAAGAGGAGCTTCGTGAGCAATGGCGTAATCAAACTCAAACAAGGTGAGTTTCTTTTCAAAGAAGGGCAAGATTCAGATGCCTGCTACGTCGTAAAATCTGGAAAAATTGGAATCACAAAAGACAAAGGTTCTTCTGTTATTGAGCTGGCTCAACTCGGCCCAGGGCAAATGTTTGGTGAAATGGCCTTCTTTGACAACAAACCTCGAAGTGCCGGGGCAAGAGCAGCAACTCCTGAAGTCACAGTCATAGCACTTCCCTTTCAAGCACTCAATGCACAGTTTAAGAACTTTCCTGAATGGCTAAAAGCCATGGTTAAAACCGTAAATGATCACCTAAGAGATGCAAATAAGAAAATCAAAACACTTGAGAAAGTCGAAGGTGATGAAACCTTTATGTTTGATGAGTATCTCACCATTCGCCTCACAGCAATTCTTGCACTTGTTGGAAACAAATATGGAGAAAAAAATGACGAGGGTCATGTGGTGGTTCACGGCGAAACGATGCGAAGATATACAATTCAGGTTTTCCAACAACCCACTTACAAAATGCAAAAAATGATGGAAACTCTTTCCACAATGGGAATTTTAACTGTTGAAGACATTGGCGAAGGGCAAACCCAAATCACAATTCAAAAATTACAGATGCTTTCCGAGTTTGTTGATTACTATACAAAGTGGGTTTTTTCTGCTCAAGAAAAACGACTCGACATCAAAGATATCGATATTCCACTCTTTAGAGCTCTTGTTTTTTATGGTCAAAAAGCGGAAAAAGATGAAAAAGGCTTTGTGAAAATCAATCTCACTACAATTCAAAATGAATCTATGAAAGATTTAGGACATGTTATCCAAGTCCCTGAATGGGATGCGATGGTTGAAAGAAAAATCATTTCAGATAAAATTCAAGAAGACTCTGGGGTCTGGACATCAGTTGAAGTAGAGCGAATTGAAAAACTACTCCCTTTCTGGGAACTTGTTTTCACAGTCCAAAAAATCCCCGCAAGAAAATAGCCCCATAGAGCTATATTATAAATCCCAACCAACCAACCAACCAACCAACCAACCAACCAACCAACCAACCAACCAACCAACCAACCAACCAACCAACCAACCAACCAACCAACCAACCAACCAACCAACCAACCAACTAACCAACCAACTAACCAACCAACTAACTAACTAACTAACTAACTAACTAACTAACTAACTAACTAACTAACTAACTAACTAACTAACTAACTAACTAACTAACTAACTAGAAACAAGTCATACGTCATAATATACCCGAACCTCTCCTTGAGTATTTAGGGCAACCTCAAAAACCTTAAACTAAGGCATCCAAATCTTTAAAAGTTTTGTCCTATACAAAATTCAACGTCTGTAGACATAAAACCACACTCAAGACATCCGAGTTGATACATTGTCTGAACAACCCTTACTGCTTGCATCTTATTACACATGAAATTTAAAGCGTTGAGCCTTTATTCCAATATGAAAGTTACAAAGAAGGACTCCCTCCCCTTTTTGTTTAATCAACTCCAAAAACCATCCCCTGCGCCGAGGACGACTTGCGTTACGTTTTCACTATAATTTGACAAATTTAATTTTATAGTTTAATTTCGCTACGCATTTAGCGAATTTTAAAAAATCACGGTATAAGGAAATAATGAATATCAGAAGCTTAAGTGACAAACAACTTCATCTCAATTTGCTAACTCTTAAATCTAAGGAATCACATATTGTTGCTAAAATTATT
>JAUICD010000018.1 GCA_030427965.1 Bdellovibrionia bacterium
ATGAAGACGTTAAAATAGAGGTTGTGGTATATGGAACATTCGGCAGAAGGTACAAACTATATAAATCATGAAAAAGGTCTCTGGTCCTGGCTAACCACTTTGGATCACAAGAGAATTGGATTGATGTATTTTATAACCATCGGCTTTTTTCTTTTAATTGGTGGAATTTTTGCTCTGCTTCTCCGTTTGGAATTGATGCGGCCAGGACAGCAGTATTTCTCTGCTGACTTGTACAATCAAATGATGACGTATCACGGGGCCATCATGGTGTTTTTGGTCATTATCCCGGGCATTCCCGCTTTTTTAGGGAACTTTGTTTTACCACTTCATATTGGTGCAAAGGATGTGGCATTTCCTCGACTTAATTTAATGAGTTGGTATCTTCTGCTTATTGGAGCAACTCTTGCGGTGTCATCCCTTTTTGTTGGTGGGGCAGATACAGGTTGGACGTTTTACACCCCTTATAGTTCACTTCATTCAACAGGTGGTGTGACCCTTATGACCCTTGGGGCATTTGTTGCAGGGTTTTCTTCGGTATTGACGGGTTTAAATTTTATAGCAACTGTCCATAAATTGCGTGCGCCTGGGATGACTATGAATGACATCCCACTTTTTATCTGGGGACTTTACTCAACAGCGATTCTTCAGGTGTTGGCGACCCCAGTTCTTGCGATCACGCTTTTGCTTCTTGTTATGGAGAAAACATTAAAAATTGGTATTTTTGATGCAGCTCTTGGGGGCGACCCTGTGCTTTTCCAACACTTCTTCTGGTTTTATTCCCACCCTGCTGTGTATATTATGATCCTCCCAGCTATGGGTGTGATCAGTGAAATTATCACAGCCTTTTCAAGAAAAACGATTTTTGGTTATAAGGCGATTGCGTATTCAAGTTTGTCCATTGCAGCAATTAGCTTTTTTGTTTGGGGTCACCACATGTATGTGAGTGGACAGAGTGAGCTTGCGAGTATGGTTTTTTCCGTATTAACAATGCTTGTGGGGGTTCCAACTGCAATTAAAGCATTCAATTGGGTTGCGACGATGTACAAGGGTTCGATTCTGCTCGCAAGTCCAATGCTTTATGCGATTGGGTTTCTTTTTATTTTTACAATCGGTGGCTTAACGGGAATTTATCTGGCGACAATTGCAATTGATATGCATCTTCATGATACCTACTTTGTTGTTGCGCACTTTCACTACGTGATGGTGGGTGGGACAATTATGGCTCTTATGGGAGGGATTCTTTACTGGTATCCAAAAATGTTTGGATACATGTACAATGAGTTTCTGGCAAAAATGTCTTGGGTGTTTATTTTTATTGGATTTAACGTCACATTTTTTCCACAATTTATTTTAGGTCAACTTGGGATGCCAAGACGTTACCATGACTACATTCCAGAGTATGCCAACCTCAATATGATCTCAACTTTTGGATCGTGGATGATTGGTATAGGTTTGTTGTTGGTTCTTTATGTCATATTTGAGGGATTGAAGAAAAAACGTGTTGCGGGCGACAATCCATGGGGAGCTAAAACCCTTGAGTGGACGACGTCTTCTCCGCCACCACATGAAAATTTTCACACAACTCCAACAGTAACGGCAGGTCCATATGAGTATCGTTAATCCACCAAAAGACCATCATCACGCACATCATTTTGATTCTGCAGAACAGGAGTATCAAACATCTAAAGTTGGAATTTGGCTTTTTATGGTGACTGAAATTCTAATGTTTGGTGGCCTTTTTGTTGGTTTTGCACTTTTCAAAAATATTTATCCGGAAGTCTTTGAAACAGGTGCACTATTTTTGGATTGGCATCTGGGAGCAGCAAATACGATTGTTCTTCTGACAAGCTCTCTGACTATGGCGCTTGGGATTTATTATATCCAAACAGGAAAGCGCGAAGCTGCGTTTTGGAATTTGATTGCAACAATTGCCTGTGGTGCTATTTTTATGGTGATCAAATATTTTGAATACACCCACAAGTTTCATATGGGTCTTTTCCCTGGTGGACTTTTTTCATTTGATCCTACAAGCGTAGCTCAACTTCCAGCAGGGTTGCCTGAGGTTTTGCCAGCAAATTTGGCTCTTTATTTTAGTTTCTATTTCTGCATGACTGGCCTTCATGGAATTCACGTTGTATCTGGTATGATTTTAATTGGATGGGTGGCTTGGAGACATAAGCGTGGAGATTTTAACCCAAAATACTTTACAGCTGTTGAAGGTGTTGGGATTTTTTGGCACGTGGTTGATTTGATTTGGATTTACCTATTTCCACTACTTTATTTAGTATAAGGAGATTGCGATGAGCGATTCTGGACATCATATTACTCCATTTAAAACCTATATCATCGTTTATGGGGTGCTTCTCTGTTTCACGGTCTTAACAGTCGTTGTAGCTCCGTCAGTCACTGGTGTTGAACGAAATCTCATGAACACTTTACTTGCGATGGGAATTGCTACGGTTAAGGCTTCACTAGTGATTTTGTGGTTTATGCATCAGAAGTATGAGAACAATTTCAACCGTATTGTATTTGGCGCTGGTTTTTTCTTTTTAATTGTTCTGGTTTTCTTTTCGGCACTCGATATTTTTTCTCGATATAATATGATCAACGAATTTGGTAAATAATGATCAAAGAATATTGGACTCTTATCAAAGGTGGTATTGTCGCACTTAGCTGGGTGTGTGCTTGCCTTGGTTACTTTTTGGCGCTTGGTCCTAAGGGAGAGTTCAACTTTGTCCATTTCCTGATGTTTTCAATCGGTCTTTGTTTGCTGGCGGCAGGAAGTTGTGCCCTCAATCAGGTTCAAGAAAGTGATTTGGACTCCAGTATGGATCGTACTAAGAAACGGCCAATTCCTTCGGGTACAATATCTTTAGAAAGAGCTCTTTTTTTGAGCTTTTTTTTCATTTCAATTGGTCTTGGAGTCCTTACATTTTTAAGTCTTATGACAGCCTCTCTTGGTCTGTTAACGGTTATTCTTTATAATGGTTTTTACACATTGGTTTGGAAGAGACGATGGGCTTTTGGTGCTGTGCCTGGGGCGATACCTGGGGCAATGCCTGTTGTATTGGGGTTTTCAGTTGTTGATGCAAATATTCTTCGTCCAGAGTGTATTTATATATTTTTGATTCTATTTCTTTGGCAGATGCCTCACTTTTGGTCTTTGGCGATTAAACTAAAAGAGGATTACAAAAAGGGTGGGGTTCCAGTTCTACCCGTGGCAATTGGATCTGAAAGAACTGTCCTTCATATTGGTGTATATACATTTGTGTATTTGGCAGTCGCTCTTGCGTCACCGTTTTTTGTTAATGCTCACTTGTTCTATTTTATTTTGGTCATCCCTTTTGTTTTTTATGTATTGAAGGGATTGGTGCTTTTTGTGAGTCGAGACGCCACTGAAAGCTGGTTTCCATTTTTTATGAAGGTCAACTTTAGTCTTCTTGTGTTTCTTATAGCTGCTGTTGCAGACAAGTGGACATATGATCTCTTCTTCTAGAGAGCGTATCCTCAAGTGGCACGGCTTCTGTGAATAAAACGAAATTGCTAAATCTTCTTGAACAGACCCATAAAAAGTATATTCGTGAACGTGAGATTGAGAACGACGCGATTGCTCCAGCACTCAAGTATAAATCTAAAAGAGATCGAGAGTTTGCGGCTTTGATTTGTGCTGTACTTGCCTACGGAAGAATTGGACACATTAAGGTCAGTGTTCGAAAGCTTTTGTACCCTATGGGAAAGCGACCTGTGGCTTGGTTGACGACATCAAATTTGATTCAGATTCGAAGTTCAATTCGTGGTTGGAAACACAGATTCAATGATGAAGAGGACATGTACAACCTGTTGGTTCGACTTCGAGAATTGTATTTGAATCATAAATCACTTGAAGTGGCCTTTGGAATTTCACAAATGGATACAGCTCACATTGCAATTGCAAAAATTGTTGAAAGTCTTAATTTCGTAGATGTTTTGGGCTTTTCACCAAGGGTTGTTGAGAAAAAATCATTTCACTATCTTTTGACTCACCCCAAATCAGGCTCTGCCTGTAAAAGACTCAATCTATATTTGCGTTGGATGGTGGGGACTTCGGAGTTTGATTTTGGATTGTGGAAGAGATTTTCTAAGAAGAATTTGATTATACCACTTGATACTCATATTTTGCGTCAGGCAAAGAAGTTGAAACTCTGTAAACGTTCAACGCCAGATTGGAAGATGGCTGAAGAAATAACAAAGAGTCTCCGACGGTTAGATTCTGAAGATCCAACTAGATTTGATTTTGCACTCTGCCACTTAAGCATCAACTCCTAATGGTTAGAAACTGGTTTACAAAAGTGTTGTAGATCGCTCTGTTTGTGTCGTGGTGCGCCAAAAATACACTATAGGACAAAAAGTCGCATGGGACTCATTTGCTAACTTGTCTAAACCTTCAGAATAGTTAATAAACTAAATGTCTAAAAAGGGAGTCAAATTGAAAACCCTGATTTTCATTATAGCGTTTTCACAAGTCACACTTTCAGCACCTCTTCCGCCAGATGCCCAAAAAGAACTAAATAAATATGGCGGCAAACTTACAACTGAGCTTATCTTATTAAAGGCCATGCAGAGTTCGGATAGCTTCCGAGCTGTGATTGCTGATAAGTATAGCATCGAATCGGATTATTACTCTGCCAAGAGTGTATCTGATATTTCACTGACAGCATCAGGTGGCCAGACGACAGCAGAGTCCGCTAGTGAAACAACGATCAATGGGGTTTCTTACGATAAATTGGAGTCAAAAACGTATTCTTTGGGTGCGAGCACTTATTTTCAAACAGGAACCGCTTTTTCTGTAGAGCTTGAGCAGGAGTATGGCAAAACAGAAGTTGAAACGAGCTCAGACAGTTATACCACATTGACTGAAGGCTGGGAGTCGACACTCACTTTTGAGTTAAGTCAGTCGTTAACAAAAGATATTTTTGGATATGGAACGCGACGTTTGATTGAGGCAGGAGAGCTAAACTCCGAAGCGGCTAAGGCGACTCTTCAGGGTGAAGTGAGTGTGTGGGCAATAGATATACTAAATCTTTACTACTCGGCTTGGAGACTTCAAAACCAAGTACGTGCTGCAGATGACAATTACAAACGAAGAAAAAGATTGCTTGATATTACAAAAGTCAAAGTCCGCAGGGGAACTGCTGAGCGTCCAGATCTACTTCAAACGGAAAGCGCGCTACTCTCAGCAGAGATTCAAAGAGATGAAGCAAAGCAGAGTCTTTTAAATATTTGGCGGGACCTGGTTATTCAACTCAATTTTCCAAGAACTTGGTTAAAAATTGACCCTATAGATATTCCTTTGGAGTTGGATGAACCTGAATATCGTGCGCTGACATCTTGTGGAAAAAGAGAGGCCTTAAATCCACCTCCTAAAGACTCTTATGAATCTCTTGCTTGGAAAAAGAAAGCCAAAGCAGCGAATCTCTTAAAAGAACGAGCAGAAAATGCAATGTGGCCCGATCTACAATTGGTTGGTCAGTACTTTTCCAATGGGCTTGATGAAGATCAATCATCCAACAGTCTTGATGATGCGACAGCTTTTGACAATACGGGCTGGTATATTGGGGGAACGTTGAGTTTCCCCCTTGGTAGGTATTCAGAAAAATCAGACCTTGCTTCTGCGACAGCAACTGCTGCAAAAGCAGAGGCCATGTCTACATTTTATGGAAGTCGTCTTGAGACTCTTTGGGGAAATGAATGCCAAGAACTTTACAGACTTCGCGATGCAGTTCGAATGAGAGCGCGTGCACTTGGAAAGCAGGCGGAGCGAGTTCGTTTGGAGGAGAAGCGATTTTCAGTTGGTCGTGGGACTTTGCTTGGAGTCATTCAGGCAGGGGATGATGCCACGTTGTCTGACATTGACCTTCGGAAATCAGAGGTCTCTATGCGACTCAAGGCTTGGGATATATTAAAATTGAAAAATCAAATTCCAGGTTATCTAGAGCAACTTGAGAAAAAGGCAAAAAACTAAATGAACAAATTGATAGATTTTTTTGGAAGACAAGGCCTTTTCTCAGGTCTTATTCTGATCTACACAATGGTTGTTGGAATTTATACGGCGACTGTAATTCAAAAAGAAGCATTTCCTAATGTGCAATATGACATCATAGTTGTAACCACTCCGTTTCCTGGGGCTGCTCCAGAGGAAGCTGAAAAACTTATTACAAGTCCTTTGGAGCAGGAACTCAAGGAAGTCACAGGTATTAAGAAAATGACATCTATTTCGGCTGAGGGCCGAAGCATGGTGACACTGCAATTGGACCCTGATCAAACGACTATGGAAGAGGCAAAAACCGATGTACAAGAAGTTGTCGATGGCTTTGCAGATCTTCCTGACGGAGCGGAAGACCCAGTTGTCACATCTGCAGAAAGCAAGAACCAACCTATTATTGAAGTCTATGTCGCAGGAGATATGGACGAGCTTGAGATTCGAAAGAAGGCTCGGTTTTTAGAAGATGAGATTGAGCGAATCCGAGAGGTTGCAAAGGTGAACTCTTTTGGTTTGCGTGATTTGGAAATTCATGTCGAAGCTATCCCGGAAAAACTCTCACGATATCAAATTTCATTAAATGATCTTATAAGTGCAATTTCTGCACAGAACAGATCCATCCCAGGGGGGTCTTTTGAGAGGGTGTCTAGTGAGGATGGTTTGAAGAAAGAATTTTTGATTCGTACAGTTGGCGAATTTGAAACAATTGCAGATATAGAAAAGACCGTTGTAAGGGCAAATGATTTGGCAGCTGGTGTGCGTGTTCGCGATGTTGCCAAAGTTCGGTATGCACTTGAGAAAAACACAACTCTTTCAAGGTCTAAAAAAGGTGTTGCGATCAATCTGACTGTACTCAAAAAAGAAAAAGCAGATGCAATTGCTCTTGTTGATAATGTGAAAAGCTTGATTGATAGCTTAAAAAATGAACTTGGACCACAAATTGAGATCAGTTATGCCAATGATCTTTCTTATTTTATTCGACGACGATTGAAGGTTTTGTCTGGAAATTTGGTAATTGGGCTTGGACTTGTTCTAATTGTTCTTTCGTTTTTCTTTCCATTTAAAATTGCTCTACTCACTGCAATTGGAATTCCCTTTTCTTTCTTGGGCACCATGATTTTCTTTAATGCAGCCGGAATTAGTTTAAATCTTTTAACAATGATGGGTCTGATCATTGTGGTTGGGATGCTTGTAGATGATGCGATTGTCGTAGTTGAGAACTCAATGAGATACATTGAGAAAGGTATGAATTCTAAAGAGGCAGCAATTAAGGGGACTCAGGAGATTTGGGGGCCTATTACGGCAGCCGTTTCGACTACGATTGTGGTTTTCCTTCCACTGATGTTTATGTCAGGTATTTTTGGGAAGTTTGTTAAATATCTGCCGATGGGAGTTTTATCTGGTCTTGCGCTGAGTCTTTTTGAGTGTTTCTTTATTCTTCCTCATCATATTGGCTGGCTTTTAAAGGGTGTGAAAATTGGCGGTACTTCACAAGATGGAGCTATTAAACTTGAGGCCACCAATAAAAATCGTAAAAAGAAGCTTTATGAAAAAGTGGATGAGTTGTGGAGAGGAAAGGCTCTTAAGTTCTATGGCGTATTTTTAGAGCGCACTCTTCGTTTGAGGTATCTTGTTGTTGTTTTAAGCATGCTTCTTTTTGTTGGTACAATTGGAATGGCCGCAAAATTTATGGATTTTGTATTGTTTCCTCCAGAGGGTGTTGAAATTTTCTTAGTAAAAGCCGAGGCGCCAGTTGGAACAACGCTGGATCAAACATCTAAACTCATTGAGCCAGTGGAAGAGGTATTGAAGACTCTTTCAGACGAAGAACTGGATACCTTTGTTACAAAGGTAGGGATACAACAGCAAGATCCAAATGATCCCAATACGAAACGAGGTTCGCACTTTGCTCAAATTGTTGTCTTTTTAACTCCGGAGCCAAGTAGAGATCGTATTGCAAAAGAGATCATTGAAGATATGAGAGAGAAAACGGGAAAACCTCCGGGTTTGGAATCGATTCGCTTTGAAAGAATCAACCCAGGTCCGCCAGCCGGAAAACCAATTAGCATTGGTGTTACAAGTAAAGAATACAAAGACATTCTACCAGCGATAGAAGATCTGAAGGCGTTTTTGAAAAAGCAAGAGGGTGTTACAGATTTGGCAGATTCTCATGTGCTTGGTAAACGTGAAATTAAAGTCAATGTGCGACCTGATGAACTTATGGCTGCGGGTTTAACTGTTACTGACCTTGGGACGACAGTTCGAGCGGCGTATGAGGGGATAGAAGCAACCCAAATAAAACGCTTAGATGAAGAGGTTGCAGTCCGAGTGACATGGCCTAAAGAGCAAAGAAATGAAGTGGACTCTCTTAAAACATTAAAAGTCTCTAACCGTCTTGGAAATTTGATTCCTATTACAAGTGTTGCGAAATTTAGTGAAGACCAGGGTATTGCCAATTACGAACATGAGGCCAACGAAAGACAAGTCCGTGTCACTGGTGATGTGGATACAAAGGTCACAAGCTCTCTTGCGGTGAATGGACTTGTTAGAGATTACATTCCAGAGCTAAAGAAGAAGCATCCAAAAGTGAACTTTGTTTTTGGTGGTGAAGACTTTGATACACAGGAATCTTTGGCATCCCTTGTAAAAACATTTGCTGTCGCATTGTTGGGAGTATTTTTGATTCTTGTGGTGACGTTTCAGAGTTTGACCCAAGCTCTTTTGGTTTTGTTTCTTACGGTGCCACTTGGTATAATAGCAGTTATCTGGACATTTTTTATTCATGGGTGGCCAATTACATTTATGGGCTGCCTTGGGGTCATTGCCCTTGCTGGTGTTATTGTGAATAACTCTATTGTTTATGTTTCTTTTGTGAATAGCGCACGAAAGAATGGAGTCAGTCACAGACAGAGTCTTATTGATGCAGGTCTTATGAGACTGAGGCCGATTGTGCTTACGACTTTTACAACAGTTGTTGGTATTTTACCGACGGCCTATGGAATTGGTGGACTTGATAAGTTTGTTGTGCCAATAGCGTTGGCACTTGGGTGGGGTATGGCCTTCGGATCAATTTTAACCACGGTTGTATTCCCAGCAAGTCTTGCGGTTCTTGACGACATGGTGAGTTTTTCTAGACGAATCTTCAAGTTAGAAAATCGAGAAGTGAGTTGAGTTGGACTTTTCTTTCTCATGAACTGAGTGAGACGACTCCGGGCTACGGAGGCAAGGGTGTCTTCCACTCAAAATCGATGAAGCAAATAAATTGTGGCGACTCTTGTAACACTCAAGAATGGAGATTGAACAATCATGCAGGAACTCACATCGATGCGCCTAAGCACTTTGATGAGAATGGCTCAACGATTGAGTCTTATCCACCTGAATTTTGGTTTTTTAAAAAAATAACTCTGTTGGATTGCTCTGCAACCCCTGACCTATTGATCGAATCACTGAATATAGAAAATGCAAATCCAGAAACAGATCTTCTTCTTATTCGTACAGGGTTTGAAAAACTTCGCGAGGAAAATATTTACTGGGAGAATAACCCGGGGCTTACCCCTGAGTTAGCGAAATACTTACGGCAGGAGTTCTCATATCTTCGGGCTGTTGGGGTAGATTTTATATCGGCTTCAAGCTTTCAAAATCGTGAGGTGGGGAGAGAGGCACATGAGGAGTTTTTAGCCCCAGATGATGACGCAGCCCCCATTCTTATAATTGAAGATATGCACCTGAAAAACCTAAGCTCAAATCCTCTTGAAGTCTTGGTGAGTCCTCTTCGTGTAAATCAGGCGGATGGCGCTCCAGTGACGGTTTTTGCGAAGATTTAGAAGTTTGACTTCTCACCCAATACCTCGATTTAATAGCCAATTGGGGGAGAGTGATGTCGAAGTATGAAGAGTTAATAAATCGATCGAAATGGCTCCGTAACGAAGTGTTTGAAATGGTGGTTCGGCAGGGAAAGGGGCATATTCCCTCTTCGTTTTCATGTGTTGAAATTATTGTTGCATTATTTTATGGAAAACTTTTAAAGCACTCAAGTAGCAACCCAAATGATCCCAATCGTGATCGTATTTTTATTAGCAAGGGGCATGCATCTCCAGTTTTATATCCTGTGCTTGCAGATAGGGGTTACTTTTCTAAAAAAGAGTTAGGCAAGTTTACGGGTAAAGATAACCTTTTGAGATTTTACGCAGATCCATCGATTCCCGGAATTGAGGCAATAACGGGTTCACTAGGGCATGGTTTTGGAATTGCTGCTGGACATAGTTTTGTTTCAAAAAAAGAAAACAGAGATTTCAA
This sequence comes from Bdellovibrionia bacterium, assembly GCA_030427965.1. Taxonomy (GTDB): domain Bacteria; phylum Bdellovibrionota; class Bdellovibrionia; order Bdellovibrionales; family JAUICD01; genus JAUICD01. The sequence goes on from JAUICD010000018.1 coordinate 10,316, forward strand.
TAGTTTTGTCTTACTGGGTGATGGAGAGTGTTACGAGGGCTCTAACTGGGAAACTGCAATGTTTGCAAGTCACCATAAACTCGACAATTTGATTGTGATTGTGGATAGAAATAAGCTTTGCATTTTGGATGAAACTGAAAACTGCGTAAGACTGGGTTCTTTGGAGAATAAATTTCAAGCTTTTGACTTTGATACTGTCTCAGTGGACGCACATTCTTATGAAGAAGTGGTTCCTGCTTTAGAAAGTGCTGTCTCTAACAAAAATGGACGTCCTAAAGCGATCATTGCAGAAAGTGTAAAAGGAAAGGGCATATCATTTATGGAAGGAAGGCATGAGTGGCACAACCGAATGCCGAATTTGGATCAAGTGAATCAGGCAAGAAATGAACTTCAGCTTAATTGTATTGAGAGGTAATTGTGAGTGCACTACCAAGAGATGTGTTTATTGATTGTGTTTATCGCGCAGCTCTAGAGGACCCAAACATTATTTTTATAAGTGCAGATTTTGGAGCTAAGGCTTTGGATCAATTTCGTGAAAATATCCCGGATCAATTTGTGCACATAGGTATTAGTGAGCAAAACATGATCGACTTTGCTGCGGGGTTATCTCAAAACGGAAAGAATGTTTTTGTCTATGCCATGGCTCCTTTTGTAACGTTGAGATGTTTTGAGCAAATTAAAGTGACTCTTGCGAGTATGAAGCTTCCAGTTACAATTTTGGGCGTGGGTGCTGGGTACAGTTATGACGATGCAGGACCCACACATTATGCGACAGAAGATTTAAGTAGTATGCGCTCGCTTGGTGGGATTGAAATCTTCTCGCCAAGTGACACAAGTGCAGTTGAGTATGCTGCCAAGCTGTGTGTTGAAAAACCAAAATTGAGATATGTTCGGTTGGATCGAAAGCACCTTCCAGATATTTACAGTGGCTCAAGTGATGAGGCGTTAACAAAGGGTATTGGGTGTGTTCGAAAGGGTAAAGAAATCGCAGTGCTTTCAAATGGCTATATGATCCCCAAGGTGATTGAGTCCACAGCCTTTATGGAGGTGTCTCCATCGATTTATGATGTCTTTCAGATGAAGCCAATGTCTGCGAACTCTTTTCAAGAATCTCTTAAAGACTATGATGTGCTGGTAACGGTTGAGGAGCACTTTTTGACTGGAGGATTGGGATCTGCTGTTGCAGAGCTTGTCTCTGATAATAGATTGAATAAACCTCTTTTGAGAATTGGTATTGAGGATGAATACATTTTAAATAATGGTGGAAGAGATCACATTCATGAGCTAGCAAAAATTGATCCCCAAAGCATTGCAAATAAAATAAAAAGATATGTGAGTTAGTTGATGCGTTTTGATGTGTCGGTATTTGTTTCCTCAGTTTCATTTTCAAAAAATAAAAAATTACGCAAAAAACTATTGGAACATTTTCCAAATGCACAGTTCAATGATTCTCTTGAACATTTAAGTAAAGCAAAACTCAAAGACCTGCTTTCAAAAAACCAAGCAGCAATCATTGGTTTGGATTCTATTGATCAAGATGTTTTGTCAGCGTGTCCAAATCTAAATGTCATATCTAAATTTGGAGTTGGTCTTGATAACATTGATTTTTTAGAATGCGAAAAGCGAAATATTCAAATTCGACACCAACAGGGAGTAAATAGACGTTCAGTCTCAGAGCAAACAATTTCTTTTATGATAGGACTTTTTCGAAATATATTCTTAACAAATCAAGTGATGAAAAACGGAAAGTGGGAAAAATCTGGAGGAAGACAACTTACTGGTAAGACGATTGGACTTGTTGGGTTTGGAAATATTGGAAAAGATGTTGCTTACTTACTTCAACCCTACGAGTGTAAAGTACTCGTAGTGGATATTCTTGATAAATCCAATGAATTTAAGAGTGCAAATATAAAACAAGTGAGCTTTGAGTATATGTTGAGCTGCTCAGATTTGATTTCTCTTCATGTGCCTTTAACAAATTTGACTCGAGAGATGATTTCTTTTTCAGAAGTTACAAAAATGAAGAAAGGAGTGTTTGTTATCAACACTTCTCGAGGTCAGATTTTGAATTTGAAGGCACTAAAAAGTGGAATTCGGAATGGGCATATTGCTGGAGCAGCACTTGATGTTTATGAGGAAGAGCCATTTTGTGATCGCGAGTTAATTGAAATGCCTCAAGTGGTTTGTACTCCTCATATTGGCGGAAATGCAATTGAGGCTGTTGAGGCAATGGGAGATGCGGCGATTGCCAACTTAGTTGAATATTACAAGGAAGTGAGATGAAAATTTTGATTTTTGGAGGCTCTGGGTTTTTAGGAAGTCATGTGGCAGATCAACTTTCGGGGCTAGGTCATGAAGTGACGATATTTGATGTGAAGCTGTCACCTTATTTGAAACCCAATCAAAAGATGATTGTTTCTACAATGCATGATTTGGATAGGGTGAGAAGTGCTGTTCATGAGTCCGATGTTGTTTATCATTTTGCGGGGATTGCGGACTTGAACCATTCAATCAATCACCCGTTTGAAACAATTCATTCCAATGTTATGGGTCATACGACAGTTTTAGAAGCTGTAAGAGTGGCGTCCATCCAGCGATATGTTTTTGCTAGTACTGTATATGTGTACTCAGATAAGGGTTCGTTTTACGGTGTCAGTAAGAAGTGTTGTGAAAAAATCCTCGAAGAATATCACCGTGAATTTGGTATTCCGTATACAATATTAAGATATGGATCTGTGTACGGATCTCGCTCAGATAAACAAAATCGAATCTACCGAATTCTTAAACAGGCCTTAATGGAACAGAGGATTGATTTCCAGGGAGATGGTGATGAAGAGCGTGAATATATTCATGTTCAAGATGCTGCAAAACTCAGTACTGAAATATTGAGTAAGGAGTATGAAAATCAGCACATTATTTTAACCGGGGTTGAAAGATATAAATATTCTGAACTTTTGACGATGGTGAATGAAATTCTAGGTGGAAAAATCAAGATCGACTACAAAAGAGATGAGTATGCGGGGCATTACAAGATCACCCCTTATTCCTTTGAACCTCAATTGGGTAAAAAACTTGTGAACAATCCATATACGGATTTTGGGCAGGGTTTATTGGATCTTGCACGGCAAATTCGAAATGAAGAAGAAATAAACCCGCAGCCTTCTGGCGTATTTCTATAGAGCGTATGTAATCTTGAGGGTTGTCATTCTATAAATTGAAGCCTAGGCTTTGAAAGTGAGGTTTCTATGAAAACAACACTATTGATTCCAACAATGAATGAGATTGAGGGTTTGAGAGCTATTATGCCAAAGATTGACCCCAATTGGGTGGATCAAATTTTAATTGTAGATGCAAACTCTACAGATGGAACAATAGAATACGCCAAAGAACATGGGTATGATATTGTAATTCAAGAATCAAATGGTCTGAGACAGGCATATTTGGAGTCACTTGAGAGCGTTGTTGGGGATGTTATAATTTTCTTTAGTCCAGATGGAAATTCAATACCAGAAAAAATTCCAGAACTTGTTGAAAAAATGAGAGAAGGTTATGACATGGTTATTGTCTCTCGGTACAAAGATGATGCTAAAAGTGAAGATGATGATTTTATTACGGCATTTGGAAATTGGATGTTTACAAATCTAATCAATGTTGTTCATGGTGGAAAATACACAGATGCGATGGTCATGTTTCGTGCAATTAAAAAAAATCTTATCAAAGACCTAGAGTTAGACCGAGATTGGACTTATTGGCCTGAAAAGATATTTTTTACAAAAATGTGTTGGATGCCGGTGTTATCCATTCGATCTGCTTTGAGGAAATTAAAAGTTGGAGAAATTCCTGGTGATGAACCCCCTCGAATTGGAGGGGAGAGAAAGCTTCAAGTTGTACGTTGGGGAAGTGCTTATATGTCGCAGGTATTAACAGAACGTTTTTTATTTAGGTGATTTGATATGGATCTGATGATTGTTGCGCCTGGAAATCATCGCGGTATTTTTCAGGGTCTTGCTGAGAAAAATTATCCAGCGATTGAGCCTCCAGTATGGGCTGGCATGATTGCAAAATTTGCTCAAATAAAAGGTTATTCGGTAGATCTTATTGATCAACCTGCAACGGGCATGTCTTCTGAGCAGATTGTTGCAGAGATTTCTGAAAAAAAACCGAAAATAATTGCTGTCGTTGTGTATGGACATCAACCATCGGCATCTACGCAGACGATGACTGTGGCGGAAGGTCTAATTGACAAAATCAAACTCTCAGATCCAAATTTTAAAACAATATTGATTGGTGGTCATCCATCAGCACTTCCAAGACAAACTTTACTTGAAAGCCGAGTGGACTTTGTTTGCCAAGGTGAAGGTCCTCAAACGATTGATGCTTTATTGAGTCTTGGTGAAAAATATGAAATTTCAAATCTAAAAAAAGTGCCTGGACTATGGTTTAAAGAAGAGGGAAATGCAAGTTTTGGAACTCCGTCTTCTGTTATTCCACAAGATCGCTTGAGTGTAGAGTTGCCTGGTGTTGCGTGGGATTTATTGCCGATGCAAAATTATCGTGCGCACAATTGGCATGCCTTTTCTAATAACTTCAATCGCCAACCTTATGCTTCGATTTACACAAGCTTGGGATGTCCTTTCAAGTGTAGTTTTTGTTGTATCAATGCTCCGTTTGGTCGCCCTTCTATTCGATATTGGGATCCAAATTTTATACTGACAGAACTGGAAAAACTATCCAGTGATTATGGTGTAGTGAATTTGAAAATTGTTGATGAAATGTTTGTATTGAATGAAAAACATGTTTTCGGTTTATGTGATGGAATTATTGAGCGTGGTTTAAACTTTAATATCTGGGCATATGCAAGAATTGATACCGTTAAACCGAAGTTTTTAGAAAAGCTAAAAAAAGCTGGGGTTAACTGGTTAGTCTTGGGAATTGAATCTGGAAGTAAGCATGTTCGTGATGGGGTGAACAAAGGTCGGTTTGGTATGATTGACATTAAAGAAACCGTTCGATTGGTTCAAGATCACGGCATACATGTTCATGGAAATTATATTTTCGGTCTTCCTGATGAAGATCTAGGAAGTATGAATGAAACTTTAGACCTGGCATTGGATCTTAATACAGAGTTTGCCAACTTTTATTCTGCAATGGCGTATCCAGGGTCTAAGTTGTATTCTGAGGCCGTAAAAAATGGTTGGAAACTTCCAGAAAAATGGGAAGACTATTCTCAACACTCATTTGGAACTCTTCCACTTCCAACCCAACACCTATCGGCAGGAGAGGTATTGGGTTTTCGAGATGGAGCTTGGAAGAAGTATTTTTCGAGTCAAAGGTTTCAAAATATGCTCGGAGAGAAATTTGGTGCAAATGCAGTGAGTCACATCCAGGAAATGACCCAAGTGACACTCAAACGTGAGCATGCAAAACCTATTCAAATTTAAAGGCGTGTGCGTCTAGAGACTTGAAATTCTAATTCAAAGAGTACTCAAATTCATTGAAAGTATTGTCTTTAGAAGATTATCGACCTTCATTGGGTTGAATATTTTGCTGAGATCCATTCTAATTTAGGTATGTTTCAAAAATTGGTTTTAGATTGTGTTAAAACTATACAAGCAGGTGGATTAAAAAACTTTGTCCGCGTGCTTGGCAGTACGGCTAGGGATCGGGCTTTTGATCGTAAGTACGGTGTCTATACGAGCTGTATGGAAAAACCAAGATTCTCTGAAAAAGATTTGAACGCACAAGAAAGTGTCACCCTTCATGCGGCAACACGAGCTGCACCTTTTTTGAAAATGTGGAAAGCCTTTGGTTTGATACCAAGAGGAAGGTTTGTCGACTTTGGTTCAGGCAGAGGAAGAGCCCTTATGTTGGCAAATTCCCTGGGGTTTGAGGAGCTTCGTGGCTTGGAGTTGGATGAGAACCTCATAGGTATTTGTCATAAAAATTTATCAAAATTTAAATTAGAGAAAAAGTATGATATTTTAAAAATGGATTTCAATAAATACATTCCAGAAGCGAGTGATCAAGTTTTTTATTTTTATGATCCGTGTGAATATGGTTTTTTAAAAAAAACAGCAGAGAATATCATTGAAAAGTGCCCCAAAGACGGAGTTGAGAGGCATGTCATTTACCACAACAATTTGTATGAGCAAACCCCGTTTGACTCTCTTGAGGGGTATGAGAGACTGAATAAGATTCACATTGAGGGAAATCAGTTTTTTCTTTACAGAATAACGGATGGATTGGAATGAAAGTATTATTTGTAAACCCACCTCCTGAGAATACAATCTTGGAACAAACTTCCAAAAAAGAAGAAGATTCTCGTTTTATGGAGGTTGAGGAGTTGGGAAGTTACCCACCTCTTGGTTTGCTGTATGTTGCATCTTTTTTAGAAAAAAAATCTCCTCAACATGAAATTCATTTTATTGACTGTGTTGGAGAGCGAATTGATCATGAAATTTTAAAACAAAGAATGAAAGAGCTCCAACCAGATGTTGTAGGTGTGACAAGCTTTACGATTTCATTGATTGATGTTGTTAAAGTTGCACGTCAAGCAAAGGAAGTGAGTCCCAACTGCCACACTGTAATGGGAGGGCATCACCCAATTGCCTTTCCTTATGAGGCAGCACAGTTACCAGAATTTGATTCCATTGTTGTGGGCGAGGGAGAGTTTGCTTTCAATGACTTGGTCAACTTTCTTGAAGAAGGCAAAGATATTGAGCAAATTCATGGAGTTTATACAAAGAGAAAAATTGAAGTTTTTCGAAGTAAAGAAAATCGTTTAAATGATCGTAGATTCTTGAGTAAAGTTATGGTTCCTCCTGCCTACATCGACAATTTAGATGATCTTCCTGTTCCAAATCGAAATATGATCAAGCATATTCCCTATAGAAACCCAGTTGGTGGAGGTGGGCGTCTTGCAACGATTATCACAACACGAGGATGCCCGTATAAATGTACCTATTGTGATGTCCCTTATAAAAAATATAGAAAAAGGGATACAAAAGATGTTCTTGATGAAGTGCAGGCATGTTTGGATATGGGTTATGAGGAAGTGCATTTTTACGATGACCTTTTTAATATCACAGCAAAAAAGGTTATTGATTTTTGTGATGCAATAGAAGAGCGGGGAATTCAATTTACATGGGATTTTCGAGGACGTGTCAACTCTGTAACACGAGAATCTATTGTTCGTGCTAAGAGAGCGGGATGTCGAATGATGTCTTTTGGTGTGGAAACAGGTACCGATCATGGGCTTGAATATATCAAAAAACAAACCACAACGGAAAAAGCACGTGAAGTGTTTAAGTGGTGTCGAGAACTTGGTGTATATACAGTTGCAGACTTTATGTTGGGTTTTCCATTTGAAAAAGAAGAAAAGGATGTCATTGAGAGTATAGATTTTTTAATTGATATAGACCCGGACTACTGTCTCATAGCAATTCTGATGCTTCTTCCAAATACGGAAATTTATGATGAGGCTGTTCAAAAAGGATTGATTGATCCTCAGACATGGGTGGATTTTGCACTTGATCCGGAAGGTAACCCTGACTTTAGAATCGATTTTTGGACAGAACACTTGAATGTAGATCAACTAGAGAGACTCAGACATCAAAGCTACAAAAGATTTTACTTACGTCCCAAATATATATTGAGAGAAGCGTTGAGAATACGAAATTGGCAGACTTTGAAAAATCGGATTTATGGATTTTTAATAATGATAAAAGACCCAGATCGTAAAAACCTTTGGGCCAAAAAATTCAATGTGAATATTCACAAGGCTGCAACGGAGACCTTCTTATACAAAGGAAAGATCAAGGGTGCTTAGTGCTCAATCGGGTTTGGCGTAGACAATTGCAATTTTGCCCTGTTTTTCAAATCGCCTGATTTCTTTTAGTCCTGCTTTGTCTATTACACTCTCAAGTGTGGGGTGTTTGCTGACATCAGAGTTATTTGTCCAAATTACAACATCTATATTTTCATCTTTGTAAGAATTGGCCCAATGTACATTGAGACGTTTCTCGTTGTAGCCCGTACCTGGTATCATCATATTTGCAGCAATTGGCCAATTGGTTAATATTTCTTTTTTCTCATAATTTTCTTCTACAAATTGAATTGCGTTTTTATGAACCTCAATAACGCTTCTATATTGAAGAGAGGTGGGGTGACCATTTCCAGGGCTTGAGTCACTTTGAAAATGAGTTTTGCTTGCTTCAATTCCAAACACCAACAAAAATCCAATAACTAGAGAGATGGGCACATTTGCTGATTTCACGAGATAGAGGAAAAGACCATAGAGTGCAAAGAGTGCTGGTATAGAATATCGATTGAGATAACCTGAATTGAATGAAAATGCCGTTCCGAAGAGTAAAATTATTAAAATAGGAAGCCAAAAGTAGGAAGATTTATGTGGCTTCAGGTCCTTTAGATAACTGTAGATAAGAAGAGGAATAAGAGAGAGTGTGATGAGGTATCTGCCGTTCCATACAAGTATTGTGCTGAACACTCTTTCTGCCTGTGACCGAAATTGTTCTAGTGATAACTTGACATCATTTTGTGCAATGTGCGGAAGGAAGGTATCAAATTTATTTTTAATTAGAAGTAGAAAGCCTGTGTAAATGAATAGAGGAAGTATGAGACACAGTGCTGTGAAAAGAAATTGTTTACGATTCTCTTTGAAGAATTCTCTATCTCGAACAAGGCCAAATATGAAAAAGGGTAGAAGTATTCCTATGGCAGAGTATCTTGAGAGTGCAAGCAGACTTGAGAAAAATAGAAATCCACACCATTTTCGTTTGTTTAAAAAATAAAAACTTGCTAGAGCCAAGCCCGCCATTTGTAAGTCAGGTAGAATCATAGTCATTTGTGTGACTACAATTGGGGTGGAGATTACCAATAGAGAAAATACAATCGCCCAAAGATATCCAAGTCGAGCGATTTCGGAAAAAATAAGAACAAAGCCAATTTGAAAAACAAGAAAGGATAACAGCTTATGAATGAAAATTCCCTCAGCCCCCAATTTTAAAGGTATTGCAATTAAGTATGAATTAAACGGGAAGTGAAAGAGACCTGGCGCTACGGCATCAAAGTATTTGGTTAAACCTGAGTTGAAAAGATTCAGCCCTTGTTCCCAATATGCAATAACTTCGTCCCAGAAAAATGGAAGTTCAAATCTGGAGTATGAAAGTAAGTAAAAGAGATAGGAGACGAAAATAGCTACAGAAAATCTAAAAGAAAAGTGAGCACTACACTTTCTTAGTTTTTGGTCAAATTCTTGGAAAGTTGTCATTGAAACATTATGAATGAGTTGGGGATAAGATGTCTAAGTTCCGTTGGCGCGCCGGGTTAATCAGTGAGAGAGTTTTAAGAATCGTGGCCGAAAGATCTTAATTTTATTAGGCTTTTGTAATGACTCGAGGGTTTTCTGAGGATCGAATTCTTTTTTTGGTATCCTCTACTATTATAGCAGGTCTTGCGTGGCTTTTTAGCGATCTTGATGTTGCTCTTTTATTTAGTGAGTTTGGAGAGTATGAAATTGGTTATGCTGGGGGTAACCCTCATATTGCTAAGCCATTTTCTCATATCCTATTTTTTTCAAATCTTACTTATTCTGTTTTCTTTTTATATGTTTTGACTTCACTTGTGGGTTACTGGGGAGTCTTGCGTCCATTGAATCTGAAGAAGCCCCTTGCTTTACAAATTCTGGCCTCTTTTGCCATTGGCTTTCCAATTGTCATTGCAGTAGCACGTTTGTTGGGCTTATTTGCCTATCGAAAACACATTTATTGGGTGGTTGTAGCGGTTTTACTTCTTGGAGTTGGAATTACTTTCTTCAAATCCCAACCATGGAAAGCGTGGAAGAAAAGGCTTTCGGGGGAGGGTGTTGCTAAATCATTCTTTTGGTTCATTCTTGGGGTGCTTGCTTTGGTGTTTTTTGGAGTTATGACTCTTCAATTTGGATATCACCCATTTGTGGGGCACGGAAATAACTATTCTATGATCTTAACTCAGGATGTTTTTGAGTTTGCTCAAGATGCTCCATTTCCCGTTTCAAACCACAATTATGGTGAAATACTCTATCAGTATATTTATGACCAATTTCGCCCCCAAGAGGCTCTTCCAATTATTTTTTCTTGGGTGAATCGTTCAGTTCTCAAGGCGTCCACTTTGTTTCTTAGCTTTCTAGTCCTATCGAGTTTGAATTTAGGAAAAACATTAAGCGTAGCGGGATCTCTGTTTTTACTTATTGGAACGCTTTCCATTGAACCAGCAAAATATGTTTATATCTCTGATGGCTATAACCCCATATTGGTTCAACCAACGATTGGGAGAATTTTTGTCGTTATTTTGCCTCTGTTACTCTTGCTTTCTAATTTGAAATCGAAACTTTCAAAAGAATTGATCGTGAGCCTTATTCTTTTTTACATAGGCTTGACAGCATTTACGCCAAATATATTTGCTTTCTATATGATAGCCCTAATAATATTTATGGGGTTACGTTTGATGGGTAAAGCGTGGGCCCCACTTTCAATGAAAACGATGACGGTTCCACTTTCTCTTGGTTTCTTTTTTATGATAGTTGGCTTTGATCAGCCAGAGGTTTTTCGTGGAATTCCGTTAGTTCTATCTGGATTCATATTTGGCTTTTTAGTTTTATTTTATGCGAGTCGAGATTTTTCTTATCGTTTTGAAAAGGAATATCTTCTTTCGACATGTTTTGGCATGACCTTTTTGGGTGGGCCTTTGGCTTTTTTGATTTGGCAGAAGTATCAACGTTATTTTGAGATCTATATTCCAAGTATTGTGGAAATGAAATCTGAAAGATTTGTTGAAACACTGATGTGGTTCAAATATGTGGGTTGCCCTCATGAGGTGACCAACTATTGCATGGGCCCAATGGAATACCTTTCTCACTTTGCATTTACAATTATCTTGGGAGGAATAGGGCTTTATGTTGCTATTTCTACAAAAAGAAGAAATGCAGTGTCCTGGATTTTGATTGGTTTTGGAGGCTTGGCATTTTCACTTTTCCTTGTGGATTTTATTGATTTCAATCAAACTGGAAAGCCCTTTATTGAATGGTTTAAGTCCAGAGTTCTTGAGGTTCCAGTCTATCTTGTCATTCTGGGGGCGATTTGGTCTTTGGGTAAAGAACGTTTGAGATATTCGTGGACCTATTTTTTAATAAGTGTGGTTTTTGTTGTGTGGAGTATACTTCCATTTCTACTAACTGATTTACATAAACAATGGATCAGAAATTTTTTATTTTTAAAAGAAAGTCTGATTGGTTAAGCTATGAATACAAAGAACACACTTTTTATATTTCTGACGATTTTAATGCTCTCTCCGATTTTGATACTGATTGCTTTAAACCTTAAGGGCTTTGTTGAATTTAAATATTACAATACCAAATACCCAGCCATAACAATGACTCCTATTTCTGATAAAGAGCTGATTCGTAGAAATGCTCTCTATCCCCCATCAGAAATTATAGAGATGCCAAAGGGACGTGATTTTCATTCACAGCCCCCTAGAGGTGAGAGTATTATTTATTTTAGCAATCCCTATTTCTTAAATAAGGAAGAAGAGCGTGGGTCTTATCATGAGCCTTCTGTGACCCAGTATCACTGGATGACGACGGCTGGAAAAAGAGCTTACACAGTTCGATATAGAACAGATAAATACGGTCGACGAAAATTCAATTTTGCAGGTGTGAAAAAAGAGAAGCATGCCGTCTTTCTAGGTGGGTCCTATGTGTTTGGAAGTTGTGTAAATGATAGAGATACACTTCCCTATAGATTTGAAGAGCGGGCAAAAAAATATCGAGCGTACAATTATGGTGTGGGCGGATGGGGGCCTACAAACGTTTTGGCAGATTTGGAGCAGCGAGATTTACAAAAGGAAGTTGATCAAAAAGAGGGGATTGGAATCTATACATATATTGAGGATCACTTAAGTCGCACTGAAGGGGATTATCACTGGACAATTCATGGAGCTCAGTATCCTTACTATGATTACAAAGGTGACACACTAGTTCGAAGTGGTAGTTTGCAGTCTGGGCGGCCTATAATGTCGACCCTTTATCGATGGCTCCATAGGTTTTATGAATTTACGGGTGTAAGGAGAGTGAATTTCCCTTTATTTAAACCCAAATCTTTCGCAGATAAGACCTGTTCGGTTATCAAAAAGGTTGAAAGAAACTTTATATCTCAATTTCCTCAATCAAAATTTTACGTTTTGTTTCACCCTTATGCTGGACGTGATTGGACCGGGTATTTGGCTCATTGTCTTAAGGAGAAAAAAAATCTAAACGTAATCATTGCAACAAACTATTTTTTTCAACGAGAAGGGATAACAGTCTTCAAAAATGATTACCATCCCACAGGATTTGCAAATGATTTACTTGCCGAGCTCCTAGTTCAAAAACTGGGAAACTGACCAGCTCTGTTTAATTCAATGAGTTTCAAGAACGGGTTCCCGTTTAACGGTCTTTCTTCAATGGAATCCGTTTTTCAGATTCATTTACATCGGGTTTGAATGTTGCTGGGTGGGCCTCAAGATCAGTGGTAGGTGCTAATTCGTGACCACTTTGAGGCAACCAAATATATTGGTTTGTTAGGCTCAAGTGACTAATGCTGCCATGATGAATAAAGAGAACATATTCCTGTGCCGGAACATAGACAAGTTCCATTTCTTTTGGGGGTACAGAGTTTTTATCTAGACATTCGAGAGGCTAGGGACCATTGTTGCACGTAAATGTTTGCTCCAAAGTCGCCTATCAATGGTGCTGATGAGAATGCGTAAAAAAGTGAACTCGCAACATTTGAATGTAATGGAAGTTCAATATAGTGACTTCTTGTAGGGAGCAACCCAAGAGAAAGAGTGTTGCGAAGATTGCTCAGCGTTCCAGCTAAAACTGTACCTGCACTATCATAATAAAGCCTAAAATTGGTTGTCGTTAATAGGTCTAAGTTTGTCGCTTCAATATAACCTAGAAATGTAGAGGCATTACTAGGTACGGCACGAGATAGACCTACAGCGGTGACGGCTGTGTTTTCGCCGTCACTAAGTACTTGGACTCCATTACTAATTAGATACAAACAGCGTCCGTTTCCTAAATCAACAAATGGAACGATGTCTGAGTTTCCCCCTCCCTGACTATTAGAAACAAACCACAACACTTCGGATTGATGGGTATAACCTGCTGGTAAAGTTGGGTTGTCTCCTGAAACAGTCAGTAATAACTGGGGATTGGCTCCCCCTGCTTCGGTGATTAAATAGATGTCATATCCAGTATTTGAAGCTTCTGCTCCAGTATCGAGCCCTCCAGCTCCAGTAGCAGCTAATGACGCTGATAAATTTGCATTAATATTGATGCTTAAAAGATCAGTTCCATCAAAGACCACTATACTGGCTTCTCCATTCAACCCACTTGGAGTTAGACGAAGAGAGGCATCATCTACGTATTCGAATTTTAATCCGTACTGGAGATTGCTGCTTACTGAAGCCTCTATGACGCCTGTGATTAGTCCTTTTGAGTTAACTGTTATTGTTGGAATAGTACTTAGTCCACCATAACTTCCAGCCACGACACCGCTATCTGCAATTTTTTGAGTCGCGATGGTTCCATCTGGCACTTCGATTCCGACCGTTGACTCTATTAAGCCGTCGACAGTAAGGGTAGCTGTAGGGGCAGCTGTTCCTATCCCAACGCGCCCACCCACCGCCACAATTTGATCTGTGCCAACTTGTAGTGAGTTTGCGGGAATACTCAGTGATCCTGTCAGCGTTCCTCCCGACAAAGGTAGATAGTCGCCCCCTATAACTGAGTTGGATGTTGCTTCGTCACTTGATTCAGAGTCATTAAATTGACTCTTGCATCCCCAGAGTGGGGAAATGGCTATAGCTAAATAAATAAATATTGTTTTGTCCACTGTTCTTTAAGGGTAAATAAATTATTCAACAAAATAAAATAAAATTTGTTTACCAAGACCATTGACCTTGGTAGCTTGATCTAAGGTCTTTATGATAAAATTAAGCATTTGCTTTTTGATATTTTTTAGCATTCCTGTCTCTGGATTCGAGAATAAGCCTAATTATTCGTTAGAATATCCTGATATAGAGCTGACATATGTAGATTCCGGAAAAGGTGCTTTTTCGCGCATCGAATGGGTGACGAATTCTCTTTGGTTGTGGATGCCGTCTTACGAATACAGTTTAATTGCCACTCCGGTACTTCGAGTCACTTTGAGAATTCCGTTTAATTTTGAAGTGACCTCTCTTGATGTCGACGTGAAAATTGTTGTGGAAGAGTTTGTTAAAAGTGAATTGGTTTTAGAGAAGCGGATCATAGTGGATATTCCCTTTTATTATCAGAGTACGAAACTAACTTTGCTCAGGAGGGGATCAAAAAAAATATCAACTGTAAACATAGATATGACACCCAAGTCTTCGAACTTGTTTCTTTCACATGAATCGTGCGCGTCAAGAGGTATCAATTTTAAATGGAAAAGTTTGGAAAAAAAGGAACGCATTACTAATGTTGCCGTAACTTGCGATCAAGTTGGTGAAACACTGTCGTTGAATTTTCAACACGAAAATGGCTGGGAAGTATTTGCCGCAACAGACTCTGAAAATCTTCGTGTTGGAAAATTTCGAGGTATTTATACTTTGAACTTGGAAGGGGTGGCTTGGCCCAAAGATGGACGACTAGAAACACTTTATATGACCAATAGTTCAAAACAAAAAGTTTTAGAAATTAACGTTTACTCAGATGGTCAAATTTTTTCGCAAATGAATTTTCAAATTGGTGGGTCCACGTCATTTGTAAATTACTCAGAGTCCGGAGATGTTAACAATCAGGTCAATGCTTTGTTACTTAAAATTATCACACGAGCTGAGTTTGTCCCTCATCATTCTGCATTCATTTTCTCTAGCCAAATTGAATTTACACCAGCAGTTCTTTTCACAAATCAAAAAAATAGTTTACGAGGTGAATATTCAAAATTTGAAGCCAGTATAAATAAAAAGTTGACGAAAACAAATGATTTGTCGTGGTACTCAGCTGGATTAGGTTGGATTGTTTGGAATATGAATACAAACACTCCTGGGTGGGGTGTTGATTACCTGGTTGGACCAGAGTTGATTATGTCTCGAAATGTTAATCGTGCGAATGATAAACAGTATCGGATTACACTGCGATACAGTCCTTTAATTGGAGAAAGTGGATTTCAAACGGAAAACCATCTTTTTAATTTCGAAACGCTATACGAACTTTCGGATCCGAATACTTTGCGGTCGATTTATCTATATTCCAGTGCTTTTGTTTCTCATTTTGATTCCAAGGCAAGAGAAATGAACGTATTTGGTTTCGACTTAGGTCTGCTGTTCGATCTTTAGGCTAATTTAGAAAGAAAGTTGAACAAAAATCCTATTAAATGATTGGTGAAATTTACCGTCATAGCTTCCATCTATTAGATCTATTTCGAATCCCATTCTCCAAAAATTCGAATACGAGCCTTTCTCTGAATGCAGTTTAGTTTGAATCCCCCTCTCTTTTAGTGGCTTTTAATTTGATCTTTGGATGAGTTGTAGCTCACCAGAATCCTTATGGCATTTTTAATAACGGATTGCGCTAAATAGCAGATTGGTTGGCAGTTGTGTGACTCCAATGAGTTAAGTTGGCAGTCAGGGGCAAGTCAGGTTAGGTGAGAAGCTACTGAGACATTGTTGGGGCGAGGACTATTTGCTACTCTATCAGTGATCAGACTCTCATAAGGAATCAAATGCCCGAAAGACACCAGCGTAGTTCCAGTCATCTTTTGCCTATATTAAGGCCACGCCTCTTTTCTGCGGTCAGAAACAGTCTAAAGGAAGGTTATTCAAAAAAAGATAGGAGTATCATGAAACGACAAATTTTTTTTGTAGTATCTCTTTTTAGCATCACAACCTTCGCTCAATTTAAAGAGAATAATCCCAACGGAAAGACTACGACTGTTTCCAATCTCATTCTTCCTATCCTTGATGAAATTGAGTTTCGTGCGAACGAAGTTGAGCTTGAACACGACGGATATGTGGTGGGCAGTAGTTTAGAGGTTTTACTAGGAACATTAAACCAAGAGACTTTTGACACCTTGAAAGAAAAATTTAAAGTTAAAAATGATAATTTACAGTATGATTCGAAAAAGGAATACAAACTGATAGATTTCTTACCTAAAAAAATACAAGCTCTCGATAGACGTAGTTTACATCCTATTTGGGGTAGTGGCGAGGACCTTCCTAGTCGTGTGCAATATTTTATGGGTAAAGTTTCGTTTCAAACAGATTGCGCATCAACTGCTTTCGATCTTCAATGGGTAGACTCTAGAGTGAATGTTTTCCAACCAAAATATGACATAAAGTCACTCTACTTAGACCCTCGTTATAGCAAGAGATTAATGTATTTCGATGACCCTTCCGAGTTGTCTACTTTACTTGACACTAGAAAGCTCAGTCAGAGCCTTGAATTCGGAGATATATTTTTGCTTTATGTCGATTACGGAGATGATGGTGTGCTTGATATTGTACACGTAGCTTTTTATATAGACGGAGATTTATATTTTGAAAAACCTGGATTTGGTTTCAGTAATTATTCTTTCAGTACGGTGAAACAGTATTTTAAGTTAAGCGACTCAAACACTTCCGAGTTGGCTTATGCTGCGTACGAATTCAGAAGATTTGATGTCTCTAAGCTAAGAGGTCCATTGGATGCTCTGAGCGGTGCTTCTGGCTTGTATCCCACAAGTAATAGAGAGAATATCGTGGTTTCTCCAGACATGAGGGCAAGTAAAATTGGTAAGATTGACATATACGGCACCTCTTCATTTAGTTTGATTTATGATGAAGAAACTGAGCTTTTTGTGCTCCCTGAGGCAGCTTTTTCTGAAGAAACGTTCAATTTGAATGAGATTGTGGACAGCATTCTAACTTATCCAGCAACAATTGAAGTGTTGAACGATACGGTTGCCAAAGTCAGTGCTGATTTATACGAAGACGAACTTAAAAACTGTGAACTCAAGCGTGGAATCACATTCAAAGTAGAAAACGTCAAAGATATGTTTGAATTCAAAGATAGCGTTCGAGTTCCAGTTCTTAAAGTGTGGGGGATTGACGAAATTAAAGGGTGTGAGCTTCTCAACAAAAGGCGGTCCGGAGTGGTGTCGCCAGACGACGTTCTCGTCAAACCTATTTAAGGGGCATTGCTTTTGACTTTAACAGATATCATTGCTGTTTTCGCACTTCCTCTTGGTGTGATATTTTTATAAAAAGCCAAATAACTGATAGATGTCAACATTAAGTGGGTTTGATTGTGGGTTAGTGAGACAGAAAAATCTAAGCAGCTTATATCATTAATTAATTTGATGTAAATGGCGGAGAGGGAGAGATTCGAACTCTCGAGACGCTATTAACGCCTACACGCGTTCCAGGCGTGCGCATTCAACCACTCTGCCACCTCTCCGCATATTGTTTTTTCAATGATTGCAGATAGTTAGCATTTGGGCGAAAAATTGTAAAGCCTAAAGAAATCGCAAAAGTGGATATGAGTCATTTCACTAACTCAAGACTCTGAGTCTCATGGGGAGTGGAAATATTATGACAATGGAAAATATGTTGGATCAGAACACCACAAGCCATCTCAAAAACCCAGAAAGTTGACGGCAGCGGAAAAAGCTCAGAAAGAGAAGAGCGAGGGGTATATCAATGCAATCGTCGAGAAGGTTTTTAAGGGAAGAGACAGAGCTATGGATGCTGTTTAGTTCGATACTATTTTTTCACCAATGAGCCCTCGCAATGTGCGGATGAAGCGAGTTTTACGTTTATTGGATTCTTTAAGTTGGCTTAGATATTCGGTCCATTCTTTATTTCTTTTAGTTTTTAGATAGACTTTCATCATACTCTTTAGGTATCCAGCAGCTTCGTTATAAGCAGACGGATTGGTTTGAGCAATGCAGTCCTCAGCTAATCCTCGCCATATTTTTAAGGCCCCATCGGGGTATTTGGTTTCAATAGCAGAAGCGACTTGATGGTCTGATCTAAAATAGCAATCTTTTTTCTGTACCTTCCTGTAAAGGCTTAAAACATCTTCTATCCGCTTTTCATTAATGGCAATACTAATAAGAGCTTCATAATGGGGATACTGGGCATACTCACTGTCATCTTGAAAAGCGGATTTTAAAGCTCCTTTGGCAGGAGCTTTGCCTGAATCGAGAAATTGTATAGCCCACAATTTCATTTCATCCACATTTTTTGTTTTATTAGCTGCATCTAATAGAGT
The DNA here is from genome assembly GCA_030427965.1 of Bdellovibrionia bacterium. Lineage (GTDB taxonomy): Bacteria > Bdellovibrionota > Bdellovibrionia > Bdellovibrionales > JAUICD01 > JAUICD01. The sequence goes on from JAUICD010000018.1 coordinate 28,629, forward strand.
TTGATAAGTGGATAGGTCAGGGTGATTTAAAAAATCTTCTTGTTTCAAAAGTAAAATAGAACTGAAATCACCTGAATCAGAGGCTAATTTTGCAATAGTTTTTCTTAAAGAGTGAGTGATGCCAGGGTAACTATTGCCAAGGTGATGAATCCCTTCTTCAGCCACAGTGCGAGCCTTTTTATATTGTTTTGCTTTAACTAAATGATGGACGTATCTTTCCCAGCTATCGGTCAACCAAGCCTCTTCTTCGCATAGGGGGAGTATTTCTTGTGAGCGATCTGCTTTTTCTAATGCATATATAAGTAAGTTGGAAATTCGATCTCGTCCATAGCTTCTGTAAAAATCATCCCGACCCTTTGGGCTTTTACACTGCAATTCATTTAACTGCTCAAAAAGTTTATCGGCCATCTTTGACCAAGCGGATAAATCTTGAACGCTCTTTAAAACATCATGAGCATTTCTAAAAATTTCATAATCGTCATTTAAAATAGCTTCTATCGAATACTGGATCTTTTTAAGGTCAGGCCAGTTGCTCTTTGTGAGAGCTTTAAAGGCAATTTCCATGCAGTTTTGAATCTTCCAAGCCGAGTCGCCATCGTCATTACAGCTTTCCACATATTCTTTCGCCTCATCAATAAAAACTTGAGCGATTTCTATAACTGCTTCATATTGCTTTTGGCAAAAGAGCTGCTTCATTGTTGTTTCAACACGGTCAAAGTCAGCTATATGACCTTCGTCTTTCCAGTGATTGCGCCAAGCTGGTTCCGACATGACGAATTTAACTTCCCGTTTCATACTGGATATAATTTTTTTGATATTGCCACCAGACATCCTTGCTCTATCGAGTAACTCTTGTCTGAATTGTGAATTGGAAGAAGAGGCTTAAGTTATAAGTTCTATCAGCTCTTTTTTAGTGTGACTTTTTAAATATTTAAAGACTTCCTCTTGAGGAGGTTCTTCTGGGGGCTCATTCATCTTGTAATCATCATCAAAACTGTAGTCGTCTTCGTCTTTTTCAGGGCCATACTTTATGCGTAATAGGTCGGGATCAGACTCATCAACAACGGGGACGCCTTCTTTTCTCCTTAGCCTTTCAGAATAAGCCAAAATTAAAGCGACGGCATGTTTGCAATTATAGCCATAGGGGCAAGAGCACCAAGAACTCAACCCACTTCCATTTTCATTGATTTTAACAACAGTTGTGTAGAGTTCCGTGCCAGTGACATGGGCCAATAATCCTTCGGGACAAATTTTTAAGTCTGTGACATGACCATCTTTAAAATAGGCTTCACCCCTTCGCAAGACTCTATCGCCGCACCAGTCTTCCAATTCATCCCAAGTAAGAGTTTTAATACCTTCTTGGTATCTTTTAGTAAGTTCATTTGATTGTGAAGTCATTGTTACCCTATTTACAATTAGCTAGTCCCACCAGCCCCATATATTTTTTATGCATAAGATCGAAAGCTTTTTTAAGATCACTCAGTCTTTTTTGATCGGCCATTTTATCTACTTTTTTAGCATCCTTAATGATGTTATTGCCAACCCTGCCCCCGTATCTGTAGCCCCTAAGCCGCAATTGATTTCAAAATAGAGGTCAATGTTGAAAGGGTCGGGTTAAACTCTAAATCATCATTAATCAAATCGTAGAGGGTCTGACGGCCTATATTAGCTTCAGAGGCAAGTTTTGTTTTAGGTTGAGCGCGTAGGTGGGCGATTAAGACATCTTTGAAAGTTTCAATATCATCTTCCATTAAAGCCTCAATCAAAATTTGTTTGATGACTTTGGCGTCCTTAAAATCAGGGTTTTTTGTACTATGCTTTTTCAAAGCCACTTTCTTCAATTTGGACTTTAAGCTTTTTGGCTTTTCTGATGTCTTTGTTTTGGCCACGCTTATTACCTCCGAGCAAAATAACGATTACTTTCTGTCCCATGCGGAAAGTGTAGACCCTTAAACCCGATGACCACTTGAGTTCCACCAAGCCATCAAAGGCGTTGATCGTTCCAAAGTGACCATCCTTTTCAATTCATTGAAGGCGAGCATCTATGAGGATTCGAGTTTTAGGATCTTGCTCTGCAAACCAATCCTCAAACTCTGTTGTTTTTAGTATCTCAAATATAACCATACTCCAGCTTCAACGATGTATAAATCATATTGTACGGTAAACCCTACGTTTGTCAAGGCCGCAAGCGGCCTTTATATGAGCATATTGAGAGAATGCCTGATTTTTCACATGCTTTTTGAGAGAGCGATGAGGTGGGGTTGCCCACGGTAGTCATTCTACATCAACTCGTGATGGTTCTAGGTAAACTGACGGAAGATGGCTTTTTGGTTCTATGGGCTTCTTTTCATTGGCATCCACTTTATTGAATATGGCGCGCATTAGGATCTTTCGCCCATAATCATTGAGGTGACAGCAGTTATCCATAAATATAGTTTTCCTTTCATTTTCAAAGAGTTTGGCAAGTGAATAAAAAGGCTTTCCTTCAGACTTCAAATCCATATGTGTTTTGTGTGCAAGGGAGTATGCCAGGCGGAGTGTTTGCTCATTTTCACGGTCGATACTTGTGTCTCTTTCAAATTCTGTGAGAAACTTCTTCCCAATATAAATTGTGGGTTGGAGCAAAACAATATGAGGAAGTTTCAATTCTTTTAAAATTAAGTGAGTGTACTTTGCATATTTTAAGTACAAATCTGTCCCGCCAAGAGTTCGTTGGCTATGTGCTGGTTTTTTTAAATAAAAATGTTGGGATGGATCTTCTTCTAGTGAATGAAAGTATTTTTTTGTTAATGTCGCATGCCATCTATTTACTATTTTTCGACAAGAGTTTTTTAGAAATTTCTTTGTATAAGAAGAAGAGTTTGAATCAGAGCAATAGGATTTTGAATATGTAACCAGTAATTTTCGTAACTGAAGAATTTCTACAGATTTTGTGTTGGCCTCGGTGTAAAGGTCCCAATATTCGGGGTAACCAAGTGGCTGATCAATTCTAAGGTCAGACATAATTTCATTTGTCCCACCTAGAAATATTGCATAATCCAGCATTGGGGCAAAGTAAGTTGCAACCATATGTGTTTGGGGAAACTTTTGTCCTCGAACGGAAAAAGAGATAAATTCAACGTCTAGGTGGCTCCACTTTTTGGGAAGCTCCTTTCGGAGAAGTTTTGGGTCGTAGTACCCTAAGAAACGATAAAAATTGGCAGCAACACTGCCTCCAAAAACTCCAACACGCAGCTTGTTTTTTTCTGGCTTTACAGGAAAGGGTTCGTCAAACTCAAAGCCAAAATTATTTCCATGTGTATTTCTTAAAAAAGTATGTCCAAAAAGTGGATCAAAGCGAAGATTTTCAACTCCAGAGATGGAGCCACCGTGTATATGACTTGGGCTGGGTAGAGAGCTTTTTTGTGTGAGTTTCAGTGCGAAAAACGAAATGAGTTCTATGGAAATCAATAGAACTAAAACTGTTATGGTCCAAAAGAGAAAGAGCTTTTTAAATTTTTGAATCACACCCTCCGTTACGCTTTGTTCTTGGATTCTCTAAGTTGACTAAAAAAATTCTTTAGTAGAGTTTGTGACTCCTCAGCTTGCACACCGCCAAGAACTTCAATCGAATGATTGAATGTCGCAGCTTCGGGCATCTTGATTTTTGTTTCAATAGCTCCCCATCGTAAATCTTGTGCGGCATATACGATTCGATCAACACGTGCCTGAAGTGATGCTCCAAAACACATCGGACAAGGTTCAAGTGTGGTATAGAGAGTGCTTTTTTTGAGCCGCCAATTTTTTATTTTTTGAGAGGCGTTGCGGATTGCAATGACTTCGGCGTGAGCTGTTGGGTCGTGAAGGGCTTCTTTTGAATTAAATCCAGTGCCAATAATTTGATTGTCGATTACGACAATTGCTCCAATTGGGACTTCGCCGTATTGCTCAGCTGTTTTTGCTAGGTTAAGAGCTTCCTTCATCCAAAACTCATCATCTTTCATTTTCTATAACCTTTTTGAGAATTGATTCTGTATCAGTTGTGGGCCACTTGATGTGTTTCAAGGTGATTATAAAATCTTTTGAGCCGTTCTTCACGGATCTCAAAAGTGTTCTCACCGTCTTTGGAGGTCCATTTTCTAAAATTGATATCTCCACTCATAACACTGTATTTGTCGGGATCTGAAATCATCTGATCACTTAAAAGAAAGGTCGACATGCAATAGGCAGCGTCGATGTGTTCTTTGTTTTCTTCAATAAAGTCCAAGGTCATCTGAAAATCTTCTTCAGTCTCGGTTGGATAACCAACAATAGTGAAAAGCGTAACTTTTATGCCAGCGTCTTTAATAGCTCGGATATTGTCGCGTGCGATGTCATGGGTGTATCCTTTTCGCATATCTTTCACCACTTTTGGAGATCCACTTTCAAAGCCAAAAACGATATTGTAGCATCCAATTTGAGCAAGTTTCTTGCAGGTTTCTGGGTCAAGTGCCTTATTGAAATGTCCCCAACAATTCCACTTTAATTGGGGTTCATCCCCCCATTTTTCAATTAAGATATCGGCAAGTTCGTTCATCAATCTTCTGGATGTGTTGATGTATGCGCCGTTAAAAGAAGCATGAGCCCTGGTTGCAATACTAGAGATGTATAAAATTTCATCAGCAATATTACGAGCACTTCTCTTTCTGAAGGCTTCGCCCCATAAGAGTTTTACTCCGCAGAACGTGCAACGAAAATTACAGCCTCGGTTAAAGACCAAAGGGAAGCTTGGGTTGTTGTATTTGGAAAGTTCAAAGTCTGAATAGTCTGGAAATGGAATGGCATCGAGGTCTTTGATCTCTGGCCTGTGTCCACTGTGGTGAATTTTTCCAGCCTTTCTGTAGAGAATTCCCTTTACTGATGAAAAGTCCCAATCACCCAGGATGGTTTGAACAATTTCTTTAATTGTATCGTCACCCTCACCAATGCTGATAATATCTGCGATTCCCTCTTCTAAAATTTTCTCATAGACTTTATCAAATGAATTATTGAAGTTGGATGTACAGTCTGGGCCACCCATTAAAATCCATGTTGTCGGTGACTTTTTTCGTATTCTACGCGCCAACTCCACTGTAAAGGCTCGATTGGAATTGAACATCGAAAACCCAATAGCAGTGGGGTGTGACTCAAGTAGCAGGTCTGCATACTCATTGAGAGTTTTGTCGGCCATGGGAAGAATGACATTTTCAAAATTTACTCTGTCATCCCAGTTTGCAATATCAATGAGATCTGCTTTCTTAATATCTCGCCGCGCCATTTTCTGGCGATCTCCAGACTCTTCAAGTCCACCATGGCGTTCAAAAAAATCAATGCTCAGATCAAAACACTTTGCTGGGATCCCGATTTCAGCAAGAGAGGACTTCAGATAGCCAATTTGATAGGGAATTGCGTAGGTGTAGCAGTAGGGGCCTGCCGCAAATACAACATTTGGCTGATGTGAAGGACGATTCTTGATTGAGGCCATTTTAGAATTAGAGAAGAGCAACTGGAGGGAGTCAATGAATCCAAATCAAGAGAAATAATGCCATGAGTCTAAAATGGTTTTGTGACCACCACGCCCCTCTCAAGTTGACCTTGTGCATTGCTTTTGTTAACTCTACCCCCCTGAAAGGTGGTGATTTTAGTGGCCCAGGTAAAGGTTCGTGATGGCGAGAGCTTTGAACAGGCTTTTCGACGGTTTAAAAAACAAGTTGAAAAGGGTGGAGTTCTTTCCGAGATCAAAAAACGCGAACACTATGAAAAGCCGAGTGTGCGAAGTAAGAAAAAGCGAATTGCAGCTCGCAAACGCCTTCTTAAGAAAATGAAAAAAATAAATGAAGGTGGATTCTAGTGTCATTAAAAGAAACAATCATGGTGGAACTCAAAACTGCTATGAAAGAAAAAAACGCAGACAAACTTTCTTGTCTGCGTTTTTTACAAGCACAGATCAAAAACAAAGAAATCGAAAATCGACCAAATGAAATAACCGACGAAGATATTCTCCAGGTCATTAAAAAATTGGTAAAACAGAGAAAAGAAGGAATTGATCAATTCACTGATGCGGGTCGAGTAGACTTGGCAGACAAAGAAAAGGCAGAATTGGCAATACTAGAGACGTTTTTGCCGGAGCAGATGTCTGAAGAACAGGTCACGAGTTTGGTTGAATCAGTTATCAAAGAGCTTGGTGCAACAACAATGAAAGACATGGGAAATGTCATGAAGGTTGTTTTAGAAAAGTCTGGTGGCTCTGCAGATAACAAGATGGTTAGCCAGTTGGTTCGCAAACAGTTGCAGTAATTTTTAAATTCCAAAAGTTATAAGATTTGGGGGAGAAGCGGACGCTTCAAGTCATGAGCGAAGAATTCAAAGAACAGGTCCGTGCGGCCACCAATATTGTTGAGGTTATCTCTGGGTTTACGGAGCTGAAAAGCTCTGGTGGGCAGATGAAGGGTCTTTGTCCACTTCCTGGTCATAACGAGAAAACTCCGAGTTTCATGGTGAATGAGGCAGGCCAATACTTTTATTGTTTTGGTTGTAGCCGTGGAGGAGATGTTTTTAAGTTTTCAGAGCTTGTTATGGGTAAGGGGTTTGCTGAATCACTAGAGTATTTCGCAGAAAAAGCTGGAATTCAGGTTCCTCAAAGATCTTTTAGTGGTGAGGACAAAAAAAAACACGAAAAGAAAAAGAGCTTATTGAAGGCAAATCGCTTTGCCTCACAGTTTTATCGGAAGAATTTAACAGATAGGAATATTAAAAAAGCAAACGAGTATCTGAAAAACCGAGGCTTGACCCGTGAGACTTTGGATAAATTTGATGTGGGCTATGCACAAGATGAGTGGCAGGGACTGTGTCATGAAGCAACTAAACACAAGGTGTCTTTTTCATTCCTTGAAGAGCTTGGGTTAATTAAAAAATCCAAAGAAAAAAGTCGCTATTTTGATATATTTCGAGATCGAATTGTTTTTCCTATTTTATCACTCAATGATGAGGTTATAGGATTTGGTGGTCGTATTTTAGATGAGGGTGAGCCTAAGTATCTCAATAGTCCAGAATCTGAGGTATTTAAAAAACGACAGACATTTTATGGAATTCGCGAAGCTCTGCCTCATATACGTGAAGAGGGATCGATTATTTTGGTGGAAGGTTATATGGATGTTTTAAGCCTTTACCAAAATGGGGTCAAAAACGTTGTTGCAGCACTTGGTACAGCGTTTACGGCTGAGCATGCAAAGCTTCTTTCCCGTTATTCAAAGAAGGTTTTTGTACTTTTTGATTCTGATACTGCTGGATTTCGAGCCAAAGAGAGGGCGCTTCCTCTTTTGCTTTCAGAAGGTTTGTATCCCATGTCTTTGGATATTAAAGAGGGTAAAGATCCAGATGATTTTGTGAGAGAAGTGGGTGGTGCTGAGTTTAAAAAGGCACTTGAGACAAAGTCGACAGATCTTTTTGTACAGATCCTGAGAAAGCGAATTTCTGGAAAAAAGTTAACCCCTAGTGAAAAAATATTGGTCTTAAAAGAGATGAAACCATTTTTTCCTGAAAACATGGAATTGGGGCTAAAAAGGCTCTATTTGAGGGAGCTTTCAAGCCTCCTTATGGTGGATAGTTCCGTTGTAGCAGCAGAGTTTGGGTTTGAAAAACAACGTGGAGTGGGCGCGGGGCTTCAAAAAAGAGCTCGAAAACCCCAGAAAATTCAAAAACTTGAGGGGACTCTTGCGGGACTCTGCCTTTCTGAGCCGAAATTCCTTGAGAAGATCATGGAGAGTGGACAGATAGAGGCTTTTGAGTCTGAATCTATTACAGAAATTTTGAAAAAAGCACACGAACTCTATAGACAGGGTTTGAAGCCCTCTGATAATCTGGTCGCCTTAATGACAGATGAAATCGAACAGAATGGGCTTTTAGGGTTCGTTATGGCGGTTAAGAGCCACCAAATGGGTGAGGATTTGGACCGACTATTTGACGACTGCAGTCGAAAGATTAAGGAACGATTTTTGAAGGTCACTTCGCTAGCTATGATCAACGAATTGGGAACAGAGAGAGATTCCCAAAAGCTTAAAAAGTTTCAAGAAATCCAACTTGATAGGTCGGCGCTCAAAGCGACCACTCAAGAAAGTAACGAAGGGTAGAGATGAAGAAGTCCGCAAAGAAGAACGACTTGAGTCTTGAGGAACAAATGAAAATCGTATCAACGGAAGTTGATTCGCTTTTAGTGATTGCCAAGAAGAAGGGTCAAATAACAGCCGAAGACATCAACGACCAATTGCCACCAGAAGTTCAAGATGCTCAAGCACTTGATTTCCTGATGAAGACCCTAGAGGACACTGGTGTTCGGATTGCTGAGGCAAAGGTTAAAAAGGCGGCTGATGGTGAGGGCTTTATGCTCGACACCAGTGATGACGATTCGGACGATGATGACAATGAAGCAGAAGATGTAAAGGGCAACGATCCCGTTCGTCTCTACTTAAGAAAAATGGGAAGTGTTTCTCTTCTGACCCGTGAGGGGGAAGTTGAAATCGCTCAAAGAATTGAGCGCGGTGAAAGAGAAATTGTAAAGGCGATGCTTTTCTCTCCTGTTGGGACAAGTGAAATTATTCAGTTGGGTCAGCGTCTTGAAGAGGGACGGCTTAAGGTAAAGGCGATTTTCCGAGGACTCGAGGACGAAGAAACTCAGTATGAAGAAAAAGAATATATCGAAAAGATTCATGAGTTGATTGGGTATGTAAAAGCCTACCAAGATGCAGCGGAGCCTCATTTTAAAAATCTGCGCGACAATATCGAGGATCAAAAGAAAAAAGTAAAAGCTGAAGAGGGTTTGGTTTCTATCAATGAAGAATTGATGAAAAACTTTGAACAGATCAATTTCAATAGAAAAACAATCAATCGAATTGTAATCAAATTTCGAAACCTAGTAAATCGTATGACTGAGCTTAGAGTTCGTATTAAGCGTGCGGTTGAGAGAACTTTTGCTGGAGATTATGACAAATTGATTGCTCGCTATGAGCTTGCCAAAAATGACGACAAAGAGCTTAACAAAATTGTTCGTGACACAGGGTTGAGCTTTGAGGCTTATCAGGTACATGCTCGTACTGCCTTTGATTCAAAAGCAAGACTTGAAAGGCTCACCAAAGAAACCCAGATGAACTATCAGTGGCTCAAAGAGACTTACACTCATATTTGGAAGGGTGAAAAAGCGGCCGATGCTGCAAAGTCTGAGCTTGTTGAAGCCAACCTTCGTTTGGTTGTGTCGATTGCAAAGAAATACACAAACCGTGGTCTTCAGTTCTTGGATCTTATTCAAGAAGGGAATATTGGTTTGATGAAAGCTGTTGATAAGTTTGAGTATCGACGTGGTTATAAGTTTTCAACCTATGCGACATGGTGGATTAGGCAAGCAATTACAAGGGCAATTGCCGATCAAGCTAGGACAATTCGAATTCCAGTTCACATGATTGAAACAATCAATAAACTTGTCCGAACATCTCGTTACTTGGTTCAAGAGTTGGGGCGTGAGCCACTTCCAGAAGAAATCGCTGAGAAGATGGAAATGCCAGTGGACAAGGTGAGAAAAGTCCTAAAGATTGCAAAAGAGCCAATCAGTCTTGAAACCCCAGTGGGTGAAGAAGAAGACTCGCACCTTGGGGACTTTATTGAAGACAAGAAGGTGATCAACCCTGCTGAAGCTGTTGTGAGCCTAAACTTAGCAGAGCAGACGCGTAAAGTTTTATCAACTCTTACAGAACGTGAGGAAAAGGTCCTTAGAATGCGCTTTGGAATCGGGGAAGAGAGTGACCACACCTTGGAAGAGGTGGGGCAGGATTTCAACGTGACTCGAGAGAGAATCAGGCAGATTGAAGCCAAGGCTCTTCGCAAATTGCGTCATCCGAGTCGTTCAAAAAAGTTGAAATGCTTTTTGGAGACTGGCACAACTGAGGGTGGAACTCAAAGCGAGTAGCCTAAATATTCTTTAGGGCCCATAGCTTAGTTGGTTAAAGCATCCGGCTCATAACCGGAGGATCCGAAGTTCGAGTCTTCGTGGGCCTACCATTTGTCGAGGTGTTCGAACCCTCGACAAAATTTTTTTTCGAATATTTTAAAAGTGATTTTGAAAAAGGCCTAGGGTTGGACCCTAGGCCTTTTGTTTTTATGGAATTATTCGCGCTTTGTGAACCGGACAACGCCTTTTCACCATCAAGAGTGAAGAGCCGAACTCACTCACAAACTGTCCCTCACCAACATAGTAGTGAATTGTGAGCTTCACGTTGGTAGTTATCAATGCTTCCGATTGCGACAACCGCGACCACTCCGCTAAAAAATAGCTCAGGGCCATGATTGTTACTATCACTCACAGAGTGCTCCTACTAGATTGAATAGAGTAGGAATGGATTCTTTACTGAGATACGGGACAAATATTTTTTTAATGATATCCTGGACCCGTAGGGTGTTAGAAAAAATCACCTCAGGCTCCCTTAAGGTAAGTTTTTATTTTCTGTGGGCTTTTGTACTTTGGAAAGTTATCGAATGCTCTCAAAAGATGGAAACCCCGAGCTTAAGAGTCTTCTTGCCGTTCTCAGAGCTATTGGAATGCACCTTTGGGTTGTTGACCAAGAATTTCTTAAAGGTGGTTCAAGAACAACCAGATACAAATATGCAGCCCCCGATGGGGTACCGGATCGCCTCAGTAATGATAGATGAGCTGATGAAGTAGCAGTTCGGAAAATATGTACTTTTAGGAAAAGGCCCACAAAATACTGAATTTAAATGTGGGCCGGGCTTTCATCAAACAAGAGATTTTATCTGCGCCTATAGTGCGGCAGCACAGCTGTGAATTTGCTTGCAAAGGCTTTTATCTTCTTCAGTTGTGCCAGTGATACAATGATTTTGATAATTTGCATCAAAAGTTAGTTTTGACCACCGCTTATTTTGCTTCTCCAATTTGTAGTAATTTCCGTTTAATTCAAAATAGATACTATTATTATCATATCCATAAAAATTATAATTTCTCGGAAAAGGGACCCCTAATATGTCAGCAGCATGGCCATTGTCATGGATGCCTGGCCCTATATCATTTTCGCCTAAGTACTCAGTTTTGTAGTGACTAGATAAGAGACTCATTGATAAATATTCCTCCCCTTCTACTGTTGTTACATTAAATTCATTCAAAACAGGGTCGTATGAAACAAGGGCAAAGGTCGCTTGATCAAAATGTTTAACTTCTGTAGTTTTTGAGTCAATTTTCTTACACTCAAATTTTTTATTAGAGGCAAATCCCGAAGACACAAATAAAATCATAAGAAGTACAGCAATTTTTTCCATTTTCATCTCCAAACTAAGAGTAACGTTATTTGCATAGAACAATTTTTTCAGAGAGTACTATTGCTAATTTCATGCCATCTCAGGCTCTAAATACGTAGTATTTCAGAAGAACCCAAATGATTCTTAAGTACGACTTGGGAAGAAATACAGAGGGTTTCAGCCCTAGGTGGCTGAGAAGCCACTCTTGATTTCTTGGTTTTGACTTCTAGTTTGAGGTTCAGAGCCGACATGATTTCGATCAATTTATCAACAGTCATGTGACCAATTTGGCCGGAAAATATCTTGGAAACTCGGTTTTGGGTGAAACCATCGATCATTCCGGCAAACTTTGGTGCGGGCCCTACCATTAAAAAAAATTTCAGAACAAATCGACCGCTTGTGGGATAGTGAATCAAGGGTTCTGGTTCTACTGCTGTCTTTGTTTACGTTTTTAAGTTTGTTTATTTTCACACCTTTTTGAGTAAAGTTTCTGATTAGTTCAACAAAGTGAACTCTGGCGATCATTTTTAGCTCTGTAATCAAGTGTTTACAGAATTAATTTAGAACTTCAATGTTCACGCTTTCTTGTGATGGCTCATGAATAAAAAGAACACTAGGTTGGTCTATTGAGAGTTCTACAGAGCCCGAGACTGGCATTGGCTTCGTACATCCATGTCTTCTTCTTGGTGTATCAACTATATAGCCTTGGTTGTTTTTTAGTTCTAATACCTTAGGAATAAATAACGAACAAAGAGAGCTCTTTATCGTCACCTTAACGTTAAATGGAGCATGGTCAGCATTAACAATCTGATACGCACGATAAATTCCTGGAATTTGACTAATAGATACATCGTTACTCCAAGAGTTAGATGCAAATAGAGCAATTAAAGCGACAAAAAAAATGTTGTTCATGAAATCCTCCCTCAACTCTCATTACCCTACATACTAAACATCCATTCACTTTGCAAAAAAATCATTTCTGTAAATTTTACGGCCTTATGCCGCCGCTCCTGCTTCTAATCCGTTTATGTTTATATAGCTCAGTATTTTTCCAATGTTTTCGAGGGTCGGGTTTAGAACTGTGTTGCTACCTCAGGAAAAGCTTCATTTTCCTAGTGGGTTGATCTTATGAATTTGAAGACTGGTGGCATCTTCCTTGCTTTATAGTCGACATAATCGGTTTTACGGGCTTTAGGTTTTGTTATAGAGAGCTTTAAATGAAAAAAATTCTTATATGTTTATAAGATAGTCTTTTTTAGCAAAGCAGCCTTTTAAAGCGCGAGATAAGGAGGTTTTAGTGAAATCTAGTAATACAGTAAACTTAGGACTATTTCTGCTCTCTCTTTTTATAATCTCAACAGCAACGGCTGGAGGTTTCCACATAGCAAATGATGGGTATGAGCAATTGAATTCAGGGAAATTTGTCCAATGTGAGCGGTACGAAAGTGAAAATGGAGTTCCTCGAATCAGCCTTTCGATAAAAAGCATTTATCAATTGCAGGGGAGTAAGTCTCCTGCTCGAGACAGTTATGCTGTAAAAAACCCGGATACTGGTGCCCTAGAGCATCAAACTGGGGAGCCATACAAAACTATTTTTGGAAAAATGGGAAATGGCGGACTTATGCGTTCTGTCCCAGGAACAAATAAAGCTGATTACAAAGATATTGAATATATCTGTGAAACACTGAGTGCATGGGTTAAATAGTAGCTCTGCTTTTCTTTGATACTGAACCTCTTCTTTTTAAAAGAGTAAGGTTTATAAAAACCGAGAACCAACAAACTCTCGGTTTTTTGACTATTACAGGCATACTTTTCCACTGTAAGTTTTTGTTGTTTGTACATAGTTGTACTTGCACTTAGAGATACTCCTTATACGATTGAGTGGTGGGTAATTTAGAGGAATTTCGTAAATCTGATAAACTCTTATTTTGGCTAGCTCTGAGCTTTTGTTTTCTATCATCGATTCCAGCGATTTTATCAAATCGAATTGTGTACAATTCTCCTGAAACGTATTTAGATATTTTTTCTAAAGGCTTCTTTTTACAAGTGGATAGGTTTTCCACCCTTTTATTTCAACTTCCCTATCACATTGCAGATTGGTTGACGTTAGGTAATTTAAGCGTGAAGTCTTCAATGTGGATTTTAAATTCAAGTTACCAGTTTCATCCAATTCTGAGCCTAATTCTTTGCTATATGGTACTTAAAAAAGTAAACAAGCAAGAATGGATTGTTTTTCCTCTCATATCTTTTGCGATGTACACGCAGAATATCATGTCTTTTGGAATTGGTGTTCTTCAAGAGTCCACTTCATTTTTTTGGCCTCTTTTTCTTTTAATTATTTTTAACAAAAGACTTTCGGTTTTTCAGTTTCTGTTTTCATTACCATTTGTTGTTCTATTAAATGTCTCTTATGAACCATCTGTTATATTCAATTTTATTTTGATCTATGTCCACTTCTGGGCAATTAGAGAAACAAAATGTAAGTACCATATGCTCCTGGTATTTATTGAGGTTATTGGTATTGTCTATTTCTTTCAAAAAATGACTTGGGCCTATAGGGAGTCCTACAACTATTTGGATTCAATGCAATATATACCATTGGTATTAAGTGTATTCATGCTCGTTCCAATATGTCTATTGTGGAAATCAGAAAAACTTTCGAGTTGGGTAAAAATCGTATTATTTTCTATAGGTGTAGTTCTTTATCCAATTTGGATGTTTCATCTTGATCCTCGTGAACTGCTTCCTAAACAATTTCATTTAAGAGTGATTCTTATTCCACTTGTCGCAGTTCTAGCAGGGATACTAGTTTTAAAGGTCAGGAGGAAGAGGGCAGTTCTTAGTCGAGAACTTTTTGTCTATGCAATTGGAGTCACCGTTATTTCTGCTGGGATTGAGTTATATACAGGTCTTTTTCATTATAAAGCAATGAAGGATCTCTCTACAATAATTGAAAACGCAGAGCAAAGATGTATTGAGATAAAAGACAACGATGAGGGATACAATTTCTATAAATGGACATTTGAAGCGCATGCAATACTTTTGCAAAATGGTAGGGTTGAAAAACTAATTTACTCAGAGCTGAAGGACACTTTTTATAATCAAAATTGCATTGAGGGCATTCAAGGAGTTACTGTTTTAAGTCGATCTTTTCCGATATCTTCTAAAAAATCAAAATTGAACTTTTTAAACTTTCTCTTGAATAGGTGATTTGGGGTGAATTTTGCAACATATTCGTTTTTAACGCTATTTCTGATTGCAGTTTTGCTGCGACTGACGGTGGGGCGAAACTCTTCATCCAGAATATATTTGGGAGGCCTGCTTACCTTGAGCCTTGTTTTTTATGCTTGGGAAGTTCCCTACTTTGTGTTTCTTTTGTTGTTTTCGGCATTGGTGGATTACAGTTGTGGATGGTGTATAGGAGTTTCTAAAAAACCCTCCCACAAGAAAGCCTTCGTTGTGTTATCTGTGTTTTCCAATTTATCTATATTGGGATATTTTAAGTATTCCTATTTTTTTATAGAGCAGTTTTCAACCCTTTTTAAATCTTTCAATGATTCTTTGTTTGAAGCTGAAAAATTATCCATCATTCTTCCCATAGGGATTAGTTTTTACACATTTCAATCGATGAGTTATACGATAGATATTTATCGAAATAAATTAAAGCCAGAAAAAAACTTTCTTAATTTTTTCCTTTATATTGCATTCTTTCCTCAATTGGTTGCAGGCCCCATAGTAAAAGCCAAGGAGTTTCTCTATCAAATGAGTCGCAATAGATCTATTCAATATAGAGTTTGGTCACATGGATTCTATCTTTTGATATTGGGATTATTTTACAAAACATCTTTGGCAGACAACCTAGCAGTGGTTGTAGATTATAACTGGAGCAAATTGGCGACAGATCGAAGTTCGTTAGAGGTTCTTTTTATTGTTTCATTGTTTTCCATGCAAATTTATTTTGATTTTAAAGGATATTCACTTATAGCTCGAGGCCTTGCGTATATTTTAGGGTTTCGTCTTCCGAGAAACTTTGACTCACCTTATCTTGCTGGGACATTTAGTGACTTCTGGAAGAGATGGCATATCACGCTTTCAAGTTGGTTAAAGGAATATCTTTATTTTTCTTTGGGGGGAGAGCGTACGACGAAATTTAAAGTTTTTAGAAATATAATGATCGTAATGCTTTTGGGCGGACTTTGGCACGGAGCAAGCTGGATGTTTGTTTTATGGGGTGCTCTACACGGCTTCTATCTGATCTTTGAGAGGTTTTTTGGTTTACGTAATCTCAAGAACTCTTTGTCTTGCTTTTTTTATATCTTGATTGTTCAATTTGGAGTTTTTCTGACATGGATTCCTTTTCGCTCTGAATCTATAAATCAAGTCGGAGGTATTTTTAATGCACTTTTTAAGTTTGATCTTTCTTTTAACCTTAATGTCAATCAACTCATAATTGCACTAGCCGCAGTGGTGTTACTTTGTGATCACTTTCGAAAATCTTTATGGAGCCTACATGCTAAAATTCCAATTCAGAGAGTGAGATATATTCCCTTGCTTCAAGGGTTGGGCTTTGGTGTTTTACTTATACTCATATTTTCTTTTCATGGGGGAAAGAGTGATTTCATCTATTTTAAATTTTAAATGGATCCCCTTTGTTGTTTGCGCCTTAATTGGAGGGTGTATGACACATAAGGTTTTACTTTTTATCTCAGATATGGATGAAAACTCTTATTCACGAATAGAAGTTCCTTCTTATCTAGATAAAAAAGAATGGGTGACGATTTTTACAGACGACAACTTACCAACTGCCTTGAATGATCAAGGGGTTTTTTATTACAACTTTGGTGGAGATATAGAGGCTCCTCAGCGAGCAGAAGTGTTTTTCATGGGAAACTCAAGACTTCAACATGCTCTTGATTCAAATCTACTAAATAAATTTTTTGATTTAAAAAATAAATCATACTACACCATGGGGCTTCCACATGTCGAAAACGGTATGTATTTCCGCATGCTTTTTGAAAAATACAAGTTTAATTCTAAAGTTCTCTTTATCAGTGGCGAAGGCTTTTTTAGAGAGCATCCATCTGATATTTATAAAAAGTATTGGGGAGAAAAATTGGGGTTTAAAAAACTACATCAACCTCTAGATGCTTTTTTCTCTTATTGGATATTCAATAGGGTGGTTTCTCAGTTTCCGATTTTTGTCGGAAGAAATTCCAATATGTATAAACGAAAAACGTTGAATAAATTTTTTCGGAATAGGGACAAGGGTTATTGGCATTTGACTGAAGACAACACAAGGGGGGATTTGAGAGCGGTTCGAATGTCTCAAATGGATTTACCTAAAATAAGAAATTTTCAATTTGAACAGGCAAAGTGGTTTAAAAACTATTCAAAAGAAAATGGTATGAAATTGTATATTTTGTATATTCCATCGACAGAACAAAATGAATCCAAGCGAATTTCACTAGAGATTTCTAAAAAACTTGGAATCGATTTTATAGACCTTGAAGCGACAGATTACGAAACGTTTGATGGATCACACTTAACTCGTAAAAGTGCAAATATTCTTACAACACGTCTTCTCAGAAAAGTAGATAGTTTGGGAATCTTTTAAATCACTTGGCTATTTGTTCTTGAGTCATTTTAGCTGCAGCGACTTGAAAGGCCATATTGTCTTTAAGTACACCATTTTCAACAAGCGATTGAATCACATTGATGGCAACAAGTTGAGCTCCAAATTTCGTAAAGTGTCCAAAATCACCTGCAAATCGATCCGTAAAAAACATGTCCCAGGGTTGAGATTTCAACATTTCATTAAAGGGCTGATAATTGGATACAATTGGAATTTCAAGGCCCTGAATGCGAGTCTTTAAGTTTTTTACTTTTAAATTTGGGTATTCCATTGCAAAGACATCTACGCCGTGAGCCTTAAGGTAGTTGGCAATGCTGCGATAATTTTTAGTCGTAAAATCACTTTTGAAGCGAGGTTTCTTAGAAGAGGTGGTGCGAACGGTTGATTTTGGTGGTTCAAGAAGATTTCGAATTCTTTCTGCTTCTTGAGTTTTAACTAAATCTAAAGATCTTAAGATAGGTGCATATGTTCCTTGGTAAACTTTTTGCTTGAGGTTATGGGCATTGATATTTTTGAAGTGTTGAAAAATAAACCCTCTCGCTTCATCTATCCTATTGGCTCGATAGTAGTAATCGATAGTAAGATTAAAGTGTAAAACCTCTTTTCCTGGAACTTTTTTAATTGTATCCAACGTGTTTTTAGCCAGATCCCACATTTGGGTTCTTGTGTAGATATTGAAGAGCTTTTTGTAGACAGCAATGTCATTGGGATTATGGAGTTGAGCCAATTCACAATATCTTGTCGTAAGTTTAGCCATTGTCGGAGTGAAGCCTTCTGTTGAAAGATAGAAAAAATCACAGAGCAACTGTGCATCACTCTTAGCAAAGATATCTAAATCCTGAATAGCAGAATTGATTTTACCATCTCGTATTTTTTCAAGAGCATCTATGACAAGTCTATGTTCGGGGTGTTGTTTTATAAACTTGGCATGTGGAAAAACAGAACCCTCCATCGCAATCGAGCTAATTCGAGAATCTTTTCTTGCAGCATCAATCTTTGATTGCTTGATTTGTTCAAAATTCAATTTCATTAGGTGATAAAGTTTGGATATACGACTCCACCCCAAAAGTTTGTTAAAAAGAGGATTGAAGGAAACCCTCTCTTTTATCTTTCCCTTCCAAATTCCATCGTTTATACCCACCATCAATATTGCAAGTGTTGGATTATGGGCTTTTATGAACCGAGGTAGATGATCGTATATTTGGTATGAATCTTCCCCTGGCTGCCCGGCATTGATAACTTTGATTTTCTTTTGTGGAAAGAACTGATCCAACATCATTTGTAGTTGAGAGGGATAAGATTCAGTTAATCCCATTCCGGTTGTGGATTCACCGATACATATAAGAGTTTCATCATACTCTTGGTTATCAAATTTGTTAAAACTTATGATTTGTGATCGATATAGAAATGACCAAAGCTGCAGTGTGGCTTCCATGCAGAAGAGAGTAATAAGTGAAATTATAAAAAACTGGATAACTGTTTTTGACAACTTCATGAAATAGATTCTTTCAACTTGGTAGTGGAAGCCCAATGCGTCGGTTGAGAGCTTTAAGAGGTCGCATGAGTTTCAAAACCCCACGTACTTTGGCATAAATTTCATAGGCGGATCGAATACCTAAAAGACTTCTCAATATATATGAAGGTCTAAAATAAAATTTTCTATAAGCTAGATGGTGGAGTTTTACGAGTTCGCTTGTTGGCATAAACTCTTCCCAATGATCGACATAGAAATCTTTTGTGGGGTTTTTTGCAAATTCTTGCCATCTTCCATCAACAATAAGGTTTTTTGCAACAGCCTGGTCGTATGCCTCGGTATGAGGGTAGAGAGTCATAATATTGAATTGAGCATAAGTGGGGTTCAAGCGAATTACAAAATCAATATTCTTCAATACATCTTGCCGCGTTCTTTCGTGAGGCAGACCTAGCATAAAATCAGCCACTGTTTTGATTCCAAGTTCATGGCACCAAGAAAATGTTTGTTGAATTTTGGAAATCGTTGTTGCCTTTCTTAAAACCTTTAAGCCTTCATCTGATCCCGTTTCAACGCCAAAAGAAATCATTCTCAAGCCCATTTTTTTTGCACGAGCCAGAGACTCTCTTGTGCAGCCATTGACTCGTCCACGGAAGTCCCAAATAATATCTAGATTTCTTTTCTCTAATTCATCACAGAAGCGCATGATCTTTTTTTCATTTATATTAAATAAATCATCATAAAAATGAAATTCTTTGTACCCAAGTTCTAGGCATTGCTCGATTTCATCGACCAAGTTTTCCATGCTTCGCTCTCGGTATCTTTTGTAAGGCACATTACAAAAGGTGCAAGCGTACGGGCAGCCTCGGCTGCTGAGTATTGTTGCAAGCTTATTTGTTACGCCGATAATGCTCTGATAATTAATATGCTCAATAAACTTTCGATTGGGAAATGGGATTTTGTCAACTTCATCCATATAAGCTGGTTTTACGATAACCGTATTTAAAAAACGGAGATCTTTTTTAGGCTTTTCAGCTCTCTTGATAGATTCTCTTGTATATACACCAAGAATATCTGTGTAGTCCTCACTCTTTTCAAGAGAGGTCACAAGATCAGTAAAAGACTTTTCACCTTCACCAACAATGATGGAATCAATGCATGGAAGTTGAACAGCCTCATTGGGGTAAGAAATAGGGTGGTGCCCGCCTAAGCAAACGTGGGTATTTGGATTTATACTTTTTGTTGTTTTAGCTACTTTTACACAGTCATAAAGGGAAATCGTAAAACTTGTTAGCCCTACGACATCGGGGTTGAACTCCTCGAGTCGTTTCCTTAGTTCAATGTGTGAAATCTGTTCGGCAACACAGTCGAGAAACATAATATTGTGCCCCTTGGTGTTGGCCTCGAGATACGAGGCCACATACAAGAGACCTAGTGGTGGGAAGTACCCATAATCATCTGCTTCTAAAAAAGAATCTCCGTTTTCATCTGGAAACTCAACAACGGTATTCTCATCTGGTGGATTGATAAATGCTATTTTCATAAGTCCAACTTTAAGAGTACCATCGTAAAAATGAATCGTTCAAAACAAAAACCTGGATTGCGACCAAAGGAATGAGAAGTGTTAAGCAAATGCTAATGCGCGTTATTTGTGTATTAAAACAGAGTATTCCTTTTCTTACTCTGACATTCGTAAGCTCAGCCCCTCTTGTGTTGATGTACCAAGAGGGTTGGCACTATCCAGAGTTTGAAACTGGAACAAGTTTTAGGCATGCCTATGATTTATTTCTTACATTCAAAGACCAAGGCATCATTGAGTGTTTAAGTGCAATTTTACGTAATGAATGGGCGTATCGCAATTTTGCTCCAGTCCTAGTCCTCCCATTTTTAGTGTTGGCTGGCGGGGTGGTTAAGCTTTCCACCTTCTTATTTGCTCTTTTCTTCAATGTGCTTTTTTCTGTATATGTTTTAAGGATTTTTTTACTTCGTTTTCAACTCTCAACAGCTTTTGTGGCCTCTTGCTTTATAGTGACAATTCCTTGGAGATTGCACACTCTAGTTGTTTTTGATTCAATTGGACCTTTTCTAACATTTGGAGTTATTGCGCTTTTTTATCTTCTCTCAAAAGAAAGGTGTTCAAATCACAATATCAATACTGTAGGTATTCTTTGGGGACTCTCGGCCATCACGCGGCCAGGGCTTTTTCTATTGTGTTGGGGGCCATTCTTTGTAGTGGATTCGATATCTAAAATCAAACGAACAACCAAACTTCATTTGTCCTTAAAGCCTCACCTCTTTGTGTGTTGCGTGCTTCTTTTAAGTTTGTGGTGCGCGTATCAATTTCAGTACTTTGAGTCCCAATTGTATTTATTTGTCATACTGGTCTTTGGACTTTTTTATCTAATCTATATATTAAAGCACCCCATACCAGTAAATAGGGTGCTTATTGTTTTTTCAATGTTTTTGGTTTGGTTTTCGGGAAGTTTAAGAGAGTGGTGGAATGATTATTTTTATGCTCATGCATTTGGCGATCGACAAAGTATTGAATCTGAGATTTCAACATCATTTGTTGTTTTTTGGGAAACAATTTCTCAAACAGGCGGTATGCCTCTTTTGCTTTTGTTACTGTACCTCTTTATTTATTTTTTGAGTAAATTCCAGAACAATAAAAAACTAGAAAAAATGGTTGTATTTGTTCAATCTTACTTTTCTTTAATTCTTTGTTCGATTGTTCCAATTGTGTATCTTTTTGCAAAAAACTCATTTGTAAATCGCTACTATATGTTTCCGACTCTTTGTTTGTTTTTTCTTATAATTTTTTGTACATCAAGAAAAAGGGTTTTTGGATTAATGTCATTTCTTTTATTCTTTTTAGCCTCTGTTAATATTGGAATTTGCTATCAATTTGCCTTTCCGCCAGATCAAAAGGGTTATCGTGAACCCAATATGTACATACAGCCCTGGACTTTTGGTGAAGTAACTTTGCCTGGATACAAAGAGAAGATTGGAAATGCATATCTTGATAAAATTCGATCTTTGGCTGAAAAAAACTTAAATCAAGGAAGTGAGTTTGTTTATTTTTTAACTTGTGAACGAGTGGATCCCATATCTGTATTTCGAATTTTGGATGGCAATTATGTCAATACATTGAATTTAGAAAAGAACTTCAGAGAGAGTAAGTCTATTGAATTTTACACTTTAGATGACTCAGTTAAATTGTGGGAATTGGAGGAAACAAGTGCTCTTTACCTCATTTTTGGATGGCCTGAGGGTGAGGCCTACCGAAGTCGTCGAGAGAAGTTGATAGAAAAACTGGCTAAGTATGGTGTGAAACCAATAGATCAAATTTCAAACATTCGACTGTATGATAATTTTAAAGGTGGAAGAGAGGGTGTTTTTTCAAAGATAGTTCTATTTGAATCTACAAGTCGAAAATTCAATGAAACCCAATTTAGTTGTGAAGATTTCGGGTTTAAAGACTTAATCTAGAAGATATTTATCTGGAAGTTCATTTCTTGACACTAAAAAATCTTCAATCACAAGGTAGTCAAGGCCCCCTCTTTTATAGCATAAGATCGCATCTTTTGGGCTTTCGACAATGGGTTCTTCACTGTAATTAAATGATGTATTGAGTACTGCGGGAACACCTGTTTCTTCTTTAAATAGCCTTAAAAGACGGTGATATTTCTTATTATTTTTTTCAGAGACAAACTGTGGGCGAGTGGATTTATCAACGTGCACAGCGGCTGGAAAATCTCGAATTGCAGGATCTTTAACTCTTAGAGTCTCAATCATAAAACTGTAATTGCGAAAATCATCAGGAAATTCAAAATAAGTATCTATATCTTCACTTAAGACACTTGCAGCAAAGGGACGGAAAGATTCTCGTCCTTTTATTTTCGAATTCACTTTGTCACACATTTTGGAGTTTCTTGGGTCAGCAAGAATACTTCTATTTCCTAGAGCTCGAGGACCTAGTTCGGATCGTCCTTGAAACCAACCCAGAATGTTTCCATCTTTCAATAGTTGAGCACTGATGCGACAGATATCTTTTGATCTATAATACTTGAGCCCACTTGATCGAATTGTGGATTCAATGGAATTGTCTGCAAAAAACGAACCCAGGTAGAGATTGTGAAAAGTTTGTTTCTTTGGTCCACCGAGTTTTTCATTTAAAACAAAGGCAGCTCCTACGGATGTCCCCAGATCAGAAGAAAGAGGAGAGAAGAAGCAATCTTGAAAATAACGGCTCTTTCTAATATGCTCATTTAAAACACAGTTTTGAAAAACGCCTCCAGAGAAACAGGCTTTCTGTTTTGGATATTTTTCAGATACGCGTTTTATGAATTCCATGACTTTGTTGTTCAAAGTTAACTGGGCTGATTTTGCAATATTGGATTTTGAAACAAAATCTAAATTTGATTCTGGGCCAAAAAGATCGTGCAACTTGGAGCTTTCATATCCACTAGAGGATTTGTGATGTTCGAAGTAGTCTAAATTCAATTTTGGAGAGTCGTTTTTGAATAATTGTCCAAATTCTTTTGCATATGTATTTTTTCCGTAGGAGGCAAGGCCCATAACTTTGTACTCATCGTGCTCTGGTCGAAATCCTAAATAAGAAGTGATTGCAGAGTAGTACAGGCCAAACGAGTGCTTAAACGGAATGGTTGCAATTTTGATATGCTTTCCGTTTGTAACTTTATAAACAGTACAAGAGTGTCTTTCTCCCCACCCATCTATTACAAACGACAAACAGTTATTGAATTCAGATTGACAAACGGCTGTCATAGAATGCGAGAGATGGTGGTCGATATAATGCACTCTGGGAGTGTATCCGTATCGGCTTTTTATTTCTCTTGAGATGGATCTCATGCTGCGAAACTTTTGAGCACGTGATCTTTGGCCGTTGTATTCTCGAGACATAAAGGCATATTGGTAAAAAGATTTGAGATTTCGGGCAGCATGTGGGATTTGATGGAGAAAACTTATCCATGGTCGCCAGGAAAAAGCGAGTGCTGAAATATCGGTCAGTTCGAGTTTTGAATCTTTTAAAAGAGAATCGATTGCTTGAAATGGAAAATTGCAATCTTCTTTTATTCTGGAAAATCGTTCTTCGCTTGCAGCCGAAATAAGTTTGCCGTTGGAAATGAGCGCGGCAGTGGAGCCGTGTCCTTGGTGGGCAATTACGCCAATAATATTCATTTAAAAATTCTTTTTTAGTTCATTGTGCCTGTCAAGGGTGGTGTGTGCCAGCGCCCCTTTGTGCAGAGTGTCTAGGGGAATATCTTTAGCAGATCTAGATCTTGAGAGGCGAAAAATGTACGCTTAACAGATGGGCAAAGGTCATATGTGCGGTGTTATTTCTATATTAGTTTCGATTGCATTTATGATTTTGTATTTTCTCTTATTTGAATCCTCTATTGTGAATTATCTGTACTTTTTAGCGCTGCTCCTTCCGATTTTTTTTCTTTTCCGATCAACATCAATTCAGCAGGACTTTTTTGAATTTTCAAAGCTTTGGGAGGCAAAGGCACTATTGGTTTTGGGGTTCATAACTCGTTGTTTTTTGTCTCTATGGAACTCATCTCATCTCAATTATCATATGCTAACGATGAATACGGATTTTTTGAATGTTCTCAATCACGAAACTCCAGATTCTATTACCTATAGACTTTTCTTTTACCCACTTCTTGAGGTCACTCACTTTCTTGAACAAATTTTTGATATTGATATTCAACTGAGATTGCATTCATTGAATTTACTGGTAAATTTGCTTGCCGCCGTTTTTATTTACCTTACTTTAAAAAGATTAACTCAAAATAAATCTATTTCATTGTTTGGTTTTATCTTGTTCTTGTTTTCTCCGATTCAAATTCGATATGCTGCAAGTGACTCTGCCTTCAATCTAATTGTTCTATTCAATTCTTTGTTGATCTATTTGGCACTTGTTCATAGAGACACGGGGGACAGATATGTATTTTTTTCGCTACCCTGGGTTTTGGCTTTTAGCTCTCTTTTAAGGCCGGAGCAGTTTTTAATTTGTATTCCTTTTGGAATTTTCACGTATTTGATTGGTTTTAAAAAAAGCGAGCTGTTTCATTATCTCACTTGTAGTTTGATAGTACTTGCTGGTGGTTTGAGCTTAAAGTTGAAAACAATTTGGAATGTGGTGGAAACCCTTTTTTCAGGAAGAGAGCTGGGAGCAGTTGGAATTCATTATACAAATAAGGTATCAAGTTTAATTCAAAATATACTGATTCCATTCAGTTCAGAGTTTATATATTTTATCCCACTATATGCTTTGTTTTTTATCTCATTTTTATTTCTCACCCGTCATAGGAAATTTTTTAAAATTTCACTAGGGGTATTTATATGGTATCTTTACTACTTGGTGGTGGTTCCGAGTCGCTTTGATGAAATTTATGTTCAATCTTTTCTCTATTTAAGTCATACAGAAATATTTGTCATTTTGATTCTATCTCTTGGTTTTGTGGTTTTGAAATCTATGAATTTAAATTGGAAAAAAAATTGGCTTGAAGTGATAGTGATGATTTTGATAGTGGTGACTGTTGCTTGGAATGGTAGAGCTATTGTCCAATTATATGATGAACAGTTGGAGTACACATTTTTTAGGTCCAACGTGGAAAAGGTGATGTCAGCAAAGAAAATTTATATTTTAAATTGGACAGAAGGTGATGAGTTTGGTGTTAAAAACTCAGAATTTAAAGGCCTCTTGAAAGCAGATCAATTTGCCGCTATGGCAGGTTTAAAGCGAAAAACTCCGGGGCCAGATGCTAAGTTTGAGGAACTGGATATCCGAGATGCTAGAGAATATGCTGACAAGAATGTGTTATTCTATCGTTCGATTCGATATGGAGTGAAAGGGTATGAAATGGACCCAAGTCAGTTTGAGCCTGTTTTGGTTAAGAGTTTTCTTTTTCAGCCACGGTTTCCATCTTACTTAGAGGGTTCACAAATTGAGTATGGGCTCTATAAACATAGAGCAAATTAAAAAGAAAAATCTGACAACTGTATTGGGGCCTTTTCAAACTTGCTACCTTAACAAGTGATCTTTTCTGATGTCGTACTGGAGAATTGAAACAAAAATCCTGCTCCCGACTATAAGGGAAATATGCCTCGTCCGCTGCGAACTTGTGATATCCATTCTCTGAGACTTTCATAC
>JAUICD010000097.1 GCA_030427965.1 Bdellovibrionia bacterium
CTTGTTGCCTCACTCAGTGATTACTTATCTCCAGTTTGGTTCCCTGTTATCCTCTTTGTTGTGGCAGGTATCACGGCGTTTACGACAGGGACTTCGTGGGGAACAATGGCGATTCTTATTCCAGTGGCCATTCCACTGGCACACACACTTGATGGTGGGGTTTATGGCCTTGTTACGATGATTAGTCTTGGTGCGATTTTAGATGGGTCTATTTTTGGAGATCATTGTTCTCCGATTTCAGATACGACAATCATGAGTTCAATCTCAAGTGGATGTGATCATATGGATCACGTAAAAACGCAGATCCCTTATAGTGTGCTGGTTGCTGGTGTTGCAATGGTTTCAGGGTATTACTTTGCTGCAAGTGGAAATTCCAACTTGCTAGGAATTGGAATAGGTGTAGTTGCACTAGCGATTTTACTAGTTGTTCTTTCTAAAATTTGGTCTCCTCAAAAGCACTAACTTGGGTTCGTAATATCATAAAAAATGAGTTCGGCTTTGAAACTTTTTGCCAATAGGGCAAAAAGTTTCACCTAAGTTATCAAATACTTTAAAACTCCCTAAAAAGCTCAGACAGTCCTCGAGGCCAGCAGCGCTCACCCTGTGAGCACTGCACTTGAAGGAACTTTTTTTTAGAGAATGTTTAAGTATTTGAGAGGTCTATGGTTATCAAAGACCAACACTGTTGTAGGTCAGTTTGAAAAGCTTTTAAAGCCAAACCTATTTTATTTAAGAAATAAAAACCAAACTCAGGTCCGGGAGGAGCGGCTTAACGCTTTTTGATGGTTTGGTGGATTGTGCCAAAGAGATTTTCACCATCTTTACTGTGCATTTCAATTTGAATGGTATCTCCATCACTCATGAATGGGGTTTTGATTTCACCATCTTTGATTTTTTCTCGCATTCTCTGTTCAGCTAAACAACTTCCACCTCTTGAGTAGTCCTCATTTGAAAACGTTCCACTTCCAATGATAGTTCCAGCCCCAAGGTTTCGCGTTGTTGCTGCGTGTGCAATGAGTTCTCCAAAGTGAAAAAACATCTCATCACCAAGTGGGCTTCCAAATTTTTTGTCATTTAATGTGGATTCAAGTGGTAGGTAGACGCGGCCCTCTTTCCAAGCTTCGCCCAGCTCATCAGGTGTTATGGCAAAGGGGGAGAAGCTAGAGGAAGGTTTACTTCTATAAAACCCGAAGCCAAGGGCTAGTTCTGCGGGGATGAGTCCACGAAGAGAGACATCATTACAGAGCATGATAAGTTGAATGTGATTGAGAGCGTCTTTTGATGATACCCCCATTGGCACGTCATCTGTGATAACTGCAACTTCTCCTTCAAAGTCCATCCCGAACTTTTCATCCAACAATGGAATGTCTTCTGTTGGAGCAAGAAATGTGTCGCTTCCCCCTTGATACATAAGAGGTACAGTTTCAAGAGTTTCTGGTAGTGGAGCATTTCTTGCTTTTCTAACGAGTTTGATATGTTCAATAAACGCAGAGCCATCTG
>JAUICD010000019.1 GCA_030427965.1 Bdellovibrionia bacterium
CGAACTCTGAAAACTTCTTTTTTCATAAATTCATTTACATAAGCGTTGAATTTCGTAAACTTTTGAGTAAGAGGTGAGAAAGTGATCTACATCACAATTGGTATCTTAGGTGTTCTTGGGGTTTTTTGTCGTTTTTTCTTGGGGAATTTGAACTCATTTTTTGCAATTCCTATTGGAACTCTAACAGCCAATTTGATTGGTTGCTTTTTGATTGGTTTTATTGCGACAACAAAGTGGGTGGATTCAAGTGAACATCGATTGATTCTTGCTGTTGGGTTTTTGGGAGCACTAACAACTCTGTCGGGGGTTATGCTTGAGATGCTAAAGATGCTTGATGCTTCACGGTGGGGAGCGCTTCTGATCTACTTTTTATTAACCAATTTGGGTGGTCTAACTGTCTGTTATTTGGGGCGTACGTGTGCAGAACGTTTCTAATTGCAATTTTTACACAACGTACCATTGTTGCCTCTATGAGAATTTTTAATGGGTTCCATTGAAAAATTGGTCACACCATGTTATAACTGAGTTGTTATTTCATCGTGAGGGCGAGAAGTAGCAATAGGGGTCACACAGCGAGTTGCTGATTTTACTTGGATAGGAGGAGTTGGTGGAAAATACACCTCAGATGAATGTTGCGGTTAAACCTTGGGATAAGAAAAACCCTTGGGATGTTGAAAGAGATGATCAAGAGAGATGGCGCCATGAGAATATCCTCGCCCTTGAAGAAGTCGATTACCCTCAATTCACTTTAGCAAAGAACAAAGCTCGATTTTTGAGAATGGTGAACTGGTATAAGAGTAAGCAAGAGTGGCTTGAAGTTGCTCCGCTTAGTGGTGTTCTTAAAACCTTTAAGACCCAATCAAAAGAACTTGAAGGAATCCGCTCCAATAAACTGGATTATGAAATGGAGCTGGAGATGGGAACACTCACTCCTTCACAACAGTCTTATCGACGTGATGAACTCAAGATGTGTGAAGTTCACGAGAAGATGGCTGTAAGTCTGATTGCACGTATGCAGGCCAAGATAAAATCTGGTAGGCGTTAAAAATAAAATATTAGGATTGCTGCACCCTTTGTGTTGTGTTCAAACGAGGGTGTTTGAAACTTTCTATTCACCAATCAATATCTTAACAGTTCGAATAAATGCTTCCAAAACTGGTGCGCGATCTGAACTGAGTGCAAGTCCAATGAGTATTGGCCCACCTAAAAGAAATGCAACCCATGCAGCCTTCTTTGCATGCGCTTTGACAATTTCAGTTTTGGGAATATCAGGACGAATTCTCTTTTCTTGACGTTCAAAGAGTTCGATTTCAATTTTTTCTCTCAGCCTTTCTTGGTATATGAGCGGAAGGTCTTTGAACTCAATTCCAAGATGCACAGAGTTTTTGTCACAAACAGAACGCACAACAAGTCCATGGCAGTCTATGCTTTCTTGACCAAGTGGACTTAATGTAAATTGTAAGGATTCTCCAACAGAAATTTTAGGTGCTTGAGAAGATTGAAATGTCATGCCAAACCCAGAAGCTGAAATATCCCTCATCTCTCCAAAGAACGAAACTTGCTTTGTCGGACATGAAACTGAGACTTCGGGACGGTTTTCAGTTACGAAATCCAATCTTGGAAAAATTCGTCGCTCAATTATAGGTGTAGGCATTTGATTACTCCGTCTAGACTTTAGTTCGGATAGTCATTCATTGAACTTTAGTGGAAACCGTATAAATACACGGACTTAATGAAATCGTTTAAATTTTGTTCAATAGATTTTGTATCCATAATGATACAGTCTTTCTCTTCATATCGGTTAATTGAATGGGTCCATTGGTTTGTATTTTTGCTGATGTTGAATGCCTCTGTTTGTCTTGTCGAGGCAAATACAGATGAACCAGAAGTGAGTGTTGGTGAGCATTTGAGCAAACCCATTACTGAAGGGTTTGATACCAAGGGCGTTTGGATTGTTGGAACTGGAGTTGTTGTAACTTTGCTTACGCAGCAATTGGATGGTGCGGCTTTTGATCTGACCTCTGACAACCAGATAATGAACAAAGACATGAGTCACGTGGGTGATATATTGGGAACGGGAATTCCTGGCATTACAATTGTAGCTCTACAGTTTTTGGTGGGTGATAAAAATGAAGGATGGGCTCATCTTGAAACTCTGACCTGGACGACACTGAGTACATTCACATTGAAATATATAAATCAAAGAGAACGCCCCAATAGTAAGAATCGACACTCAATGCCTTCTGGGCACACCTCAACAATGTTTGCGACCGCAACTTCACTCACTTATAGCTATGGGGCTGATATTGGTGTCCCTGCATACTTGCTGGCAACGCTAACGGCGATTTCTAGAATGAGCGACAATGCCCATTGGTTGAGTGATACAGCTGCTGGGGCCTTTATTGGGATCTTTTGGGGACGAGCTGTGGCCAAGCATCATATTTCAATAGCCCCAGAGGTGGATTTTGCTCAATCTTCATTCTCTTTGAATTGCCGTTTCAAATTCTAACATCTCAAGTCCTAAGTCCTAAAGAGACTGTATCAGTACGATTCATATTAAAGAAAGTGGTGTAAATATAGGGGGTTATAAAAGAGGCAAATTTTTCCTAATCATCTCAGAACGATGCGCCGATAGGTTTTTTGATGATTGAACGTATTCTTATAAGTCAGTTTTTAGGAGGCAATAGATGGCACGTTCTGTAGTATACGTTGTGAGCGATGATCCGATGGCGGTTCAGAGGGCTCGTAACTGGGCAAATGAAAATGGGTACACTTTTCAAGCATTCAATTGTTCACAGTGGAACAATGGAATTGAAAATAGCCAATTTCGAAATCAATTAAAAAATGGTCACGTCAGTTCAACGAATGTGACAACTGGGCAGGTTCTTCAGTTTCCGAGCCAACAGGCAAACAATCAAAAAGTCATGTCAATGAATGAGATTGAGAGTATGGCAATACAAAATGCCATTCATGAGTACAAAGGAAATCTGACTGAAGCAGCAAAAGCGTTGGGAATTGGGCGAGCAACACTTTACAGAAAAGTGAAGCAGTACAATATCGATCCATCGGCTGCTAGAAATAGAACTCCTAAAGCGGCTTAATATGTTGTAAGCTGTAGACATATGTTTGCAGCTACGTGCCTTAGCCGAAGAAAGCAGGGTCAATGGTTATTGGCCCTTTTTCTTTTCTTTTTTTCAGTACCTTCTTTATCAAAAGATTATAGATTTGTAAGTGCCTTAGATCAATTCACTCTGTCATTGACGGGGGATCATTATTTTATTGAAGATCAAAAGGCCGATTCTTACGAGATTCAGAGAATCCAAATGCTTTTTAGATCTGGGAACAAAACAAAGTGCCCTGATAAGCTCCCCAATCCACAAGTGGTTGTCTTTGAAGAAGAACCCGAGAGTCAAACCCGTTTCGAGCTTTTTCCAAAAGAAAACATTATGCGTTCTGGTGGTAGATGTCAGATTTATCGTGATAGAGAGCTTCTGAATTTTCCACTACATCGAGTTTGGTTTTTGGGGAGTCAAAAATTGTCGATACCGATTAGAAAAAAAATTCAGATCATTGCAGATGAATATCAGTTTCACTTTCATTTCAACAAATTATGGAGATCTGTGGATGATACGGTTTTTCCGAATACAGCATTTTTAAAAGTCTTCTTAAGAGAACTCTCTTCTTTTAATGTGGTGGGGCGATGGGGGATGGATGCTATAAAGTCATGGCATTTGACTGTGAAAAATGAGAAAGGAAGAAGTTATCAGTTCTATGAGCTTTACAATGGTAAAATTGGAGTTCAGTTTCCAGGAAAACAGTGGCTTGTTGAAACAACAGGGATTCATGTTGCAAGGAACATCCCCCAAAAGAAATGGATTTCTCCTTTTTCAGGTGACCTCAGGGTGATTGTAAATGAGAAAGCCCCACTTTCAGAAAGAGTTCGTAGATTGAGAAATCTGAAAAGACATGGGCTCAAAGAAGTTGAAATTATATCTCGCTCAATCTTAAGTGACAAATCCTCCAATCAGGTTTTGATGATGGAAGCTTCTGATATTTTGATTAAAAACTCCACCCTCACAAACTTAAAAGCATTGGTGGACTCCTTGGTTTCAAAACATTCAGATTTGGTTTTGAAAAAAAGAGTGATTCGACACTTGAGATCGATTCACCCTGCTGGTGAAACAATCTCAAATCGTGCGAATTCAATGGAAATTGAGAAAGTACTCCGTTCATGGAAAAACTGGTGGAACACCTATAAAGATCAATGAATCATTGAGCTTTAAGTGTCAGTGAAATCAAGCGACCATCGACATCTGAGAGAGCTGTTACTTTTCCAACAGATTTTTCTTTGGAATCTAGAAGCGTATAGGTTTCAGATTTTTTTAACCCAACCTTAACTTCACTTTGTTTGATGACATTTGCAAACTGAACAGTCCATATGTTTTTATTACTCGAGATAAACGATTCGAGATCTTCGATTCTTTTTAGATGAGTTTCTGAATTGGCCTTTATGTGGCTAATTCGGCCAGCAATAGTGTTGAGCGCATATTTACCTGACAGTGTCCCATATTGAAACTGATCTAGATCTGTTGGTTCTTCACCAACAGATGATGTTGCTCCAAATGATTTGCTTGCAAGATCTCGTAAAACCTCAGGGCTTAGTTTTGGCTCTTCAGTGGGGTTATTGTAAATTCCGTTAACAGATGCGACTCCGCGTCCATTTGGTGAGATTTGAGTGGCACCCATGAAGGCTCCGTTGATCATCGGGACGATAAATAAAACTGAAGCCAGGCTTGCAGCAGCCGTGAACTTTCTAAGATCCATAGCACTAAAGTGATGTGTCCACTTTGCGTGTTTGGGAATTGGAAACTTGATTATATTTGATTGATTTTGCCCTTCAACTTTATCCATCTCTATCCTCCAGTACACCTCTTTGTAGTGCGAATCCTGTGCCTGATAAGCCCTAAATGGCTTTGATCTCAGTGTTATCTATTAAACAGGTGTCTACAGATGAGACACCAGAGGGGGTAAATATCAATAGTGGATAAGTGTTCAGTATCGGAATCTGTTGCTGTTTTGGTTTCTGTTACCGCCCCTGTCAAATCCAAGGTCTAGTTTTTGGGATAAATGTCCAGATGGCCAAAAGGTCAGCCCTACTTTGGCCGATGGGCTTTTGTATGGATAACGACCTACAAGAACCCAATAAAATGAGTCACAGTGAACTCACTCAAAGAGTTGCACATCCTGTAGATCGTGTGGCTGCAGCTCTTGTGGATATTTGTTTTGTTTCAGTTCTATTCACGCTGACTTTTGCGCCATTTCAAAAACAACTCCTTATATATGAACTTACGGAAAGAGAAGAGATGTTTGTGCTCTATTCCGTTTTTGCATTGATGGCCTTAATTGCTGTTGGTTTGGTATATCAATTTGCCTTTACTTTCTTCAAAGGGGCTACACCTGGTAAATTGCTTTTTGGTCTTAGAGTTGTCGACTTTTGGAACGGAGAGAACCCTCCAGTTGGTCACAGTGCTCTACGAAGTATTGTTTGGTGGATTGATTGTGGGTTGCTATTTATTCCGCACTTAGCCATTCTTTCTCATCGCCATAGAAGAGCCATGCATGACCGTTTGGCAGATACAGTTGTTGTTTCAGTTAAAGGAAGGTATTCCCAAGGGGGCTCGACAACTGAAGCCTTAATGGCAAAGTCACTGACAGCTCTTGTCGGTGGGGTAACTGCTGCAATTTTTGTTTCAATCGGATTTCAGTTTTTCTCAAATTATGGCGAGGGACGCACGCTTTTTGAAGCACTCAATCAAAACGACTGGTCTTGCCAGGAAGTAACAAAAGCTGAACGGAAATGGCCGACCACTGAATCGAGACTTGCTATTGCACTCACTTTGCATGGAGCAAGTTTGATTGATGATGAATGTCTTGATAAGGAATCTCGTCTGGCCATTAAAGACAAATCTGAGGAGGGATTGGCTTATCTTTCACGAGCCTTTGTTACCTCAGGAAATGCCGACCTTTCAGATTCTTATTTGGAGAAGGCATGTGAATTGAACTCTAGTAGTGAAGCTTGTTTTTTCTCTAAGCTCGTTTTTATGTGGACGGAAAGAAAATGGAATCAAGCAACAGATGGGTTTGTTGAAATCTTAGAAAATAGCTCTGTCTTTGTAAAAGTATGGGCTGTCAAACATTTTGAACGCATACATGACTATGAAACAGAAATCACATTATTAGATGAGCTCTGGCAGTATCGACCACTGCACAACTTTGTGAATTCACACAAGGTTGCGGCTTATTGGGGGCAACAAAAAACTGAAGAGGCTAGAGTTGCATTTCAAACCGTATTGCCATCATTGTCAGAAGATGAACAGATTGGGTTGTCTGGGTGGTTTTGTTATCAGGAGTTAAAGAATAAATGTAGCAAAGAGGTCTTGAGGGACTGTCAGCCATTCAAACAGTTTGTGGCTGAACAGGGAAGTTTATTAGAGGGGGATCTATTTGCTCTTGCTCACATCAACTACAATGAATGTGCACACGGAGAGTCCGTTGACTATCTGACTCTCACTGAAGAAATGGCATCCTTTTCTGCAATTGAACTTGTATACAGTGCAAGAATGATAAAAGAAGGGAATTTAACAGAGGCTCAAAAGTCTCTTTATTCTATTTTGGAATCCACGAGTAAAAAAGATTTGATCCATCAAGAAGCGGCAGAGCGACTTGTGGACTCTATGACAAATGCCTCAGAACTTGATGAGTTTGTTAAGGAGTGGAAATCTGGAGATTCGAAATCCTGGGGATGGACTTTTATTGGTCGCAAGGTATTTGAAAAGTATCTGGCTTTAAATAAAAAGGAAGATGCATTGGAGATAGGTCGAGTTCTATTTGAAGTGGATTATCACAACAAGAGACTGAAACAGGAACTTGCGATCCTCAATTATGATATTGGAAATAAGTCCGATGCTTGGGATCTGATCAAGGAAAAGCCTTCCGGAAGGCTGCCAGCCTCGCAAAAGAGGTTTGAAAAAATCAAATCACACCTCTATAGAGAGTTTGGTGAAAAATGATTCTTCCTTTTCTAGATGGAATTCCAAAATTTCTTCTAGCACCTGTGACATGGGTTTTGGTACTCATGAATCTGATTGCCTACGTTTACTTTCATCCCAATCAAGCTATTACAAGAAGTTCGACAGAGCGTTATTTAGAGAACAAAGATCTTATGTCAGCACAAGGTCGTATTTATTCGGATTTTGTTTTAAGCCAGTCCGGTAAATATTCAGGATACCTTGTAGATGTTGCGGCTCTTGCCAATTTGGGACGC
The DNA here is from genome assembly GCA_030427965.1 of Bdellovibrionia bacterium. Classification (GTDB taxonomy): domain Bacteria; phylum Bdellovibrionota; class Bdellovibrionia; order Bdellovibrionales; family JAUICD01; genus JAUICD01. The sequence goes on from JAUICD010000019.1 coordinate 7,325, forward strand.
AAAGAAAAGATTGAACTTATGGGGTATCTTGCTTTACGAGATAATTTTTTTATAAAGAAGAGCCGAATTGAAGATTACTCAGGTGATGTTGTCGAGTACGCCTACTGGCGTAAGCACATTGATGAGTATTCAGAAGTACAAGAGCTAAGTCCCGGGTCGCTTTTTGGTATGATCTCTAGCAAATCTGAGATTTATCGATGGATTTCTTATCAATTCATTCATGGGAGTTTCTTGCATATTTTTTCAAATATGTGGTTTCTGATTATTTTTGGTGGCTTTTTAGAAAAACGCATTGGGAGTTTGAGATTTCTAGGAGCTTATCTTCTAAGTGGTGTGGTGGCTGCAATTGCAGTGAATTACATGTCCGGGTTTACAGGGCGACCACTGGTTGGCGCCAGTGGTTCAATCATGGGACTTGTGGGAATTTTTGCTTCATTTAGTTTAACTTATCCTCATCGCTTTTTATTCTGGATTTTTCCTAAACGAGGATTTTGGGGTTTTATCTTTCTACCTGCCTGGGTCTCTATTGGTATTCTCTTTCTTTTGGATATTGCAGGATATTTAGGAACAGTAGCAGAGTTCGGAGCTGTTGCACATTCTGCCCACATAGGAGGAGTCCTCATCGGGTATGCAATAGGAACTTTATTTTTAAAAAAATATCGCCTTTCCACTCTCCCAACGGAGAACAGAGCTCCTCAAGTTCAAACAATTTAAGGATCAAGTTTCTTTACAGTTGAATAGCTGGCGCACGCGGTTTTGTTCTAAGTCCTCTTGATCTAAGCTTTTGCATCTTCTTTTGAAGGTGCAAATCCACGTCTCATGGTGTTTTCAGTAATACATTGTGGTTCTAGAAATTGGAGTAAGTAATCTGGACCACCTGTTTTACTGCCAACACCTGAGAGTTTTAAGCCACCAAAAGGGTGTCGATCCACCATTGCACCAGTGATAGAGCGGTTGATATAGAGGTTTCCAACTTCAAGGTTTTCTTTTACCTTTTCAATGTTGGCAGGGCTTCGAGAGAAAACTCCACCTGTTAGGCCGTAGATTGTGTCATTGGCAATTTCAATTGCATGGTCGAGATTCTTTGCTTGAATCAACGCTAAAACTGGTCCGAATATTTCATTTTTTGCAATGTCTACATCAGGTGAAACTTCTGTAAAAACTGTTGGTGGAATAAAGAACCCTTCACTTGGAACTTCACCTTGAAATAGCAATTGAGATTCTTTCTTTGCGTTTTCAATTGTATGCAAAATTCTCTTATAAGCTTCGTCGTCAATAACAGGGCCAAGATAGGCATCTGGGTCCACGGGGGGGAGAGTTTTAATGCTCTTCACGGCTTCTGTAAATCGAGAAACAAATCGATCGTAGATACTTTCGACAATGATAGCTCTACTGCAGGCAGAACATTTTTGACCAGCAAAACCAAATGCAGAGTATAAAATTCCAGCAACGGCTTCATCTAAATCGGCATCGGAATCAACGATCACAGCGTTTTTTCCACCCATTTCGATGATACACTTTTTGACAGCTCGCTGCCCAGGCACGGTGTTTCCTGTTTCTTTTACGATTGCAAGGCCTACATCCTTTGAACCTGTAAAGGAAATCATTTGGACATCTTTATGACGAACGAGATAGTCTCCAACTTCCTCACCAAACCCTGGTAAGAAGTTAACAACTCCAGGAGGAAGTCCTGCTTCTTGGATAAGCTTCATAAGAGATGCGGCTGTAATTGAACTTTGTTCAGCAGGCTTCATAATGACGGTGTTCCCGGTAACAACAGCTGAGGTAACCATTCCTGTTAGAATTGCAAGTGGGAAGTTCCAAGGGGCGATAACGCCCACAACACCTCGAGGCAAGTAGCGGTACTTCGTAGTTTCACCACTCACATTTCCAATCCAGTGTCCTTTGGCAATTTCTCTCATTTGGCGTGCATAGTAGCGACAGAAATCAATGGCCTCTGTTACGTCAGCATCAGCCTCAGCAAAGGGCTTTCCGACTTCTAAAGTTTGAAGGCTTGCCAGTCGAAAACGATCGCGTTTTATAAGGTCAGCCAAATTTTCTATATATTTTGAGCGAACTTCGGCATCTGTGTTCTTCCACTCTTTGAACGTTTGAACTGAATTTGAAATGGCTTGATCGGCCTCCACTGCACTTGCGATATAAACTTTTCCAATCTCTTCAGAGGGTTTGGATGGATTGATCGAAGAGAGAGTGCGAGAAGTCTTGACTTCTTTTTTACCAATAACAATGGGGTGAATTTTTTCAAATTCATTTGGCCATGCTTGAAGTGCATCTTTGAAATGTTTCCGATTCTCAGGGAGCGTGAAGTCTAAGAGAGGTTCGTTTTTGAAAATGTCTGTTTTTTCAAATGTCTCGCTACTTTGGACAAGTCCAGTAGCGGGGTCGTTTAAAAGTGCATCGTCTGATTCGTGATCTGCAAATTTGGATTTGAGAAATGACTCATTTGAAGTGTTTTCAAGAAGTCTTCGTACAAGATAGGCCATTCCGGGAATGAGCTCTCCAACTGGGACGTACTCACGAATACGGTAATCTTGAGCGATGAGAGAAGATTTAATCTGATCTGCCATACCGTAAAGCATTTGGATCTCAAGGTCTGAATTTTTGAGTCCTTTTCTCTTGGCGTAAACAAGTGCGCTAGAAATAGATCTGACGTTGTGTGAACCAATGGCAAGGCGAATACTTGGAAATGCATCAATAAGTGCGCGTGAGCAAAGCTCGTAATTTGCGTCAGATTCAGGTTTGTTACAATAAACTGGGATTGGCCAATCATTTTGCTCAGCATGTATAACTTCGTAATCCCAATATGCCCCTTTGACCAAACGAACTGTAAATGGAGTTTCGCGTCGTTTTGCAAGTTCAATCATCTTTGTGACATCTTGAAAGGAGTCTCTTAGGTAGGCTTGTATAACGATACCAACATGTGGGTAATCTTTGAATTCGGGTTCCAAAACAATCTCTTCAAAAACCTCCAATGTAAGATTCTTGAGCGCATAGTGTTCCATATCAATATTGATGAAAACACCACGAGCTTTTGCAATTTGAAGAATAGGTCGCAGGCGTTCTTTTAATTGTTTCTTGGACTCTTCCCAGGCTGTGGATTTAATTTGTGAATAGATAGAACTCAATTTAACAGAGACGTTCACTTTGGGAAGGGAGACACCGTCAGCGGTGTCTATTAGAGGTCTTGTATCCCATGTTTCTGAGTTTTTGGCTAAGCTATCAATCAATTCAATATAGCGAGATTGATACTCCAATGCTTCTTTTTCACTGAGTGTGACTTCCCCAAGAATATCTACCGTAAAACAAATGTCTTTTTTACGCGCGGAATTGAGTTTAGGCAATGCCTCTTCAGCATTTTCTCCAGCAATAAACATTTTTGCCATTTGAGTGACATTTTTTCTTACGGCTCCAGCCATCAAAGCTGGGGCTAGTGCGCCGACTCCAACTCCGAGATTAAAAATAGATGGGAGTTTTTCATCTCCTTCTGAAAAATATTCTTTGAGATGTTTTGAAACTTCGCTTGAAGAATTTAAATAAGGGAGAACGTCCACAAACCGAAACATTTGGGTCTTGAATGTTTCATTCTTCATGCTCCATTCCATAATTCGACCGTACCACCAATCTTTATTGAAAATGGATTTCCCACTTCCTTCCATTTTTTCAAAAATTTCACGGCCTTTTGCTTTCACCTCGTCATTGAAATCCATGGTGTCTCCGTAATGGTTGATTGGGGTATTGTTCTTTAAAGAATTGGGGTGAGATTGATTGTTTTCCATTGGCGGATCATCGCGCTTTGTGATTTTGAATTCAACATTTTATTTGGTCTTAGAGACTCTCCATTTGGCAGAAATTTCACCAGTGATTTCAGCTACTAAGAGGTCTCCAGGTCTGACGCAATTGACCCCTTCGGGAGTTCCACTTAAGAGAACATCGCCAGGTTCAATAGGAAAATGCTCGAGAACGTATTTTCTCAAAGTCTCAGGAGGGGTGAGCATGTTCGAGGAATTCCCACTTTGTCGGAGTTGGTTGTTAACGCTCAAAGTGAATTTCAAGTTGTTGATGCTTTTTATATCATCTAATGAAATCCACTCTGAGAGTGGGCAAGAATGCTTAAAGGATTTGGCAAGGCTCCAAGGTAGGCCTTTTGATTTTAACTCTGTCTGTTTGTCACGGGCTGTTAAATCAATGGCTATAGCTAGTTTTGAAAACTCTAGGTTCTCATCAAACAGAAATGCAAGTTCGACTTCATGATGTATCTCAGAGCTCCAAAGGGGTAGCTCTATTTCCTGGCCTTTAGAGACAAGACTGGACCCAGCTTTTAAAAATATTATGGGTTCAGATTGTGTTTTATTCCCGAGTTCCTCGGCATGTGCTGCGTAATTTCGTCCCACACACCAAAAATTGCCTTGTTTCATTCTTCCACCTTTTACAGTAAGGTATGAATATGCCTTCAGTTGTACAAGTACGCAAGTTTCTAACAGACAGTGCTTTTTTACGAGCCTCTTCTGTCATAGCAACTCCAATGGTCGAAGAGTTTCGCACAACGTTGGGAGCCGCTCCAATTGCTACAATTGCTGGTGGGAGAACTCTTATTGGAAGTTTATTACTAGCAAGCCACTTGAAAGAAGGAAGTGTTGGTATTCAATTTAAGGGGAATGGGCCTCTTGGTAGGGTTTATGCTGAAACACAGAGCTCTGGGTCAGCTCGTGCCTATGTTTCAGAGCCAAGTGTTCAGCTTCCTCTTGTTGAGAACAGGTGGAATGTCAAAGATGCCATCGGACAGGGTTTATTGGAGGTTTTTCGGGGAACTCCATTTCAAAAGTCTCGTCAAATTGGAACAGTTCAAATTCAATCTGGAGAAGTAGCTGAAGATCTTGTTTTTTATCTCCGACAGAGTCAGCAGATCCCTGCAATTATGAATTTGAGTGTTGAGGTGGGGGAGTTTGGTGAGGTTGTTGGTGCAGGTGGCGTCTTTATTGAATTGATGCCCGGGCACCCTGAGTCATTGATCTCACAATTGGAAAAGAATTTGAGATCAGCACCTGCGATCAGTCACTTGATTGAGGCTGGGGCTGATGCTCATCAGATTCTTGAGCCCTACTTAAAAAACTTACCTCACACAGAACTTCAACCGTCTTTTGAAATAAAATATGAGTGTCGATGCAGTAAGGAGCGAGTTTTGGAGTCGATGATTTTGTTTGATCATGGAACACTTGATGAAATGATAGAAGAGGAAAAGCCAACGGATGTACAATGTGAATTTTGTGGACAAGTCTATAAGCTAACAACATCTGAGCTTCAAGAAATTCGAAACAGAAGTTATAAGAACTCTCTCAACTGAAGTTTAGAGGAGAATGCATCATTGAAAAACATCATTGTCGCAAGTTTGCTTGCTTTCGGCCTTTTTTTAACGACAGTTTACTTTTCAATCACAGACAAATCTTTGGGCCCTCAAGTTGAAAATCGAGTTTGGGGAAATGCATTTGAAGTTGAGGGACAGGCACTTTATTTGACTCAAACAGAGTTGGGCTGGCAAATTGGGCGGGAAGCTCTTCGTATAGCAGAATCCGACTTTCAGGTGGATGTTTCTGATAATTCTTATTTCCATATTGAACTTTCTGGGCGGCGAGGGAAAATTGAAGTCGGAGAAAATAGCCATATTCGAGTTGAAATCACCGAGAATACTCCCAAATCCTTTCGATGCAATTTACATGTACTCAAAGGTGAAGTTTTTGTTTCAATGTATGGAAAGAGAAATGTTTCTTGTAAAATCATAATTGAAAACAAAGTTGTTGGGGAGTTTCAAGATGTCGATTTTGTACAAAGAAAATACTTAAAAGATCAACGATTTTTTGTTCATAGGGGTGAGCTAAATCTCAAGTATAAAAATACAAAATTGAGAAAAGACATGTGGGCCAAAATTGCGGGAACTCGTGTTCGGGTGTTTGAATTTCCATTTACTATTTTAACCCCCTTCGCATCAGATAGGGTGTTCAATAAAGCGGGTTCAAATGTTCGTACGCGTTTTTCATGGTTGGGCATTCCGCGTGGGCATCGTGTCCAGTTGGAAGTTAGTAAAAATCGAAGAAGATTTAGAAAGGTTTGGAAGAGCGGAATTCCAAGTGATAAGAAAGAATCCTTCTATACATTTGGTATTGGCGTACACTACTGGCGTTTAAGCGCGATCCCTAAAAAGGGTACACCACTGAAATCTCCAATTTATAAACTGTTTGTTAGAGAGGAAGCTCCTCCTTTGATGAGTTCGCCAAAGCAGCGACAAATTGTTTTGGCAAGGGAAAATGAACTGACTCGCTTTCAGTGGAATAATCAGTCTCGACTTGAAAATATAATTTTAGAAGTGGCAGAGGATCGTGATTTCAAGCGAATTCGATTCACTCAAAGAGTATTGGATACGGGATTCTATGCTATTGATTTGAATGACTACAAAGGGACTTATTATTGGAGAGTGTCGGGGTTTCGACATGATTCATCGGAGTTGTTGTCTAGTCGACCGATTGAGTTTTCGGTAGTGAATTCTGAAAATGATATTCCCCTGGATCAAGTGGATTTGAACTTTAAGGATTCTGCTTTTGATGCTGAGATTGCAAGTGGCGAAGTTGTTTTTCATTCCATTGAGGTGTTGGGACTTGATGAGCAGTATATTGAAATTTACAGGTCTAAGAAATTGATTCAAAAAATTGGCCTGAAAAAATCTATTGGAGCCTGGAATCTCACGAAGCCTGGGTTTTATACCTGGAAGATGAAAGGTCGTTTGGGAGAGAAGGTTTTTGACTTGAGTAAAACGAGAAAGTTTCACGTAAAATCGATCGACCCTCTAGTGTTTTTGCAAATTGCAGGAGATGAGCTGAGATGGTCAAGGGGAAGCAAAAAAATTGTATCTTACAAATTGGAACTTAAGTCCATTCAAGAGAATGAAGCTGTTTCTGAGCAGTTGATAGCAGCAAAAAAGAATAGGGTTTCTCTTAAAAGGTTACGATCCATTCGAACAGGTGCATTTCAAGTGCGAGTCAAGGGATTGGATTCCAAAGGAACTGTCGTAGCTATGAGTCGCTCTCGTTTTATTGGGGAAGCCTACGACTCCGGCTCTGAGGAATAAGGCGATTTGACAAAAACTTGTTTCTTGTTTGTATTGATGTACCCTTTGACCTCAAAAACTTTATAAGGTGATCGATGTGGAATTGGGTTTATGGATCCAAATGGTTCAAATATTATATAATCCTCAATTTGATTTGCGAGTTCTTCAGAAATCAGAAGATCTGTTTTGCTATTTTCAGTGATCATTGCCTCTGATACATATTCTGCTGGTCCGTAAATAGAAAACCGTTTTTTCTCTGTTGGACCTATGGGTGCACAGAAAGCCTTGTCTAAGTGAAGTCCCATCTTTATATAAATAGGGTGTTCTCCCTCTTTGATTCTTTGTTGATTGACTTGAATCAGTTCTTTACGAAGATCGATAGCCGCCATGACGGCACTGGCGGAATTGATTTGGCTATCAGTGAAAGACCAATAGGCACACATCGTATCTTTTTCTGCAAGAATGAAGTTTCCGTTGTGTCTCGTAATAACATTGTTGAATGCATCGAAAATTTCTGTTTGAAATTCTAAGGAACTTCGAATGGACCTTGAGTTATAGAAAGGAAGTGTTCCTGAGATTTTACAATTGAAGTAAATCACTTTTTGAAGTACAGCTTGTTGAGGTTTGGACGTTCCATCAGAAGATTTCAATCCATATTCGTTCCACTGTGACTCGAGATTCGACGCCATTTCTACGATTGCAGATTCAAGACGTCCCATCTCGCCCTTAGCAAATAGGCGAGGAAGTGATTTGAACTTCCCCTTTCCAATGTTGGAAAGAGATTCAATAAATCGGTCAATGGGGTCACTGTAGGATTTATAAACATAAAGAACAAATAGGCACCATATGAACAAAAGAAAACTGATTCGAACTGAAGCTTTTTTATACTCAGATTTTCTTTTTGTATAAAAATTCTCAAGATCAATGTTGTGTAGAAAAAGAAATCCTTTTGGATCCTTTTCATAGAGCACAAACTTGTCTTTGTCTCTTGTATCTGTGATCCAGAGTTTGCCATAAAAACCTTTAAATTGATTGACGACACCTTGAGGTAAGTTTTCTAAACCCTGCCCTGCGCTAAGTATTTTTTCGCCTCGAGAGTTTAAAAGTGTGTAATCGCAGAGGCGATTGTATCCAATTTTTTGTGGAATAAGTTCATTTCTAACATCTACGAGTGCAAAGGATCTTACATTCAATCCACTGTAACTCAATGGTATGTAAAATACGGTGGAATCAAAGGGTGTGGGAAACGCGGACTGAGTCTTAGCTGGAGGGTGATCTCCAAAAGTGTTTTGCATCCACAATATCACTTGTCTTGCATTTGTGAACCCTTGAGTTCGAGTTTTTCTATTAGGTTCTAGAAATCGCTTCATTGTAAATTGATTTTCTCGATGAAAGATCGAAATGGAAAAGACGTCCCATTCTTTTGAGAAACTTCGAATTTGTTTCTCTGACTGAGACTGTTCTGTTGTTGTTGCATAATGATTGTAAAGTGAGGTCATGCTGTAAATACTTTGGAGTTGTTCCGCTTGTACAGCCTGACACAAAGCTGTTTGGCTTTTTATGTGATCATCTAAAGCTTTCTTCTGTGACCAAATGACACCACCTACGGAAAGAATAAGAATTCCAAAGCAACCTGCCCATAGGAGGCGATCAATCATAGATGTATTTTTAAGAAAACTTAATTCCACGCCTCTTTTTCGACAAAAACTGTGTTTTTTATTAGAAATATGAGTTTTTATAGTCCTGTGTCCTGGACAGAGGGTACAATTCATAGGAGTAGTAGAAATAGGTGGATTTTACTCTGGAGGGTTGGTTGGAGGAAATACGCGTTTTAGCTCTAGATGATGAGGCTGATGCTCGCGAGTTGGTGAGGGATTTACTCAGTAATCTGGGATTCAAGACAATGACTTTGGGAAGCTCTGTGAATCTTAGTGAAGCTTTGGTTTCTTTTCAACCTCAAGTGCTGTTACTTGATCAAGGGTTACCTGAAAAGCTCGGAACAGATATAATTAAAGAAATCCGTCAGTCACAAACTTTTAAAGAACTTCCAATTATTATTCTTTCTGGTCGCACTGGGGAAGACGAAAAGGTGGATGCATTGGCTGTTGGTGCAGATGACTACGTGACAAAACCTTTTAGTCCCAAAGAACTTTCAGCAAGAATTCATGCTTTGCTGAGACGATGTCGTTCCAAAGGTGGATCTCTTTATGAACACAAGAACTTGAAGGTGGATTTGTGTGCGGGGTGTGCAATGGTTGATGAGAATGAGCTGCCGCTCACTCTTACGGAGTTTAAGCTTCTTGTTGAACTTGTAACCAACAAGGGGCGAGTTTTGAGCCGCGAAGTTTTGAGAGAAAAAGTTATAGGTAAAGAAGAAATCACAGATCGAACTATTGATGTGCATATGGCAGGTCTTCGTAAAAAAATGGGTGAACTTGGCAGAGAAATCCGAACTGTTCGTGGAGTCGGATACAGATTCACAGACTGAATATTAAGATAAGTAAAGTGTGGAAGCGCGCGAGGCGGGGGCCTTCTGGTCCCCCCAGCGATATGATTTGTTAAAGGTAGGTTTTTTGCTAGCTCCAGGTCTTTGCGGTCGCAAGTGGCTAGCCGATCTTGAGCATCTACTAAAGCAATGCCGATGCCATAAACTTTGGTGTCAGAGTGATCTTGGGGGAATTCATGTCCGATTTGGTCTAGTTTTGTCCGAAGAGTCGGAATAACTAAGGTCAAAATGACTCTAAATTTACGACAGATTTTGGCGAACCTCTGTTAGGGATTTTGACAACTGTAAAAGTTCTATGATTTTAAATACTTATGCCTTATTTCTCGACAAAAGGCTTTGGTTTTTCTTCTTTGCCAAATTTGGGAATTCACCTGTTTAAAGATCAGATAGCCCCTTTGTGATTAAAACCAACCTAAAAACAAACACTTACAACGTGGTGGGAACTCCAAGTTGGAGTCGATCTTGCGTTAGAAACGAGTAATGAAGAACGAAGCGTCTGAAGTTAGTAATAGAAAACCCCGCAAGCTGTGGTGGATAGCCATTTTAGGCTTTCTGGCGGCCTGTGCGCCGAAATTAGAGCCCGAGAGTTCATGTAACTTCGTTCAGAATTCACAAGAGCAGAGAGTCTCCTGGAAGGGAAATGTCCCTATTGAATTTAAAGTACATAAAAGTGTTCCTGTAGAGTACAGAGGTGCGATTTATCTTGCAGCAGCTGCCTGGGAGTTACGCACAGGTCAGCGTCTTTTTGAATTTAAGGGAATTGATTATTCAGATAAGCCAGCTAAAAAAGATGGCTCCAATGTCATTTATTGGTTAGAGGAGTGGGACTCTTCAAAAGAATCAGAGCAAGCCCGTACAACTATATATTGGAAACTAGATAGAATTGAAGAAGCGGATCTTAGAATCAATGCTGAAAATTTCACTTATTTTACTGATGAAATTGATGCCGGGACGGTTCACCTCAAGAGTCTTGTGGTTCATGAGCTGGGACATGTTCTTGGTTTGAAGCACAATGAAAAAGAAGGGAGCGTCATGAATTCTATTTTGGCAAACTTCGCTCTTCGAGATGAGATTAGTGATCACGAGTTGGATTCGTTCAAGTGTGAATACTTTTGATTTGAGATGTAAAAAGCATATTGGTTTCATAATGGAACCGCAAAAAAGTTTGAATTTAAGAAAATTTAAGTTTGTGAAATATACGAAGCTCGTTAGGATAAGAATAGATCAAGGCATGGCAAGAAGCCGTGAACATAGAAGAACTCTTCAGCATTTGATTCATTCTAAACTTAGCAAAACGGAGACAGAAGTTGGAAGCAACACCTCTGACAAACGGGCGAAAAACAAAACAGGTCTTTTCAAAGGCTGTATCCTTTTTGAAGGAGGAGATCATTATGAGTGCTGAGCTTCAAAACCAGAGAGTTGAAAGTTCTTACGAAAAATTGCTTAAGAAATTTCAATCTTATGCATTTGGTTCCAATCAAGCTGAAATTATAGAAGTTCGAGATGTTTCTATAAAGCGCCCAATTCAATACAATGATTCTCTTCTAGAGCTCAAAGAAAACGTCCAAAAGCTTGAAGAGCTCAGCCACCGATTGAAGTACATGATGACTGAAATCAACAGTCTCGTTCAAAGAAACATTTAAGGTGCCAGGCATATTCTACGGATGCATCTTGTTAAAGACCTTCAAATAGTGAGGTCTTTAACAAGATGCATCCGTAGAATATGCCTGGCACCTGGCACACAGAAAAAGGCACGTATTTTGAAAGTAATAGATGTGTATGAAGAACTATAAGAGTTTTTTTATAATTTTATTTATTCAAGTGCTGTGCTCTTTGAGTTTTGCTCAAAATGTGGCTCTTGTAATAATTGATATGCAACCTGAGTTTGTGTTGAGAAATCCACATCATGGTTTGTTGGGAAATTTGGAAAAGCTGGGACGGGTTCTTGAGAGGCAAATTGAACTTATTCGTATTGCTAAGAAGAATGGAATTCCCATTCTTTTGATTGAGTACAATAGTGCCGGGAACACCTTGGATGAGCTCAGAGATGAAATAGGGAATTATGAAAAAGCGACTCTTTTTACCAAATACCAAAATGGAATGTTTTCTAATGTTCGTAATGTGGGGCATGCAATAAGAGGTTTTCTTAAAAAAGAGGGTGTTACAGATCTTGTGATTGCAGGAGCAAATGGGGGGAAGTGTGTGAAGTGCAGTATCAACGGTGCTCTAAATAGTGGATATAGGGTTTGGGCGGACTCAAATGCGATTATTGATTTGAATTATGAAGCGTATGTGCTTCCCTACAAATACCACCTTGAGGAGTTTCGGCTAAATATAGATGCCTTTAATCAAGCAGAGGGTGGCGAGATCTTTGATACTTTGTTGAGTGAAGAGGGAAGTGAGTTTTTGTCAAATCGAGGTTTTGGTGCAGAAATTTATGTTGAGGAGCCTTCGGCTCATGCATGTGGAGCTCTTTTGAGGCGACACGTGCTTGAACCTTTTCAAAGGTTTTTTTCTTGGTAATCTGCAATAAATGATTGCTGCACTTCCGATGCGCTGGACCTTTAGCTCGTGAAGCCCTCCTGATAAGAGACCGATATACCTATGTCATGTCATTTATAGATTTTGGCTAGGGGTATCTTATGTACGCGAAAAGTTTGTTGATATTTTTATTTTTACTTTTTATTTCAGTTCCTCTTTTCTCAGGTATTAAAACAAACCAAGTTTCAAAAAAAACTGTAACTCGTGTGCAAAGAAAAGCTCCAAAGGCTTATTTCCCATTTTCAGATAAGAAGCTTGTGAAAGCTCTTTTGAAGAATGCGGATATAGATTCTAAAAAAGCACTCCTTGAAAGCGTTCTGGGTGTTTTGACTGAACATGAAGCGCGCTATAGAAAAAAAGTAAAATACTCCTCTGTGGCTCCACAAATGATTCACTGGTTGTTCACAGCAGCTTACGCAGCAGATCCAAACAAATGTCCCTATGCTTGGCACTTTATTGAAATGAAGGGAAGAAGTTGCAACATGCTTGGGGCTGGTGACATCTTCAGAGAGAATCGCTGTACAATTCGGTCTTCAAGCTACTCAGGCACAGGTATTAAGTGCAACTTGGGAGAGTGGGGGTTGAATGGTGGTGTAATGGCAAATAAAACTCTTTGCGTCCCACTTTATAAAAATCTTCAGTCTGAAAGCGGAATGTATCCAAGCCGTGCGTGTGAAGTTGCGTACAAAGCGGAGCTTTTTAACACTGTGTTGGATGATAAAAGTAAGATTGATATGAATCAAAAGTTTTCGGATATGGAAAGTGCAGTTGAAGCAAGTGCTGTAAAAATTGATTCAGATGCTGGGTTGCAAGACAGATACGAAGACAAACTCAAAGAAATAGTAACAAGCAATAGTTTTGCTGAAAAACTTGGGCAAACAGATCGAATATGTAATGAGGATGTGAATGCTCAAGCAAGAGCACAGCGTGAACATTGTGAAACACTTTCTGATACGATGAAGTTCCTTTATGGAGAGAGAATTGTAACAGAGGTGACACGTAAACTTCGTAATAAGGATATTCCAGAGGGGAGATACATTCATGGTGACCCAAGCGGTGATGCTGTGATTGTTACATCTCAAGCCAATTCAGAGGTTTTGGTTGAGATCACCTATCCAGCAGTAGCTCGCATTGCACGTGAAGAGCAGACAACAAGTGTTGAATCTATAGTGGATTCTATTGTGGAGAGAACGTTGGCAGCTGGATCTGGGAATTCTGCTGAGGGAGGAGGAGAAGGCGTGCCTGAAGTGGCATCATGTTTACCTTTCAGTGAGCTTCCAGGTGATCATTACTGTCAAGCCAAAGTGGGGAAGACGTACAAAGTTATGCGCCTTGTGAAAGACGTGAAGTCAAAGACCGTGGTTGCAAAGTTCTTTGAGTTGAATACTGCAAAAAAATGCTACGAAGAGTCTTCTCAGTACAGTCCTGTTTCAGGTACAGGGTTTTATAAATCTAAGCGTGCGGCTAAGAAAGAGAATGTCTTAATTTCCAATAATGTTAAGGACTCTTCGGGATTTGAATACATAAATGCAATGAATGCAGGAGATGCCAATCAATGTGGAAATACCTTCTTTTTTGAGGGAGAAGGTGAAAAGCTTCGAGTGAAAAAACAAAAAGGCTTTTCCAATCGCTGTATTTTTTCAAATGAGTATGGAAATAAAACTGGAGAGGTTGTTAAAAGCGAGAACTTTATCCCAGGCGTTGATTTAAAAGAGTTGGGTTATGATGCCAAGGGAATAAAAAAAATCACAACATCTCTCAATCCAAAAATCATTCATAAAGGACGCAATATAACCTCATCAGGAAGATGTTACTCCAGCGAATCTGTGGCACTACAGGAAGCGGCAAAGGTTTTGGAGTTTCATCCTGAATGCCGAAAGCTAGATTTGAAATTTAAGCTTTCAGATCCTAAGAATGCAAGTGATCAACATTCATGGGCTTCACAAAAAGAATTGGATTATGATAGTCAAAACTACTATCTCAATCTCAAAGTCAATAACGACAACAAACGTGGCTGGCATGACTCTGGAAATGCTCCTACGGACTATGTGGTAAATCATCCTCCACATGGAGTTCAGGGTGGACGAACGCATCGACAAGTCACAGATTGGCTTTATGGAGATGGTGGTGTGTACTCAGAGAAGTTGTCGGATTACCCCAAAAATCAAAAATGGGCTTTGATTCCTAGAATGAAAGTGCATCAATCAAGTGATGAGTTCTCAAGTAAAGTCTCTTGTGGACCAAATGTGGTTTCAAGTCGTGACGGAGGATCGAGTTCTTCTGGGTCTGGCGCCTCTGGAACAAGTGACTAGACCTGGGTGCCAGGCATATTCTGCGGATGCATTGCATCCGCAGAATATGCCTGGCACCTTAGCTTTTCTTTGCGAAGACTTTGAGGGTGTCACCGTCCCAGATTTGGCTGACGGTTTCCTCTTTTACTGGGTGAGGAAGGGGATACTCTTTTCTAAAAGATTGAAATCTTGAAGTTGTAATTCTTGATTTCCCATCACCTTTGTAGTCATTCTCATAGCGGCGGTTTCCAGCAATTGTGATCTTATCTTTTTGAACATTGATATGAAAGTTCTTGCGTTCGTGTTCAGGAATAACGGCTTCTACCACATATGCTTTTGGAGTTTCATAAAACCGACTATCAATTTCAACAGTTTTATAAAAAGGATCTTCCTCGGCTCCTGCATACTTGTCGAGTTTCCGAACCATTTGTTCTTTTTGATTGTAAAGTGCTTTGGTGTACTGAAGTTTTTGGTTGTTTAAGTTGTGATTGAAGTTTTTGTCACGATCTTGATATCTCTTTTGGTATTCATCATACTGTTTTTGAAGAGCCAGTTTGTACTTTTCTTTGATCTCTTGATCTTTTGTTTCATATTCTTTATGCATGCGAGCAAGCTCACTGTTGTGCCGATTGGCTTCTTCGCGCTCTAAGTCCCTATGTGTGGTTTTTTGAGTGGCGTACTTGTTCTCAAATTTGGTTTGTTTTTGATGGATTTCTTTTTCACTTTCTCTTTCCACGCGCTGGATCTCAGATCTATATCGATCCTTATCCTCTCTAATGGCTTTGTTGTGATGTTCCTGCTGATATTCGTACGTTTTGTGGTGACGTTCTCGTATTTTCTTTAAACGTTCTTGATTCTCTTTTACGGTGTGATCAATGTTTTGATCATATTTTTCTTTTACAAATTTAGTTCGTTTTTTACCCTCAACTGTTTGTCGTTTCAGCTCATCTTGATTTCGTTCTTTAATTCGTTTGAGTTTTTGATCATGAAACCTCTCTTGACGTTCAACGTCCATTTTTGTGGCATTCTTCTGAGATTCAGTTTTATGGTGATGCTGTTTGCGTAATCCTTCGAGTTCTTTTTTATTGTTATTTCGAATGAGGTTTTGTTCTTTCTGTGTCTGTTCGGTGACTGTCTTGATTTTATTTTGCCTCGCCTCAAGTGCCTGCTGAATGTACTTTCTCTGCATTTCAGCCTCTTGTTTGGCTTGAATGCGTCTTTTTTCTAAATTTTCTTTGTGTATGTTTTCTCTTTCTTTGAGTTTTTGATCTGTGTGAGCAATTTTCCCTTCTGTGTTGGATTTGATGTGATTGACGGTGGCTTGCCCTTGACGCTCAATAGTACTTCTTTTTTTGTCGTAGTGTTTTTTGAGTGTGGTGAGTTCATCTTGTTTTTTTTCAATAAGACGTCGCTTGCGCTCTTCGTATTGATCGCGAATCTTTTGTAGATCGGCTTGTCCACGTTGGTTGACTTTGTTATCCACCTAACTCTCCCATATTCAAAAAGGCTTAGGCCTCTTGTCATATGGTTAAAGTGTATCAGTTTCTTGAGTCTCTGAAGCTGGCGGAGTTTTGACAGCAGCTGGATTTCGGTTGGGTTTTGGACAGTAGTCTTTGTTGTAGGATGTGTCGCCCCAACACATCCAAGTGTCGGTATAAGAAATACTTTCACTGCTAAGTACAGGATAGTAGGTGGTATATTGAAAGGGATCCAATGTGGAGAGAAATTCTCTTTTCTTTTTCGTGGTTGTGTTCTCAATAACCAATTGAAACACCCGATATTCCGCAGCTGATGTTGAAACTAGACCAAGTATTGAAAGTAAAATGAAGAATTGAAGTCTCATCTCCAAATTTAATCGGTAAGATTTGCCCTTAACTCGAGTGGCTTAGGGAATTCGTCAAAGTCTCGACTGGACCAAAGGACATTTTTTTATAGGCAGAGGGTCAAAACGACTCAATTGGCCTTAAGATTCTACGTTCAGTCTGAATTTTATCGCCAAATTTCAGTATCATTTCTTGTCTTACGTTCTTTGCTTTGTGCGCGAAATAGTGATTGAGAGACTTAAGTGAATCGACTTTGTATTGAACTCTAATTTTGAAAATGGGGTCATCATCTAATACGTCAAATGCATTTGCTGACTGAAATCCCGGAACCGAAATCATGCTTTTCATGTGAGTTTGAAGCCAATCTAGAAACTCATTTTTTATATTCTCTTTTACTTCTAAATTGACTTCGTAAATCAAGGCGGTGGATTTAATGTTGATGTGGATGTGATTCAAGAACTGTGTTTTCTACTATGTTAAAGTAGGTGCGTATAAGTAACTCATAGTGATTTGGGTCAAGAGACTGAAGGTATTTAATTTTCTCTGAAAATGTTGGCAGTTGAATCATTTCAGTCAAAATATCTTGAACTCTATTTAAGTTTTCAAAAGTAAAATACTCTTGGGCATCAATCGGAGATTGAAGAGTCTCTCTCAAATGATCTTTGTCAAAAAGTAAATGTATTCCACGTGTCGAAGCAGATAGAAGAAATTCAATTTGATCTAAGCTATCTTGAGTTGAGTATTCCACCCACGCCTCCTTGCAGGGTTGAGATGTTCTATATCTTTAATTTTGATCTAGGTCGAATTGATCAATCAAGCACCGAGTTTGACATGACAGGTCAGGGTCTTTAACATCAAAGAGTATGATTCGAAAATTCAGCCAAAAATATCTGCTATTACTTACTCTTGGTCTAGCTCCAGTACTGGTTTTGGGAAACTCCGAGCAAGAGTTTAGTGAAATTGTAAATTCATTGAATGAAGAGGCGGTGGATGTTCCAAGGTCTCGGCCTGTTTCTTATTATTTTACCTTTTCAGGGGAGAGTTTCCGAAACAATGTGCTTCAGACTAAAGGAACTCGATATATTCCAGAAGTTGGTTTGAGCTCTTTAGGACAATTTCGTTTTTTTGGTCGCTATCCGTTGCTGTCGGGAACGGTGGAGGGGCAGGCCGTTCAAGAGTTTGCAAACTTTGGCTTTGGATTCGACTACAATTTATTGACTCTTTCTAAGCAAGATCAAGTGGACTTTTGGTTGGATCTAGATACGAGTTTTCGTGGGCGTAAATCTGAAAGAACTTTAGCAACACAAATGGATGTCTATCGCTTGGGTGGAATTCTTCTGGGGCAGGCCAAGTTTGTTCAAATCCAATTGGGTGGTGGGTATTCAGTACGTAAGAATGAAACTGATCCACTTCGTGATGCTGGTGACATGTTGGATGCAAGTGTTGAGCTCTCGGCTCTTCTTTTTGCTGGAGTACGCCTTGGTGGCTATGGAGTGTGGAAGCAGGTGAGTCCTTTGAAGCTAGACGGTGAGGAGCTCACTCCTCTGGTAACCTGGATCATGGTGGGTCCAAAACTAAGTGTTCCTCTGGCTACGGGACTCCGCATCCAATCTTTGTTACTCTTTCCCGTGCAGAAGTCTGACCCCAGTGAGACTATTGAGTTAGCTTTGAGTGATAGTCAGTCAGTAGACCTAGACGGTGGTACGCTCAGCATAGGAATTGAGGCGGGATTTTAATGGCAGACGGTGGGTCAGCAAAGAAAATTATCATAGATGAGAGTAAGGGACTGGTTTTTGATTCCGAAGAAGATCTCTATGTTCACTTTGCAAAGGAGATCAAACAGCTTGAAGAGGAGTTTATGTCGTCTCGGTCTGAAGGCGACATCGATCGGGATGACTTTACAAACTATGAAAACTGTTTGACCGAAACTCTAGAAGACCCAGATGAGATTTGGGAAGACAAAGCCACTTTTGAAAACCTGTTGCTCAATGTATTTATAGCAGAATTTGAATCTGAAGAAGAGAGCTTTACCTATGTAGCAGTGGCACACGTTGGAAGTGGAGGGAATAGCTTTGTGTTCATTCACTTTCCCACCTTTGATGAAGAAGTGGCAGATGTTTTTCGGCGCGGTCGTAAGATATATGAAAAGTCTGCAAGTCATGGACTTGATATGGGGGAGGATGCGCTGTCGACCGGAGATGAGTTGGCGGTAAGTCTTTATGAGGCCATGTTAAAGCTCCGTGGTGAAGATGATATCTCAGAAGAAGAATTTGGTGAGTATAAGAGTTTTAGAGAAGAAACGATTGAAGAGTCCGATGAGATCTATCGAAAAACAGATTCACAAGGCAATGTGCTTGTGAACTTCATCAAAGAAATCTCAATGACGGATGAAGATGTTTATTACATTGTCGTAGCGCTTGAAGAGCCTTTTTCAGAGAGCCATTACGTTTTGTTTTCTTTTCCATCACGCGATAAAAATTTGGTAGAGAGATACCGTCAAGGTGAGAACTTGGAATCAGAAGAGTTCTCACGCGAAGAGAGTCACTGAAAATCCCTTTTTAATTACAGTATCTATGGTTCAAAGGCAATCGACCGTAAAACCCGCGCGGGGTTAAATTGAGATTGCGATCTTCCCAGAGAGGGTGAAGAGGGTGCAGTGCAGGTGAGTGAGTTGTGGCATAGGCGTTTGGATCTGCTAAGAAATTTGGTAAGAGCAAATCAAAGTAGCTAACATTTGTGTCATCGTCGAGGTCGTTCAGATCATTGTGGCGGTAAAGTCCGATTCGTACGACATGATACTCTGAACTCAGATTTGGTAAGACGATTTGAGTTTGTTGTATTGTAGATCCACCGAGTTGAGTTCTGAGTGTGTCAAAGTCTAGCTTCTGAAATGGCCCAATAAGCCTTGGTACAACCAAGTAAGGATTTTCAATGTAAAACTCTATAGGCTCAGGGTCGCTTACGGCATTTCCAATGGCACCCCATTTTTCAAACTTGAGGTAGGTGAGCTTTGCATTGAAGTCTGTGGGTTCGGTTGTGATGTCGAGATAAATTGAAGTTTGGGAATAGTTGGTGCTCCCCAATGCTCCAGAGATAGATGAGTTGCCAGTAAAGACATTGCATTTGGTATAAATTCCCTGAGCGGGTTGAGTATAGCTGGAGTCAGAGGATTCATTTTCTGAATCCACAAAACTTCCGCGTTTGTCACTTGAACAAGAGACAAGAAACAAAGCCAATATTGAAATTAAAAACACCCTATGTCGTTGCATCCCATCTTCTTATACTGCAAGTGCTTGGCCAAGTAAGTTTTTTGAGGGGCTCAAAAGATAGGTGATTTTAGTGCTTTATGATGACGAGGGATGTTCTCTATTGTGGTATCTGTGCATGCTTTGTACATTTGAAGCATGGATACACCAAATGACTTCTTTGAGAGCGATCTAACCAATTGTAATTACTTATATAAATTAAAATCTGTCGTAACTTTTTGCGCCCTAGGGGTATTATTGACAGGTTGCCAGTCATTCAATTCTGGAGTGAGTTTTAAACCTCAGGTTTTGAGGCTCTCAAAGCCTGTGAAAATTGAAATTTCAGGAACCAAAGGCATGCACGACCGTGTGGACTTTCAGTCAAAGTCTTTCACTCAGGTTTTTCAATCTGGAGATCTTATAAAAGAGTCTCTGGAGCGTGTGAACTTCACTGTTGAGTCCAAGCTCAAGCATGTGGACAGCAAGGTGGGACTTTACACATTTAAAATGGAGACCACTGAAAAAGAGGGAACTCTTGATTTGAACGGAATGGGGTATCCTGAGTTGGGGCAATCATTTGATTTGGTTTTGGATCGAAATGCCAAAGTAAAGCGAGCGGGATTATATAAGAAAGAGAGTCTGTTTTTTATTCCTCCGGTTTCTCTTCCCGAAAAAGCAGTGGGTGTTGGTGACACATGGATGATGAAGCATAAGTGGGTTGGGGAGAGTGGTGTTCCGCTTATTGTGGAATTGGTAAGTGTTCTAAAAGGGTTTTATGAGTGTAATGTGAGTGAGCGTTGTGCAGAGATTGAGATTTCTGGAGATGTATTTGTAAATCCAATTTTAAAAACAGATTTAAAAATCAAAAGTGAAATTTCAGGAAGGCTTCTCATACATGTTGAAACGGGTTCTCTTGTCTGGGCAGATGTTCGAAACAATGAAGAGTTCAATGATGGCAAAGTCACTGTTAAGATTCTCTCATGCACAGAAAGTGTATTGACGGACCCGGTGGCTAAGCGCTGGCTATGGAGAAACTCTCCCGAGTGTGATCCCAAGGAACTTGCTCCCAAGGGAATTCCAGGGGTATAAATATCAGGATCTTGTCTTATTTATCTAAAAAAGATAGATCAACTTCACTATTACAAACGCCTCTATCAGCAAGCTGACGACTCTTTTCAGCATATACTTCAAGTGCGCTACGAAGGCTGCTTTGATCAACTAGATCAGAGTTCACAGTGATCCCACCAATGATAAAACGAATTAAATACTTTTCATCGTAGTGCTTAAGGCTAAATACCTCAGAAGCTTTAGGTGTGAGATCTCTTTTGGGTAGGGTTACTAGCCTAGAACCAACATTGCAGTTCACTGCAGAATTGGCAGTTCCACCGATAAATATAATCAACATTGCTATGACTGTCTTTCTCATCACTTAATCTCCTTTATACGAATATGCTGCTATTTGTAATAGCAGTAATATTTGGGACTGTATAAAAAAATAGAGATTTGTAAATAAAACAGAGAGACGCTTGAATTGTCTGCATAGTGCATATGAACGAGGTACAAATGAAAACACAAATGGACTCATGCGCCAGTACTTTCTAAAAGGAATATCTCGATTCACTTAAATTTGGGATTCAAGATATTCAAGTTTACAGAGAGATCATATTGTATGAAAAAAACTGGTTATGTGACCAATACTGTTCGGTTAAGTCATTTCCACCTCTTTCTTGCTTTGTAAGCATCCTTTGCCCTGTTTTTTCTTCCACGTTTCCAAGTGATATGCACTCCTTTAGACACTCGAGGGTTTTTCCTCCCGAGTTGTGGCGTAAAGGTGAAGGGATTGGTGGAAAAGTGAAACTCAACTCCATTTTGTCAACAACTCCGATGTTTGAGCATTATCGAAACTTGGGGCGAACTCGGTATATTTACAAAGATTTTGGAGACGATGATATTTATGAATCAACAGATGACAATATTTCACGTGTTACAGTCCGTGTAGATGCAGATTTTCAAGATATGCAGGTTGGAATAAAGGGTGGCTATTCGCTCAACTCTGATAGTGATAAACTCTACGGATTTGGAACACTAGATCATGAAAATTTTTCGAATTACTCAGAGTACAATTTTGGAGTGAACGGTTCTTACAAGTTTTAGTCAGGTGTTGAGCACTTAGATATTGGCCCAGGTGATTCCATCGCTTTCAGTTTCGGAGTCACCTGCCATCCATTTTTTGACGTACACACTTCGCGACAAATATGCGCGAACGGCCTTTTTCAAAGCCTCTGTTCCATGTCCATGTATGATTTTAACTCGATCCTCACTTTGAACAGCCGCTTGGTCCAATTCGACCTCAAGTTCCTCAAGCGCCTCTTCAACACGTTTTCCTCTTAAATCGATAACTCGTGGCCCTGAGTGGTCGTCTACAAACTTAGTCGATGCGGACTGAGAGGACTTCTTCTCTGCTCGAGTCAATATTTGTATGTCTCCCCAAGGGATATTGAGCCTCATGGAGTTTGAAAGAATAAGTACGTCACCCTTTTGGTTTGGAACTCCTTGAACAATGGCATCTTGGTTGAGGCTTTTCACAAAAACTTTTGTACCAGGGGGGCAGCGTTCTTCAAACTCCTTTGCAGATTCAGGTGGGGTATTGTTCTTGGACTGTCCTGTGCTCTTTACAAGCTCAGGCATGTTTGCCTTAAAGGTACTAAAGTCAATAGGCTTGCTTTCTCTTTTGTGTCTACGAACCTCAAGGTCCAGCTTTTCTTTTGTGTCTAGTACGTATTTTTCAAGCTTTTTCTCTTTTTCTTTTTCAAATTGATGAACCATAGACTTGTATTTGTCTTTTTGTTTTTGAACGACAAAGAGTTCTGACTTTAAATGTGCTTTGATTTTTAAGATCTCGTTTCTTAAGTCTTCCAGTTCATCCAGTTTCATTTCACGTTTTTTAACATCTGGATCTAAAAACTCTAGAGCTCGTGTCACAATTTCTTCTGGAACACCAACAACTTTGGCGGTCTTGAGAGCAAAAGATCTTCCGTGTATTCCCATTACGAGTTGATAGGTGGCTTTGTGCGAAGTTTCGTCGTACTCCATACTTCCGCTTAAAACACCAGAGTCTTTGTCCCAACCTGTTTTGAGTGGACCAAGGTGGCTTGTGATAATTGCATAAGAGTTGTTTGAAGCAAAGTGTTCAACAAAGCTTCGGGCAAGGGCAGCCCCTTCTTCGGGGTCTGTGCTTCCGCAGATTTCATCAATGAGTATAAGGTCATTTCTATCAGCAGATTTGGAGGCTTCTGTGAGATTTTTTAAATGTGCTGCAAAAGTACTTAAATTTTCATCAACACTTTGGGAGTCACCAATATCAATATAGATATTATTAAAAAATGGAATTGCAGATTCATCATCACAACAGATAGGCAATCCACATCTAGCCATTTGAGCTGCAAGACCTACGGATTTCAATAACACGGTTTTTCCGCCAGCATTGGGGCCAGAGAGGATTAAAACTTTGTTGTCTTTAGGAAGGCACATTGTGTTTGGTACAACCTCATCGCCCATTTGATAAGCCAAAAGTGGATGTCGTACGCTTTTTAAATCCATTTGGCTTGAGAACTCAATTGTCCTTGCCTGGATTTTATTTGAAAACGTGGCAATTGCCATTTCTTTGTCAGCTGTAATGAGTCGTAAATAAGATTCATATATGGCTTCATTACGTTCAAAAAGAAATTGTGAGAGCTGTTGTAGAAGTTTATTGATCTCTTCATCGATGCCACTTAAAACCTGTCGAAGTCGGTTGTTGGTGTCTACAACATCTTGAGGTTCCATAAATACAGTTTGCTTGGATTGAGAAATATCATGAATGATACCTTTGATCCCACTTCTCATTCCACTTTTGACTGGTAGCACCCATCTCCCGTCACGAGTTGTGACATACTTGTCTTGTAAGATATGTTCAACGGAATGGTCTTTGACAAGCTTATCCAACGTTTTTCGGATTTGTGCTTCAAGTTCGTTTTTCTCTGAATTGAGTCGAAATAGTGTTTCACTTGCATCTGTTCGGATTCCACCATCTTCGGTAATGATTTGATCAATGGCAGCTAAAAGTTCACGTTCATTAACTAAATTGGTTTCAATTTCATCTTTCCAATTGTTTTTGTATTCCTTAAACGACACTCGAAATGAGTGGATATCAAAACAAAACCGCCTAACATCTTTGAATTCTTGTGGATTTAAAACGGCTTGTTTTTTAACTCTTTCAAACCAAATAAGAAAAAAATCAAGACTCTCTAGCTGAGGCCGTGGAATTTCAGAGAGCATCAGTTGGACATCTTCAACTTGTTTTTGTTTTTGATAGGCCTCTTTGTGATGTTTTAGAGGTTGAGTATCTCGAATGGAGTCTTTGGCAATATCACTACTGGCAAAAAGGCAAATCTTTTTAAGGACATCTGTCCAATCCAAATCATTTAAGTTTTTCACGTCTAAAACTCATTCCAATCAGCATGAGGCAAAACAGTATTTCAAATATCCACAGGTGTTTACCAAATTTAGAGTGAAAGGTCATGGGTGGATTTTCATAAAAAGGAATTTCATAAACACCGACCCACTCTCGAAGTTGAGGGCTTGATGGAAGCAGTGTTCCGTTGGCAAGGATACCTGAGGAGATTCCTGTGTTGGTTGAACGAATCAAGGGGCGTCTTGCCTCTATGGCTCGCGCGAATGTCATAAATAGATGTTGGTGGGGTTCAAAAGTATGACCAAACCAAGAGTCGTTTGTGACGTTGACTAAAATATTACTGCCCTTTTCAGCAAGGCTAGCAGTGAAGGCGGGGTAAAGGCCTTCATAGCAGATCTGTGCGCCAAATCGGAGATTGTTTAATTCAAGAACTTTGGGGCCAAGACCCTTGCTGAAGTTGGAAATAGCAGGGATGACATCTTTTAAAAATGGAAAGATCTTTGATCCTGGAAAATACTCTCCAAAGGCAAGCAGATGGGTCTTTCGATACATCCCTTTTAAATTTGCTTCTTTGTCAAAAAGGTAGAACCCGTTGTAATAGTCATCGGTGAGTTTCTCTGCTGAATAGGCTCCAGTCAGGATGGGTTTATTGATTTGTTTTACAAATTGGAGAAAATCTTTCTGGTAATTACCAATGTGTGTCCATATGTCTAAGTTGCCGGGAAATGCCGTTTCTGGCCAGAGTATGAGATCGACATCTGGATTTTCGGTGAGTAGTTTGCGGGTCAATTCAAAGTACTTTTTATAAACCTTAGGGCGGAACTCCCCTTGTTCGGCAAGAAATTTTTCAAAGTTTCCAATATTTGCTTGGATAACTCCAATTTGAACTTTTGAATCAGGTCGACTCCATTTTTTCTGTTTGAAGTAACCAATAGTGTTAAGAGTGACAAAAATAAAGAACCCAGCAAGCAAAGGAAGAATGGTTTTTTTTGATCGAACAATCCACACAAATGCAAGAAGGGCATTGGCAAGAAGCGTGATATAGCTTAGTCCTGAAAATCCAATTGTATCTGCGATTTGATACATTGGCCACTTTGCCCAGAGCCAAGAGTATCCAAAGTTCCAGTCAAATACTTTGGGATATAGGATTTCAAAAATAGAAGTGAGTGTTGCAAGAAGTACGAGCTTTAAAGAGAGAGAAAGCTCTTTTTTGGATTTTCTCTCAACCCATTTGAGTGCAACTCCAGCAAGAGGAATATAAAGGTTTTGGGTTGCCGCAAATAGAATCAATACAATGACACCGATCAGAAATGGCATATGTCCAAATTCGACGACTGTATGTGCAATCCAATGGAAGCCAATGATAGCAAGAATAAATTGAGTGACAAATCCGGTGATAAATATTTGTTTTATGCTGAGTTTGTTTTTGACCCAATACGACCAGAGTGGAACAAGGCAAAAGAGTCCTGCCCATGGTGGAAATGGAATATAGCTTGTGCCAATAAAAATCCCTGATAAAATAGCAGATAACATAAGTTAAAAAATACCACTGAATTGCTGGGGGAGCTAGTTGGATTCGATAAGAATGAGATGTCCAAAGTGTTCAAAGCTTTTTTCAGTCGATAAATCAGATGTTCTTTTAGGACGCCCCCAATTTCAGTGTGTTCAGTGCAGTTCAAACTTTTGGCTTCAAGCTCCACCCCCGACTGGTGTGGATGAGGTTCCAACCTTTTTGGTGGGAACTGAGGCAGGACTTTTGGCGAGTGAAGACGCTCTTGTTGGAACTGATCAAAATAGAGGCAGCGAGCAGAGGGAATATGAGAGAGAAGACACTGAGAAAACTTTTACATGTCCCAGTTGTGCCACTCCCAACGTGAAGGGGGTTGTTGACTGTAAGTTTTGTGGAATTGTTTTTTCAAAATTCAATTCAGTAAAAAAAAGCGTGGCCACTGCAAGTTCTGTCCTGACACCACAGAGTCAAATCTCTGCTGGAGCAGATTTACGAAGAGCCTGGGACAAAGTGATGATGGACTATGAAAACAAAGAGGAGCACGGTCGCTTTTTGCAAATGGCGGTAAAAACAAACTCTTTACGATTTGCATCTCAGCAGTATCGTAATCTGATTGATGCTAACCCAAGTGATGAGATTGCACTTCAAATGAGAGATAAAATTATTGGTATTGCAACAATGACGTTTACACCACCTCGTCGAGAGCCTGCAAAACGATTTCGATTTGGTGTATCAGGTTTTGTCATTTCAATGGGCATTCTTTTTTTGATTCTGGGGTTCCTTTTACCAAAGCTCCCGAAACCAGTGATGGCTGCGGGAGCTGGGCTTGTAACAATTGGATTTGTTTTTCGTTTGATCAAACGAAAAAATAAGTCGCGTTCACAACGTTATTATTGAACGGCTCCATTTAAGAGATTTCGAAATGTAGCAAGGTCTCTAAGATTGTCGTTATTGATTGGAGCAGAGCCATCTATGCCGTCTGCACCCAATGTGTAGTTTGTATCAGGTCCGGCGTTTGCGACTATTCCAGAAACTGGAATTGGTGGTTGCATTGCTAGAGCTGCCCAAGAATTGAGTTTTCCAGATGTTTTTGTTTTTTCAAGCATTCCAGGGATTTGATCGGCTGTGCTTAAGATTTGGTTGCGCACTTGTTTGTAATCAAATTCCTGATTGTTTGAAAAAATCAAGGCGGCAACTCCCGTTACAAATGAAGTGGCTTGCGAGGTCCCTGTCATCATTCCATAGCGATTGTTGGGAAGAGTTGAGAAAATTTGCTCTCCTGGAGCAGCGATATGAACAGTGTTGACGCCCCAGTTACTGGATTTTAGAACCTGTGCTTTTGGATTGATCGCTGTTACAGAAATAATGTTATCAAGTGGGTAGTTGGCTGGATAATAGTGTGATTTATCTGAATTGGATCTTTCATTACCAGCAGCTGCGACAAAGAGAATTCCTTTTTCTTGTGCTCTTTTTACAGATGCAAATTCAGGTGCGGAATAATCCAATCCTCCACCAGAATAGTTGATAATCTTAGCATTCATTTTAACAGCGTAATCAATTGCTCGAATTGTGTTTTTAAGATTGTCTGTTGAGCGAGCCTTTGGATCGTAGTACTTCAAAACCATAAGGCTCACTTTTGGTGAAACACCACTGATGCCAACACCATTTCCACCTTCAGCTCCGATAATCCCAGAGACGTGGGTGCCGTGCCCATGATTGTCTGTGAGATCATTTGTTCCTTCAACAAAATTCCAACCATGTACGTCGTCTACAAAGCCGTTCTTGTCGTCATCAATTCCATTTTTGGCTTTGTCTTTTCCGTTAGAGTCAAAACCAACCTCTCCGTTGTTCACCCAGAGATTGTTTGAGATATCCTCATGCCGAATATCAATGCCTGTATCAATCACAGCTACAATAACATTGCGACTTCCCTGTGTGATTTTCCAGGCTCGTGAGGCGTTAATGTCTGAAGCTCCTCCTGTTCCCATTAATCCCCAGTTATGCTCAACAGCTGGATCGTTCATAAGAACGGGTTTTTCACCCTTGGTTTTATCTTTGATGTTTTTAGGAGTGCCAAGACTTGTGAGTCTTGCCTGGCCTGCGCTGGATCGTTCCGAGCTTCTCTTTATATATGTCATGACACTCAAGCCGATTGCAATAGTGATGGCTGATGTGATTCCAAAAACCTTGAGAACTTGAAGTTCTGATCTATTCAATTTCATATCTCTCCCCGTGGATGTCCCAAGGTTATAGAGAGCAATATCGGGACCGCATGAAATCGAAACAGGAGGTGTTTTAAGATATTTGAGCGATCAGGATTTGAATGGCTGTAAACCCTTTAGACACCACTCAGGAAAGGGTATGGGTTGATCCGCTAGAAGCCTTTGATAGAAGATCAAATTACGCATCACGAGCTTCACGTAGCCCTTGGTTTCACGGTAGGGGATATCTTCTATAAACTCGGTAGGGTCACCACTATAGCGTGTTTTAACCCACCCTAAAACGGCTCGTTCTGAGGCATTGTAGGATGCGACTGAAATGATGAATTGATCATGGAATTTCTCAAAAAGAGATTTTAAATGATAGGTGCCCAGAGGAACATTTAACGTTGGGGAATAAAGGTCTTCTGCAGTTTCATACTTTAAGCCCAATTTATGTGCGGTCTTCTTGGCAACTCGAGGTAGGAGCTGCATTAGTCCAAAGGCATCTGCGGGACTTCTTGCATATCGATTGAATGCAGATTCCTGTCTGATTATCGAATAAATCAACTCCGGGCGAACTCCGTATCGATTGGATGCCTCTGATACGATATCATAATGTGGCAGTGGAAAAAGAAGTTTTGGAGACTTTAAAACCATCTTATTTCTGAGTTTTGGATCGGCTTTGGCAAGAAAGCTAAAGACGCGGTTGTAGTCTCCTGCAAGTGCAAAATAAGAGATCATTTTCTCTTCATTTTTTTCTTCTTTTAAAACTGCTTTGGAATGAAGTAAGTATCGTTTTGCCAACTCGTTTTCATTGAGAGTGACGAGCCACTCAACAAGGTTTTCATCAATTTGACTTGATCGAGATCTTTTGGATGTTTCTTTGAAGCTTGCTGGCCCTCGCCCTCCATTGATGGAAGGGATGGGTTCACCTAGTTCACGATAGGCCAGAAGTCCGTAGTACCCCAGTGGGTCTGTTTCGATGAGGTTCTTGTATTCCACAAATGATCGAATGTTGTCTCCTGAGTCTTTGAGGTTGCGTGCAAGCCAGTAGCGTCCTTTGGATTTATCAAATGGTGATTCAACATGATGGATAAATTCCTCAAGGTGATCCGAGCTTTCCTTATGTTTTTTAATTTTCCTAAGATTCCAAGCGATTTGCCATTTCAAGGCTGCCCAAATATCTCGTTCTGGTTTTAACCCTTCAATGGCTTTTTTTGCATAGGAAACAGCACCTGCAAAGTCTCCCTTCTCTTCCTTGATTCGTGCTTGGATCCAATAAATATTCTCAAGACCTTTATAGCCCTTGAGCATTTGTATTGCTCTGTTAAGTGTGACAAGTGCCTCTGACAATCGATCTTCCGTCCAGAGGGTACGTGCCAAAGAGAGTGCTGCTTTGTGATAGAAGTTGGAGTAATAAGAGGCATTTTTCCACTTTTTAGTCTTTACATTCATCATCCATTTTCGAGTTTGAATTTCAAGTGCTCGCGCAGCTTGAATAACCCCTTCTTTGTCACGCATGAGTTTCTTGACAGTTCGTATTCCACTTAGGGCTCGATAGACTTCGTTTGCCGATGCTTTCGGATTTTTAGATATAGAGCGATAAGTTCTTAGTGCTTTTAGAAAATTTCGTGCTCGTCGATAATCATATGCCAGTTTAAATGGATCTAGTGTTTTTGACTTGGGTGCTAAGCGAGGGGCAATCTTAAAAAGCCTTCCCTCTATAAGCATGGTGAGTTCGCTTTCCTCTGGTGTATTTTTCACCAACTCCAAGCCTTCTTTAAGCGCTTTGATTTTTTGAGATTGGATAGGTAGAAAAATAGATTTGAGATAGAGGAATTGTGCAAGATCTTTATTTGAGTTTAGCTCCTTGGCTTTTTCTACTCCGATTTCACTTATAAGCTCCCCTAGCCATGGATATCTATCATAGGTGTTGTGAAGCTGTACGAGATTTGTAACTTTACAAACTTCATAAGAGCGCACAAAGGCGACTTGGTTTAGTGGAAACCGTGTGTCGTTTGAAAGCTCTGTGTAAAGTGAACAGGCCTCAAGGGGCTTTTCTTTTGAGATCAAAACTGCGATTTGATATTTTGCCCACCACTGATCTCGACTCTCAGTATGTGTAAGAAGATAGTTTCTAAAGTAGTTTTCTAAACTGACTCGGTCGATACGGTTGTCTTGGGCTTGGCTTAAGAGGGATGTTTTTGGCGGTGCCCAGCTTTGTTCTTGTGATGTTGTTGTGCAATTCACAACAACGATTAAAAAAGCTGTGTATTTGATCCAATTTAGCATCCTTTTATTTTAGAGAGTCTTTTTCAATAGGAGAAGCATTCAATTATGGAAAGGACAGAGGTCGAAATGAGCGCTAACAAGCCTCGTCAAAAGGCGAGTGGCTAGGGCGTGGTTTTGACTTGGGAGAGCTTCAAAAAAAGAGATGTGGCCTTTCATACTTGCTAAACCATGTACTTTTTATGCTGAGAGGATTACAGGGGTGGGGTTTTTTAGCAAAATGAAGGGGTTTTTTAAGTAGATATGATAGACGTTTTTTATTATGAAAATTCATGTATTTTTAGCCATCTTGGTTTTTGGAACAAGTTCATACGCTTTTATGCCAAAAGAGCATGGCTCATTGATTGATGTGGCTCTTAAGGATTTGCAGGCTTGTGCTGGTATTAAGTTGAGTGATAAGCAGAAAAAGAAAATCCACGTTGGATGTCATAGAGAAGACACGAACTATCTAAGAAAAGCTCTAAAGTATTCCCACTTTTATAATCCTTATAGAGAGATCACAGCCCGTTGGGGCCCGATTAAAAGAAAAACGTCGATGGTTCGAATTGATCGACTGTCGACTCGACTTGAGAATGAGAGTAAGGACAGATGGGGGCATAGAAGGTCTTTAAAGCGTATTGGGCATATGATTCATCATGTTCAAGATATGGCTGTCCCAACTCATGTTATTCCGATTTTACATCCCTCTTTGAAAAATGGATTTCATGACAAGTTTGAAAAGTATACCTATCGAACTCAGGCTATGGCAGAGCTGGTAGCAGAAGC
The DNA here is from genome assembly GCA_030427965.1 of Bdellovibrionia bacterium. Taxonomy (GTDB): domain Bacteria; phylum Bdellovibrionota; class Bdellovibrionia; order Bdellovibrionales; family JAUICD01; genus JAUICD01. Next base: position 38,066 of record JAUICD010000019.1, read on the forward strand.
TCCAAACTGTGAACGTTTTGAGCAGTTTCGAGATCCAGATGTTGTCCTATATGAAGTGGCTAAGAAGACTTATGATAAAGCGACTGAAGGAGCTCTTAAGTTGTTCTCCAAAGAGCAGGGGATGGCTTGGACCCATTATTATAGCTGGGCACTTTTTTGGCTGCCGGATGAGGGTGAGAGCAAAAGAGGCTTTGGTAGTTATGGTGTGGTAGGAAATAGCTTTGGAACTGAAAACCTTGTATTAAATGGCAAAGAGTATCAAGTTTCTCAAGAAACTTATTTTGACTTTTATAAAGCCCAAGCTCGTTCAGCAAGAGAGGCAAGCCTTGAGCTTTTAAGTTGGTTTATTTCCTTAGAAGGTGACAGTCTTTGATTAGCGACACCAGTATTTGGGCACAACAATTTTACGTTTGAAGTTTCCAGTTCCGAGCCTCAGTGCGTATTTCCCTTTTTTTAAAGAAATGGAATTTCCTTTTTGCGAATCTTTGTAAACGGAGAGAAAGCTTCCAAATCCTTGTGCGTCTGTCTGCAATTTTCCACTCGTATCACCAAGAGTCCAGTGAATGTTTTTTCTTGCAACAGGTCTGAGTTCATTGTGACTCATGGATTCTGTTGTTCCATCGGTAGCACGACAAAGAATTTGAGCGTGAAGAACTCCGAAGTAGAGGTTTTCACACTCTAGTCCTTCGTTGTCTTTTACAACATCACAGACATTGAACTTTGACTCTCTCAAACCCAGTTGGTTTTTTGGACGTTTCATACCTAGTTGGTTCTGAATGGCTCTATAATTGAGCTTTGGGCGGGGACGCTTTATTACGATAATGCGCTTAGGGGGGTGTTCTCTCTGAGATGTGTATGAGGGCTCTTTGGGGGTGAGATCACTTTGTCTTTGATCTCTTGATGTTCCGCATGCTGTGAGGAAAAAGAGGAGAAGGGTGACAAGTTTTTTCATTGTAGACCTCATTTGCTTCAGAGATTTTAGCGACTTAGCACTGTGGTGCAAGAGAAATTGACCTGAAATCAATTAGGAACTAAAAAGAATGCCGTTTGCGTGACGAGCAACTGAAGAGCCCTGCAAGGTAGGCAAGTACCTAAGGAGTGAGGCTCCAAGTTGTAACTGAAGTCGTGAGACGGCAGTGAAATTGAAAACAGAATAACATGTGCGCCAGTGCTGAAATTGGTAGACAGGCTAGGTTGAGGGCCTAGTGTTCGAAAGGACGTGGTGGTTCAAGTCCACTCTGGCGCACCACTAGTCATGGTGTTCGAACTCCTACGGCTCTACTCGGTAGATGGTTCCTTTTTTGATTAACTAACGCTCAGCATCCTGCCACGAACCGGGAAGAACCCCTTTATTACTCATATCTCCTTGAGTGCAAAGTGACTTTTATGGTGCCGTATGGTTTGCGCTGATCTGTTACTGTGCCTGTTAATTCTCCATTTACAATTTTTCCGGTTATAGAAAACTCAATTGGCTCTAGAGAAGTTATTGAGCTTCTTGGGTTCGCAAGCATTGCAACAGAAGAGTTTTTGACGAAGTAGCGAACATTCATGGTTCTGTCAATTCCAGCTCTTGGATAGTCGATATAAGAGAGTCGAGCTCTTAGGCGTGGCACCAACTGGGGCTCTCCTTCAGGAGTCAGACCTTCGTGTTCTTCTGAAATAAAAAGAACTAAGGTCACTCTAAAGATTTCCCGGTCTGTTTCAAAAGGTTTGATCTCTCCTTCGTATGTACCCAGTATATTGTTATAGATATTATAAAACCTATTCCTACGATCAGACTCATCACCAATTGAAGGAGCTACTGCTGTTGTATGTACGCGGGAAGCCTCAAGGGCACCTATAATTCCAAATTTATTGGTTAGGGTTCCCGTAAGTCGGTTTTTTTTGAACTTTCCGTTAAAGGTTAGGCTTTCTGAATCGCTAAAAACAAGTGAGTTGTCGGATTTGTAGAATCTTGCTTCAAAGGTTTTGAAATCAACCTCTTCCAGAGAGTCGTTTCTTGCCATGCGAACTTTTAATGTTGGTCTAAACTGAGGTCGTCCCTCGGAGTCGAGGTTCTCTCTAACCTCAATGGAGTAAATGTCGATTTCAACTCTGTAGGGTTTTTTGCCATCAAAAGGTGTTACTTCACCGACATAATGACCAGCAATTGCTCTGTGTGCTTTTAAAAGTTCTTTACGTTGATCCACTTCACGAGAAGATTCATCATCGGACTCGACTTCAAGGCCGCAAGCTGCAAGAAGACCTGTTAACAAAAATAACGAAATATAGGTTTTAAACAAACTCATCTGATTTCTACCCTCTATTTGACATAGTTTGCGACAAGCTCATCTCGAAATGCCGCATACTCATTAAGTGTTGTTATATAACTACCAATGGATTTGATTTGTTCAAGCTGTGCCTCTGTTAGGGAGTTGTATGCTGAAATTAAATCTGAAATATCAATATTTCCCTGTAAAAAACCTTTTTTAAGGACTTTGTAAGCGGCTCTACGATATTTGAGTGCATCACTTGAACTTACGTAAAGTGCATATTCTGTATTTAATTTGCGTTGAAGTTTTTTATTTTGATTCTCTGCAGTTTCTAAGACTTGCTTACGTTTAATTGAAGCTTCTTGTAAACGCGCATTGGCTGCATTCTTTGCCTGCCTAGAGTATCCTGAGCCAAATCCGAGTTTGAATTCCAGTCCAGCATAGTAAGTCGGTTTTTTGAAACTCCAAACTTCATTTGCTGAACCCTGAGTGTCTTCATCCTGTCCAGTGCTAGCTCCCTTAAGCACGGCATCCAGAGTCGGCTGTACATCAGAAGTTTTAGCTTTCCGAGCTTCCCCTGCGGCTTCCAATTCTAAATTTGCTATTGTTACAACTTGGAGAGAGTTTAAGTCTTTGTCTTGTAGGGCTGCTGGTTTTTCCAATTGATCTGCGATGGTAAAATCAATCTCACCTTCGATATGACGACCCATAAGCTTAAAAAGTTCATCAAGTTGAGATAAGTATTCAAGAGACTCGAGTTTAACTTTTTGAGAAACTCTTTCGTATTCAGCTTGAGCTTGCTCGAGTTCTGCAAGTCTTGCGTAGCCAACTCTTCTTTTTGTTTTGATGGTTTTGATTAGATTTTCATATCTCTCTCGGGCTTCAAATAAGCCTTCCAAACGTTTTTTTGAAATACATGTTTTCCAATACATTTCAAGGGCTCGGATAATAAGCTCTTCTAGATCTTCTTTGTTTTGTAATTCTTGAGCTTCATAAGTGAGTTCGGAAGCCTTAACGAATGCACGATCCCCGTAGCCAAAAGAATTCTTCCACAAGGACTGCCTTATTTGCAATTCCACTACATCTTGAAACTGTTTGGACGGGATGGGACCAGTGCTATAGACGCTCTGTACGGTTTCTTGTTGGGTTTTCCAATAGGAAAGTTCCATATCTGTGCCAAGGCTAAATTTCTTGCCTACACTTGATTTTAAGTAAGAGGTTTTTGAGTCTAAGTATGGTGATCCAAATAACTGTTCAGACTGATCAATTTGATGAGATACCTCCAGTCCAAGTCTGACATCAAATACGGATCGTGCTTTGAAAACAGGTTCCCATTGCTGAGTGGATTTCAATTGAATGAGTTTGCGGTCATCACCATTTTTAAGAACGGAGTCCACAACAGTTTGAGGAGTGAGTTGAGTTTCATCAGCTGCACTAGCTCCAGATAAATCTAAGAAAAAGTATAAAACCAGCAAGATCGTCATTTGATGTAGGTCCTTATTCCAATTGACCAAAAGTCTCTTTGAATGCCCACAGAGCGATTTGTCGAAATTTCTTTAAGACCATATCCCAACCATAAATCCATGTTATCGGTTATGCTTCCACTCAATTTCAAGCCATAGCTCCAAATGCTGTCCCAGAAACTGGAATCTTTGCTCCCTTCAGTTTGACTATTAAAAATAAGTCCTTGTTGACCCCAACGAACATAGGCACTGAAGTAGAGAAATGGGAAGAGGTGCACGAGGGTTTCAGGGCCAATCTCCACGTGAAGCGTGTGTAAACGTATAGGTTGGTCGCTTCTTAGGCCATGTTGACTGTAGGCAAACGCATAATTCAGACCTCCCTCAAAAGTTTGATTTGAGAGAAGGCGTTGATAAACATCAATAATAAATTGAGTACGTGTTTTTCCATCTTGTAGATCTATAGATTCCGCCCCCTCAGGCTTAAATGTACCAGTGGGCGTATTTTCTGAGAGGCCAAATCCAAAGCCCCAGCTTTTAAAGCTGGAAGAGGACAAGATATTTACATTTTTGACTTTGAGGGTTGCAAGTCCCTTTCCTTCTTGGTTGTTGTCGACATCAGAAGGTCTTTCAAGTTCTTGAGTGGCTCTTTCTCTAATTGCAGATTGAGATGCAAGTAGGGTTGGTGAAGCAACCAAAGACGTGTTTAAAATAATTCCTATTACAAATGTTTTTTTCATTCCTTGTATCACCTAACTATAAATAATCTCGCAAGGGGCCATAAATTGAATCCACTATATGCATAAAAATCGAACGTCTCTTTACAACCACCCGTGCACTAAACTTCATTCCTGCTATCATTTGGACGTGTTCTGGGTGAGCTTTGTAACGTGTTGGGGGCGTGATGGATGTTCGTACCATAAAACTATCAGCATCACTTTTAACGAGGTCTTGAGAAACAACCTTGCCTTCAAAGACACCGTATTGTTCATAGGGGAATGCTTCAACTCGGAAATACACGTTTTGTGCCTGTTTGATCTTTCCGATGTCCCGAGAGTTGACCTTAAGTATGCCAACCAAATCTGAGTTTTCAGGTACGACTGACGCAACGACAGTTTCGTTTGAAACAAAAGATCTTGGACCTTTGTGTATTTTTGCGACAACACCATCAATTGGTGACAGTATTGCTTTATTTCGAAATGAAGCTGCTATTGCTCCCTCTGTTACTCTAAGTGAGCGAATCAAGTCTTGCTTTGCCTCATCGACGTTTGCACCTGATGAGTTTCGAACTTTTATAATCGAGGTTTGGATTTGCCCAAGTGACTCTTCAGTTTTATCAATGAGGTATTTCAAATCTGAGCTAGATTCAGAGGTTTTCATAATTCTCAATTTCTCTTTGAGTTTCTTTTCTTGAAGAATAAGCGGTTCTAACTCTTGTTTCATTCCATTTTGAACGAAGGTTTTGTTTCTATTGTAATTACTAAGAGAAAGTTCGACATCAGCAATTTGAGCCAAAAGTTTTTCGTCAGTTAATCCGATTGTGATCAAATTCAGATCTATCGGTTCTAAGCTGTCAGCATTCGTTTTGTCGGTCTCAATGCTTTTCAGTAAAGAACTCACACTTTTTAAATTCTCCTCTAAAACTTCAGAAGAAGAGCCATTGTCCTCAAGAAGAGCAATAGCTTCGTTCTTCTTAACTTTTTCCCCGGTTTTCTTTAACACTTCAGCAATCATTCCAGACGAGTAAGAAACAGCTTCTCGTGAACCCATGCTTGATTCAACTTCACCAAATCCTTCCACTGTTACATCTAATCCAATGACAGTTGTTAAAAGAAGACAAATGCACAAGACACTTAGTAGGCCTAAAAGTGTATTTTTTAAAAACTTTGAACTTGGGGCTTGAACATAATTGAGCGATGCCCACCCCAAGTATTTGGCTGTCTCAGGTGGAAACGACGGCTCAAGGTCATCTTGTTTCATGACCTTCTCTTGTGTTTCTTGAGAATCAGAGGTGGGAGTCAAAACCTGCTCCTTCCAATTGAGTTCCAAAAAGCCCTTGATACAATTGATTTGATTTCATCATTCTGTAGTGTGGCCCAGTGTCTCGAACTTGTCCTTTATCAATAAGAATTACGTAGTCGGAGATATCAAGAGTTGAGCTTCTGTGTGATATATTGATAATGGTTCGACTCAGCTTTGCTTTTTTAAGATTTTTCAAAAGTTTTTTCTCTGAAATTCCATCTAAGACTGAAGTGGCTTCGTCTAGCACAAGTATTGGGCTATTCACGTAAAGTGTCCGAGCTAAAGAGATTCTTTGTTTTTCTCCATCTGAAAGCCCTAAGCCTTGGTGTGAGAGGTGGTAATCGTAGCGTTTGGGTTTTGTATCAATAAACTCAACGGCGTTGGCTACCTCAGCAGCCTTCATTATTTTAGCAATAGATGGGTATGGGTCCCCATAGCCAATATTGGCTGCGATTGTTCCTTCAAATAAAACGGATTCCTGTTGTACAATTCCAAGTTTAGATCTGATCCAAGCAGTGCTGTACTCTTGATAGTTCACACCATCAATGAGAATGCGTCCTTTGGTAGGTTCAATGAGGCGCAGAAGAAGTTGAGCAATTGTAGATTTCCCCGATCCACTGGCTCCAACAATAGTAACAAACTTCTGAGGGTCAATAACAAAAGAGACACCTTTTAGTACCCACTCGGAGCTTTCACCTCCGTAGCGAAACCAAACATCTTGAAACTCGATACGACCTTCAAAGGGTTTGACCTCTTTGGAGTACCCTTCATCGACTTTTTCTGATGTTGTCAAAAAAACATCATTCAATCGCGCCACCACTGTCTTGATTTCTTGTAAACTTGCCCATGAATTTGCAAGACTAAAAAATGGATCTATAAACCGACTTGCTATAAGTGAAATGGCCACAACCTGCCCAGGGGTCATTTGACCATCAATGGCTAGGTAGGCTGCAATTCCCATGATTCCAAACCTCAGTATTTGATTGTAGGACCCAGCAAGAGCTCGTAGTGATGCGCCAGTCATAAGGAATTTATGTCGGCTTTTCAATGTTGTGATGAGTTTTTCTTCAAAGCGCCATCTGGATGGAACCTCATACTTTAATGCTTTCAATGTCTTAATCCCACGAATTTGATCTGTAAATAAGCCATCCTGCTTTGCACGGCCCTCAAAGGTTTCGCCGTAGAGTCGCGACAGGCGCGAGGAGAAAACAAAGGAGATCAGCATGAGGAGGGGGGCAAGTAGGAGTGCCAAAAGGCCTATCTTCCAACTGTACAGAAAAAGAACTCCACCGTAGATAAAGAGAGTGAATAACTCAAGAGCAATATTTAAAATATTGTCGGTAAAATAGGCACGAAGCCGTTCCAATTCGGAAAGACGTCTTGTGAAGTCACCTATGTGATGCTTTGCAAAGAATGAGTATGGAAGTGAGAATGTTTTTCTTAGAAAAATAACTGTTGCATTAAAATCAAAACGCATCGAAAGAAAGTGCACATAGTACTCTCGAACCCATTGAATAAAGTTTTGCATTAGTACAACGATAACAATAAGAACTAGAGCTATTCCAAGTAATCGTCCATCTTTTCTTGAGAGTACATCATCAATGATGACTTGACTTAATAGGGGTGAAAATAACGACAGAAAAGTCAATGTGATTGATGAAACAAGTATGAGACCAATTTCTTTTGTAAGTCCATTTAGGAAAGATGCGTATCTCATATACTTTTTTTGAGGAACCTCATGTTCAAAAAAAGATTCACTCGGCTTTAAAAGTAAGAGAGCTCCAGAAAAATCATTGTCAAACTCAGAGAGTGGCATTTCTCTTATTCCAATACTAGGGTCTCCAAAAACCACAGAATCCTTTTTGATAGCATAAACAACAACAAAGTGGGCCTTGTTTAGACAAATGCAGGGGAGGAGTGGAGTTTCAATATCGCTAATGTTTTCTACTGAAATAGAATGAGCAATAAACCCCTTTTCTTCAGATGTACGGGCAAGATCAAATAAACTTGTGCCATCTCGATTTGTATCAGTCCACTCTCTCCAGTGAGCCAGTGGGACATCTCTACCAAAGTACTTTGAAACCATTGCTAAGCAAGCTGGGCCACAGTCCATCTGGTTGTTTTGTGGAACAAATGGATATTGAAACAGAAATTTCTTTTTCTTTACATCAGGTATGTTGGGAAATAGTTGAGTCAGTGACTCGATGATGTCTTCATCTTCGTCGATGTCCTCATTGGGGGTGTGTTGTAGTACGGCTTGCTTGAAGAGCTCCATTTGTTCTTTGTCGATGCGCCCAAGTTCTAATAGAGACTCTTTTGAGATTTCAAAACCATATGTCTCCTTTTCACAAAAGACTTCAAATCCCAAAGGACTGCCTTCAGAGAGTTCGCGGAAGAAGAGCCACTCGAATTTTGGAAGGCTTCGCTTTGAACTTTTCTTTAAAAGCAGAGATGATTCAATGCCAACAAGAGAGCCTCCAATAAGATAAATTGTTTTCTTCGGGATAGAGGTTGCTTCCCAAAGTTTTTTTTCAGTTTGAGAGTGAAATGGTTTGATTCGTTTTAAAATTTCAAGTCGATATGAGAAACTTCCACCGAAACTATATTGTGCGACCATAAGATCTAGTAAGCTTTCAGAAGCGAGTAGGGTTTCGATGTATATCTTGAGTTCATTTACATCAACTTCAACTTGACTGGCCCAGTCGTTGAGATCCACAAAAAGCATGAGGCCCTCACTGAGGGCTTTTAGTTTTCTATCGGTTCCCTGACTGAGAAGGAAGGGTTCATGGATTTCATGATGTGGTAAGCGTTTTCCAACCGTTTCTTCTCCAGTCTTTGATAGGAATAAGTTGTGGATCTCACCTTCAAGAGGGATACATACTTTTGAGTGATCTGCCTTGACCTCAATGCAGTCCCCAGCTTTAAAAGGTGTGCTATTTGAGATCTGAATAAATGACTCTTCTCTGTCGAGTTCCAGCAAGGATCTCAAGAGTTTTGATTTCAAGCAAAGCTCTGATTTTTGATGAAAAAATACAGATTTCCCCATGAATCGACCACTTCCCAAAGTTAAGGGTTTTCTATACCAAAAAACAGACTGTGAGAAAAGGCTTCCTAGAGGGGGGAGCCCACTTAAAGTGCATGTACGAACGTTAAAACCCAATTTGACAAAACTTCTCTCACCCAATAGAAAGTGACCATGCAATATTTTACCAACAAATACGCAATCATAGACCTAATCGCACTGTGCGCGCTTTTGTTTGCAACCCTAACTTGTCTTGGGTCCTACTTTTTCAGTCATAAGTGTAAAAAGTGCATGGCAGCTCATCAACTTATTGGTGGTAGCCCAAAATTAAACCTCATAGGCTTTGTGTTTTATTCAATTTCACTGGGAGTGCTGTTTTTTGGTCATTTCTCAGATCTTGTTTTTTTGACAGTTTCAGCTGCACTTGGACTACACCTTGCGCTTCTTACGATTTTGCTAAGAGCATCTGTGTTTTGCTGGACATGTGTTACTGTAGCTTTGTTGAACCTAACGGCAACAGGCTCTCTTTTTTATAAATTTTTGGAGTTGAGATGGGTGAGCTTTCTAGTGGTGGTATTGACCTATGTCTTAGGCTTGTATCTTGTAAAATGGCTGAGAGTCCAAATGCAACTCAACAGTATGGAAGCCTCGGTGAATCATGCTATTGCTTATCTTTCAAAGAAAGAAAATAAAAATCAACTGACCGGGAAGAATACATTGATAATATTTAGCCGGGAAAACTGTTCGCCATGTGAGCAATACAAAGAAGAGATTCTACCTGAAGTAGTGAGCCAATTGGAACAAACGGAAATGCGTATTAAGATCGAAGTGGTGTCAAGTGATTCAGGGACAGCCACTCCTTCGGCGCTTGTTGTGGGAAGGTTTGCGGCATCGTTACCATTTTTGCTATTTGATACGACTGATATTGTTTGTGTTGCTAAAACAATTGCTGGTGATATTTCTCTAGATGAGGAAAGTTTCCCGGGCTTTATTATTCCTTCAGAGACTTACCCAGGGAGCTTCATTGAATAGAAAAACTCTTATTGTAACTCTCCCTTGGGATATTTCAGCCCATCAAGTGCATGCCTGTTTAAAACGATTGGGACATGATTCTATTTTATACTATTGTACAGACTTTACTTCCAAAATTGAACAGTCTCTTTATTTTTCAAATAAATCTCAAAGATCACAGCTTAAGATAGGTCGAACAGCAATCGACACTAAGGATATTGGAGCTGTCTGGTGGCGACGGGCAATGGAGCCGCAGGTCGTCTCATTTCTAAAAGGTAAGGATAGTCAGTTTGCTCTGTATGAAGCAGAAATCATGAATAATGCGTTTTTTCATCTTTTTCCGAAAGAGACCTTTTGGGTGAGCCACTTTAGAAGTCAACGACTTGCCGATCAAAAACCAGTGCAAGTGTCAGCAGCCATCCAGTGTGGTCTTGAAATTCCTAGAACGCTTTTTTCTAATTCTCCGAGTGCAATCAGAGAGTTTCTTAAGAAAAACAAAAGAGCGTCCATTTATAAAACATTTTGGCCCATTTCTTGGGTGAATAAAAATGGAGAAACAGAGGCGGTTTTTACGACAAAGATTTCACAGAAAATGTTGCCAGATGCGACAAGTCTTCGAGCTGTTCCTGGGATTTACCAAGAACTTGCGGATAAATCTTATGACCTGAGATTATTTCTTTTTGGTAAGGAAAGTATTGCTGTAAAAATACAGGCGAAGAATACAGAGTTTGCGGCCACCTATGATTGGCGTTTTGATAATCATCAAAACACAATATTTGAAGTCACTGAAATTCCGAAAGCCATCTTGTTGAAAAGCCAAAAGTTGCTGAAAGCTCTGAATCTTTCTTACGGATCTTTGGATTTTGTTGTGTCCAATAAGGGGAAGTATTGCTTTTTAGAGGTCAATACGCACGGACAGTTTTTGTGGTTAGAGAGTGTGACGGGTGCCCCTGTTTTGGAGCCATTTTCTCGTTTTCTGATTTCGGGTGACCAAAAGTTTGTTTGCCCAAAAAACTTAAAGGGTATTACTCTTGCTTCTGTTCAAAAAGACGTTTCTAAAGTCATCAATTTGAACAAGAAAAAATACAAATCCCAGTGGCCCAAAGGCAATCAGTAGCTTTAACTTCTCCATTCAATAGATTTTGCCTTAAAAGATAGCACTTTACATGCCGTGTCTAGGGTTTTCAACTTGAAGGGCGAGTTTTCCAATACTAGTCTATTCTCCAATGCAAGATTAATAATAGCTAACCTTCTTGGGGGAAGTATGAAAGCAAAAGCAAAAAGAAAAGTGTTGTTTAAAATGTTGTCTAAGACTCAGGCAAAGTCGTTAAAGGGTGGTAGACGTTCCCTTAATTGTTACTGTGCTGATCCAACAACATTTTCTGGTGGAAGTGATTGTAACGTAGCTCCAGATTGTGGCAGTCTAGGATAGACGACGACTGTTGTGTTTGCTCGAACCTTTTGGTCCACGGCCAAAAGGTTTTTAATTTTCTAGACGAATCCTACAAGCCCCAACATAATTATCAAGAGATACAGACAGGAGTCCTCTTTCAAATCCAGGAACACCAGACCCGTTGAAGCGAACCCCATCAATAAAGAATTCCGCGTTGCCTGAAAGGTTCAATTTTATTTGAGGAAGATAAGTATTTTCAATTCGAACAGGTGGTGAGTTTTTATCTGAATTTTCACACATAAATAGAATTGGAGTTCCTATAGTGTCAATGGTTGGTAAAGAATTGAGATTTTCTGAGGTACAAGATTTGAATTGAAAACTGTCGCATGAGTTCACTTTATAAAATGAACATGTCAACTCAGAGAGCAGCAACCGTGGTTCTGATAGAGTTATGTTTTCACTATAAAGCAATTGATAAGTTCCATTTGCGGTGTCTTTTTTAAGCTCGATCCACTCTGGAGGGTTTGGATCCCCAGGGTGATCCAAGTGGGTGTTGCATCTGTAGTTTTCAATTTCTACAGAGTGTGATGCAAGAGGGATTGTCAGTACCATCAAAGTGAGTGTGATTTGAAATAGATTCATATTATGCCTCCGTAGATCTTTCTTATAATGTAGGTGATCTTTTGAAGCTACATTATGAAGTAGATTGAAATGTTTTCTCAGTCAAGAATGGATTTGAAATCGACTTTTCTAATCTTGTGAGTGGTTCAATACTCTTTGTTATCAATTCGTGAAGAAATCAGCATAGGGAATATTTCAAAACTCAAGATGAGAAAAGCTAGTACCCACAGGGTGCCTGAGGACTTTAGCCAAAATATATAATATTCAGGTTTAAGAAGTGGGCCAAACACTCTTATAAAAGATCCAAGAACAATTGCCACATATCCGATCTGAGCAAAGCGGCTGGCTTGGATCTTGCGCCCAGTATGTCCAAGTGTTACTCGGTGAATGATTCCCAATATCATAATGCTCATGCAACCATAGGCTAGAGAGTGAAGAGTGGGTTTTCCAACTTGAGAAAGCCAATCAAAGTGGCTTGCTAAATTGAAGAAGAAATGAATGGGGAGCCACAGATAAGCAATGTACAGAATAAAGAGGATCTTAACTTTGTATGAAGGAAAAAATCTCCAATTGACCAAACGGTATGTGTTGAGAAGAAGGGCTAGAGTTGTTAATGCAATCCAAATTTGACGACCAAGGCCTGAGTGATAGTAAAACGGTTCAAAGATAAGTAGAAAAACTGTCAGAATGGTAAGTTTTTCTAGAACTGGGTGATTCCACTTGGGTTGCATACCGAGGGCGTTCTTTGTGAAAAAAGGAATCACCCGTCCAGCAATAACAACGACCAAAAACCGAACAGAGTAGAGAGCAAGCTCATAACCCAAATTGTATTTGGAACTCAGAATGAGAAATTGCCCAACGATCAACATCGACAAAGGAACTATGAGAATGAGATTTCTGTTGTTTTTTGTTTGAATAAAAAGTTTTGCCAGGTGCAGTACGACTAGTAGGGGGACAAGAGCCCCAATCCACTTGTAAATCCCAAGACTGTCAAATGGAGTTGTCCAAAAAATAATTCGAGTAAAAAGAAATAGAAAAAAACCTATTAGCAGTGTATTTCCATGTGGACCTCGTACTCCAGTCCAATTTGCAGAGGCGGTTAACAAAAAACCAATGACTGCTGCAACTAAGAAACCAAAGATCATCTCGTTAGCATGCCACTGGTTGGGAGATAGAGGTGAGAAGTCAAAAGAAGAAAGGCCTGTTATGTGTAAAACCCAAATAGGAGTTGTGATTATTGCCATGAGCAATGCAAGAACAAAGAAAGGGCGAAACCCTATGCTCCACAGCGGATTTTTTAAGTTGAAGAACTTCATAAGCTTAAATTTCCTATGAAGGAGATAGTACGAAATAAAGCCTGGTTAGTCACATAACTTAAAGTCTGAAGATGCTTTGCATTGACAGCTCGTTTAAATGTAGATTGGAGCAACTTTTTTTAAGTACCCATTTTTATTGAAGTTCGTGATTGTGTATTCCTATGTCGTGAAGGATAACATCACGGATTCCTTTTTTACAGATTTCACAGAAATTGGGACCCGAGTTCATAACACAGTTGTATCCAGGTTTGTGGCTTTTCCCAAAGTTTGAAATAGAGTCAGCATACCCACCTCTGTAGGCTCCGTAATTCCCAGGTTTCCAATCAGTTTCTGGAGTTGGAATAGGTGTTTCATCAGACACAAATTCTTCCCATTTCAACCAGTGGATTCCTGTTTCTGGTAAGAATACAATATTCTGAGACCAGGGTTCTTTGATGTTGGCTGCAAATTCGATTTCTGTGCGCCCACCCCCTTCATACTCTTCGTTGAGGCCAAAGTAGTGACCAAGTTCATGATAGAGGAGGTAAGAGAAATATGGGCTCTTTGCAGG
>JAUICD010000020.1 GCA_030427965.1 Bdellovibrionia bacterium
TGACAATATTTCCTTCAAAGGTTTGTCCCTTTGCAAGTAAAAAATCATCATTGGGAGGTATTTCAACTCCCGCCCCACCACCACTCAAATCAAAAAGCGGTAATTCTTTTTTAATATCCATTTCATCTAAAGAGATAATTTCAAAATGAGCAGGGTATCCCTCAGGAACCACAACACGAAAAGACTCTCGTCTTTGAAGTTTATAAAGTGGTGGCTTTGTACTCACAAGAGATGTTGTTGTGTTAAGTGGTTTTATTTTTGAACGAAGAAAATATTTGTCATTCCCAAAGTCGATCATTATCGTGATCGCTTCATCTTCGAATATTTCAAAAATGCCTTTTCTGTTGAGAGTGAGATTTCCATCATCCCACTCTTCAACCTCAAATTTGATCGATTTTCGACCTTGCAACTGCGCAATAATATCTTTTTTAGATTCAGACAAGAGAGTGTAGACTTTGCTCACTTCATCTTGAGAGTCGACCTTCGAAAAGAAATTCTTTTCGTTCTCACTTTTTTCTTCAGACACCACCAACCTCTAAATAACAGTTTTACCAGGTGCTGAAAAAAATAGATAGCTTTTCCACTTGTCTGGTGCTCGTGCAAAATGAATTTCAATATCCAACTGTTGAGAGATTTGCCACTTAGGCTCTCGAGGTCTATTGAGAAGTGGCATTCTTGCTTCCTCAGGAGTTTTGTTGCCCTTCTTCTGGTTACACTTTTTGCACGCAGTCACAATGTTTAACCATGACTTAGATCCCCCACGTGAAGCAGGAGTCACGTGATCCATCGTAAGCTCTCTAGCAGAGAAACGTTTTGTACAGTATTGGCATGTATGTCCATCTCGCCGATAAATATTTTCACGACAAAATCGAATCTTAGGATAAATTCCCAGCCTCACATAAGTTTTCAAACGAATGACACTTGGAACCTGAAATGACTCTGCAAAACTTCTTACAATTTGGTCATGATGTTCCAGAACTTCAACTTTACCCTGGAACCAAAGTACGAATGCCTTTTTCCAATTTACAACTTTTAACGGTTCGTAACTCGCGTTGAGCACGAGGGCTCGACTGTTTGATTCATTGAAAGCAGTACCCCCTTTTTTAATTCTTTCTTCAATTATCTCTTCTCCCGCAAACCCAGGTCAATAAAGGCTTTTGAGCCACTGGACTTACGCCACTTTATTAAGTTTATTTCCAAACAAATCATAATCCACGATTTGGAGTGCGACCTTTGTATAGGACCTTAAAGCCTTCTTACGTCGCTTTTCATAACCCACTCTTTCTAGTTCGGATTCCTTTTCACGAAGTTTTCTTAATAGAGAAATCACTTTTCCCGTTTCCATAGGAGGGCGTCTTAGATTCTCTTGATCTAGCAGTCCTTCTCCGCCCGCACTTACAGGTTGAGTTTTTTGATTTTGAGATGCCACCGATTGAGTCACTGGTTGAAAGTCTAGGTCGTCGGCCGTGTGAACTTCCATCGGTGCCGCCGATTTTAACTTCATAATCCACCTTAGAATCCGATGATCCTTCATCAAGATGCACTCACAATAGATTCTATTAGCTTATCGGCATGCATAACACATTGCGTTAGTGGGCTGTTTCAATATGAGACGCAAAAACCCTAGAGCCCAAACAACGCTTGAAGAGATTTTAAATCTGAAACCTGGGAGACGTTTTTTAAAAGGTCACGTTCCATTTCAAGACGAAGCAAAGCCACAGCTTCAGCCTTCAAACGATCTACACTCCATCGTACTTTTTGAAACTCAGATTTTGATTTCACATTTATCAAGTGATTCACAAATTCTCTAATCCCACTTCCATTGATCGCAGAAGTTTGAAGAACATCCACATTGCCATCTGAAATCCATTCCAATTCCTTAACAAGTGAATCCGCTCCTGCACGATCCGATTTATTTACCACAAAGAGATCTGCAATTTCCATAAGACCAGCTTTCATAGCTTGGATCCCATCTCCACTCTCAGGAACAAGCACAACAGACGTATGATCTGATACATTCATAATCTCAAGTTCAGTTTGCCCAACGCCCACCGTTTCAATAAGCACAACATCAAACTTCGCAAAATCAAATGCCCTAAGCATCAAGTAAGCCTGAGCGCAAAGCCCCCCAAGACTCCCCCGAGACCCAACAGATCGCACAAACACATCTGAGTGTGTTTCAAGTGAAACATACCTCACTCGATCTCCTAGGATTGCTCCTTGGGTAAATGGACTAGATGGGTCTACTGCCAAAACACCCACTCGAAACCCTTTTTCTGAAATTTCTGAGATCATACAGTCTATCAGTGTAGACTTTCCTGCCCCCGGTGGTCCTGTTACCCCAATTCGGAATGCCAAATGAGATGGCTCGAGAAGTTCTTGATATTTTAAAGACTTAGCCCCTACCTTCTCAATTTCAGAGAGCAGTCGTGGAAAGGCATTTTGATCTCCAAGCACAACACTGTCTAATAAGTCCCTAATTCTGTCACCCACGGCAGATTCTCCAAATGAATATAACTCTTTGAATATACACAAGAAATCTAAAGTCGGCCAAGAGGTGTTACATTCGTAACACCAAGCATCTGGAGCACATGAAAGAATCCCCTATTTTCAATAGCTTACGCTGGCACACATAGTGCCTATAAGACAAGTAAGAGGTAAGAAATGTTCAATCAAAAGGAAAAATCCTATCTGATCTTTGCAGGCGCAATCGTGCTCCTTGTGCTTTCCTTTTTTAGCCTTGTGGATCCAATCACACGCTCCACATCTGATGGCAATTCACGCATAAGAACTCTTCGAGACGTTTTATCTGATCCTCTTTCAATAAACCGAGCACTCAAAATCGGTAAGAATACGCGCAACCAAGGCTCTACCAAAGATCTACTTGCGCTCTTTAAGACCAAAAAGAAAGACAACCTCAAACCAAAACTTGTCGCTAAGGGAAAAAAGAAGGTTACAAAAAAGAAAGTGGCAAAAAAGAAGAAAAAGAAAAAAAAGAAGAAAAAACCATCTCTTGAAATTGAGGTTGTTGAAAAAAAGGAAGATGATTTTGTACAAAATGAATCAATTGAGTTAGATGACAATCCATACATAAATTCAGCAAAACAAGAAGACGAAGAAGATCAAACAAGAACAGAAGAAGAGTGGATTGAATATCTTTTTAATGCACCTTCAGTTGAAAAGTTTGAAGAATTCTTGCTTGCTCACCGTACAAATGAAGTTGATATCGACATGTATTACAGAATCACTCTTTTGCTTTTAGAAAGTAACAGACTTGAATTAAACAAATACGGATTGCTCGCACTTGCCAGTACACCAAGCTATACAAGTTTTGCACACCTTGCAATTGTGGCAGAAGATCACCCCAAATCAAAAATTCAAAATAAGGCCAAAGCAGAACTCAATACATATAGTTCACTCAAACACCTAGCACTTATTCGAAATGCTTTGAGCGATGATGTCTCAGTCATCCGATATCACGGTGCTCGTCTTATAGGAATCTCTGCAGATCGAAACCTGATCTCCATCGATCCTGATTCAGGAGATCGAGGACTTCGAGATCCAAACGACCCCAATACAGCAAATATCATTCAAAACTCTGAAAAATATATTCCACTTATTGAAGTACTCGATCGAGTTGCAAACAACGACTCTGTTGGCATCGTTCGCGAAGCCGCATTTAACTCCGCTCGCATAATCGACGAACGGTTGGGCTCCATCCAAGTTGCCAACACCCCACCTAGTGTTCCATCTGAACCAAACTAAAGTTTTATTCTAGACATTGCACTCTTTGATATCATTGTTTTGCTGACACCCCTTAGGCTCTCGAATAAACTTGGTATATGCGCCTTCAGGTATGGATCTGTATTCTTCTACAAACTCAATTTGCTTTTGCTGGTATCGATATTCCGACTGGACTTGATGAAAATGACCGAAGCGAAACATTGGAAATTCTTGGAGCAGGAACGTCCACAAAAATATTAACTGAGCCCTACCCTCTTGGTGGGTACAGTGGAGTCGAGGTTGGGGTCACTGTTGAAAGTATCCCGACCGAAGATCTTTCTCGACTTGGAGAACAAACAGAAGACCAAGATACGTTGGTTTACCCAAAACTCACTATTGGAAAAGGGCTTTACAACAATATCGATGGTTTTTTGAATTTTGTTCCATACAACGAAAGTACCAACATCAGTCAATTTGGCGGTCTTGTGAAATGGAGCTTTTATCAAGCCACATTCATGCCTGCTAGTTTTTCACTCGCAGTCTTTGGAAATGACACCAATATCCGCAACAAAGTTTTTGTCCAAACTGCTGGGTATGCTCTTGTTACAGGGATTACAATGAAGTATCTCTCCATCTACTTTGCGGCTGGGCAATCTTACTCAACTGGTCAATTTGTCGGAGGAACTAATGGAATCACTCAATCTGGAGATAACGAAAAAGAAGATATCAAAAGATTCTTTTTTACAATTGGTGGAGTATTAAAAGTCGATCCCGTCTTTGTAGCTATTGAGATGTCTCAATATACAGTTCCTGTCATGAGTGGAAAAATAGGAATCAAGTTTTAGAAGTGCTGAATGATTCAATGATTTTTTCAACAATTCCTGTTGTCGAATTTCCTGGAACAAATTGCAAACTCTGAACGGCTCCACCGTATTTTTCAACAAACTCCCAACCCACAATCTCTTCCTTCTTCCAATCTCCACCTTTAACAAGAATATCCGGTTTCACCAATTCGATAAGATTTCTTGGAGTCTCTTCATCAAATAGGCAAACAAAGTCCACACAAGAAAGAGATGCCAATATTTCAGCTCGACTTTGTTGGTCAAGTATAGGACGGTTTTCACCCTTAAGTCTTTTGACACTCGAATCTGAGTTAAGCCCCACAAACAAATAATCACCAAGAGATTTGGCTTCTTTCAAATACCTCACATGACCGACATGAAGAAGGTCAAAACATCCGTTTGTGAAAACAACTTTTCCTCCACCTTTACGCTTAGAGGAAAGTTGAGATTCTATATTTGATGCCTCAAGAACAATACCCAATCTAACTGACTCGAACCATTCGGGTACGCGTGAGAATTCCAAGGAGGTCTCGACGGACAATCAAACCCAGAATTGGAAGTATAAAAATTCCAGTTAGAGTCATTACCATACAACGCCACAAGATTCGAAATGGGTACAACGCTGAATTACGCTGGGAGCTCCGTCCAATCGCAAGATCAAATGCCCACTCACCAACTGTTGAAGAAAAGAAACTACGGGATACAATGAGATAAAAATTCAATACAGAAAGCACAAGCAGCCCAATACTAATCTGAGTTGCAAGATCTCCACGTGAATTCAACATGACTGTCACAGGGTCCACTTCTGTGATTGTCAAAAGAGGAACGGCAAACAAACTTATCAGGCCCAGTGTTACCAAAAAGTCCAAGAAGAAAGGACCCAAAGCCGGAGCTGCAAAAATTTCTTTTCTCTGAGTCATCTCTAAACGCGGTTTCTCAATCGGCTTTTCAAGTTGGGTTTCTTCTTTTATTGATTCAATTGTCGTTTCATCAATTTTTGATTCAACAGAAGTTTGCGTGCGCGATCGAATGGAATCAAAAGTATCTCGATCCAATTCTTCATAAAATTTGATTGTGGGATCCTTCAGAGAACGAAAAGACTCCTCTGATTGGGCTTGAGGTATGGATTGCGCGCGCGCCTGTTCCATCTCTTCTTTGAGTTCAATCACTTTTTTGTGGAACCCCAAACCCTCATTGATCGGTTTAAACTCAAAATCATCCTTTGGTTCCATGGCCACAGATCGCCTCCTATTTCATCAAATCCAGTTCATACTTTATGACGCTCACAATTGCCACGCAAGCCGTTTCAACCCGCAAGATTTGGCGTCCAAGTGTCACTGGACTTAGTTTATCTCCTTGAAATCTCTCAACTTCTCTCTTTGAAAAGCCACCTTCACTTCCCACAAAAACCCAAACATCTTTGGGATTTTTCAGCATGCGGCCACTGAGGGCGTCCTTGATCGCAAGCTCACTCTCCCCTTCATATGGAAATAGACCCAAGGCGTCGCTTTCTCGGTTAAAACTTTCTAGACATTTATCCAGGCTGACACACTTTCTGACTTCCATTATTTCGCTGCGACCACACTGCTCCGTTGCAGCTTTTACAATCTTACTCCATCTTTCCACACGTTTTTCCAACTTCGGACCCATCGACTTAAAGTAACTGTAGTCTGAAAGAAATGGAGTTACGCTTCTTACACCCAGTTCCACAGATTTTTCGATAATTTCATCAAGCTTTGCTGGCTTAGGGTGGGAGACAAGAAGGTGTATGTAAGGCCTATGAATAGCATCTACCTTTCGAGTCTCTAGAACATGAACCTCAGCAGATTTTTTTGATACCAACTTCACTTCAACGAAATAAGCAAACCCATCACCAATCAGCACTTCAAATTTAGAACCCACCTCTTGTCGACAAACACCAAAAATATGCTTGAACTTCTCACCTTCAATAAGAAATCCTGCCTCCTTTTTGGCATCCCCCGAAAGCCAATATCGCCTCATTTCACTTTCCTCTTCTTATAGACGTACCCGACCCACTCACCTTTTTGTATTCGCTCCACAAAGTCCAACTCATTCTTAGCTTGAAATTTTAAATTGAAATCACTTTCTCTCTCACACAATATCCCCGTTAATATCAAAGTCCCACCAGAGTTTAAACAACCAACAAGCTCACTCTGTAAGCGCACCAAAACGCCATCAATTATATTTGCTAAGACAAGGTCAAAACTCTCTTTCACACTTGAAAGATCTTGAGCCGAAATCTCAATCTGCATGCATTTGTTTTTCTCAATGTTTTCTTTAGCTGTACTAGCTGCATCTTTGTCAATTTCAGTGGCATAAATTCTATTGATCTTGAGTCTCTCGCCGATAATGGCCAAAACACCTGTTCCCGTTCCAACATCAATCATCGAGCTAGGCACAGTCTCGCCAACTGTACGAACCAAAAGTTCCGAAGCAATTTGAGTTGTTTCATGCGTGCCAGTTCCAAAAGCCATACCTGGATCAATGTATATTGGAAACTTGGCTTCAATAGGAGCCTCCATCCAAGAAGGGACAATCCAAAAATCTTGAAAAAGACAAAAGGGTTGAAATCCCTTTTTCCACTCTGCTTGCCAATCCTCTGTCTTGTTTTTTGTAACTGAGATCTCTCCAACTTGAAATGCTGACTGAAGTTCTTTGATCAAGGTTGCTGAAGGCTCTTCATTGAAGTAAATTTTTATAGAAAATAGATCTGGATTCTTGATATTGGTCCGATATTCCTCATCCAGTTGATCAAATTCAAGAGACTCACTAAAACCTGTTGCACCAAATTCAAGACAAAAATCTGTTAAGCGATCTTCTTCAGATCGTTTAACATCGGAAATATTCAAACTGAAATAAAAATCTTCTTGTCCCAACACCAATGCTTATACCGCATTTTTGTATCAGGTCTACCTTAGGGTGCAATTATTGGGTCAATAATGGAACTTCAAGCTCGGACTCATCACTTTCAGCTCGCCCAGTTTTGGGACCATTTGGATTCCTCAAAACTGAAGAAATTTCTCGTCCCCCACGCTCTTCCATATCTTGCATTGGAGAATTGAGTTTCAACTCATCAGTACTTGCTTCAACCACTTTCTCACTTTCTACATGAATATCTGCTGATTTAGATTTTTTCATCTCTGCCCGAGCCACATTGACTTTGTCTCCCGTCATAATTGCCTGATACTCAAGCACTCCACCAGTTTTAGCAGGAATTTTTTCAATCAACCGACCAATACTCACTTTTTCATGCACAGATATAAGCTCGATTTTTCCAACAGGAATCATGACATTGTCGTCCACGATTTTTCTAAAATTGTCTTGAACAGTCAATCGCCTCTCAACCGGGACAATCATTCCTTTTTGCATTCCTTGATTTTGACCCGCATTGATATAATAGTCGTGATAGCTCGGATCACTTTCTGAGAGCTTGAAGTTTTTTGTGACTTGTACGACGTGAAACTCTTCTTCTAATGCGAAAGCATTGATTGCTTGAAACGTAAATAACGAGAACAATATTAGAATTCCAACGACAAACATTGCTCTTCCAGCCAAACTTGCTAACATTTCGACACCCCTTCCCTGGTCACTCCCTCCTTGGTGTCAAATAAGCCTTCCTGGCTAATATATTAATCGGAATGCTGGGATGTCTCTTAACGAGACCAATGGTTATAAGTTTATGTCGACTATATAATAGATGTCAGACCACTTTTGAGACTCTAAGAACCTAAGATGCACAATAAACCTTACAAACTAGCCTACAATAGTGTTGGTCTTTGATAACCATGGACTCACAGAGTTCCAAAGTAACCTAGCACCCAATTGGAGCGCATGCATTTTAGCTTGGTCTATACGTTATCGGTAAGGCGGACAAAGACTTCACAGTCTCTTTTCTTTGGACCTTGGTCCGTCGATGCCCCTGAATAGATACGCTGTTGAAGATCTTTAAAAATAGGTTCTCGAATGGCTAGATCATTGTCTTGAAGAACGCATTGCCTTGCGATTCTATTTTTAACATTTACAACAATTGGAGCTTTAAGGTTTGCAGTCATTTGAGTCGGATTTTCAGGAATTGTCACAATATTAAAAATACGAGCTTCACCCACAGTTTTAATTTGTATGGCTTCCAATTCATGTCGATTCAACTCAACTGAATAAGAACTTGAGAAGAGTTCAGGTTCTAAAATTGGAAATGCAACATCAGAGGAGTCACAACTTTGCAACCAGATAAAGACTTCATCATGTGGATCTTCAACCATGATATATTTTTTAATATGACCAAAGCCCAGTATTCCTTCTGGAAACTCAATCACATCTTCTTGGTCATATTGAACACGACCAAATCTAGAAGTCTCTAAATCCATTTCCCCCCCGGAAACTTTAGTAATTAAAGGATGCCTACTAAATATAGACACCGCAAGCCATTAATGTGGGAAATTTGGTGGAAAAATTGTGGAAAAAACCATCCCTGCTCGAAAATAGAGCTATTTACTCTTTATCTTTTGATTTCAGCATGGATGCAACGCGTCTGGAGCTATCAGATGAAGATGCAACGGCAAGTTTATTTTGATCTTGGATAGCCAAATAAACTTCCTCTCTGTGAATTTTTGTGTCTTTTGGAGCTTGGATACCAAGTCGAACTTGCTTTCCTTTGATTTGGACAACCGTGATCTTTATATGGTCATCAATCGCAATACTTTCACCGAGCTTTCTGGTTAATACCAGCATTTGTGACTCCTTCAACATCCAGGTCAAAGATACATCTTACTATCTTACTTAACGGCAAGATCCGGAATGAACTGTAGCTATTATTTCTAGCGGAGAAAGTCAAGAAGACTTGGCTGTATCAACCGACCCGAAGTCTCAAGCGTTGCTTTGAGAGTTGCTTCATTCTTTGAGATATCACTGAATAGTTCAAAGGCGTCTGCATCTTCAGCCGCAGATTCCTGGACTTTTGTGTCGATCTTGGATTTTTGTAAAGTATTCATAACAGAATCCAAAGTCATTGCTCTAGACCCAACCTGCGCACGCGCCTGAATCACGTGATCCAACACTTTTTCCACTCTTTCAATAGAGTCTTGAACCGTCGCTTTATCCCCTGTCTTGAGCGCAATCGCAAAAGTGCGAATCACATCAAAAACATTGTCACCCTCTACTTCAGAAATTTTTTCTCCAACAGATGCGGGACTACGAACATTGATTCCGTTTTCACCCTTTTCAATTTCAAGTTCATCTGGAAGTTCGCGATCTATCTCTTCACCTTCCAATGCTTGGATCTTCTTCAAGTGTTCAAGGTTTCTTGGGGCTGTTTGAAATTCTTCGCGAATAAAGTTACGAGTTCCAAGCTTTTCTCCCAAAAAGACTTTGTTACCTGGAATGTTCATTGGGAGATAGACTTCTTTATTGATCTCAATAGTGATCTCACCCTGATCACCATTGTACACACCATCAGGCGTGAATGCAGGCTCCGTTGTCTTGTATCCACCAAAGATATAGCGATCTCCAATCTGGCGATTGGCCACAGCAACGGCTTGTTTGTACATCTGAACCACTTCCTCGGCTACAACACGTTGAGAGTCTTCAGAAGTACTTGGAGCGTTTGCTTGCTGAATGGCGAGTTCTTTAAGACGCATAAAAAGCTCTGTGAGTTCTTCCAACGCATGATCTGAAGCATCTAGAAAACTACGAGCACTATTGAGATCTTTTTGATACTGCTCAATACCCAATCGACTCGTTCTAGCGCTCAACACCCGAGTCGCTGCAACAGGGTCATCTGAAGGGCGCGTGACACGCTTCATTGTGGCCGCTTGGTTTTGCATATCTGACATTTCTTTACGGTTCTTACTCAAGTTATTCTTAACTTGCCCGTAATTCATATTATCAGAAATTCTCACCGCTTAAGTCCTTAGTATCTCTTTAAGTTTAACACCGTATCCATCATTTCATCTGCCGTGCGAATCACACGGGCAGAAGCATCAAACGCCTTCTGATATTCAATCATTTTGACGGTCTCTTCATCCAAACTCACACCACTAATGCTTTCTCTTACTTTATTTAGTTGATTGACGATATTGGCTTGATGTTCATTTACCATTCTGGATTTTTTTGTCAAAACAGCCAGCTCCCCAACCATTCCATTGTAGAAATCATCCATTGTGGATTTGTTGTTATCCATCAACTTTTGATTCTGAAGATTTGCAATGATATTGGCCACACGATTGTCACCTGGAGACTCTTTGACTGCAGCGGCGGCAATGTTATTTACGTCTGAATAAATTCTCTTATCCAAATCAATAAACTCCGAAGCATCTCGAACTCCACCAATATCTTTAAAGAATGCCACCCCTTGTTGATCATTGAGCGTAAATCCTCTTCTATGAACATCATTCACATTTTTGATCATTGAATAGGCCAATGAATCGATTTTATCTAAACGCCCATTGATAACATTGTCTCGAACGTCTAAAGCCCCGCCAAGGGTTCCGCCTATAAATTGGCGAGTGACATTGACCCAACTCTTACCCTGAGAAGGCTTAAAGAACACATCCGCACGTCCTTCACGCTTTGTTGCATTCTCTGGAGTACCAGCCACTTTTAACTCTCCTGCTTCATAGCCTGAAACTAGAACAGCAGTATTTCCGGCGGTGACAGTGACCTGCCCGTTTTCTCCCTCACCCCATCGGATATTGACCAACTTACTCAGTTGCTTGAGGAGAAGGTCTCTTCTGTCTCGTTCGTCATTTGCTGTTGCACCCGTATTTTCAACGAGTTCAATTTTTTGATTGAGATCTGCGATTTCACCCGTAATTCCATTGATCGTTGTTACACTTGAGGTGACCTGTTGATCAATATCTCTCTGAATATCTTTCAATTGACGATTGATTCTCTGAAAGTCCTGAGTCGCAAACTCCGCTGTTTCTTTGACAAGAGTTCGTGTTGCCGTATTTTCTGGATTGTTTGAGAGTTCTCGAAAAGCGTTGAAAAACTCACCCACAAACCGATTCAATCCCCTGTTGATCTGTTCATTAAAAACCTCTTCAACACGAGCAAGATTCTCGCTTTGCCCCTCACCAAATCCAAGTTCATTGGTTTCGTTCTGAAGTTGTTTCTCAAGAAAAGGATTGTGAATACGTCGAACAGCTTTTGTGTACGCTCCCTGGCCCATGCGCGTTTGACCAAAGCCTGTTGGTTCACTTGAGGCAAGTTCAACTCTCTGCCTAGAAAACCCTTCTGTATTTTTATTTGCAATATTGTGAGAAACAGTCTGGAGTGCGTTCTGACTATTCATCATAGAACGCTTACCTGTCGTCATGACACTCCAAATTTTAGACATCCTGTCTCCTCAAGCAGTCATCCTGACTGCCACTTACCTAAACCGATTTACTTACAAATCGACCTGAACCCGGTTTTTGGTCCATCTTTCCTTTTTTCTCATATGTTGGTTTCTCTGCCAAATTCTCTTTGATTGCATCCATAGCACCATGAATACTTGAAAGCGCAGATTGAACCAAAGCTTCGTTTTGTTGATTCAAAGTTTTAATTCTCTTAATAAGTGTTTGTAAA
Source organism: Bdellovibrionia bacterium (assembly GCA_030427965.1). Lineage (GTDB taxonomy): Bacteria > Bdellovibrionota > Bdellovibrionia > Bdellovibrionales > JAUICD01 > JAUICD01. The sequence goes on from JAUICD010000020.1 coordinate 12,150, forward strand.
GTGGTCTGAATCGTTCTCAGTTTATCACCACGTTCAAATCCAAGCTTTGCAGCAATCTCTTGAAGCCTTGGTGGCTCTTCTTCCAGTCCAAGCGTTTCAGCAAGTTCACGAGACACTTTTTCTCGATTTCTCTCAAGAAGTTTAAGCTTTGTTACCATTGCCTCTTTGGCTTCATTGCTCGCATTTAACTCTTCAACCTCTGGGGAAATAAGAATGTCTTTCTCTTTTCTAACAAGTTCAAGAAGGTGGCGATACACAGTCACTTCGTGCTCAAGGACTTCTACCAATTTTAAATATCTGTCTTCTATAGACATACAGTACCTCTTTACTCGCTTGCCTCTAACATGGCATCAGTTGCATGACTGTCTACCATTTTATCGGCAATCTTATCCGCGTCGACTTTGTAAAGCCCTCGATCGATCAAGCTTCTCAGTCTCTCAACTTTGGCATCGTTCTCTCCAGAAGATTTCAATGCAAGCTCTTTAATACGGTTGAATTGCTTCTGTCTCATTTTTGCATTTTCTGAAATATCTAATTCTGCTGAACCCTTGGTATTTTTTTTCTCTTTTGTTTGTGATGGATCGAGGCCTGATTTCTCTCGCATCTCTTTTGCTAACTCACTTTGGAGTTTTGCAATCTTTGGGCTCACTTTATTTGAAACTTTCATTCTTAGCCTCCATACAACGAGAATCTTTCAAAATCCTTTTATTCTCGTGGTCTCAGTATATCATAATGAGACAATATTAAATAGGCCAGCCCCAATCACTGGCCCTTTGTCATCTCGCATTGCATGTCGCATTACTCCAGACGTTGAGCTAGGGGTCCATTGGGGTACGTAAATTCCAAAAATACTCATTGGCACCCTCCCCTAGTAAAGCCACCCTTTGTCCAGATTCCACAATTTGCCCCGGCACAACAGATGGTTCACCTGAACCAAAACTCATTGCACTCAAAATTCCATTTCCATGGTTCAACAAAAGCATGCTCTCCATCACACTCTCCACTTTTGCTTTCCACGGACTTAAAACTTCATCTTTACCTTTTGATTGAATTGCAAACTGCCCACTTGTATTTGTTTGAGAAAGAACCTTAAATCCTGCACTCTTTTCTTCAAGAGACATGGGTCCACGTGGCCTGGGCATGGCTTGCATAGATTGTGCTCGCTTCATAATGTTGTCATAAATAAGATCTGCAAGCCCCACACCTCCACGATCTGTCCATTCCTCCACGTGAGTGTGATCCAATTTTTCCTGAAAAATCTTTTCTGCCATGTTCTTTTTTAAAAGTCCGCCATCTGGAACAGCTTTCTTCATAGCACTCAACATCTCTCTTAAAAATTGTTCTTCATACATCCGAGCCGCTTTTAAAACTTTTGGATCACGACTGTCTCGATTCATACGAGTATCTAATGTTGGGTTGAAATTCCTTATTTTAGACATAAGAAAAAAAGGGGAGGTGAGCCAGAACTTCGTGCATCCTGCACTTCACTCCGCAAAATGGGCTTCGCCATTCCTTGGCTACCGCTAACATCTTGCTTCTGTTTCCTGCTAGAAACCTGAGCCTGTCCATGGCATTTGAGCTCCAACCCACTCCCCCGGGCACCAACACATCCATGTGTTGGATTCTCCATTCTTTAATTTTAAACATCTTTCTGTAATTTAAAATATTCATTTTTATAAAACTTCCAGTTCCGCTTGCAATGCACCTGCTGATTTAATGTTTTGTAGTATAGTAATCAGGTCTTTAGGCGAAATCCCAAGTGTATTGAGTGCTTCAACCAAATCCCCAACACTTGTACTCGACTCAAGTAAAGCCACTTGCTTTTTCTTCTCACCCTTCTTCTTACTCTTTTTACCGCCACCCACTTCCAATGATATATTCCCGTGACTTATCGCGATCTTAGAAATTCTTACCTTTTCACCAATAACAACTGTTCCCGTTTTTTCGTTCACAACAACTTTGGCCCTCTGATCTGGCTCAACGTTCAATCCTTCAATATTTGCTAAAAACTCAACAGCATTCCCCTCATATTGAAAGGGAACAACTATGTCTATCGTCCCGCTGTCTTTTGCAACAGCATATTTACCACCAAGATCTAGGTTCACAACCTTTGCAGCACGGGCTGCAGTCGTAAAGTCTGGGTTATGCAAAGTCATTCGAAACATTTTGCGAGATGCAAAATCAGTGTCCAAATCTCTTTCTACGATTGCCCCGGACGGAACGCGTGCCACTGTGTTATGTGCCTTGCCATCACCGGAATCACCTATTAAGAGAGCGCCTTGAGCAACAGCATAAACTTGCTGATTGGCTGCACGTAGTGGCGACTGAATCAACGTACCACCCTTTAAACTACTGGCATCACCTATTGCATGTACTGTAACATCCAATTTATTTCCCGATCTTGCAAATGGCGGAAGAGTTGCCGTGATCAAAACAGCAGCAACATTTTTACTCGCCACCTCATCACCCGTGACCTTAAGACCCATTAAGTCCAGCATTCGCTTCACACTCTTATGAGTGAACTCCGCTTTTCCATCTCCTGTACCGTTTAAACCGACCACAATACCATAGCCAACCAATTGATTCTCTCGAACTCCTCGAATATTAGCCATGTCTTTCAATCTCACTGCAAAACATGTGTCTGCCACAAATGTCAAAATCACGAGAGCAAAGATACCTTTCATAACGCCACCTCTCGCCTTGGGCTTACAATATCAAATTTTGAATCTAACATTTTCTGACTGCTCACAATTCCATCATCAATATCAGAGGCCTTCACAATTCCAGTCACAATAACTTTATATTCTCGCCTTCCGATCATGAAAGTTTGCCCTCCACGCACACGATAATCCCCATTTGTAAGTTTCTCAACAATTCGAACAGGAACCATATCGACATCGAAAAGCTTTTTTTCTTTTTTCTTGTCATCTTTCTTTGCAACTTCTTTTTTCTTAGAAGACTTGGGTTTTGTTTTTCCATTTTTGCTCGCAAGCTTACGTGATTTGAGTTTTTTTATAGCTTGCAGTCTTTTCAAGAGATTGTTGATAACTTCAACTTTCGTATCAAGTTGCTTTTTAGGACTTCCCTCCAATTTTACATTGAGAATATCTCCATGAAGGCGAACCATATTTTGAGAAAAGAGGTATGGTCCCTGTCCCTCCATAACCCACAAAGAACCTCGATTGGCTTCCAAACGAGAAGAGTTTTCAAATTTCTCTTTGGTCATGCGCTTGTATTTTCTATTCTTGGTATTGTATGCATGGTTCTGCGATTGAGAATACGTTTTCCTCTGCCCTGGTTTCGCTTTCTTTTGAGCTTGAACTTCTGACTTTCCACCACCAAGCCAAGATTTTAATTTCTTTCCAAAACTTCCACACCCAGAAAGAGAAAGCATTGCCATCACTAGAACAATCCATCGAACCGAAACGCTCATCGTGTCATCTCCACTTTACCGTGGCTCACGACCACACCACTCATTGTTTTTTTAGTACTGGGATTGATCAACTGGATTGTTTCACCAAGAATTCCATTTGTTTTAGCCACTCCATTAAACTCAATCTTCCAGTCCAAGTTACCACCATGCACAGTTACATGAACAAGATCCCCTCTTCGAATAAGTTTCTGAGGTTGAATGTCTCCACTTCGAATGATTTGACCAAAGTACCTTGCTCGTTTCATTTCAGAACTTAAAATCTCTTCTTTTGACGGAAAACTATCTCTAACCTTAGTTACATCTCGCATTTCATAATGAAAATCAACTTCCCCTATGGCTTGCCCAATTTGAATAGAGCGACCAACAATTGGAACTCGCTTCTTCAAGATGTACTTCCCGCGTACAAATCCAACTTTTTTCATGGCATCATTCGCGTTTCTTTTTTGAAAAAGATTGTATTGAAAAGTATCAGATCGTAAGACTCTGTCTACTGTGACAAAAACGTGCTCTGTCGTTTTCAACTTTGATATATGAAGTTCAGCAATGTCCACCTGATCCACATTTGCTTTTTTCTTTATTGTTTCTTTAAGTGTCCACGCCAAATATTTAGAAAACTCATAACGATGAATTTCTATATAACTCGGTATATGAAAAACCACTTCATCTAAAACCTTTACTTTTCGAATTAGTTTTGCAACTTCTGAGCCTTCTATTTTAATGGATTCATTTTCTTCAAGTCTTGCCAACTCAATCTCTGAAACAGCAGTTAAGACCTGTGCCTCTTTGCTGTTATCTGGGACAAGTCTCATACTCTTAACGAGATCCGAAAGACTCACCTTACCTTTATTCACAACTTGAGATTTGAGGAATGTAAATGAAATTGGCTCTTCGCAAATTGCCAAATCTGCTTTTAAACTACCCACCAGTAGAAGAATTAAAAAATACTTCATTTTACCTCAACGTATTCACTGTTTGTAACATTTGATCTGCAGCTTGGATGGCTTTCGAATTTGTCTCATAACTTCTCTGTGCCGTTATCATTTTTACCATTTCATCCACTATATTTACATTGCTAGCCTCAATTTGACCTTGGGCAAGTCCCCCCAACGCGTTCTGCCCCGGAGCATCCACTTGCGCTTGTCCACTTGCCGGGGTTGCCATGAACAAGTTTTTGCCTATCGAACGTAGTCCAGTCGGGTTTATAAAAAAGGCCAATTCAAAATTTCCAATTTCAACTGGTTGATTGATAGCATTTCCGAGCGTCACTGAGACCAAACCGTTTGGATCTATCTGCACCCCACTGGCATTTGGAGGAATAATAACCTCTGGCGCAACTGGATTTCCATTCCCATCCACTAGGCGTCCCTCAGGATCTCTCTTAAATGCACCGTTTCGTGTATACGCCACTTGTCCATCCGGCATTGTCACCTGAAAGAAACCTTTTCCCTCTATCATGACATCAAGTGGTGCGTTTGTGATTCGGGGTGAACCAACTTCAAAACTCTTTTGGATAGAAGCTGTTTTCACGCCCAACCCTGTTTGCACACCCGTTGGAGAAACGGCATTAAGCCCTGTTTGAGCACCAGGAGCTTTATCTGTTTGATACAAAAGATCCTCAAATTCTGCTCGTGATTTTTTAAACCCGATCGTATTTACGTTTGCAATGTTATTTGAAATGACATCCATATTGGATTGTTGAGCCTTCATTCCTGTTGCTGCAGTATTGAGCGTTTTAAGCATATCTTACCTACCTTGTCCTTGGCACCGTATTGACCAATTTGTCATTCATTTGATCATATGCCTGTATTGCTTTTTGCGTACTTTCAAAAACTCGAGTTGCAGATATCATGTCCGTCATTTCTTTAATTATATTGATATTGGAATTTTCTAGAAAGCCTTGATGAAGATTGATATTCACAGCAGGAGCCACTTGTGCTTGATAATTTTCTTTTAAAGAATAAAGAGAACTTCCCACTTTCTTTAATGCTTCTTCATTATTCACATTTACAACACTCAGCTGCCCGACTTCTTCACCATCTTGAAAAACACCGCCTGAAGAAGATATCGTTGTGGCTCCAGGCTGCATTTGAATCACTCGAGCCTCTGCGCCCTCCCCTTCTGTAGAAGGTCGAAGAACTGGAAACCCCTCTTTTGTTGTTATTTGACCTTGTGAGTTCAAAGTGAATGATCCGTTTCGTGTCATTCGCACACCACCCGGAGTGAGAACTTCAAAAAACCCCTTCCCCTCAATAGCAACATCTAAAGCATTCCCCGTTGGTCGAAGTGCACCTTGCTTGTAACTTGTATAAGTCCCGGCCTGATCTACGTAACCACGATCTCCTGCTCCCAGATCATAAAAACTCTCAACAGATGCTGGAATCTTAGGGACTTGAATCACTTCAGGAGCTTTCTCGTAGGCTGTCAGATATTCTTGAAATATTTGTTGATCACGTTTGAACGCAGGAGTGTTTACGTTTGCCATATTATTGGCAATCGTTTCCATCCTTTTGTCTTGCGCAATCGCCCCACTTAGAGCAGTAAATATTCCCTTGTTGCTCATACCTATAACCTCAAACCTGTATAGAGCAAGTGAGATGCCACCCGGTACAGCACAGTCATTTGGACTTGAGCATCAAACACAAGAGCACTTCCGCCAAAAAACCGACAGTCCGTCAAAATAACTCAAATACCAAACCTACCAAAGTCCAGGTGGTTTTTATGAACATCTATCTGCATCAGTTGGTGACCAAAGAATAAAAAAAAACGAGAATATTCTTAATGATTCTTCGTATTCTTCTTCCTTTTATAATCTTTCTTGTGGCAAGTTCTGCTGATGCAAATCTTATGAAAGCGCAAGTCTCAAAAAAAATACGTGTCCAAAAAAACCTTGTGCCCAAATCATCTGTCTATCGAACTGAGGCAGCTATTATTTTTGATTTACCCGTAGAGTATAATTCGCGTGTAAAAAATTGGATTTCCTATTTTCAGGGAAGAGGTCGAAAGTGGTTCATGAAGTGGCTTGAAAGATCTCAGAAGATTATTCCGAGAATGCAATCCATACTTGAAACCGAAGGACTTCCAAGTGACCTTGTTTACATGTCCATGATTGAGAGTGGGTTTTCCACACATGCTGTTTCACATGCTGCAGCTGTCGGCCCATGGCAGTTTATTCGAGACACAGGCACACGCTATGGATTGCGTATCAATTGGTGGATTGATGAAAGACGTGACATAGACAAAAGCACCAAAGCCGCAGCTAGGTATCTAAAAGATCTCCATAAAATGTTTGGATCTTGGTACCTTGTCGCTGCAGCTTATAACACTGGTGAAAATCGAATCAAACGGCTTATCAAGAAACACGGAACCAAAGATTTCTGGTCACTTGCTCGTAAACAAGTGCTGCACAAAGAAACTACAAATTATGTTCCCAAATTGATAGCTGCAATGTTAATTTCCAAAGCTCCGGGATTGTATGGGTTTCGAAATATCAAATATATTCCCAAACAGCACTATGAACATTTTGTCGTTCCCGGTGGAACACGCTTAGAGGAAATCGCCACTCATCTTGGAGTGACTTTGGATTCTATTAAAAAACAAAACCCAGAACTCTTGCTTGGAAATATCCCTCGATCCGTAGCCTACCACCGAATACGAATTCCTGATGGCACATCCCTACACGTTTCAAATTACATCAAAGGGCGATTCGCTCTGAATGAAAAAAAACCATGATTCTGATTCAAAAATACGGCGGAAACACTCTTTCAAACGCTGAGAAAATCAAAGGTATTGCAAAAAGAATCAAGGCTCAAAAAACCAATTTTGAATCCATGATTGTCGTTGTAAGCGCAATGGGTTCAACCACAGATGAACTTGTAGAACTTGCAAAGGCCATCACCAATCATCCCAATCGACGTGAATACGATATGCTAGTTTCTGCAGGTGAACGCGTAAGCATGTCTCTGCTTTCCATGTCTCTCAATGACATTGACTGCCCTGCTGTAAGCTTCACTGGAAGTCAGGCTGGAATCATGACCAATTCTGATTTTGGTGAAGCACGTATTCAAGAAATAAAACCCATACGCATCAACGCTGAACTTGGGCGTGGACAAGTTGTTGTTTTAGCAGGATTTCAAGGAGTCAACCCTGAGACAAAAGATGTGACAACCTTGGGAAGAGGCGGGTCAGACACAACAGCTGTTGCCATGACTGCACACTTCAAAGCCAAGAGATGTGAAATTTTAAAAGATATACAAGCTGTCATGTCGGCAGATCCAAGTATAGAAAAAAGCGCCATACCTATTGATACCATGTCACACAAAGAACTTCGAGCCATGACCTATTGGGGAGCTGAGTTCCTGCATTACCGAGCTGCCGAACTTGCCAGTGCGTTGGAAATTGACATTTTTTTTGGACCAGCAGACAACATGAACGCAAAGGGAACTCTAGTTACCAGGAGCCAAGATATGTATGAAAACCCCGAGGTTTTTGCTATAACTTCTCATGAAAGAGTTATGAAAATAGAACTACCAAATATTTCTTTAAAAACTTCTATGAAGCGACTCACTCAATCCACCGAAGCCCCAACCCCTCAAATATTGGATATTCATACGAAAGAAAACTCAACAGAAGTTCTTATCACTGGTTCCAACGAAACACTTCAATCCAAACTAAAAGAAATCAAAGCATATGGAGAATGCATAGATGAAGATGGTTATTCGACCGTAACAGCAATTTGTCGGGGAGGTATGGGAACCGATTTTCCTCAAAAAATGGTAACACTTCTTGAAACCGCTCAAATCCATCCAACTCAAATTCTATTTGATTCAAATGGAGTGTCATTTCTCATTAAAAGCGAGAATCGCGAGAAAGCTATCCAAGCTTTGCACTCTTTGATTCAAAAATAAATTACAATTGCTTATTGGCCCATTCCAAAAACGAAGGACGCCTTGATGATAAATCAAAATGCCCACCACTGTATTCATGATAATGGCATTTAATTTTTCTTGATTTTAAAATTTTATGAATCTCTCGTGCGCCAAACTGTAGATTGAACTCATCTTTTGTGCCAACTTCCAAAAAAATAGATCTCAATTTTTTTAAACTTTGAGCACGAGATTTTAAAAACTCAACAGGATCGTGTTTCTTCCATTTTTTCCAAACAATTGGATTTAGTTTTCCAGTTTTTAAATCAATTGGATAATTCAAATCCCCGGCATATTTTCCTGGAGAGTAACACGCCGCCATGCCGAGCGCATTTATCACTTCATGCCAGCCTTTGGATTTTTTAAAACTTCCGTCTTTTATCTGTTGAAGAATTTTTTTTGAACCACCCTCAGAAAGGATTCGACCTGCCGCTTGGTAAAAATCATTGAGATACACTGTTTCAAACATAGAATCTGGCGCAATGGCAGCACAGCGTGAAAACACGTTTGGATACTTAGATGCCAAGTGAAGCGCACCATATCCGCCACTTGAACCACCCATAATAATCCAATCTTTCGGGTCTTTTGAAATATCTGGATCGCTTTTGAGCACTTCTACAAGTTCTTGAATGATATAGTCCTCATAGTGTCCAGTGCCCTTGCTATTCAAGAACTGGCTTCCACCCCAAGATGTCATTGCATCAACAAAGAAATAAATCGATTTTGGAGCCAAACCATTGGAGTACTGACGATCTATCACCTGAGGGAAGTTGTCCTCAAACGTTCTCATGGAGAAGTAATTGGGGCCATTTCCCGTAAATCCAGCTAAAACCACAACAACAGGAAATCCTCGTTTTCTGTTTGGTTTGGATTTTGGAACTAAAAAAGGATTCCATCGAATATTGGAATCTTTCAAAGGGTTTTTCTTTAGAGCTTTGCTTTCAATTTCTAAAGTACAAATTTCAAAATTTTTGAGCTTAGGAAATCGGATGCCACGATCGACAAAATACTTCACAAATTAAGATCCTCAACTAGTTGGACAGTTTTTTCCTCAACGTTGCTCTATCTGCAATTCGAGGTTCTGACATTTCATCAGGAACTTGAAATTGAGTGACGCGATTTCTACCATTTTCCTTAGATTGATAAAGCGCGCGATCCGCCCACTTCACAAGTGTACGACCATCAATTTCAGCACAACTTTCTGGGTCAAAAAGCGCAAAACCGAGACTTGAAGTCAGTTTCATACTGTACTCATCTTTTCTAAAATCAAACCCTTCAATCGCGCGTCTTAACCTTTCTGTGAAAAACTGAACGCCTTCAAGGGAGGTTTGAGTCAGCACCACAAGGAACTCATCCCCTCCATAGCGTGCACCAAAGTCTACTCGGCGAATATTGTCGCGAATAATATTTCCAACCTCAGTCAGCACATAACTTCCAAACAAATGATCGTGTTTATCATTCACAGATTTGAAATTATCCATATCCATCATTATGACAGCTACACTCTGGCCAAATCGAAGAGCTCTATCAATTTCATGATCCAATTTATCATAAAGTGACCTCATATTATAAAGACCTGTCAGATCATCAATATCAACAAGCTCTAGAAGTCTTTTGTTGGCTTCCTTCAATTCATCATTGAGATCTTTGATCCTCAACTTCGCTCGTACCCTAGCTGCAAGTTCCTGGTAATTGTAAGGCTTTTTGATGTAATCATCGGCTCCCAAATCAAGCCCCTTCACCATATCCGAGGTGGATGTCTGGCCTGTAACCAAAACTACAGAAACATAGTCTTCTTTTTCACGAAGATGCTGAAGAGTTTCGAGCCCCCCAATTCCCGGCATATTGACATCAAGTAAAACAAGGTGTGGGCTTTCGCTCTTGATAACATTTAACGCCTCTTCACCTGAAATGGCCGATTTGACCGAATACCCCTCTTTGGTGAGAACTCTTTCCAAAAATCTGCGATTGTCGGGGTCATCATCTACAATTAATATTTGTCTCTCGCCCAATTTCTCTAATTCACCCATAAAATCCATTCTATACCGATTTAAATGCAGCTCGAACGTGATTTTAGGCAATCTAGATTTAAGTCGTTTCTAAAACGACATTCCTACTCCCCTTATCACCTAGAACGGCTTTCAAACTGGCCTACAACAGTGTTGGTCTTTGATAACCATAGACTTCTCAAATACTTAAAAACTCTCTAAAAACGAGTTCCTCAAGTGTAGTGCTCACAAAGTGAGCGCTGCTGGCTTGAGGACTGTTTGAGCTTTTTAGAGAGTTTTTAAGTATTTGAGAACTTAGGTAAAACTTTAGACCAACACTGTTGTAGGCCAGTTTCAAAGGCTTTGAATTGGCTCTCCTTATGACGTCCAGGTAAATGAGTACAAGCCCTAGATTTCTTATATCCATTCGAATAAATTATTGCATCGTCACAAAAAGACAATAATATTGCCCCCATGAAAAAGACTCATGAAGAAACATCCAAAGTCATCGAGGTGCCACCTCACTTACGTAAGTATCTAAAAAAAGAAGACAAAAAGGGGCCTCAAAAAATCATGGATCGTGGATCCTCAAAATTTACTGTAAAAAACCAGGACCAATGGACAAATGATGATAGCGCAGAACTCTACGGAGTACGTGACTGGGGTGCTGGGTACTTTGATATCAATGAAGCGGGCCATGCCGTTGCGTTTGCCAACGATCAAGATCGAGAAAGAAATATTGATATTTATGAATTGACCCAAGATCTTCTTGAAAGAGGAATTCGCCTGCCAATTCTTATTCGCTTTATGGACATTATCGAAGCACGAGTTCGGCTTGTGAACGAGTGTTTTCAACGTGCTATTGATGAATACGGATACAACAACCGCTATCAAGGCGTTTATCCAATTAAGGTGAATCAACAAAAACACCTTGTCGAAAAGATACTCACTTCTGGCGAACAGTTTAAGACGGGCTTGGAGTGTGGGAGCAAACCCGAACTGCTTGTCGCACTTGCGATGATGAGCCAATCCAATGGGCTTTTGATCTGCAATGGATTCAAAGATTCTGAGTACATTGAAACGGCAATTTTATCTCAAAAATTGGGATTTGAAACAATCATTGTCGTTGAGAAACTTTCAGATCTGGATCTGATTCTGGAAACTTCAAAAAAGCTCAACACCAATCCTCGAATTGGAATACGAGCAAAGCTTGACTCTCGAGTCACAGGCAAGTGGGCTGAAACCTCAGGGCCTCGATCCAAATTTGGCCTATGTGCAACTGAAATCATGACTTGTGTGGATCGCCTTGAAGAACTCAACATGATGGACTGTCTTCAACTTCTACATTTTCACATCGGCTCTCAAATTCCCAATATCCAATCTATAAAAAGCTCCATCAAAGAAGGGGCGCGGTTTTACACAGAACTTCAAAAACTTGGAGCCAAAATTAAATATTTGGATGTCGGGGGCGGGCTCGGAGTGGACTACGATGGAACAGGGGGTGGGGATAGCTCCATCAATTATAGCGAACAAGAATACGCAAACGATGTTGTTTCCATCATCCAGAACATATGCGATGAGAAAGAAGCTCCTCACCCAACAATTGTATCTGAATCTGGACGCTCACTAACAGCCCATCACTCTCTTTTGGTTTTTAATGTTTTGGGTTCATCTGAGCAAATTGCACGGTCCAAAGTGGAGAAGCCTAAAAAAGGCAATCATATCCTCATTACGGAATTGTACGAAATTTATGAAAAACTCAACAAAAACAATCTTGTCGAATCCTTCAACGATCTTATGCAATACAAAACAGACGTGGCTCAGCTCTTTTCATATGGAATATTAAATCTCAAAAAAAGAGCATTTGCAGAATCACTCATCAAAGCCATCACAGAAAAAATGTTACCGCTTGCTACTGAAGAAGAAGAAGAGGAAATTATTGAAACACTAGAGACAGATCTTCTAGCCACTTATTATGCCAATTTCAGTGTTTTCCAATCTGTTCCAGACTCTTGGGCTGTGAACCAAGTGTTTCCTGTTATGCCAATTCACCGACTCAATGAAAAACCAGAGAAAAAGGGAGTACTTGTCGATTTGACCTGTGATTGCGATGGAAAAATTGATCGCTTTATTCAAGAAGGTGAAACAAAATCTAGTATTGCACTTCACAGACTTCCTAGTTCAAACCAAGAGTCCTATTACCTTGGAACCTTCATGCTCGGTGCTTACCAGGAAATACTAGGTGATCTTCACAATCTTTTTGGAGACACAGATGCCGTTTCTGTGTCCATTGATGAAAGTGGCTACCACATTGATGAGGTTGAAGAAGGCGACACAGTCGGAGAAATATTAGGTTACATTCAGTATCATAGAGCTGATCTTATTCAAAAAATTCGACAATCCATTGAATCCAGTATTAAGAACGGAACTATGCAAAAATCCGATGCAAGACTTCTCATGCGAAATTATGAAGAGGGACTTGCTGGATACTCCTACCTGGAAGAACCTCACTTTTGATTTTGACCAGACACTTCATGGCTCGTTAGACTGAGACCCTATCGACAATCGATAAGGGGGTCTCATGTCTGTCGCGATTATTGGAGTCGCATTACTCTTCTTTTTAGGACATGCGCTCAAGTGGTTTTTTGTTCAAACCAAAATCCCTGATCTTTTAATACTTGTTGGACTTGGCTATTTCATTGGGCCTGTACTTGGCATTGTCCAAGCACATGATCTTGGAAAAGTGGGCCCCTTTCTTACAACAGTGGCTCTTATAGTGATTTTGTATGAAGGGGGTATTTCTCTTCGAGCCAAAGATCTGCTCTCATCTAGCCTGCCCGCCTTGGGCATGTCTATCGTAGGCTTTCTTCTTATCTCAACAGTTGCAACACTTCTTGCCTGGCTCACGGGTCAAACTATGGTTACAGCCCTTCTGTTTGGTGTGGGCATTGGCAGCACATCTTCAGCCATTGTTATTCCAATGGTGAAGTTTCTTAGCGTGTCAGATAAAACCAAAACCATTCTCTCTCTTGAATCCGCATTTACTGATGTTCTTGCAATCGTTATATTTCTTGTCCTTGTGGATGGTGCAACTCAAGGAACATTTAGTGCAAAAAAGCTTCTTGTCGGAATTGGACCAGACACCCTCAAAGCCATACTAATGGGACTTGCCTCAGGTCTGATTTGGTCTCTCTCCAAAGCACGATTCAAATTTTTAACGGGTATTAAGTTTTCTGGGGAAGCCTGGGCCATGCTCACTTATGGAATTCTAGAAGAAATTGGCTTAAATGGCGCTATGGGTGTTTTGGCTCTTGGATTTACATTGGCAAACCTGGATCTACTTCCTGAGTACGCAAAATCCGTATTTAGTACCAAACCTGTGAGTCGGGTGGATATGGCATTACTTGGAGAAATCACATTCCTTTTAAAAACAGCATTCTTTATCTACCTTGGAATGTTAGTGAAATTTTCTGATTGGAAAATTGTTCTTTTTGCTTTTGTCTCAGCAATACTCATATTTGCCACCCGCTATCTCAGCGTTCTCTTTGTTATGAACAAGGCCAAGTATGACAAAGTGGATGCAATGATAACAACGGCTATGGGCCCAAGAGGATTGGCATGCGCAGTTCTTGCAACTGTACCAATTCAAAAAGGTCTACAAGGTGGTGCATGGATTCAGGATACAATGTTTGCATTGATTCCTATGACAATAGTACTAACGGCAGTTCTTGTGGTGTTAAGTGAAAATGAAAATTTCCGCACAATCTTTACAAAGTTCTTTTCAAAGTATTTAGATCTTTCACAAAAATCCGAACACTCAGAGGAACAAATCCCTTAAGAGGCATCACGGTGAGGAATGAGAGCTTCTCCACATGATTTTTCAATCACAATAAGTTCTCCTACATCTATATAGAGGTCAGCAAGCTCACGATCTTCCAAAGAGAGAGAGTTATAGACACTCTTTCTCATATACACAGCTCCATTTCTGTTATTCAACTCTTCCTGAATAACCTCGATAGCAGATCCTGTTGATATTTTTTTTCGTTTTATATTGGGTTTTCTTGAGCCCTTCTTTCTCTTTAACCAATTCTCCAATCCAAGTACATAATCGCTCAAATATTCATAAGCCTTCTGAGGGTTTGTCACAGCCAAGGATAAACCTTTTGCGACATTGATTGGAACTGTAACTGGAGAAAGAACGATTTTTAAAAATCGATCCCATTTTGCCTTCATCTTGTCCTTATCAACATGATTGTGTTTGATGGACTGTTGAACAGCGATGTAGAAAAAGACAACCACAAGACCCATTGTTAAAAAATCACCTGAATCAAAAACAGAATTGAATTGGTTCATAGCTTTACCTAAACCAGTCTCCATATCCAAACCAAGTTGAGCCGCAACCACCCCAGGCCCCATAACAACTTCATAAGAACCCAACCCAATAAGCCCCAGCATTTTAATAATCATACTTGGAATTCGCAGTAAAATTTGACTCTCAAAACGTTTCCCATTGTTGGTTTTAATTTTTCTCTGAGTGAAGGGTACTCTGTACTCTTGGTGCCCCTCATTCTGCCTTGTGTCTGTTCGCACTCGGTCAATGTCATTTCGAAATGTTTTCGCCCACTGAGAAAAAAGTAAAACCATTGTACTATCTTTGAGTGCCTTCATTCCCTTTTCTGTATAAGGGTTGATTGCATCAAGTCCTTCTCCTGGTTCTCCATTTGCGATTTTGACAAGTAAGTTGAAAGGCATTCCTACAATCAATGCCCCCTTTACAAGCTGGGCAAGGCGACTCCCTCTTGTGATAATTTCTCGCACTGTATTGTATAGAACTGCTATCAAAAGACTATACCCCATTGTGAAGCCTGAAACTTTCAAGATATTGTCGATGGAGGGAAGGTCAATTCCACTAATCAAAGCACCCAAAGATGCAAATGTGAAAGCCACAAGAGTTGCCATAGCATCAAGCCCCGCACTCTTAAATGAGAACCTCACATCGTCTTTGGTTGGAGCCTTTAGGGTCGCTCGCACCCAGTGACGAACACGTCTTGGGGAAATTGGACTTCCACGAGTTTGAATATCAGCACCCACAATTTCACCATCTCGAACAGCAAGCAAAATAACATCTTTTTGGCGATTGACGATAATTCTTGAAATATACTGTTTCAAATGTGCGTTGGTTTCGGGGTCCACCTCACGAGGGTCATATGTGATTGTCGTAAAACTTTCACCAGATTTTGGTTCAAGCTTGTACACATAACTTGGAATGACACCTTCGCCTTTTGCACCCACATTGACCCAATTTATTTTCGCTCTTCCAAATTCATTTTCTATTATGACAGACTCTTGATTTCGCTTTTTCACTCTTTCAAAAAGCTCTTCACTTGAAAGTGAGTTTCTTAAAATTGCGTGTCGACTTCGAATCGTTGTAATTAAACCTTCTAATTCTTCAACAATTCCAGCAATATTCTCCTCATCGCTTGTATACTGAGACTGTTGAAGAGCTTCCTGGTCTCGTGCAATTTCCAAATCAAGTTCAGGAAGACCTGCAGCCCTTTTAAGTTCCACTTCCGTCCAAGGCAATTGCTCCTGAGGAGACATGTCGCCAACCAATCCACCCAAATTTTCAGTATCATCACGGCTAGCATCGTAAGGACGTTCTACGGATACATCATTTGAAGGAGATGTATTTGAAGCTGGGTTTGAGAGATCGGAATTGGCCAAAAGAGCATAGGGCTGAAAAATTATGGCGACAGAAATTACTAGGCTTAATAAAGCCCTGACATTTGAAGATCGACTGGGGAAACAAGATCGCACCTCGAAAGCCCTAGTTTGTGATTCCCAGTAAGCTCTCACCACTTGAGCCCACTGATACGTGCAATTACCACCATCATTCAAACATTGTGTGTTTTTCTTAACGCACACATACATAATCCATTCTTTGCCCAAAGAAAACAATTACTTAGGTTAGAGAAACATGAGGCGATTTCATGTAAAGATTATATAGTTCGAGTTCGTTTTGAAACCCTCCAACACTTTGTAAATTGAGCCTACAGGGACAAGTCTGCCTAGAGTTCAACACCAAATAACCAGACTAAGGTCAGCAAAACTTGATGTCAGTTCGGCACATAGGTGATACTTAATCAAAGCGTTTGAAAGAGCATCAAAGGAGTCCCAAATGAGTGCAGGACCATGGCAAATCATCATTGTTTTATTGATTGTCCTATTAATATTTGGACCCAAAAAAATCCCAGCAATTGGCAAGTCCCTTGGGGAAGCATTTCGAGGTTTCAAAAAAGGAGTCTCTGGAGATGAAAGAGACGTCACTCCTGAGAATGAAAAACTTGAAGCCAACAACGCTCAGCCTTCAACAACAGTAGATTCAAAAGAAAAAGACAAAGCTTAGATATATGTAGGCCAGTTTGAAAGCCTTTCCTGGCACAATAACTAACTCAAAACTTGTTTGATACGTGCCTTTATCCCCTTGGCGTCAAGTCCGTGCTTTTCGTAGAGGCTTTGCGGAGTTCCACTTTCCCCAAACACATCATTCACTCCAATTCGGATTAATCTTGCAGAAGCTCCGGATTCAGCCATGCTTTCTGCCACCACGCCACCAAGTCCCCCGACAACATTATGGTCCTCTGCCGTAAAGACAAACGGAACTTTATTTGCCCACTTTTGTACAAGCTCACTATCAAATGGTTTGATCGAATGAATGTTTACAACAGCCACATCCAACCCCTCACTCTCAAGTGCATTTGCTGCCTCTAAAGAAAGTCCTGTTTGATTGCCAGTTGCAAAAACAACAGCTTTTGTACCTGCTTTAAGTTCAACTCCCTTACCAAGCTCAAACCGATATCCCTCTTTGTTCACTTCGGGCACAGCCTGCCTTGTCAGTCTGATATAAGCTGGTCCTTTATGATCCATCAAATAACGGAGCATCGCTTTTGTCTCACGATCATCTGCAGGCGAGAGCACTGCCATACCAGGGATGGAGCGCATACATGCAAAGTCCTCTAGTGCCATCTGTGTTGTTCCATCTTCACCAATTCCAACACCTGCATGAGTCCCAACCAATCGCACATTGGCTTCAGCATAACCAACGGACACACGAATTGTATCAAAACGGCCTGTTAGAAATGCCCCAAAAGAACAGAGAAAGGGAATTTTACCTGAAAAAGACATCCCTGCCGCCACACCAATCATGTTGGCTTCTTGAATTCCCATCTGAAAAAAGCGCTCAGGAAACTCTTTTGCAAACTTTGCCGATTGTGTACTTTTTGAAAGATCTGCATCGAGCACAACAACATTTTCGAATTCACGTCCTAGTTCAGCTAAGCCCTCTCCAAAACTTGCACGAGTTGCTTTCATTTCAAGCCCCCTTCAATCTCAGAAATGGCTTTCTCAAGCTCTTCTTTATTAGGAGAAACACCATGCCACTTGTTGTCCACTTCCATAAAGCTTACGCCCTTACCTTTGACCGTATCTGCAATAATAACTGTCGGTTTTCCCTTTGTGTCTCGCGCTTCTTTGAGTGCATTTTGAATTTGATCCACATCATGTCCATTGATGGAAATCACATGCCACTTAAATGCTTTGAACTTCTCTGGGATTGGATTGAGATCCATGACATCCTCTACAGCACCATCAATTTGATATTTGTTCCAATCCAAAAACAAACAGAGATTGTCGAGCTTGTAATTTCCTGCCGACATAACAGATTCCCAAATTTGCCCCTCTTGAGTTTCTCCATCTCCAATTAAGCAATAGACACGGAAGTCTTTTTTATCTAAACGCGCACTAAGTGCAATGCCCTGGGCAACACTCAACCCCTGTCCCAAAGAACCTGTCGATGCTTCAACTGCAGGCAAACGAACACGATCTGGATGCCCCTGAAAAGGACTGTCCAGTTGTCTTAAGTTCATTGTTTCTTGAGGATCAAAGTACCCACGATACCCAAGTGTTGCATAAAGGGCTGGGACACCATGTCCTTTACTTAAGATAAATCGATCGCGATCTTCCCAAGTTGGTTTTTGGGGGTCCAACCTCATTTCATTGAAATAAAGTGTTGTGATGATATCAATTGCCGAGAGCGACCCACCAGGATGCCCATTCCCTGCTTTTTCAAGCATTTGAAGTATCAATTTTCGGCTTTTGATGGCTTGTGACTTAAGACCTTCAGAATCTAGTTTTTCCATGAGGATTTTGTCCTTCGTTTCATAGATGGGGTCAAGAAAAACCCCTTTTTTGATGAGAATTTTGCGTAGAACGATGTCAACAAGACACGAGTGGTGTAAGATCCAAATATGACACTTAAAACCTTTCCAAAAGTTGAACTTCATCGACATATGGACTGTTCGCTTCGCGTTGAAACCGTGAGAGAAATTTCACGCACATTGAAACTGGATCTACCAACAGACAATCTCGAAGATTTCAAAAATGCCGTTCTTATCCGAGAACCTATGAAAGATCTAAAAACGGTCTTAGAAAAATTTTTGGTCACACAAAAAGTTTTATCTAGCCCTGAAATCATTGAGCGCATGGCATATGAAGCTGTTGAAGATGCCTTCAATGACAGTATCAAAATTATTGAAATGCGCTACTCCCCTTCTTTTATTCGTTCTGGTCATGAGAACTTAAATTTTGATTTGATTCACAAAAGCATTATGACGGGCATTCAAAATGCAAGTGAAGAGTTTGATATTACAGTTGGACTACTTGGGATCATTGGACGCAACGACCCTCTTGCTCTTGCAACAGAAGTCAGTGAATTTATTATTGAAAACAAAAGGGACTTTGTAGGGGTGGATCTTGCCGACAACGAAGTGGACTTTGATTGCAAAAAGTTCTCTCAAATTTTTGAAAAACTCAAATCCGAAGGACTTCGAACCACCATTCATGCAGGTGAGCCAAACTATCCAGGTGCTATTCAAAGCGTAAAAGACGCAGTTGAAGTTCTTGGGGCTGAACGCATTGGACATGGAATTCAAGTTGCAACATCAGATAAAGCCATTCAGTATATCTTAGATAAAAAAATTCACCTTGAGATATGCCCCACTAGCAACTACATCACCCAATCTGTACCAAGCATTCAAGAACACCCAATAAAAAAACTCTATGATGCTGGAGTTTCTCTTTCTATCAATACGGATGATCCTGGAATATTTGATTATGACCTTACACATGAGTACGAAGTTTTAAAAAACACCTTTGGCTTTGGCCCAAGTGAGTTCAATAGATGCAATCAAATGGCGTATGAAGCCTCATTTATTGATGAAAGGCTCAAGGCGCGATTCTGGTGAAGTTAGATGCCAGGTTACTTCTGGGAATCAATCCGACCCTCTGATAGTTGAATCGTTCTTTGAGCCATGGCTTCAACGTCTTCTTTGTCATGTGTCACCAAGATACAAGGTAAGTTCAAAGCTTCAATGACGGAAAGAACAAGCTGTCTGGCATCATGTCTCACATTAAAATCAAGTGATGAAAAGGGCTCATCAAGTAAAAGGACACGGGGGTTGGAAATCACTGCCATTGCTAAAGCCAGTCGCTGCCTCTCTCCTCCTGAAAGGGTCAAAGCTCTTTGATTGAGTTTTTCTTCCATTCTGACCTGTTTTAAGGTTTTCTGGATCAACTCTTGCCAATTCTCTTGTGGAATTGAGCGAGATTTTAAAACAAATCTCAGGTTTCCAAGAACAGTTAAGTGAGGAAATACAGCAGAGTCCTGCGTAACAAGTCCAAGACGGCGCTCTCTCACACTCAACTTCCCCAAATCCACATCACCCACAACCCACTCCATATCACTGGGAATAAATCCCACAAGTGACTTCAACAAAGTGGATTTACCAGATCCCGAGTTCCCCCATATCACATTCACTCCCTGATCCAACAACTCCAGTTCTGGGATATCGAGAGTGAAATTTTTAAAATCAATTTTTAATTTGTAAATAACAGACACGTCCCAACCCTCTCAACAAAACATAAAAAGTCATTCCAATAGCAAATATTATAAAAAACAACCAGCTCGCACCCTCAAGTCTGTAACTTGACATCATTTCCATAGCAAGGCTTCCCAATGTGCTATGCTTTTGAACAATCATTTTGGTGAGTGCAAAGTCTCCAACAGCCCAGAATACTGAAAGTCCAGCCAAAGAACCTGCAACTGGAGCCAAACACGGTAAAGTGATCCGCCAAAAGATATCACTCTTTGTGGCTCCAAAAACTTGAGCCAATTTCACTTGATCCTGTATGGATTGAACACTCTCCACCCAACTCATTCTCAAGAGAAAAGGAAACTGAATGACAGCAAGGCTGATTCCCAAGAGACTTAACTCCAACTTTTCATATCCAATATCCAATTTGGCTGAAAGAAATAAAATAGCAAAACCAAAAAGTGCCACACTTGGTGCAAACACACTATTTAATACCTGACTTCCAAAGCGTGAAAGAAGTGGCCATATAGAAAGCCATAAAAGAAAGAAAGTGGTAAGAGCCGTCGCCAGTCCAACAAATACAGAATTGAAAACTTCCAAATACAGACCTGATTTCATAGAGTAGAGGGTTTGAAATAGACCCAATCCCTGTACAAGATCCACTGCCCATCCAAAAAGAAAAAAGAGACTCACTCCAATTGGTAAAATCATAAAAAATCGAGTGGCAAAAAAAGGAGGTTTGAAAATCACTGAACTCTTAACAAAACCTTGTCTTTTAGGTTTAAAAATCACAAAAATAAAGAGCATTAAACTTTGAATCAAAGCCAAACCTGATGCCAATCCCCAATTTCCATCTCTCACAATGGTTTCATAAATCGAGGTTTCAAGACTCAGCCACCTTCCACCTGATACAATTAGAGGAATTGCAAAACTGGAAAAAGAAAGAGCAAATACAGTCAGAAATGCCTGATAAAGCACGGGGCGACTCAAAGGGACAAGTATTTGAAAGACAAATCGCAGCTTTGAAATACCATAAATCTCAGCAATTTCTGAAATCGACGTTAATTCAAATTCAATAAACTCAGAAACCAAATATGTCACAAGACCAATATTCAAGAGAACATGAAGAAAAACAATACCTGCCAACCCAAATGGGAAAGGATGAATCCATCTAAGAGAAATCAAAATCACAAATAGAACAGGAAAAAAATTTGGTAAAAGAATAAGAAGATTGAGAACACTTCTCAGTCGCTTTATTCCAGAAACCCCCAAAGCTCCTATAAGCCCAAACCCCGTTGCAAAGAAAGCACTCAATAAACTCTGTGAGGTTGTTTGAAAAAGAATAGGAAACAATCTGTTAACATCCAAACTAAGAGATGAATTTGTGGACCACAGTATGGTCCATATCGGAAACGTAAGGATTGCAACAACAACCAAAAGACGAATCACGGATTGGACCAAATTCTTTCAATTTCACCTCTGTGATTAATCAAATGATAATTTTTGATCAAATTCATTTTTTTAATATCTTCAAATGCAGTACCAGAGATCACACCTTTTCTGACTGGCAACATATAATTCTTCTCCATAAGAAGTTTCTGAGCACCATGAGAAAACAAAAACTCAACAAATTTCTTTGCAAACTCTTGATTTTTACTCCTTTTAGGCACACCGACATACTCCACTTGATAAGGAAGTGAGCCATTCATTTTGATAGAAACAAAATTCTCATCCTTTTCTTCTACTTTGTGATAGATCGGGGAAGTCAGGTAAGAAAAAGTAAATTTTGTTACACCCTTTTTAAATAACCCATAGTTTGAAGACCAAGATGGAAAAACAGAATGAGCATTCTCTCTAATAGATCTCATTTTTTCTTCATAACTATCAGGAAAAGCATAAACAATCCAATTCATCAGGTGAAACCCTGGGGTGGATGTTCTCGGGTCCATCAGAGAAAACTGAGTTTTGTTTTGAGTGTCCAATAAGTCCTCAAGCGTACGCAGCTGAACACCAGAGGATTTCCGTGTGACAAATGAAAATGGAGCCCAATCAAAAGGCAGAAACATAGAAAATACTGTCTCTTGAGGAAATTCATCCGAAAAGGGGAGCTTTACCCTCATCTCCTCCCACTCTGTCAATTCTCGTGCATCTTGAAGCATCGTTTGATCAAATCCAATAACAATATCAGGCACTGGTTTTTTCATTTTTAGTTCTGTGCGAATGCGTTGAAACATTGTACGTCCATCTCCCGCATCAATAATTTTCAAGTGACAGGCATGTTTCTTCTGAAACGCTTCAACAAGTTTAGGGCCAGCCCCCCAAGAACTTGCAAATGAGGAGTAAGAATAAATGGAAAGCTCACAAGAGCTCCGAGGAACTTCCTCCCCCCTCCACTTATACAATGTGATGGATAATATGATAAACGAACACAAAATAAGAAACTTGATTTTCATTCTCTCTCCCTACGCTGGTACAAACCAGATCAGGTTATAGGAGTTGGCAAAACATTGCCTCTCAGCCGCACAAGTTGCGGCACCCCCGGAGTTTATTACCAAAAAATTCCGCGCATCTTCTTATAGAAGTAGTAGTCAAAGCCAAGGCATCGACCTGCGCCAATCCAACAAAACAAAACATTTATAGCTATAAATGTTTTCTCCATCAAAATCAACTGAGGTGAAGTGAGAGCAAGCGCAATCACACTTGATACAATTGCTAAAGCTGAAAACGGACGAACCAAATAGCCAAAAAGATACGAAATGCCCAACATAAATTGAACCGTAATGATCAAATATGAAAATGTCTGTGAATAAGTGATAACTGGGCCACTTAGAAATTGCTGAAACCAGTGGGGCGCCGTGCTAAAAGCCAAGCCCTCATTCACAAGTGCAACCAATTGATCAGAAGAAAGATAATCCCCCTGGTACTTAGCCAAGGCGGCTGTAAAGTAAAAATACCCCATGTAAACCCTTAAAAAAGCAACGGGAAACAAGTGACCAGTGTATTTGAAACTTTCTAAAAATGCAGCTACCACGCCTAAGATGTTGCCTCTCCTATCTATGAGTGTCAAATTGAGAAGTCAGGGGTAAGAATGAAAATCTTTGACCAGTCTCGGCAACATTTATTGATTCTAGCAGTACTACTGCTTTTACCCCTGATCTCAAGCTCGAAAACCAAGAAGACAAGTGACATAAAACACCCCAAAAACACCAAAACTGTCTCTCAACTTATGCAGCAATTAAAAAAGCGAGTTCTTTCCAAAAAGTTTCACTGGGACCTTAGCTTGTTTACCGATGAGGGTTGGTCACACAAGAGCCATACTGTAAATGGACTTCCGCTAATTTACTGGACCTGCGGAGACAGAGAAAGCACAAATGCTTCTCTCATTCTTTCTACTGTACATGGAGATGAAGTCACCCCTGTGTACTTTGGCTTTCGGTTGGTGGAGTATTTGAAGGCACGCCCCGAACTCTGTAAAGATAAATTTGTTGTCGTTGCACCAATTGTGAACCCAGATGGGTTTTTGAGATACCGAAATGGAACTCGAAGCAACTACCACAAAGTGGACTTGAACAGAAATTTTGATACCCCCGATTGGCACAAAGATGCACTCCATCTCTGGAAAACAAAATATGCGAAAAGGCGACGCTACTACCCTGGAGAAAAACCTGCCAGTGAGCCTGAAACAAAATTTCAAATGTGGCTGATTGATGAGTTTAAACCTGTAAAAATCATGAGTGTGCACGCTCCACTAAACATCTTAGATTATGATGGCCCCAAAACTCCAGAAGCTCTCAAACTTTCACAGAAATATTTTGATTCTATTCAACACTTAAGGGAAACCGTAAAAAAGGCCACACCAGAATTGAAGTTTTTTGCTTTCGGAAACTTTCCAGGGAGCCTTGGAAACTATGCTGGAAAACAACGAGGAATCCCTACAATAACTGCAGAACTTCCAACTACAAAAGCTTCTCTTGCTCCTTATTATTTTGGGATGATTGAAAAAGGAACTCGTATTTTTATCGAACAAGAAGTCAAAGATAGTCCTATTCGCGCATCAGCTAATAGCGACTAAATAAAGCCCCTGCCTTTGTTGGGTTGGGGACGCCCCACCCCACACACTCTCTTTCCTCAGCTTTATCCACAGAAGCCCTCTCTAGAACAATAGGCCACTACTATCTACTGAACACCATGCTTAGGGCAAAGATCTTCTAAAAAACAAATATGACACTGCGGACTTCGAGCCTTACACACGGCTCGACCATGTGAGATCAGCCAATGAGAAAAATTTGTCCAATTTTTCTTCGGCACAACTTTCTCCAAATCTCTTTCTAAAATCACCGCATTCTTACCTTTTGCAAGCCCCAAACGATTGGAAAGTCGGGTGACATGAGTGTCCACAACCATCCCCGGTATACCAAAAGCATTGCCAAGCACTACGTTTGCCGTTTTCCTTCCAACACCTGGGAGAGCATGAAGATCCTCCATATTTTGAGGAAGTTCTCCACCATGAAGATCTACAAGATCTTTGGCACAGGCTTTCAAGTTCTTTGCTTTATTTTTATAAAACCCTGTCGAGTGCACAAGTTTTTCAAGATCTGAAACTCTAGCTTTTGCCATTTTAAAAGGGTCTGGATATTTTTTAAAAAGAGCCGGAGTGACTTTATTGACTCTTTCATCTGTGCATTGTGCTGAAAGTATTGTCGCAACCAACAACTGAAATGGTGTTTGATAATCTAGGGCACAAACAGCATTTTTGTAGTACTTCTCAAGAAGTTTTAGAACACTAGGAGAGTTTTTTTGTGGAATCTTATGGGCCATCATCACCGATGGCTTCAACTGGACAGCCTTCAAGTGCTTCTTTGCACTGCTCCTCTTCTTCTTCATTTGCTGGTTGTCGAGAAACAAGGGCATGCCCATCATCATCATTCATCACAAAATTGTCGGGGGCAGCTGTAATACATGCATCACACGAAATACAGGATCTATCCACATAGTATTTCCCAGAAATGCTATCATCCCATTTGTCGGTTTTATCAGCCATTGGTACTGCCTCCGTAAGTATCATTAATCCCAAATCCCATACCATTGTCAACTCAGTGGCCAAGTCGGCAGAATATTCCCTCTAGCCAGAAGTCCCAAATCTCAGAGGACGGGCGACTCGATTGTGAGTTTCTCACTATAATATAGATATAAAGGGGGTGGCCCATGGAAGGACCTCGAGCTCCAAAATCAAATGAAGTGAGCGAAATTGTTGAATTTCTCAATGAGAATTTAAGACCAGAATCTCAGTGGTCTATAACCGAAGAATATCCCACTGCATTTGAAGGAGGAAACCTTAAGAATGTTCGAATTATTAAGGACCGAGATCAGGTTCTCTCTCACGCTGTTGTCCGCCCCATACTTATAAAAACTCCAATTGGATTCTACAAAGTCGCAGCTATTGGATCTGTTGTAACAGCAGGAGAACATCGTCAAAAAGGACTCAGCCAAAAGGTTTTAGAAGATTGCGTTCAACATGCCAAAGACATGGGAAATGATTTTGCTATTCTTTGGACAAATCTCTACGATTTTTACCGAAAATTTGGGTTTGAATTAGCCGGGACTGAATTTAGCATTCTCATCAACAAAGACATACCTGATCAAACACTCAACTACAAATACATGAATTCTAAAAACATTGACCCTGCAGCTATTTACAAAGTTTTTTCAAAACACACTGTTGCAACTATACGAACCATTGAAGAAATTCGAAAATATCTCAATATTCCAAACTCCAATGTCTACACAGCCTGGAACACTGATGGTTCTCTTGCAGCTTATGCCGTGGAAGGTAAAGGAGCTGACCTTAAAGATTTTGTTCATGAATGGGGAGGAGGGGTTACTCCGCTTCTTCATCTTTTTAATTATATCCGAAAAACAAAAGGGAAACCTTTTTCTGTTATTGCCCCCGCACACTCTATCAACTTGGTTCAACGAATGATCAACGCAGGGTTTTACTGTCATACAGGATTTCTAGGAATGATGAAAGTGCTCAATTCAAAATTTCTATTTCCCAAAATCACTCGACACGCGCAAGTGGACCTTGGAGTAAAAGATTTTAAACTCGAAGAAAACAATGGGGTTTATACCATTGGCATTGGAAGTGATGTGATTCAAACAGAAGATGAAAAAAGAATCACTCAACTGCTCTTAGGACCCAGTGATTTTCGAGATGAGTCCCAACTTTCAGTTGAAACTCAAGAAACACTTCGAAAAATCTTTCCACTCAAAATGTGGATCTGGGGCTGGGATTCAGTATGACCTCCAGAACAAAGTTTACTAAGTTTCAAGTTTTTGTGATCGCAATGCTCTTCACACTCGGAGTTGCTTTTGGATGCGATCAAAAAGTGGAAACAACTTATGAACTTGGCGACAAAGTCAGCGCAGAGCAAGTTATCAACGCCCTAGCCGATGCAGCCTCATTTGTTCCATATGATCAAAGTCAGAAAGACGAATGGGTCTCTGTTGAGCACACCGCCACAGTCCCAGGTGCTGAGCCTCAAATTCAGGCTTACACAGACTTTCATACACTCGCGCGTGAAATATCAGAGGATGTTTTAACTCTCACATTTGCCTCAAAGCAGTTTGATGCCGAGAGAAATCTAAAGAAAGAAGTGGAATTTGACGTTCAACTGGCCATTCAACAAGGGCTGAAGAACTTTCGAAACAAACAATCCCCTCAGGGTGATAAGACCACATTTCATGAACTTCGAACATACTCTTCCGTTGTACCCGCGCCACGTGAATGGGCAGAAAAACCCAATTGTGGAGATATACCAAAGTGTCAGCTCAATACCCAAGTGGTGGAGTTTGATTTCGCTAGCCAACCAGAAGATGGTGATCCAACAGTGATTCACTATGAAATTCACTATACAAATGCAATCACACCGTATTGGACATTGGCGGTTTTAAACTTCAACATTGGTCCCTTTCCAGGCCACGTAAAAGCCTGCCTTTCAACTATTATGGATGATGGCAATCGTCAGTCTCAGCCCGTCAAAATCTGTGAGACTGTGGTTGATATGATTATGAAACAACCTTAGTTACTGATAGCAGTGTTGTTTTATAAAAAGTTCAAAAGTCCAACGGATTTTTTATTTCTTTAATAAAAAAGCCAATTTTATGACATAAGTATTTTCCATGTCCCTCCACAACAAAGCCATTCTACAAGCTCTGTTTGTTACAATTCTCTGGTCATCATCTTGGGTTTTTATCAAGATAGGACTTAAAGATATTCCACCAATTACATTTGCTGGTCTAAGATATTTTTTAGGGTTTATTTTTTTACTTCCCTTTGTTATCAAAAAAGACAAAAGAAAATTTCAGGAACTTACCAAAAAAAATTGGTTTGAACTCATAGTTCTTGGATGGATCATGTATGCCACCACCCAAGGAGCTCAATTTTTAAGTCTTGCATACTTTCCTCCCGTTTTGATTGTACTCATTTTAAATCTTACCCCCGCCGTTGTTGCTATGTTTTCCATTCCTTTATTGGGAGAATCTCCTACAAAGCAACAAGTGTTGGGAATTCTAGTATGTCTGATTGGAGCATGTCTCTATTTCATTCCACATCTTGAACAAGAAATTTCTCTATCTTGGTTACTCGCAATTCCTATTTTGGGTATGTTTGCAAATGCAGCTTCTTCCGTACTTGGGCGAGCTATAAATCGAAAAGAACATCTTCACCCGCGAGTGGTTACTGTCATTAGTATGGGGATAGGAAGTGTTGTTTTACTCCTTTATGGGCTAACCGTTGAGCAAATACCAGTTTTCGAAATAAAACAAGTTTCCATCATTATTTGGTTAGCTGGAGTTAACACCGCATTTGCGTTTGCGCTGTGGAATCACACATTAAGAACTCTCTCATCAGTGGAATCAAGCGTGATCAACAACACCATGATGATTCAAATAGCAATCTTAGCAGTTATATTTTTAGGTGAAAAATTAAGCTCACTTGATATCCTAGCACTTCTTATTGCTTCGGTGGGAGCCTTACTCGTACAACTTCGACGAAGACAGTTTAAAACACTATAAGTTGGTATCTATTCAATTTCAAAATTATAATGATCATTTAAAAACTTACATAGTTCGCAATCAAACTCTTATTACAACGACGCAAAACAAGGCAAATCTTTAGGAGAAAACCTTACCTTCATAATACATTATCAGCCCTAGGCCCACCTGAGGTTAACTCAAAAATGCCTGAGGATTTTGCCAATTCACCAGATGCATATTTTAATAAAATCTGAATTTTATCAGAGATGATATTCGTATAAACTGTCGATTGAAGCTCTTTCAACCACGGTTTGTTGTTGAAACTTGATGCCACGAAATCCCAAGACAATTCACCATCTACTAAGAAGCCTATTAAATTGGGGGGTTCATTTGCGCCAGGGTTCAGTCCATGTGATGTTATAGCTATAAGGTCACCATCTTTATTCAAGATAGGTCCCCCGGAGTCTCCTGGTCCACCCACGGATTCTTTTCCTGTCTTTTCATCAATAGCAGTTCCATTTAAAACAATTCTATTATTATCAAAAAACTCTACAACATTGTGCCCAAAACGTTTTTCTCCAAAACCAAATCGTCTCTTTCTCCGATTTGAAGTATCTGTCGCTCCATAGCCGATAACTTCAATATTATCTCCAATTTCTGGTGCTGTCTCAGATAAGTTTATAAACTCATTTTCTTTTAAAGAGAATTTTGCAAGATCAACAGGGTCAAAGACAAGAATTGCAACATCAAATAGAGCTTTGTTTAACGGGTCAGTTTGGGTAATTGATAAAAACTCTTTTAATACAAAAATATTCTTAGGGTAAGCCTCTCTCCCATCTGGCAAAATCAACCCAAATGAATCATCAAAGTCATCCAGTTGTCGAGACAACACCACATGAGCCGCTGTAATTACTGTTGACGGCCCCACAATTGTCCCCGTCGCTTTATTTGAAAACTTCACCACAGATGGATACATAGAATTCTTTATAGGTATTCCGTTTACAATTCCTAAAGCATTTATTGGCGAAATAAGTTCGAATACCAAACCAAAAACAAACAATCTTGACACTAAAAACCCTCCTCCAAATACTCTAACAAATTCATATCTTAAAATTCTTAAAAATTCGAAGTGCATCAATCAACAGTGCCAAAAAATTCACAAATAAATGTTGAATTTTTTGGCACAAATAAACTGACACATATTGTGTATTTTATTAGATTTTTTATATTTTTTGAAAAAAGTATATTAACGTGGAATATTCATTCGAGTAAATTTGCATACCAATGGCCCTGTTCCCCAATTCAATGACTGCATAAAACCGTAAGCTGTCTTTTTCATGACTCCGGCACCATTGACTTCCTGAACCTGCCCATTGGATTGAGTGCGACGCCATTTACGTTCTAAATAAATTTGTGTTTTTTCTGAATTCCAACGCGGCAGAACTTCAGTTGTAAACTCATAATCAGGTGTCACTGAAGTTTCAGTCGTTTTGTATCCCATAATCCAAAAATCCATCCCAAAACTGAGACGTGCACATGTGTCGTGCTCAACATCTATTATAGAATGTGAAACCTCTCTTCCATTTGAATAACAACGAGACTCATAGAACCCTGTAAAGTTCGCACACCCCATCGCCGAAACCTCTTCAGAGAAATCATCTTCTCCATTGGGAGTAATAGATGTTTGGATATCTTGATCAGAAAAAGACTCTGCCACAAATTTGCGAACACCATCAGAGTTTGTTGCACCGTGATTTCTTGCAATCTTATATGCTGCCTCATGGTAAAAAAGAGCTGCCTTATTTAGTTCATCTAATTTTTTATAAAGCGACTGGCTGAAATACAATTTATTGAGACGATCATTCCAATTTGCCAACTGTTTGTATTCACACCCTTCTTCAACAAATGGGATGTCTGCATCATTTATAATAGGAATATCTATCGGAAGAACAAGTTCGTTATTTGGGATATTTAAAATTCCATCTAACTCTCTTTTAAACTCTTTATACAATTTCGGCTGTGCCACTCGCAATCGTCTCAGTGCTTTATCAAGATAAAACTCTTTTGCTTTTTCATTTTGATGTTTCCATGTTTTGATATTATGAATTTGTGGATGATGCCCTTCAAAAAGATCATAGAGCTCTACATTTTGATCACACACATGTCCTCCACCACCATTGTTGACCTCACCAGCTAAGCTGAAAATAGGAAAAAACACTAGGAACATAGATATTTTAAATATATTGTTTTTCATTTTACAGACCTCGAAATAGGAAAAAGTTGAATTGCCAATGTATACACTTCTTTGGAATTACTGGTTTCAAGAAATCGTGCCATTTTTCTCTTAAAATCCATAATCATACCTTTGGCCTCATCCAGCCTAGCAAGATCAGTTGGAAAAGTGATAGAACTGAATTCGCGAAGATCTACAGAATCTCGTTCAATTGACTTCTCAGCAAGCTGAAGGTTTTGCTTATGGTATTTACGAATAGAAGTAGAAGGCACGTCTCGTGTTGTGCTCAATGTTGTGGTTGTTACTTTTAGTGTCTTACCCTCCCTTTTGATAAGTTTAAGTCTTAAAAGCCGAGCAATGGCATTTTGAGCTTCAATTTTTGATATAGAAAGACGTTTTGCCACAAAGTTTACATCAATATTATTTCGACTATTCATTTTACAAAGATTCACAATAGCCAAATGATACCAATCTGAAATGACTCTGAAAGAATCTTCGGAGAGTTCAAAAAATTCTCTTTTTTCTAATTCTTTGTTACTCTTCAACCCCACCTGTGCAAGTAGAGAATTGGTCTGCAAAGGTGAGAGAGACATACTATTGGAAATCTGGAGTATGTTTTTCTTTGAAAAGTCTCTCTTTTTTGCCAGCACCTCTGACAGACTGGTCGGACTCACCCCTAGATCTCGAGCAAATGCTCGAAGTGAATAGAAAGAGTTTCTCACCCTCCTTTGTGAAAACTCGTCTATTAACCAAATGCGATAATCTTTTATAGAGTTATTTTTTATGCCCAATGTGCTTCCCATTTTTGTTTCTTTTGTCACTCAAGTAGATAGCTATGGAGCATTTATCTGTCAATTTTTAACGAAACAGTATGTTCCGACCTCTGTCGAAACAGGTGCAAAATGCCAAACCTCAAAAGGAATCAAAAGTCAGGAGTTTTTGATTGACTCTCCCCTGATTCATTTGCAATTCAATAAGAAACAACAAAAGAGGGTTCATGAAAAATATTGCAGTTGTACTATCAGGTTGTGGATATCTGGATGGCGCTGAAATTACAGAGAGCGTAAGTGCTCTTATATCTCTCACGCAGTTTAAGGCCAATTATCAGGTTTTTGCCCCAGACTTGGAATTTCCAACAACAAATCACCTCAGTGGTGATGCTCAAAATGAAAAAAGAAATGCCATGACTGAAGCCTCTCGAATTGCACGTGGAAAAGTTCAAAACCTTACAGAACTCAATCCCGATGAATTTGACGGCGTTGTTTTTCCGGGTGGATTTGGTGCAGCCTTAAACCTCTCTGACTGGGGAAAAGTAGGAAGCTCTGCAAGGGTTTTAGATGATGTTTCAAAGACAATCACAGAATTTCACAGTCAAAGCAAACCCATCTGCGCAATCTGTATTGCCCCAGCTCTCGTTGCCAAAGTTTTAGGATCACATGAAGTGCATCTCACAATCGGAAACGACAAAGAGACTGCTCTTGAGATTGAAAAAACAGGAGCTAAGCATGTGGAATGCAAAGTCACAGACTATGTCACAGATCGCGAGAATAAAATTGTCACAACTCCAGCTTACATGTTTGATGATGCAAGGCCTTCAGATGTTTTTAAAGGGATCAACTCTGCTCTTAAAGAGTTCTGTGAAATGGCTTAAACACTTTAATATTGATATTTGCAATTTTATCACCGGACAGTTTGATTTCTTTTTTTACTCTAGAGAGCTAGATCAATCCAGTTTCAATTAAGAGTCTTCATATTTTTTTAAAATCTTTTTATGATCTGGGTTGAACCAAAGGGATTTAATATCTGATTGTTCTGTCTTGCCACAGCCATTTTTGATCTTTTCAATTGGAAAACTAGAAAAACCCACTTGTTGCTCAAGCCACTTCATAGCAAACTCTTCAGATAAACCTGATCCCACAACTTCATCACATATACCAAACCGAGCACTTTCATAAGCTGAGAGGTTTTTGGCTGAAAGTAAAAGTTGTTGAATCACGCTAGAAGAAACTCTTTGCTCTAGTCGCGTGCGCCCTCCCCAACCAAATGAAAGAGCAATCCTTCTTTGCCACAACCCCACAAGGACGTGGTGTTCAATCACCACCCTATCAAAACAACTGATGAGTTCCACTCCACCACCAAAGGCATCTCCAGAAACCGCAACAGCAGTGGGCACTGGGACATGAAAAAGCCTATCCAAAACTTTGGAAATTTTTTGATTGGCCTTGATACCATCTTCAGGTTCTGTGGAATTTGCATAAAACTTTAGGTGACCACCTGAACAAAACACTCTGGGGTGTGAGCTTTTCCAAAGAAGGGAGTCAAAATCGGATATGTTTAACCTAAAATCTAAGTCTCTGGCATCTTGAAGCGAAAAACTATTGGCCGCTGCCAAATCACAGTGAGTGACAATCAAGCATTTATTTGAATTTTCAAACTTTAAACTCATGTATCAAATCTTTTGAAGGAGATTTCTATATACATCAGTTCCTTTTACGAATTCAACCCCAACGCCCGGCTCTCCTGACCACATACCTTTTTTTGTGTTCCACACAACACGAGCATCGATATTGTACAATCGACTCAGATCTTTCAAAGGCACTGTGAGTCTCAGTAGGTCTCCGTTTTTGTATTCACTCATTTCACTAGATTCAAAATAAGCGCCACCTCGCGAGAGATTAAAAAGCTTGGCTTTTTGCTCCTCACCACCAGAGAAAGATTCAATCTTTGCCTGCTGATTTGTATAAAATCGCCTATGAATTCTCTGATGTACCTGTCTTCCGTGGATCAGTTTTTCTGCTAGGCCAAGGAGGTCTTTGTTCTCAAACGGTTTTTCAAGCAATACTGTTTGATACATTCTCTCCACAGTTTCAAAGGTGTCTGGCGCCACGATTTGCGACAATACCAAAACTGGAAAACCATAACCCAATTCTCTTAAGTCGGATGCCAATCGGATTTTATCTCTGTTAAAAGTCTCAAGATTAAAAAGAACAAGATTCATGCTTTGGGCTGTGATTCTTTGAATGGCTGTCTTTGCAGTTGTTGCAATCTCTACCTGGCATGCCTTATTCTTCATCAGAGTATTGCGAATGCCAATGGTTTCACCATTTCGCTTACCTATCATCAACACCCGATTCGTCATGAGTCTTACCTCTCTACACTCACTCTTCGGACATCTCTCTTCTCAAAATTAACTTGTTTTTACTAAAACCCACTACTGAGCGGCTTTCAAGAGACCTTTGTGAAAACTGTCGATCTTTTTGTGATTCAATATGAGACGTTTGTCAGAAATTCGTAAGGAGGACTAAGTCGACTTTGCTTTGTATCGACAATCAAACTGATCTTATCACTTTAAATACAAGGTCGATTCGAGTTGTTGGATATAAAATAAAATCAACTTACCAGCTTAGACTTAGATTTTTAAATGAGTATGACCTGTGTACTCCCCGCGTGGGCGATAGATACGATTGTTTTCATATTGCTCAAGTATGTGCGCAAGCCAACCTGAAACCCGGGAAACGGCAAAAATTGGAGTATAGAGATCCAAAGGAATTCCCATACTGTAATAAACAGTTGCAGAATAAAAATCGACATTTGGAAGCAAGCCCTTTTCACTCTGAACCGTATCGTCTATTACTTTTGAAATTTCATACCACTGAGGTTCCCCTGACTTTTTGGTCATAGATTCACTCATTTTTCTTAAGATCTTAGCTCTTGGATCTCCATTTTTATAAACACGGTGACCAAAACCCATAACCTTTTCTTTATTTGCTAGGGCATTCTTGATCCATTCTTTTGCGTTCTCTACTGTTTCAATTTTTTTGAGCATTCTCATCACTTGTTCATTTGCACCACCGTGAAGTGGGCCTTTTAACGTGCCGATCGCACTGACAACAGAGGAGTACACGTCACTCAAAGAAGAAGTGGTGACTCGAGCTGAAAAAGCAGAACAATTGAGCTCATGATCCGCATGAAGAGTTAAACACGTATCAAAAACCTTTTCTGTTTCAGCATCTGGTTCCACACCATTCAGCATATACAAAAAGTTCCAAGCCATACTCTTTCCAGCCTTGGGAGGCACAATTTCTGATCCATTTCTCAGACGATGAAAAGCTGCAACTAGAGCACCCATCTTAGATGTGATTCTATACGTCTTACGCCACAAATCCTCTTTGGACATGTCATCTGCAGATGAATCACTCAGTGCCATTGCAGAAGCGGCAGTTCTAAGCCAAGCCATTGGGTGGACGTTCTCTGTGGGTAAGGTCTTCAAAGTTGCAATCAACCCTGGCTCTAAGCCAGCTTCTTTTTCCAACTTTGATTTAAGCTCGGTGAGTTCTGAATCTGAGGGCAGTTTATTATTCCAAAGAAGATACACAACTTCTTCAAACGATTTTTTCTCAGCCAAGTCTTCAATCGTGTAACCTCGATACGTCAAGGTTGCATCAACGATCGAGGAAATCGCAGTCGTACATGCAACAACACCTTCTAATCCACGGTCAACAGCACCATCATATGTCTCAGCCATAACTCACCTTCCTCCAATGTCTTTGATCATCTATCGGTCAAATCGGGCAACAACTTCAAGCTCATTAGCAAGTTAAATTCTTCATCACCTGGTTAAGGACCTCTGGACTATATAACAAACCCATATGCCCAACGGAATTGACCTCAATGTTTCGAAATGATCGGCTCGGCAGCCCATCAGCAACACAATTGCTACTTGGCCAAACCGTCCAGTCGAATTTCGAGTATATACTTACGACCTCTGTCTCTCTAGGTAAAGAGGCATCGTTTAATGATCTTATAAAACTAGACTCCGCGCGCAAATCTCGATGCAAACTTCCCAATGTCATTGTTCGAAGAAGTGGACTTAAAAAAGTTCCCTTGTGAGGGCTTCCTAAAGTGATGAGCTTTCGAACTTTTCCTCTTCCTTCCCCGGCAGCCATGTAATAGCGAGCAACAAGCCCACCAAGTGAGTGCGCAACAATATCAATTTGATCCGAATGAGTCGTAGAAAGAATTTCATCTACCCGCCTTGAAAGCTGATCCACCATTTTTCCAACCTGACCGTGGCGTGTTGCGTAATTTACAGTGAATATATTCTTCCATCCAATCTGTATCATTTTCCGACGCAACTGAATAAACGCCGATGGATTATGAATGATTCCATGAACAAGAAGGATCGGACGTTTGTTGGGAGCATAAACAGGATGTTTTTCAGCAAACCTCTCACTCCCCTTCAAGACACCAAGAGGATAGAGATTGATAGCAACAAGATGAGCACCAATCTCACGGGATACGAAATTGAAAACTCTCTTACTACGCCTGAGTCGTTGAATGAGCTCATTTGTCATATCTTTGCCAACTTTAAAACTCGATCTTTGACATCCACAACAACCACTGTCACATCACGCTGCAAATCTCTACCAGAAATAAACTTCTCAGCACGAAATATAATTTCATTTCGAAGATCATGAGTTTCGGCTTCTCTTTTTTCAGTTAAAATTTCCTCAATCCTTTTTATTCCAAACTCTTCACCAATCTCATTGGTCAACTGACTCACACCTGGAGTCAAAAATACAAGTCGATCTTTTGAAGACAAACTCAAGTCAGATTCTATGATTTGAGGAGTTCCATCACTTTTAATAGCTTCAGATTTGGCAACAATCGGTCGAAAAGACTTCTCTTCTGAGTCACAGTGCCAAGATTGAATATCTCCCACACTTGCTATAGAAACTGAAAGGTCTCGACGGTCAAAAAGAGCCAAGAAAAGACTCGCAGATTCAGCACCATTTATATTTTTCTGTAAATCACTTGAAAGAGCCAAAACAGCATCTTTTGCTGTTACGCCTTTTTGTGCCTCAATGCTTGCTGATAACTTTATTAGTATGGAAAGAAGAAGCGCAGCCATTCCATGTCCTGAAGAAGACGCAAGGATAACACCAAAACGGTGTCGATCATTGATTTCAAAGATATCAAAGTAATCCCCACCAGAAACAGCACTTGCCAAATATTTTGTCGAAAATTCAAATCCAGGAAATTTAGGATAATCTGTCGGCACCAGGAGCTTCTGTAATCTTGTGGAAAGCTGAAGTTGCCCTTCCATCTGTGAGATGAGAATTTGAATTTGATCATTGAGGGACTGCATCTCTCGTTTGTAAACGTCAAGATCACGTGACTTCAAAAGAAGCTCTTCTTTTAACCTCGCAATCTCTTTTTCCAATTCCTTCCCAGAAGACATTACTTCATTTTGTCGAGGTCATCACTGGGGGTCAAGAGAGCGAGAGGTTTTTCATGATCTCGATTGAGATTACGCCTCCAGACAAGATATTGTTTCATTGAGGAGTCTCCAAATTCGCCCTTATTGAGGGAATAAAACACAGTTGTCAAAATGTTGTAAATCTCAAAGGTGTGTGTTGCTTTCCTAGGAAAAGACTCCCATCGCTGGCCGGATTGAATTTCCGCCACCCAAGCTTTCAATATCGAATGTCGTTTCCAAAGAGAGTGGGTCAAATACGCACGGTTCCAGATATTCAAAATCACAGGCTTAATAGACCACACAGAAACAGATTTGGAGAGCACTTCTGGAGCCTTTCCATCACCATCATACTTTCTGCAGATCCTATAATAAGCAATCGGTTTAAATTTAGATGAACATATTCCTAAAAAAGTTGTCACAGGAAGGGAATACTGTTTTGAAGTCTCAATATCTGAAGAATGAATTCCAAAAAGAAAGTCACCTAAGATGTCTTCCATAACAGGTTCGTTATTGAAGATCCAAAAATTTTGCTTGACCCAAACATGGATCAGAATTTTTTCAAAATCGCTTTTACCAATCACATTGAGTGGAACACGAATACTCTCTGAAGTAATCAGCAAGTCCTCTTGAGCATCGTTTAGAATCTCCAGCTCAATCCCCTCAAGGAGACGCTCACTCCATATCGTCTTAAGAAACCCTGACACATTCTCAATTTGCTCAGAAACTTTCAAATACGTAGCATAGTTGACTCCAGAGTTTTCAACCAATTGCGTACTCGCACACAGCCCCAACACCTCAGATCGTCCGTCATGGACACTGACAAGTTTTGTTACAACCTTGGAATTAATACAAATCGACGACTCAAGAGCGTCACTTAGGACAAAGGTCATAAGACCTAAAGAGACTAAGGTAAGAACAAGTGCTATCTTACGTAACATCCCCTCAATTGGTGCAAAAACAAGACCCTTGGCGGGTCGAAACATGTGGAAATAAGTCGATCAATATAATGAGAGGCATTGATGGTGAATTGCTCGATGAATACGAGCAATAAAAAGCATCAGCATTCACACCTGAAACGAGGCAAAATGAGTTCGCAACACAGTCTGTCAGCCAAAGAAAAAGCCGCCATTATTAACAAAGACAAATCCAACTATGGTAGTTTCGCTGAAATTGGCGCAGGCCAAGAAGTTGCAAATTGGTTTTTTTCAGCTCCAAAAGCTTCTCAAACCGTAGCTAAATCCATGTCAGCATACGATATGACCTTTAGCGATGCCATCTACGGTAAAGAAAAATCAGGTCGATATGTTTGTGAAAGTCGTTTAGATAAAATGCTCGATCACGAGTACGAGCTCTTAGAAACTCGCCTGGGACAACAACGTGGCGGTGAAACACGATTTTTTGCCTTTGCAGACACCGTTGCAGCAAAGAGTCTCAATGTAGCAACTGGACATGGTTGGGTGGGAGTGCGCTTCCAACACAAAGCAGGCGCCAAGCCAAGTGACATTATCTTACACGTCAACATGACTGATCCTAGAAATTTTCTTCAACGAGAGGCCGTGGGTTTAGTCGGGCTCAATCTTGTCTATGGCGCACTTTTTTTACACGACAACACTGAGGTTTTAATTCAATCACTTGCAGATGATCTTGGTCGAGACAGAATCGAAATTGATATGATTCGTTTTTCAGGCCCTGCATTCCAAGATGTCGACAACAGATTGGCAGCTCTTCAACTTGTAGATCTCGGCCTATCAAAGTGGACCCTGTTTGGACCACAAAAACGAGTTCTTCAACCAGCTGAAGTTTTATACGGAAAAAATGTTATTGTTCAAAGAGGGACCTTTCGCCCGGTCACGCATGTCCACATCGATATGCAAAACTGTGCGCAACAACATTTTCACAAAGATTTTGAATGCTCCAAGACAGATACCATAACACTTATGGAAATTACGATTGGAAACCTTCAAAGAACAAGTTCACTTGATCCAAAAGATTTTATCGCTCGCATTGATATCTTGAGC
>JAUICD010000080.1 GCA_030427965.1 Bdellovibrionia bacterium
AATTCCACTTCAAGCTCGTTTAAAGCAGATTCAGACTCCTTCATGATTGTATAATCCGAATCACTTCCCATTATGATCGCAATTTTAGGATTGCCCATTTTGTTTTCCTTCGACAAGGTTCCATATTTCTCTCTCTATTCTAACGACTTCTTCTTTGAGGTTGTCAAAAATCCTTTCAGAATTTGAAAATATATTCAAATGTCCCATCTTTCGGCCGGGTCGGCACTCCAACTTTTCATACCAATGAAGTTCTAGCCCTTCTGGCAGTAAAATGTCTTTGGGTGAAGAGACCACTTCAAATGTTTGAGATCCAAGAAGATTTGACATTTCGTAGTACTTTGGAGGGATAGGAAGATCAAGTGATTGATTCAAAAGAGCCTTCCAATGAAGATGAAATTGACTTCCACCTTGAAGGATTTGAGTCCAGTGACCTGTATTGTGCACCCTTGGTGCAATTTCATTTACAATAAGTGTTTCATTTATATAAAAGAATTCGATTGCAAACGTGCCAAGCAAATTCAATTCTCCTCCGAGTTTTTTTGCATAGTTCTCCGCTAGGTCTTGGAGATTTTTGTTGGATTGAAATGTTCGTACGCTTTTGCAGACACCATTTTTCTGGATGGATTCGACAAGAGGGTATGAGACAAAAGAGTTTTTTGATCTAACAACAACAAGAGAAAGCTCTTTTTTAAAAGAAATTTTATCCTCAGCATAGACTTGAGTTCCACGTTCTCTAGCTGATTTTACAAAACTCTGAATTTCTGAATCTTTGGTGTTTTTATGAATTAGAAGTGTTCCTTTCCCATCATAACCAAACTCTGCCCATTTAAGAACTTTGTCTGTTCCTCGAGGGATTGAGTCTTCTTTTAAAATTTCATAAGGACTTGTTGGGATGTTGAGTTTATCTAAGATTTTTTTCTGATTGAGTTTATTTTTAAGCGTTGTAATAGATGCCATTTGTGGAAAAACTTTTTCTTTATTTTCAGAAGACAGTGATTCAAAGTTATAGAACTCACTCTCAACTATAAAGTGATCTGTCTTGTCAAGTGGAGCTTTTTCAGTTTGAATCACCTGAGCTGCTGGAGAGTTTTTGCTTCCTATAGAATAGGACTGGATACCTAAATCCTTGGCTGCGATTGCCAGCATTTGAGCAAGTTGCCCGTCTCCTAAAATTCCAAATTGCCTCATCCCTCATTCATAATGGGAAATTGAATCAAATTCAATAGGTGTCTATCTTCTTGTCTCTATCTCTGGTTCAGAAACTGTTGGCATGTCTTCAGCTTGAGTTGCCAGGTTTTGGACAACATAATTGTATTGAGTTTCGAACTTCTTAAGGATATCGGATCGAGTGATAAAGTAAAAGTTTTCAAAATTTCTAGAGAATGCGGCATTCGTTAGGTTTCCTGCGCCCGTGTGTAGAGCAAAGGGACGTTTGTTTTGGTCTTTGAATAAGAGGTACTTATTGTGATGGAGAAGATGTTGTCTATGCTCTGTTTCAAGATAAAATGGTGAGATATCACGAGCTAAAAATTTACGAACAATTCTTGCTTCATTGGCATCTTGATTTCCAAATCCTCGTCCACTTTTAGCAGCCCAAAACATGTCATCATCAAATGTCATTCGAAGGCTGCCATTACGATCTATCAAATCGTGTAGGGCTTCAAGCAGGGGGCGTGCAGAAAAACGGTGTGCTGCTAGATCGACAGCTTGGCTTTTGTTAATTGCTGCTGTGATTTTCTGCATAGATTCTCTTGCTTCAGCAGGAGCAATGAAAAGTTCAATATCGGATTCTTTTGGATATTTGATAGAGCTTTTGCATTTATTGATATAGTCTTTAAATGACTTTGCACCCCCAGCGTATTTATCAACACCCTCAACCATACATTCGTGAGTTTGTGCAAAAAACGAATCTTTCTGAATGGTAACAAAGCTCCAGTTTTCATGATGAAGGACAAGCCCAGAACTAAAATTGGCAGAGCCATAGGCGAGTTTCATAGGGCCTGACCCCTTTCTGTTGATCATAAGGAGTTTGTTGTGATGGATTCCCAATCCTCCAGTCCCACCACGAGTTTCAATGTCAATTTTTTTCCCATTTTTATGACATCTTCTCATTTGGCGTATCAAATCTCTTGTTCTTTGGGGATCAGTGCCTTCATCCAATCGAATTGTAACTTCAATATCTTTTTGAGCAGCACCACAGAGTGCTCGTATAAAAGACGTGTTAGAAAGGCTAAATGTCAGAAGTGTAATGTCACGGGTGTCTTCGCTTTTGACCCATTGGTTGACTTTATAGAGAGGACTTGATTTTAATCGGCCTGCTTTTCTTGCATCTGAGTGATTGCAATAGGAGTCTGGTTTTTTATTGAGCCTTTCTCCTTGAAAGGAATAGACAGGATTGACGTAGTAATATTCTGAACATTTGGGGTTTGTAAACCGAACTTCGTACTCAAAAGTATTGAGGTCACGTGTAGTGAAGGCTTGTACATGAAATGAAGAAAGAAAAAGTGAAAATCCAATGAAAATGACTCTGAACATAAATCCCCCAAATAGAAGGACCATATATCATTATCAGGATTGAAGAATCAAGTTATCTAGATAGATGAGCACAGGTTCTACCCTGGGGGCCATTTGAGTTTGCGCCCACCAAGTATGTGATAATGCAGATGAGGGACTTCTTGTCCGCCATTTTCCTTACAGTTGACAACAACGCGATATCCATTCTCGGCCAATCCCAACCCTGTGGCGATTTCAGGGATCTTTGTGGACATATGCCCCAATATTTCCTTGTCGTTTGGTGTGGCATCTTGAATTGTGGCAATACGTTTTTTAGGGATCAGTAAAACGTGTACAGGTGCCTGAGGGTTTATGTCTTTGAATGCTAAACAGATATTATCCTCATAGATAATATCTGCTGGGATTTCTTTAGACAGTATTTTATCAAACACAGTTTCCATAATAGCCTCGCTAGTGATTTATTCTATCGCGAAACTCTATGATTCACCTCTGTTTGCTAGGTGCGGCACGGCTCTAGAGTCAGTCACTCTGCCCCCAGTTTTTATGTTTGAGTAGCTGAGCTGAATTAAGATTGAGTTAGAAGGTGGAACGCGATTTGCTCCTATATCTCTTTGAGAGGTGCACTTTTTCACCTCTTGGGGGGAACTGTGACCATTTTGCAACCAGGGAATAATCAAGACACCTTAGGTGGTCCTTTGACTATCGATGACAAGAAAGAATTAGAGGCAGTCTTAAAGCCAATTCACTCTTCAATACGTGCAATTTCAATTGTGTCCTCAAGTTTGAACGAGCGTGAAAAAACAGTGATTGGCAATTCACTTGACCAATTACAGGAAATTATAAAGAGCCTTAGAGAGTAATCTAAGGCTCTTTTACTGATGTTTTAGGTTTGTTGTAAATCGAAGCTTACTTCTTACTTATTTTAAATGTGTCTTTGTCTACGTCTATAGTTGCAGTGTCTCCATCTGCAACTTCTCCAGAAAGAAGGGCTCTTCCCAGGAGATTCTCAACATTT
Organism: Bdellovibrionia bacterium; assembly: GCA_030427965.1. Lineage (GTDB taxonomy): Bacteria > Bdellovibrionota > Bdellovibrionia > Bdellovibrionales > JAUICD01 > JAUICD01. The sequence goes on from JAUICD010000080.1 coordinate 3,530, forward strand.
CTCTGAAGAAAACGTTTGATTGGACGTGCTCCGTACACAGGATCATAGCTACTTTCGATGACCTTTTCCTTGGCCTCTCTGGAGAGATGGATTGTGATATTTCGGTCTAGCAATCGTTTTCCTATAAGTTCAAATTGTAGGTCCACAATCTTTTCAATCTCACTTCTCATAAGTGGAGTAAATAAAATGGTTTCATCAATACGGTTGAGGAACTCAGGTCTAAAATGGCTTTTGAGTTCTTGAAAAACGCTTTCTTTGGCCTTCTCTTTAATTCCACCTTTATCGTTGACCCCCTCTAATAGGTGGTGGGCCCCTATGTTTGATGTCATAATGATAACAGTGTTTTTGAAGTTCACAGTTCGGCCTTGGGAGTCTGTGACTCGTCCATCATCTAAAATCTGTAGAAGAATATTGAAAACATCAGGATGAGCTTTTTCAATTTCATCAAATAAGATCACAGAATAGGGCTTACGACGAACGGCCTCTGTTAGTTGGCCACCTTCATCATACCCGATGTATCCTGGAGGAGCTCCTACAAGTCGAGAGACTGTGTGTTTTTCCATGTACTCGCTCATATCAATTCGAATAATGTTCTCTTCAGAATCAAAAAGATTTTCAGCCAAAGAACGTGCGAGCTCTGTTTTTCCAACCCCTGTTGGGCCGAGAAATAAAAACGAGCCAATGGGTTTTTTGGGATCCTTGATTCCAGAGCGTGCACGTATGACGGCATCACTGACAAGTTGAACAGCCTCATCTTGACCAATGACTCTTTCATGTAGAGTTTTATCAAGTTGTAAGAGTTTTTCTTTTTCTCCCTCAAGTAGGCGAGTCACTGGAATTCCTGTCCATTTGGCGACAATATCAGAAATTTCTTCTTCAGTGACAGCTTCAGAGAGGAGTTTTGTTTTTTCTTTTTGAGAGGCAATTGTCTCATCAGCACTTTTGAGTTGTTTTTCTAGCTCAGGAAGGCGGCCGAGTTTTAGTTGTGCGACTTTTTCCAAATCGTACTCTCTCTCATATTTTTCGATCTCGTGTCGAACATTTTCAATTTCAGCTCTCAAATCTCTAACATTTTGAACTGCGGATTTCTCTGTTTCCCAACGAGCTCGCATTTCATTTGTTTGCTCTTTCAAGTTTGAGATTTCTTTTCTCACAGCTTCTAAGCGATCTTCACTTCCTTTGTCTTTTTCCTTTTTTAAGGCTGTTTCTTCAATTTCAAGTTGTAAAAGACGTCGAGTCACTTGATCTAGTTCAGCTGGCATGGAATCCAACTCAGTTCGGATTTTTGCACATGCCTCATCGACAAGATCTATAGCTTTGTCTGGTAAAAAACGATCTGAAATATAACGATCAGAAAGCGTGGCTGCTGCAACAAGGGCTGAGTCATTGATCTTAACTCCATGGTGCACTTCAAATCTTTCTTTCAATCCACGTAGTATAGAAATTGTATCTTCTACATTTGGAGGTTCAACAAGTACTGTTTGGAAGCGACGCTCAAGTGCGGCATCTTTTTCAATGTATTTTCGGTACTCATCCAACGTTGTTGCTCCAATACAGTGGAGCTCTCCTCTTGCAAGCATTGGTTTCAGAAGTTGTCCTGCATCCATGGCACCATCGGTCTTTCCAGCTCCAACAATTGTATGGAGTTCATCAATAAAGAGAACAATTCGTCCTTCAGCAGATTTGATTTCATTTAATACGGCCTTGAGGCGTTCTTCAAATTCTCCTCGAAACTTAGCCCCGGCAACAAGAGCTCCTAAATCTAGAGCAAAAACAGTTTTGTCTTTTAGGCCGTCTGGTACATCACCTTTTACAATTCTTTGGGCAAGGCCTTCTGCAATAGCAGTTTTGCCGACGCCAGGTTCGCCAATTAAGACGGGGTTATTTTTTGTCTTCCTTGAAAGAATACGAATGACTCTTCGAATTTCTGAATCTCGACCGATGACGGGGTCCAACCGTCCTGATGTAGCCTCTTCAACTAAATCGCGTCCATATTTTTCTAGAGCCTGATACTTGTTTTCAGGGTTTTGTGAATCCACTTTATGGTTACCTCGAATTTGTTTTAATGCCTCAGTAAAGGTTTCTTTTTTGACGCCTAATTCTTTCAAGAGTTTTGCTGAGGGGGTATCTCTTTCAGTGAAAAAAGAAAGAAACAAGTGCTCAACAGAAACATAGTTGTCTTTCATGGATTTGGACTCTTCTTCAGCTTTCAACAAAAGTTTATTTAAACGTGATGTAATGAAGATCTTTCCATCTTCAGCGCCAGGGCCTGTGACTTGAGGGCGATTTTTTAACTCACTTTGAAGTTGAGAAATAAGGTTTTGAGGAGAAATATCACATCGATTGAGAATCTGTGGAACAAGTCCCCCAGTTTGCTCTAAAAGAGCCAGTAATAGATGTTCGCCATCCACATTTTGGTGATTGTTTCTAAGTGCTAGATTTTGTGCTGACTGAAGTGCCTCTTGAGATTTCTCAGTCAATTTATCTATGTTCATTTACTGGCCTCCATTACTTTAAACATGAGTCTAATTTTGGAGTTGTCAAGTGTCTCAAAAAGAGAGTGCCCCGACGAGAGTCAGGGCACAGAGAAGGGGTAAAAGTTTGGTCTTTAGTGTTTGATTTGGATCTTCTTTCTTTGATTGGATTCTTTGAGTTTTTGAATCGTCAAAGTGAGAACTCCATTTTTAAATTTTGCATCAATCGTATCTGTATCAATTCCTTCAGGCAGTCGAAAGCTGCGGTGAAAAGAACCAAAACTTGTTTCATAATGATGAAAATTCTCATTTTCTTCATGCTTTTCTTGATGTTTGACGCCCTTGAGAGTCAGGATTCCATCTTCAACAAAGACCTCAAAATCCTTTTCTTCAAGCCCTGGTAATTCTGCCGTCAATCGATATTGTTTTTCTGTTTCAGAAAAACCAATTTGAGGAATAAATGTTTCGGGTTTTGCAGTTAATGTAGATTGAGTGAGTGGCCAGTTTGTGCCAAAGAAATCGTCAAAAAGGCTATCAACACCTCTACGCTGCCATAAGCTTCCGTTTTTTTGTGGAACGAGTTTCATAATTGCCTCCTTTGTTT
>JAUICD010000021.1 GCA_030427965.1 Bdellovibrionia bacterium
TGGATAAAGGCAAGAATGAAGGTCTTGTTGAAGGGGACATACTGACTGTCATAAGAAACCATTTGATTCGTAAAGAGGGGAGTCTTGCTCAAGGTGATATCATTCCTATAGGAGTTATTAAAATTGTGAAGTCAACGCCTATGAGATCCACTGCAGTGATCCTGTCTTCAAATGATGCCATTCGACCTGGGGACACAACAGGCATTTCCGGAAGTGGGTTGTCTGATGCAAGTGGGGCTATGGATGATGATATGTCCTTAGAAGAAAGTGACTTATCTGAGAACGATTCACCTGAGGCTGAAGAAGACGATCTTGAAGATGAGTTGGACGCAATTCAAGAGTAGTCCGACGAAAGTCTTTTTGAGCCCCAATTTATTCTAAAATAAGATCAGGCAATGATCTTGCTGATTGCATTTTGCCATGTGGAAAAAAATATTAGCAACACTCAGTTTAATTTCAAAAAATATGTCTCATTCGGACTTTCTAGATCTTCAGCAATTTGAGTTTTTTGAAAATCAGCCGAATCGACTTTTGGAAGTGTTGCCTTCGGGACGATTGAAAAAATATCTTTTGAGCCACCCATTTTGGTTTGATGATGTTCTGTCAGAAATTGTGATGGCAGAGTGTGAGGGTGTTGAGCTACTTTATCCAGGTCATAAATTGTACCCAAGGGCCTTTCAAGATCTTTTCTGTCCTCCTGTGGGGGTTTATGTGCAAGGGAATCTGGATTCGTTGAACAACGTGGCTTTGTCTATTGTTGGGTCAAGAGAACCAGATCGAGATTCTATAATATGGATGGAATCTCACTTGCCAAAACTTGTTGAAAAAAGTGTCGTTATTGCAAGCGGGGCTGCGCGTGGAATTGATCAGTGTGCGCATAGGGTTTGTCTGAGATACGAAAAACCGACAATTGCTTTTTTGCCATCGGGTTTAAAGCAGATTTATCCTTTGGGATTTTCAAAATATAAGAAAAGTGTCCTTGATAGTGGAGGAGCCCTCGTTTCTGAGTATGCTCTTGATCAAAAAATGCAGAAAGGACACTTTAGTGAAAGAAATCGATTGATTTCAGCAATTAGTCCAATGACTTTCGTAGTGGAGGCAGGAAGAAAAAGTGGTTCTCTTATTACGGCAAGGTACAGCATTGAAATTGGAAGAACTCTGGGAGTGTTGTCTTCCCATCCACAGTCTTTTAAAGGAGCTGGGACACTAGATCTTTTGTTTGAAGGAGCCCAACTGATTCGAAACTCTGAAGACTTACTTTCTCTTCTCAAGTGCTAAGTTGTCATTCTCCAATACCCCTTGTGGTTGCTCGAGTGGAAGCTTTTTCTTGTGAGCAAATGAGGTTTTTGTTTTTCATAAGAGCGAGCAATTCATTTTGAAGTGGCTCGTTGTTTGGATCGCTCAACGTACATGTCACATGATTCAAATTGTTCTCGCCTACTGTGAGTGTGATTTTATCTGACTGAGTTTTCTTCAATAGAGTTTGTGTTCGTCCATTGCAGGAGTATCCAGTGCGTATCAACTGACTGGTTGGTTTTCTGGGTCTGGTATACCCATTACAGAGTTCTGGGAGTTGATCTACCTGAGCGGGATCGCAAAGTTCTATTTTTATTTTCTCAAGTCTTGCCATCCATTTATTGCAATCCTCGACTTGGTAAGCCATGAGGTTTTTTTGATTGCAATAATCGACAATTTCCAAAGCCTCGAGATCAAACCCATCCTTGATTTCTTCATTGCTGTTGACTAAGAATTTCGTTAACGATTCAGCAACCTCAGCAGGTGACTTTGCTTTTTTAAGACAGATATCTGAAGTGTTCTTTGCACGCTTTACGCATTGAGCGCTGTAGTAGAAAGCTTTAATTTGATCATCTGTTGTAGGGAGAGTGGGCACTTCACGCTCAAAGCCATATAGAAATGGACTACAGCGAATACCGTCATTTTTACCAATTCCGTTAATGCTGCATTTGAGATATTTGGCTTGATCCGGATCCATGTTTGCATAAGAGCAAATGACAGACCCATTATTTGATTTTCGAGTTGTGATGACATTTCCACCAAAACCACAAGTGACATCTCCCTCAGATGCAAAGGCTTTTGCAATGAGAATTTGTGTAAAAATTGGAGGATCGGCTTTGAGTGAGGCGTGTTTTCTTTTATGGTTGTGTGATTCGATTGTAGATGTAAAACCACGAAGCAGTCGAATGTAATGTGCGCGTTGACTGAGTGAAAGTGCCACAAACTGATTTGCTGTCAGGAGTTTGGATTTTTTCACTTTTCTCTGGATTTTCACGGTGCGTTTTTTGACCCAGTAAGCCTTAGATCTCTTTGCTTCAGCGATCTGGGAAGTGAGTGTGATTCCAATTAAAATCATCAAGAATTTGTTCATACAAAAACCCTTTTCTTAAGGGCTTTTTCTTTGTGAGAAAAGTAAAACGGAAATAGCCCCAAGTCTTTATTTTGCAAGATTTTTGTGCAGACGAGTAGTCTAGTACTATCTCCAAAAATGGGCTGTGTATTTGTTGAGTTAGTCCCAGACACGTTTGAGTGAGTATCCTGCGGTCAAAAGGAATATAAGATTGGGAATCCAAAGAGCCATAACCACAGGTAAGGAGCCGCTTCGTGCAGATCCTTCCATGGAAATATAGAGTGCCCAGTAGAGGACAATCACAGCTAGACAAAGAACCATGCCATAGGACTTTCCGGCCCGCTTATTGTTAACAGTTCCTAGGCCCACTCCGAGAAGACCAAATATGACACAGGCAAAGGAAATGGCCCACCTTTTGTGAAATTCTGTGGCAAATTTTCGGCGTTTCTTTCGTTTGAGTTCTTTGTCTTTCATGAGTGAGCGAAGTTCACTAAATCTTAAAGAGGGTGGTGATTTTTTTCGTGTGTCTTGCATGTCTTCGTTGATCAAATTGATATTGTAGGTCCTAAAGTTCAATCGCGTGTACTTTCCTTCTGTTGATGTGCGATGCATATTTCCGTTTATAAGTTTTAGTTTTGCAACTCCATCTAGAGCATTTTTGTCCTGTATAATTCGACCTTCTTTTGCGATAATTGTAACAGGAAAGCCTTCATTTCGCTCATCAAAGATAAAAACATCACTGAGCCGCCCACGATTGGAATCTACTTTGTTTGCATAAATCACAAGATCAAAAAAGCCTTCAGAAAATGTTCCTTCTCGAATTTGAGAGGCGGCTTTTTGATGACCAAGTTTGGTGATTAGTATTTCAAACTGGCGATTTCCCCAAGGGCCAATTTTAAAAAGTGTGTAAAGACTTAAAAAGGCCACAAGTGCTGATAAGATAAAAGCTGGTAGTGTGATAGAGATCATATTTATTCCAGCAGATCGAAGAGCTATAATTTCGGAATCATTGCTTAAGCGAGAGTAAGTCATCAAAACGGCAAATAGCAAACTCATGGGGAGTATTGCAGGTAAAAAACTAACACTTAGATAAAGAGCAATTTGACCAATAACTTTCCAGCCAACTCCATGGACCAATATGAACTCAGTTAGCCGAAGCGCTTGAAACATAAGTAGTATCAAAATAAATACAAAAACTCCCATGAGGAAGCTTGGAATCATCTCCATGAATAGATAATTGATTGTACGGCGATTTTGGTAGAGCTCTTTCACTGAAGAAAGTGTAGCAGGTAAACTTAGGCCTGGAAAGTCCCCACGTTTTCAGGTGTGCCAATGGCCTCTCGAACTCTTTTGGCCATAGTCAAAAGTCCTTCAAGATGTTGAATATTGAGTTGAGAGGCGGCATCACACTTTGCAGTCATTGGGTCTGGGTGAGTTTCAATAAACATGGCATCAGCACCGGCTGCGACTGCCCCCAAAGTCAAATGAGGAACGTATTTTGGTTCACCGCCAGCTGGGTCAGCACTTGATATGCCATATAAGCGAACGACATGTGTGGCATCAATCACAGCAGGCACTCCAAGTTGTTGCATGATTGGGATGGATCTCAAATCTGCAACCAACCGATTGTATCCAAAACATGCACCTCTTTCTGTGAGCAAAATGTTTTCGTTTCCAGTGGATCGAATCTTACTAACGGCACCGTCTAAGTTTTCTGGTGCTAAGAACTGTCCTTTCTTTACGTTTATGGCGCGCCCTGTGTTGCCAACGGCAATAGCAAGAGAGGTTTGTTGGCACATGTAAGCTGGGATTTGCATCACATCTACGTGTTCTGCCACAATATCAACATCTTCTGTGCGATGAATGTCTGTCAGTACGGGAATACCAAATTCCTTTCTGACTTTTGCAAGAATCTTTAAGCCATCACTGGCCATTGGGCCTCGCCAGTTTTTTTCACTTCCCCTATTGTCTTTTTCATAAGAACTTTTGAAAATGAGTGGAATTTCCAGTTTGTCACAAATTTGAACAAGTTCTTTTGCTGTTTTCATGACGAGTTCTTCACTGTCTATTACACATGGACCTGCAATCAAGGCCAAACCTTCGTCAGTTCCAATTCGCACTTCTCTTGAATCTGTTTTGACAGAAAACTTTCTCTTTGGGAGTTCAATTGTTTCAGTTCGAGTTTTTGACATTTTTCATCCTTACTCTAAGAGTCTATAATTCTTGTATTCGCCAATTCGAAATTTAAAAACTTTTTCAAATATATCACTTGCAAAATAGTTGAGATCTTTCATGTTCCATTGGAGCCATTTCTTTTTTGGATCAAATGACCAGTCTTGTTTTCTCACACGCTCCATCATGACTGCGGGGTGTCTTCCTGAAAAATTCTTCAACCCATATTGGAGTTGAAATTGAAAGTTTTCGTTCTCTTTGTCTTTTTTATTGCCGTGCCAGAGTTGATCCAAAAGTTTTTTCTTCTGGCCCATTTTTTGTGGTGGTTTGACCCAACCGTAGTGAAATACAGATGCATTGGTTGGTTTGACTTTGGGCTTTTCGCCATTTACGCGGAATCCCTGAGCATCTCCCCAGCTTTGAATTCCTGAGGACTTTCTCACAACACGTACTTCTTTACGGTACCAGTTTCGAGCTTCTGCAATAACATTGTAGGAGCCATAAAAGTGGATATAGTGGAATAACAATCCGTGTACATCTTTGTCGTTGTCGTATTCCTGTATTGAGGTTTTGATTCGCATCAAATCGGTTTCATGAATCACTTCATCGCACTGTAAGTAAAAGCACCAGTCGTTTTCACATCGCTTGAGTGCCTCATTTGTTTTTTCACTCAAAATCTGACCGCCACTTGGTTTGGGGTCCCAATAGCTATCAAAAATTTTGATTCTTGGATCTCCGATATCCTCAATCATTTTTTTGGTGTTGTCTTCGCTTTGGCCGACACCAATTACAAACTCATCAACTAAAGGAAGAATGCTTCGAATGGACTCAAGCACTGGATAGCCCATGAGCTCTGCATTTCTTACTATCGTAAATCCGCTAATTTTCATCACGAGTGTTCTAGCAGGTAGGGTGTGCGTTGGAAAGTGTTTGGGTTTTGCCTCGCCGTGTTAAGACCCATGTCGTGTACTGACATGAGATGAGTAGCCAAATCCGAGCTGGAGAAAGGATAATGAGGATGTGAAACGGATACTCCTCTTGATTGAAGACTACAACGAGTTGATTTTTGCTGAGACCCTTTTAAAGAAGATTGGATACGACTGTTTGGGGTTAAAGTCTGAGATTGGGGTGTCAGATAAGATACTCAGTTTTCGACCCAATATTGCTTTGGTGTCAGCTTATGGGAGTAAAATTCACCCAAAACCTATTTCTGAAAAACTTTCTGGCTCGGGAGCGTCGCTTTTGATTCTTTTTCGTGGAACAGAGCCAACCCAAGAAGAGCTTGAAGACATGGGAGCTGATGGAGCGCTTCAGAGTCCCTTTCACCCCAAGCATTTGATTGGGGCTCTTGCGCACTTGTCTGGGGAGGACCCACAGGCAATGGTAGATAAATTTGAAAAACTTGGCCTCTTTAAAGATCATAGTTCAAGTGAGTCTGGAGAACGAAAGTCTCCCGAAGTCTCTCATACTGAAAAAGTGAGTGGTAAAGTTCTGAATGAAGAAGATGGGACACTGGTCTCAAGTGATGAGAAGCCAGATATGAGTAAATCCAACCACTCTGGAGTTTCTCGTGAAGAGCGATATAGCCAATATCTACAGTCTATTCCTAAACCTAAAGTGGAGCGTCTTGATAAAAAGCGTGTTCAAGAATGGACAAAGAAAATCCGAAGTGAGGCTGGTGGCAAGGATCTTGAAGAATTGGATGAAAAGAAAAAAGACTTTGTGCGTGCTCTTTTTCGAAAGAAATAAAAGAAGGTAAACCTTTTACCAGAAAACATGAATGTGGATATTTCCACACTCGCTGCCAAGAGGAATAACAATACCTTTTATTCCGCCAAAAAACTTTGTTTGCTTGTCATTTTCATGAGTGAAGAACCCCCCTTCTGTGAGTTCGACTTCTGCATTGATTTTACTTTTCCGAGTGAGCCTCTCGTAAATCACTTTTCCTGCAGCACTTGTGAGTTTCTCATAGTTTGGCGTTTCTTGCCCGACTTGTGCTCCGATTTTATTGATGACACCCTTATCGTATCCTACTACGAAGCGGGCTCTGGCTGTGCCACTTCTAATATTGTAAATTTGAAATACATCTCCAGTGATCGGAGTTCCAGAAGGTTTTGGAAAGGGTGGAAGTCCTTGAAAAAGAATATTTAATGTTTTGTTAAAAAACTCATCAACTCCAGCTACAAAATTATTTAGCAATGCTGCTGCGATTCTCTTGTCTGTTGGCCCTAGCTTCAATTGCTGTTCTATGTGGCCAATCACTTCGTCTAAGTCACATGGTTTTTCAAACTGCTTGAGTTGTTTGTATTTTTTTTCTAAAGAATTGTCAGGCTCTCCTGTAACAACAACGATGGGGGTTGCTGCATTAAGAGTACTTTGAGTGACAGTTTTGACGAGAGCTTGTCCTTCTTTTACGGGCATCTTCAAATCTGTCACAATGCAGTCAAATGCCTGATAAGGAAGTCTTCCACTTGCCTCCATTCCATTCACAGCGTGGATAATTTGAAGATCCGCCCCCAGAGTCATTTCGAGTTTTGTAGTCAAGAGTTCGCGAAATTCAGCGTCATCTTCTGCAACCAATATGGACTTTGTGCTCACCTTATCGTTCATGGCTCATCCAGTTTTTTTCTTTTTCTTAAATAAATGTCCAATGACATCTTTTAGATCGCTTTTTAAGATGTCAACTTTTCCGTTTTCAGAAAGTGTGAGCACATTGAGTTCACGCTTGGCTTCAATAAAAGTGTGATTCAGAGAAAGTGCCTGTTGCATATTTCTTTTTGCAAGGTCGACATTCCCAAGGTTTTTTTGAAAAAAACCTTTTACAAAGTAATAAATAGCAGTGTGCCGCTCTTCTGGTGGAATCGTATTTAAACCATGTTCGATTTCTTTTAACTCTTTCACCTTGTCATCTGCAGAAGAAAGGCAGAGCATGCGTGCCCAAAGTGAATAAAGGGTTATTTCTGCTGTTGGAGGGCGAAGGGAAATCGCCTTTTGAAAAAGAGAATGAGCTTTTTTAGCCTGGCCTGCTTTGAGTGCTGCTTTTCCCTCTTCTAACAGTCCTTCGGATTGAAGTATGAATTCCGCCTGTCCCTGTTCCAGTTCTTTCTGGTAAATACTTCGAGTGTTTGGGTCATTTAGGGTTTCATAGGCCCTTGTCATTTGAGTAAACACTCGATCGACCATGTCACGAAGATCCTGCGGCGCGCCAGATGGAACTTTATCTGGGTGAAAGACTTTGGCAAGTTCATGGTAGGATTTTTTGACTTCAGCAGCTCTTGCCTTTGGAGTAATCCCTAAAATATCAAAAAGATTTTGTTCTTCCATCTCCGTTTCAATTTTTTTCAAACGCTTTATCATAACATCAAAATCTTCGGTTTTTTGTGTTCTATCAAAAGCAATGAGACCTGTGAGCGTGAGGAGGTGTATTGCAGAGTAAATTTCCTCTTCTGAGGCCAGTCCTGAGTGCAAAAGTTGAGTGAGAGACTGAGAGCTGGTTTTAATTGACTCAATCAACTTTGGTAGGTGTGCAAGAGGAGGTAAAAGAAAAACAGATGGATACTCATCAAAAAGCGGTGTTCGAATCAAGAGCAGTTCTTCTCTGGGAAGATAGTGGTTTTTTAAAAATTTTAAAGTGTACTTTGAAGCAACCCAGTCGCTTATAAATCGAGATAAGCGATTGCGATCAATAAAAGCTTGTGAACTTCTGACAGATGCTGTTTCAAAGCTCACTTCATAAGATGTATCGCCAACGAGTTTGCTGAGTCGAATTCCCATTTGTTCTGAATTTACAATTTCAATTGTGTGTGGGCTGATAAGGTTTTCCTCAACAAGTCTTTCTCCTACACGTTTGTCGCTTGGTTTAGCAAGAACCATTTCTAGCTCTCCAGGATCAACAAAGTTTTTGTCGACAAGTATTGCTCCAAAAAAAGATTTTGGATCTTTCACGTCTGCGCTCACAATATTTTCATTGAGAAAGTGAACTTCAGATTCTTTTGAAGATTCGTCTTTGAGTTTTAAAACACCTGATATGGAAGGGTGTAGTAACAAGTTTAAGACAAACGGCAATTCACGGCCGCTGAGAATTTCAGTTTGATTTATTGCCTGAATGCGTTCACCAGGTGTGGAGTTATCTTTTTCAAGCAAGGCGTGAAGTGGTTCTGTTGTACCCCCAAATGAATCACTGAGTGTGGTGTTGAGCTTTTCAACAAGATCGTTCAAATCAAATGGTTTTGTTAAAAAACCGAGAGCACCTGTTTTTTGAATTGCATCTTTCATGAATGCTTTGTCTTTGTAGATGGCACTCATAAAAAACATAGGACAGGTGGCCCCTTGGGCTCGAAGTTCTGCGGCAAGATCAACTCCGGATTTCGAAGGTAGAAGGCAGTCAAAAACCATTGCGTGTATGTCTTGAATTTTAAAGGAATTGATTGCGTCATCAGGTTTTGTCACATGGATAGCCTTGTAACCCGCAATGCTGATTGCTTCAGCAAGTGCTGAACCAAAGCTTTTGTCGTCTTCAACGATCAGGATTTTAATGTCTTTCTTATCCATAGTTTTTCGCCGTAATTCCTCAAAATAACTATCGGAATTCAAACTGGGGCGCTTAATGGATGAAAGGGCCAAATCGACCTAAGTCTTGCGGGGTCTACAGAGGATAGGCCCCAGCTATTCTCTGATAGATATTATGTCCTTTCGTTGTAGGGGGGTGACGCGATATCCTAATGAGGCAGAGAGTTGACAGAGGGGAGCTTGTGCTCAACTTTAGTGAGAACAGATTATCAAAGAATTCTTTTGAAGGAGTGAAAATGAGTACCAAAAGTGTGACGGATGGATCATTTGAGACAGACGTATTGAAGGCAAATGGCCCTGTGCTTGTGGATTTCTGGGCAGAGTGGTGTGGACCATGTCGAGCGTTGGCTCCTAAACTTGAAGAACTTTCAAGTGAGCTTGATGGAAAGATGACAGTTGCAAAGATCAATATTGATGAAAACCCAGACACCCCTGCAAAATACGGGGTACGTGGAATTCCAACTTTGATTGTTTTTAAAGATGGCCAAGAGGTGGATCAGATTGTTGGAAATCATCCGAAAGAAAATATCAAAGCTATAGTTGAAAAACATATCTAGCATATTTAGAGGAAATCAAATCCCTCGGGTTTTTCACAGCTAGATGAAGTGGCAACAGACCCTTTAATTTCTGAAAAGTTGAGAGTTGATTTCAACTTTCGACTTTTCTCGAATCTTCTCAGACCAACTTGCAAAAGAATCTCTAAATCGATTGCTCTTCAATTGATCACTCACTTTTTTGAGATCACGTTCTTCAGTTTTTGGATCTATTCTCTTTACGAGTTCTGCTGCAAAAAAGGTATTGTTTTCTTTAATAAGGCTTGCAGTTAAAGGGGATTCTTTCGTGAGTTGTGAAACTGCGGCAAGGGCCTTCCCGCCAATTTGAGCTTTTGGAATTGTGCTAACAGAGAGTGCAAACTCTGCTGTCTCTTCCCACTTGGTTCCTAAGTTTTTTGCAATCTGAGTGGCTTTTGTTTTGTTGTTGTTTTGAAGAGCTGCATTGAGTTCTTCGATCTGCTTATCAAAGACATCATTTGAGACTTCTTCTTTTGCTAACTCGATTTTGGCTTCTTCAAAGGGTGTTACTTTTTCAGGTCTTTTTTCTTCAACTCGAATCAAGTGGTAGCCAAAGTTTGTTCGAACCGGAGCGCTGATTTTCCCAGGTTCACCTTCAAAGGCGATTTTTTCAAATTCAGGAACCATTCGACCTTTTGTGAAAAATCCAAGATCCCCTCCCTTTGCTTTTGACCCCGGATCATCACTGGTTTCAGAAGCGACTTTTGCAAAATCCTCACTTTGAAGTCGCTTCTCAATTGCTTTGATTTTTTCAAGAGCTGTTTCAAATGATTTTTCATCACCTTGAGTGGCTTTAACCAAGATGTGACGGGCTCGAACTTCTTCAGGTTTTGTAAAACGATCTTTTTGAACTTCATATTTGTCTTTGATGGATTTTTTGTTTTCTTCAACGCTTAGGTAACGATCGACGTCTGCTTTTGATATATTCAAGCTCTTTGCGGCTGCGGCTTCATTGATCTTTAGATAGCGAACAACCAACTTTGTGTTTTGGTCACTCCATTCACGTTCGACTTCTATAGCAGTTGGTTTGAGTGCATTTTCAAAAAGAGTTTGAAGCTTCTGAAGTTTGACGTCTTTTGCAATACTTTCTTCAAATTCGGAAACAGAAAGGCGGTTGTTTTTAAGTAAAGACTCATAAAGACTTCTTTGAAAGCGACCGTCTTTTTGAAAAGCTTTGATTTCAAGAATATTGTCGCGGATCTCCTCTGGCGCAACGCGTATTCCCTCTTCTTCCGCTTCTTGAAGAGAGGCTTCTCTAGAAATCAACTGCTCAAGGGCTCTCATCTGAATAGCTTGTTGTTGTTCAGAAGGGAGTGCACGGCCTTGCCCCATTAAGTTGGAGTAGAACTGGAGCATTCTTTGAGCGGCAGCTCTGTAGTCCTTTATAGTAATGATTTCCCGATTCACACGGGCGGCGTAGCCAGACCCTGTTGGGGAAAGATCAAAGACCCCCATGAAAACAAATACGAAAACGATCAAACCAAAAAGAACAAAGACACCAATTTTTCTAGCCATGGGAGAACCTCTTTTATAATGCCGCTCATTTGAGCCCTTTTTGCACTCTAGATCAAGGAGATTATTGGAATTAGAGATTGTCTCTGATACGCTTTTCGTATTGTTTTATACGGCAACTTGTTTGGGAGAAAACTTTGGGCGGACTTAGATTCGATTTTAGGAAACTTATATTGATTCTATTTGTCATTGCTCTTCCTCTAATCAGCATTAACGTGGAGCGTAAGCCTGGGGAAACTCCTTGGTATATGAAGCCTGTGGTATTTGTCGGAGGAGCTGTTCAGGGTGGTTATACTTCTTTCAGCCAGGGGATTCGAAGCACAGTTTCTCTTTATTTGAATCTTATTGGCGTAAAAAAAGAGAACAGAGAGCTTCGAGGTGAAGTGGCTTCGATTCGGGCAAGACTTGCAGCACTTAGGGAAATACAAATTGAGAATGAACGTCTTGAACAATTGCTTAACTTTAAGAATGACTCAGAAATGGACCTTTTGCCTGCTCGTGTGATTGGCTATGATCTCACATTTGGTTTAGGGCGTTCCACAATTCGGATTGGCAAAGGTCGAAATGATGGTGTGAAAGCTGGCCAAGCTGTCGTGACTCCAGCTGGGGCGGTTGGAGCTGTGTTGAGTACGGAAGAGGGATTTTCAAGCGTACTTGTTTTGACAGATCGATTTTCTGCAATTGATTCTGTCGTTCAAAGATCACGTGCTCGTGGAGTGATTGTTGGGAAAAGATCTACAGTTCAGCTTAAATACTTACAGAGATCTGATGACGTTCAAAAAGGGGATCTTATTGTAACTTCTGGAATTGATAACATATATCCCAAAGGATACCCGCTTGGGCGAGTGATCAGTGTTGAGAAGAAAAGCTACGGCATTACTCAAAAAGTAGAAGTGGAACCCATCATTGATCCTTTTCATATTGAAGAGGTTTTTGTGGTTCTTAATACAAACGAATTAAAAATTGGGGCGCGGAGCGAAGGTGATTGAGAGACGTCTGCTTCTCATGCATATACTTGGATATGTAGCACTTATCTTTTTTGTCTGTGCGACTCAGAGTTCATTCTTTTCTCAAATCTTTGATGCTGAAAGTGCACCCAATCTGTACCTTGCAATTGTCGTTTACATTGGCTTGCATCGAAGTTTTGTAGAATCAGTTTTGTGGATCTATACTGTTTCGTTTCTTATCTCGAGTTTTTCAAATGTCCCTATTGGTTTTATGTTGCTCACTCAGTTTGTTGTAGTTTTGGGAGTTCGTGCTGTTCGAGATCGGATTTTTTGGCCAGGTTGGCAGTATTTTTCTGGAATTTATGCAGCTTCGATTTCGGTATTTCATCTTTCTTTTTACTTGATTTCAATTTTTATGGAAGAAAATCCTGCACCCTCTCCCTATTGGCTGGCTTGGTTGATTCAAATTTTATGGGCGCCTGTGGTTGGACCAATCCTGCATGTTGCAATGCAAATGATGGATAGTTTAACAAATCGTACGTCAGTTCTTACTGAATTGGATGTTGTGTGAGTTATCTTTCCAACCCTGAGGAGCAGGTCAAAGATTATTCAGAGCGATTTAAGCTTCTTTACATCGCAGTTGCTGTGACGTTTGTTATATTTGGAATTCGACTTTGGTATTTGCAGTTGTTTCGAGGAACTGAGTATCGATTTTGGTCAGAAGAAAATCGAATCAAACGTCAAAAGGTTCCAGCACCTCGTGGGATGATTTTAGATCGTGAGGGGCGTGTTCTTGTGGACAACCAACCTGGTTTTGATGTTGTCATTACACCTCAGTATTCTCAAAAAACTTTGGATGAAACAGCAAAGATTGTCAGTGAGATACTTGGAGTTGAGGCAAAATCTATCGTTAAGATGGTCAAGCAAGGCAAGAGGAAAGACGGTGCATTTAAACCTGTGATTATTAAAAAAAATCTGACCCGCGATGAAGTTGCTCGTATTGAACGTATCCGGCTCAATCATCCTGGTCTTCGAATTACAATGCCAATAAAAAGAACTTATCTTTTGAAAGAAAATGGAGCTCAGCTTTTTGGTTATGTTGGTGAAATTACAAAAAGACAGTTGAAAAAATTCAATGAAGATCGAGTGCCGGAAGAGCGATTTGAGCAAGGTGATTTGATTGGCCAAAATGGAATAGAATCTTTTTATGATGAAACCTTAAGAGGGAGAGATGGAACGTCTTATGTCCAAGTGGATGCTTTTGGTCGAGAGGCACAGCTTGAGGTTCCTGATATTTTTCAAAACTTTCAACAGCTTCAGGATTCAGAGCCTGGTAAGTCCATGATCCTTACAATTGATCGAGACATACAAGAAGCAGCATACAATGCATTTGTAGGTACAGAACGCATTGGTGGTTTGGTTGCCATTGAAAATAAAACAGGTAAAATTTTAGCCTGGGTGAGTTCGCCTTCATTTGATCCATCTCACTTTTGGCCAAAAATCCCACATGATGAATGGGTCAAACTTATCAATGATCCCTTTAAGCCCCTAAGAAATAAAGTGATTCAAGATCACCATGCTCCAGGGTCGACATTTAAGGCAATTGTTGCACTTGCAGCTCTTCAAGAAAAGGTGATTGATATAAATACGACTCATTTTTGTCCTGGGTATTTAAGATTTGGAAGACGAACTTATCACTGTCACGCGCGAGGTGGTCATGGCAATGTGAGTATTGTCCAAGCGCTTGAGAGATCGTGCAATGTCTTCTTCTTTAAAATGGGAATTGCCCTTGGTATCAACAAGATCGCAAAGTATGCACGTGCTTTGGGGATGGGCTCACTTACAGGGATCAAGTTTAAAAACGAAGTGCCAGGTCTTATACCGGATACAGATTGGAAGAAGAAACGATTTGGAGAAGAGTGGCAGCCTGGTGAGAATTTGAGTAATGCTATCGGACAGGGCTTTATTTTAACAACGCCTCTTCAGCTTGCGATGACTTTTTCTGGAATTGCAAATGGCGGCCCATATTACAAGCCTTACTTTATCGACAAAATTTTGAATGTGGATGGACAAGTTGTAAAACAGATGGAACCGGAGTTGAGTCGTAATCCTACAAACAAGTTGAATACAGAAGTTCAAATTGATCCCCAAAACTATGAAATTGTACGTAAGGGTTTATGGTCTGTTTCCAATGGAGAGCGTGGAACAGCAAAGTGGTATAAAATCCCAGGTGTTGAGCTTTCGGGTAAATCGGGAACCACACAAATTATAAGTCTTGCTCCGGATCAGGTGTATGTGAAGTGTAAAACGCGCCCTATACAACTTAGGCATCATGGGTGGTTTGTGGGGTATGCGCCTTACAAAAACCCAGAGATCACAGTGGCCGTTTTAGCAGAACATTCTTGTTCGGGCTCTGGGGGAGGGGCTCCTGTTGTTCGAGATGTGATTCGTTCTTATATAGAGAAGTATCGACCAGAGCTTCTAAAGAAAAAGAGAGTGGCAGTTATAAAAGAGATTGAGGTTCAAGATGAATGAGGCATTTCAACTTGAAGATCGTTCGGGTTTAAAACGACTGGATGTCAACTTTGTCCTTGTTGTGATTGCACTTAACATTATTGGCTTGATCAACTTGTACAGTGCCACTCATGGAGCTGCTGCTACGGGACTGAGTCAGAGATTTCTTGTTCAAACAGTATGGATTGGCATTGGTTGGACGCTCTTTATGGTCGTTACATTTGTGGATTATAAAATTTGGACACGGGCAGCTTATCTCTTTTTTGTTGTAAACCTTATTGCTCTTGCTGCAGTGCCTTTTTTAGGAAAATCCATTTATGGTTCTAAGCGTTGGTTGGATCTTGGCTTTTTTCACTATCAACCCTCAGAAACTATGAAGGTTATTCTTGTTATTGTATTGGCGCGCACTCTTTCTAAGGTTTCTTCTCCTGGGGGGCTGGGTATCAAGCAACTTGTTTGGCCACTTACACTTACAGCAATTCCTTTTATTATGACTGTGAAGCAGCCAGATCTTGGGACCGCGTTGATGTTCTTTGCAATCGCTTTTTCGATGATCTTGTTTGTGGGGGTAAAGAAGAAGCTCTTGATTGGAGCCCTTGTTACATTTCTTGTAGCGCTTCCTCTTGCTTGGCAGTTTGGAATGAAACCCTATCAAAAAAACCGGGTACTTACGTTTTTAGACCCTTCTCGTGATCCACGTGGGGCTGGATATAACTCCAATCAATCTATTATTGCTGTTGGTAGTGGTAAAATTTTGGGCAAAGGTTTTAGAAAGGGAACACAATCTCAGCTTGAATTTTTACCTGAAAGACATACAGATTTTATATTTAGTGTTTTAAGTGAAGAGCATGGTTTTATTGGAAGTATGACCACTCTTGGACTTTATTTTATTCTTTTTTTCTTAGGGATCCGAACTGGGACACAGGCAAGGGACAAAACGGGAGCCCTGCTGGCTGTTGGGGGGTTGGCACTCGTGTTTTGGCATATGTTTGTGAATATAGGGATGGTCATAGGATTGCTCCCAATTGTGGGGATCCCTCTTCCTTTGCTTTCCTATGGAGGGTCTAATTTGCTTCCAACTATGGTGGCTTTGGGGCTTGTTTCAAGTGTCTCACTTCGAAAATTTCTTTTCTAAGTGATTTAAATAACTCCACTCTTTTTTTCTCATTTTGAGACAGGAAACCTCAACTTTTGGCTAAATTCTTTTGGCCTTTGGTCCGATAGGGTTTCATGGGTAAAAGAAGTGATAGGTTGTGGGACGTAATGAGAGCTTCGGTTCTTCTGGTAGGGATAGGCTTATTTTCAGCTCAGGGTTTTGCATCACAGGCATTTGTTGAAGGCGAGGTGATTGTTAAGTTTCGCCCTGGTCTTTCAGCATCTAGCATGAAAGTCAGACAAAAAGCTGGAAAGCGAATGAAACTTCAGAAGTCTTTCAATAGTCTTAAAATGCAACAATATAAAGGACAGGACGGTCAATCCACACATGAAATGATGTCAGAGCTTTTGAGCGATCCAAATGTGGAATACGTGGAGCCCAATTATATATTAAGTAAAACGGAAGTCGAAGGGTCACAAGCCTATACGAAAACTGAAGTACTAGGTTTTGCATCAGGATTTGGTTTAACAGCTGCTGACATTATGGGTGAAGAGGGCTGGGATGAAGTGGATCAAGCAAATCTTCCTGTGGTTGCTATTATTGACACTGGTGTGGAGCTTTCTCACGATGCAATTGTTGACGCTCTTTGGGAAAATCCAGGTGAGATTGCAAATAACGGTATTGATGATGATGGTAATGGTTTTGTAGATGATGTGAATGGTTGGAACTTTGTTTCCAATAATAACTATCCAAATGACTGTGATGGACATGGAACTCATGTGGCTGGGATTGTGAGGGGTACGACACAGTATCTTTTTGCCGATCCACTTGATACGCCAGTTATAAAAATCATGCCGCTTAAATTTTTAGATTGCAATGGCCTAGGGACGACAGCAGATGCAATCAAGGCGATTTACTATGCCGTACAAAATGGAGCAAAAGTTTTAAATAACTCTTGGGGTGGGGGGAACTACTCTCAAGCTCTTCATGAAGCGATTGCTTATAGTTACAATGCAAAAACCCTTTTTGTTGCAGCTTCAGGGAACTATAGTACCAATGTGGACTCTTCACCTCTTTATCCAGCAAGTTATCCTGTGCCAAACGTGATCTCTGTTGGTGCCTCTACGGATAATGATTATCTAGCCAGTTTTTCAAATTACGGATCAGGTTCTGTGCATATTGCAGCTCCCGGTGTTTGGGTTTTGAGCGCATATTTAAATAATGAGTATTCTCAGATGTCTGGAACAAGTATGGCCACTCCTCTTGTTGCGGGTGTGGCTGCTATGATGGTGAATGAACAACCCAATATGACAGGCTATCAGCTTCGTAATATTATTTTACAATCAGCTGATGTCGAAGGTGATCTCAACAATAAAATTCAGGGGAACAGAAGGTTGAACTCTATGAGTTCAGTTGCAACAGCAAAAGCTGCTACTGTGGACCCAAGTCAACCTAAGTATGTGATCTACCCATCCAGTGATGATCGTGAGCTTGCTAGTTCCATTGCAAGTGGTGGTGGTAGTGGGTGCGGGATTATAAAACTTGCCTCAGATGTGGCAAGTCGATCTGGCACACGTCGAGGGCCGCCTACAGGTAAGTCTATGGCAATTGGATTTGCTCTTTTGATTCCAATTCTTCTTTGGATGTATATGAGGCAAAGATATGTGGATCCACAAAAACGAAGACAGCATCAGAGATATGGTGTGGACTCAAAAGCTCGTGTGTATGTGGGTGGTGAAGTGCATGAAGCGGTGATTTACTCGGTTTCAGCAGGTGGTGTTGGTTTAAAGACGGATGCTTCCTTAAGTGATCACGCAGGTAAAACCATTACCGTTTTTGTGGAACAACCTGGTACAGGTGATTATACAATTCAACTTGAGGGTGAAATGGTTTGGAAAGGCTCGCACCATGAAGTGGGTGTTCGCTTTGAAAAACCAGTGAATTGGTTTGTCGAACTCCTCGACAACTGGGACCTCGAGCTAAATAAGATTTAAGCTCTTTAGGTTTCGGATAAGATTTCTCCCAACAAGATGAAAGCTCAAACATCCTTCGAGGCTGCGGCGCTCACCAAGATGGGCACGCGCACTCTCAGGAACTCGTTTCATCTTGTTAGGAGAAATCTTATTCGAAACCTAAAGCGCCACGACGGGAAGTGGTTACCCACCTGTTCATTTATGTGTGTCTTAGGTGCTGCAAGTTGCTTGATGACGTTGGACTTAAAATAGTAGTATAGTTCTGTCATGCATAAACTTGGGTCCATTGATGGAAATAAAATTATAGATTGGGGAAAAACTTCTGAAGAGTATGCCAGGTATCGTCCAGGTCCGCCGGATAGTTTTTATAAAAAACTCAAAGAAGAAGGAATAGGTTTAAGTGGTCAGAAAATTTTAGACTTGGGTACTGGTACAGGTGTGTTAGCAAGGCGCTTTGCAAGTCAGGGAGCTCAAATTACAGGTGTTGATATATCTGAAAATCAAATTCAGATGGCTAAGATTTTGGCTCAAAGAGATGGAGTTTCTGCTGACTTCATGGTTTCTGATGCCAATGAGGTCAATTTACCGGATCAATCATTTGATGGAATCACGGCCAATCAGTGTTGGCTGTATTTTGACAAACTTAAAACCATAAGTGAGGTTAAGCGACTTTTAAAGACTGAGGGGGTGTTTTTGACTTCACACTTTTGTTGGCTTCCATTTGAGGATCTTGTAGCAGGAAAAACAGAAGAACTTATTTTAAAACACAATCCTGATTGGTCAGCTGCAGGCTATAAGGGGGAAGTTCCAGAACTTCCTGTATGGGCTGAGGGACATTTTAAGGTTCGTAAACTGATTGTGTATGATGAGCCAATTTCATTTACTCCAGAGAGTTGGAAAGGGAGAATGAAAGCTTGTAGAGGTGTTGGGGTGGTGATGAACGATGGTGAGTTGGTAAAGTTTGAGGAGGATTTGGACAATTTGCTATCTCAAATAGCAGGTGAGTCATTTGAAGTTCTTCATAGAATTGACATACATATTTTTGAAGCAAGATAAGCTTGCTGCTCCCGACGGAATGTTCTCTACGCGGAGAGTGATTGAGAATAAAAGAGCTGTTTGAAATTTGTGTTGTACGAGGAAGTTTGGTTGTAGGTTTTAAATATGAACAAAGCAAATATTCTCAAATTGGTTCTTGAAGAGTTAGAAAAAAACCGCCAAGTTTTAGTGGCGGCAGCCCTTGAAGCCAAAGAGGCTTCCACAAGTGAAGAGTCAAAAGCTGAAAATAAATACGACACTAGAGGGCTTGAGGCTTCATACTATGCTGGAGCTCAGGCTAAACGCGCTGTGGAAATCGAGGAATCTCTGTTCAAATTAAATAACATTAAGCTCAAGTCGTTTGAATCTGGTGATAAAATTGAAGTTGGTGCACTTGTTTGCCTTATTGATGAAGAAGAGAGTGAGAAGACTTTGTTTTTGCTCCCTGTTGGGGGAGTGTCTGTCTTCTATAACGATCAATCTGTTACGACCATTGGGGTTGAAGCCCCACTTGCTAAAATTCTTATGGGAAAGCTCTTGGACGATGAGTTTAGATTTCGTGAAAAACAATATATAGTATATTCAATTAAATAAAACAGGGTAGATGAAGAGAGAGTGCAGGTTAAGTGAGTAACTGATCAACAGACTGTATTAAGCCTCGCTTGGCCTCTGTGGCACTGATGTGATCCTCTGTTCCCATTAGTACTGTAAACCCAGTGATGTGAGCCTGTACCATTGTGGCGATTTCAGCGACAGGAAGTTCTGGTGAGAGTTTTTCCTTCTGAATCACATCATAAATCAATAGTCGAATTCGATCTCGTCCCACAGTTCGTATTTCGTTGTTGATTTGACGTACGCTCTTGTTGTGGGCCGACATATGATAAAAATACATCCATAGTGAAAAGTAGCTTTTCTTTTTTTGCGCCCAATCAATGGGAGCGCCCAAATAAAAGTGTAGGGATTTTCTCGGAGAACCTTTCCCTTTTTCTATCGCCTTGAGGGACCATTTCTTTAAGTCTTCAAGCAGATACTGGAACACAGCAATCAACAAGTCGTTTGCTTTTGGGAAGTGATATTTTAAATGAGAGGGTTCTGCGTCTGCACCCATGGCGATCTGTTTGAGTTTTGTATTGGCAACTCCATTTTTGGAATAAACATTTATGGCCGAAAGAATGAGTTGGGTTTTGATGTGTTGAGTAGCCATAGGTGGTGATTTCTCCTTTGAAATAAATATAGCATAATTTTAATAAAATATGAATAATTTTTAATTTAATTCAAAAATTTTTAATTAAATTAAAATTAAGCTATACCTCACAAAATCATTCAGACAGATGTTTGTCCCAGACAAAGGGCGAATAGGGAATGCAAACTTATTTTTTGGAGGAGGAAAGAATGAGATGGATATTGTTGATATTTATGCTTACTGGGTGTGCATCCCTGGTGGCGCAAAAAGACGAAGCTCTTGTTAGTGAAGTCAAAAAGGTTGCAATTGTTGCTATATCTGCAGATCAACCAACTTCAGCTATACAGGTGGGTGGTCTTTTGAGCCAGCCCTCAAGCCATGTGACTCAAATGTACAATTCCTTGAGAAAGAACCTAAGTAAGAATATGGGCTGGAAGGTTTTGGATATCAAAAGAGTTCAAAGCAATTCAGGCTACAGATCTGCATACAAAGATACGATGGAAGGCTTTCAGAACAAGAGCCCTATGGGATCAGGTCGACTGAGATATGGAGCTCCTCAAATCATGGATATTGATTCTCCGAGAATCCTTGGAGAGGGTGGGAGAGACAAGTTGATTCAAGCTCTTGGTGTGGATGCAATTGTAGCAGTACGGGTGAACGTCCATTTGAAGTCTTTTACAATCATGGGCATTGGATCTCGAAAACCCCAAGCTAGAGTGAGTTTTTATCTTTATAAGAGAGGTCATCCTAACCCCATTTGGTTTGATGGAAATATCGATGGAGAGGTTGCGGAGGAGTCTGTTGGTGCTACAGCATTTGTGGATGTTGAGCTTCTTAATAAACTCAGCGTAGAGTCTGCTGAGACGGCATTTCGTAAAATTGGAAAAAAAGAATAATCTCGATTTTGACGGACGACATGGATGTTTTCCTTTCTTTTTGGGATCAAAATTGCACTGTAGGGACAAGGTTGATTTTCAAACGTAGAAAGGACGAGAAATGCCACTTACATTGTCTCATTTGTGTAAAACATTGACAGTAGCGACGATCATCGCCTTTTTGTCATTTGCAAATGTGGGAAATGCATCCGAGATCACTCTGACGGTCTATCACAAAGACCCTGGAAGTGGAGAAACTTACACCACCGTAAATTGGAAGAAAGAAGGTTCAACTTACACACGTACCAACAAGGGGGTGACCACTCGTACAGTCAATGCGTGTGCTAAACTACTTGTACAGATGAGGTTTGCTCTCAAGCGAATGGTTGAAACCGGGTATTTAACAAAACAGCAGGCACGGAAATATGAAGAATTGGGGATTGAACCTGAGCAGATAAAGTTTTGGGAGTACAGCCAGAGTTCTTCTTTTGAAGAAATATTAGGGTTTTCTCTGGATCGATATGAAAGTGCAGGAATGTCAGAAGGTCCTAAAAGGGATAAAGTGCCTCTAAGGTCAGCAACAATCTATTCTGTTGCAGGGCAAAAGATCGACACTCGTAGTGGAATGATCCTTCCAACAAAGCTTCCATGGGAACTGGAAGATAGGTGGAAAACTGTAAGTCAAAAACATATGGATCGATCTAAGTACAAGTATGTCTGGGAGTGGGGACGTGCAGCTCAGTATAACCCAAATGAGCTCAAGCCTCTCTTTGCTGCCAATGCTTTTCTCAATTATTATGAACTTCTTGCTATGGGAGGGAATCTTGATGAGGCTTATGTCATGTTTCACTCACTGAGTAAGGCCAATACAAGACTTTATTTGCAAAGACATCCAGGGACAGTATTTCCTCAAAATTGGGAAGACCAAGACAACACACTTTTTCTTGTTCCGCTTCGTCAAGTACTTGAGACATACACTATTACTGAGCATTCCACTCTTATTCGCAATTTGATTCAAATTTCTAATGGAAAGTTAACAGAACTTGAAGCTTATCAAATGTTTATTGAGCACAAACGTATAGTTTGGTCAGAGTTGGATTTGAACTTGGATGGAAGAATTCAAAATTCTCCTATTGTGATTCGTGATCTCACATCTTCTGCTGAAAATCTTTTTTATTTTAACGGAGTGAAGAGAGGGTTGGATCTTGATCAAACTCGGGAAGCTACAATGCTTCTTTTGAAATATGGTCATCAACTGCATGCATTTGATGACAGACGATATTTAGATGTCACAGATCACTTGTCTTCCAATCCAATTGTTCTGCCTCAAAATGCGGTTGAAATTTCAAACTTAAGTGAATCAGAGGCGCGTGAAGACGATCAATATGTTCTTAAAGTGATTTTGGGAGCAGTGGTGCACTCAGCCTCAAGAGCGGCAATAAATAATTCTGAGAAAACTTCGATAAAAAATGAAGTGAAACGTATGTATAATGGAGGTGTTCGTTTTGCTTTTACGACCTTCAGTGATTTCCTTTCAAAGGAGTTGGAAAAATGGGGCGGGGAGAAAACTGCAATGGCTCCTAACCCGGACTCAGAACCAGGTTTGCCCCTTGAAGCAGTTGGAGCTGACTGGTGGTCACGTTCGGCCCTTAAAACATTTTATGTTCATATTTTTACACTAGATGAAATTCTTAAAATAGCAGATCGCTATCCGGAGTTGTTCTTTTCAAGTGACAACACCCTTTTCAGGGGAAGGTGGGATACGAGTTACCACTTATTAAATCCAGATGTGTTTTAGGTGTCGCTTGTTTTTTTTGAGTCTATTTGCAATTTGAAGAAATATACTTTGCAGTGTAGTTCATTGTACTGCGATTTCCATCGGTGATAGAGTTGACAGTTCCTCTATAGCTCGTGTTGCTTGTCATTGTCCAATCCACGTCACCACGGCTTCCGTCTTTACATGTAAATGAACCACTAAAGGTTCTGCTGGTTTTCTTTTTGGTTTTGAAGTCACAGTTGTCGTCTTTCTTGCTTCCTCCAGTTGAATTTGGCTGAGGGTACATTTGATTTTCTGAAATCATCTCTTTTGTTAAGCACACTTGCATTTTGCCATTTGAGAGGTTTGCTCCAGATCCTCCCATCATCTCTTGCACTTTTTTGCGTTGCTCTGGAGTGAGGTTGGCCATTGCGGTTTTCATTTGCTCTTGGATATTAATATTCTGGCCGTTTACATTTCCTGCAACAGAATACTCCCAAAGGCCTGGCTTAACAGAGTAATTCGCCAGGGCAAGGTTCATTCCAAACAAAATACTAAAAATCATCGACAATTTTATCATTTATTTTCTCCCAGCAAAGTTCTTAGTCTACATCTTATGTGTATCAAGAGGGTGCAGTCGGTTGTTTTATGGCCGGCTGCATCCGCAGGATATGCCTGGCACCTTTAGAAGGTGAAGCGGCCTTTGAGCATGTAGTCGCTAATGATCTCACCATTCATAACAGTGCCAAGTCCAATGATACGGTGATTTTCTACACCCACAACAATTGTTTCAGTGATGGCAAGTGCAATGCCTAGAGTGATTGTAGGTGTAATTGTTAGACCAGCTTCTGATTTGTCGTCATCATACTTGATCGATGCAGAAGTGAAACTTAAACCTGGTGCTAGATAGAGATCCCAAGCTTTATGGGGAAAGTGAAAACGTGTTTGAGCACCAAGGCTAAAAACACTTAGGCTGAGTTTTTCCCCATCTTCAATGTCTTCAGAGGTGGAGTAATAGCGGAGTGTTCCAGCTAGCCCTAAGTCGTAATCTAACAT
Organism: Bdellovibrionia bacterium; assembly: GCA_030427965.1. GTDB lineage: Bacteria > Bdellovibrionota > Bdellovibrionia > Bdellovibrionales > JAUICD01 > JAUICD01. The sequence continues at coordinate 23,626 of JAUICD010000021.1, forward strand.
GTACTCAAAATCAGCCCCAAGTGCGACCAAGCCACTGATATTGGCAGACCTAGATGTGCCATCTCCATTATTGATAGTGTGAGCCCCAGTGTTTACAAAGCCCAAAGCGCCCCAAACATAATAGTCATTGCTGTTTCGAAAAGTGTTGTCTGTAATAGCAGAATGGGCCCAGGTGGCCGAAACCAGTACTGTGAAAAAGGCGATCCATTTCATAAATTCTCCTTCTGTGTAGTTTTTGCGACAACCTACTCCTATCGTGAAAGCTAAGTCTGGGTCACTTGATAACATTTCACGCAATCCGTGTTTATTGCGCATTGTTAACATCCGGTTATTCAGAGGACCCATTGATAGAAGGAAGGACTAGAGGTAAAACAATGAAAGTGTATTGAAAATCGCCATGCATCCGTGGAGTTCATATGAGTCGTTTGGTGACCTATCTATTTTCGTCTGTCGGTCAAAAGAAGTTAATGGCCTTAAGTGGTTTGGGTTGGGGGCTCTTTGCCTTAAGCCACATGGCAGGTAACCTTTTGGTTTTTGTTGGGTCCGAGACCTACAACAAGTATGGACATGCCATTGTCTCAAATCCTGCGATTTATGTCGCAGAAGCTGGACTTGTTCTTTTACTCTTAACTCACGTGTTTTATGGAATTCGTGTTTCCATCCAAGCAAGTAAGGCGCGTTCTCAAGGGTACGTAGTTAAAAAATCGGGGGACAAAGAGGCCACTCTCTCATCTCGAACAATGAAGTATACGGGGATTGCTGTTCTTGGATTCATTATCTTGCATCTTTGGTCTTTTAAATATGGGGCGTATTATGAAGTGTCTTACGATGGGGTTGTGGTACGGGATCTTTTTCGGTTGATGTTAGAAAAATTTGAAAGTCCAATTTACACATGGGGCTATGTTGCTGCAGTGATCTTGATTGGCTTTCACTTATCTCATGGAGTTTATTCGGCACTACAGTCTCTTGGAATCAATCACCCAAGATACACCCCGATCATAGAAAAAATCAGTGTTTTGTATGGTATTTTGATCGCAGTCGGATTTGCTTCACAACCTATATATGTTCACTTTGTATTTTAAAAAAGGAATTGTATAAAATGAGTACCAAACTTGATTCAAAAATTCCAAGCGGCTCAATAGAGACTTTGTGGCAGAAACATAAATTTGATATGAAGCTCGTTGCGCCAAATAACAAAAGAAAACACACAGTCATTGTGGTTGGGACGGGACTTGCTGGCGCAGCTGGTGCTGCAAGTATGGCGGAACTTGGTTACCACGTAAAATCATTTTGCATCCAAGACTCTCCAAGGCGGGCGCATTCTATTGCAGCCCAAGGCGGGATCAATGCGGCTAAAAATTATCAAAACGACGGTGACAGTGTATATAGACTTTTTTACGACACTGTTAAGGGCGGTGACTTTCGTGCCCGTGAAGCCAATGTTTATCGACTTGCTGAACTTTCAGTTAATATTATTGATCAGGCAGTAGCTCAAGGTGTTCCATTTGCACGTGAATACGGTGGGTATCTAGACAATCGATCTTTTGGTGGTGCCCAGGTGAAGCGTACTTTTTATGCGCGAGGGCAAACAGGTCAGCAATTGTTGCTAGGAGCGTACTCGGCTCTTATGCGACAGGTTGGTAAGAAAACTGTTGAGCTTTTCAATCGTCGAGAGATGTTGGATGTTGTTGTTCATGACGGCAAAGCAAGAGGTATTATTGTTCGAAATCTCTTAACAGGTGAGCTTGAAACCCATATTGCAGATGCTGTTTGTTTAGCAACTGGTGGGTACGGAAATGTTTTCTATCTTTCCACAAACGCAATGGCATCTAATGTAACGGCGGCTTGGCGTGCTTACAGAAAAGGCGCGTTCTTTGCCAACCCTTGCTACACACAGATTCATCCAACTTGTATTCCTGTCTCTGGGGATTATCAATCAAAACTCACTTTGATGTCGGAATCCTTAAGAAATGATGGGCGGGTTTGGGTTCCTAAAAACAAAGGGGACAAACGTCCTCCAAGTGAAATTCCTGAAGAGGATCGCGACTACTATCTTGAGCGCAGGTATCCAAGCTTTGGAAATCTTGTTCCTCGAGATGTAGCATCTCGTGCTGCTAAAAAAGCGTGTGATGATGGATTTGGCGTGGGTGCAACAGGGCTTTCTGTTTACTTGGACTTTAAAAATGCCATTGAACGTGATGGGGAAGAGGCGATTTCGGCTCGTTATGGAAACCTCTTTCATATGTATGAGAAAATTGCAGGTGAAAGTCCTTATAAATCTCCGATGCGCATCTACCCGGCGGTTCATTATACAATGGGTGGACTGTGGGTGGATTACCATCTTATGACAACAGTTCCTGGATTATTCGCACTTGGTGAAGCTAATTTCTCAGATCATGGTGCCAATAGACTTGGTGCTTCAGCGCTTATGCAGGGTTTAGCAGATGGGTATTTTGTGATTCCATCTACCATTGGCAATTACTTAGCCAATCATTCCTTTGACAAAATGACAGAGGATCACGACGCGTTTCGTGATTCCAAAGAGCAGTGTTATAAACGAACGACTCAGTTATTAAAAATGAAGGGATCAAAAACGGTCGATGATTTCCATAGGCGCCTTGGACACATTATGTGGGACAACGTTGGGATGGCCCGAAACAAAGAAGGTTTAACGAGCGCAATCACTGACATTAAGTCTTTAAGAGAAGAGTTCTGGTCTGATGCAAGAGTTGTTGGTGAAGCTGACCAAGTGAACAATGAGCTGGAGAAAGCGGGGAGAGTTGCCGATTTCTTAGAGCTTGGTGAGTTGATGGCAAGAGACGCGCTAGAGAGAAATGAATCCTGTGGTGGGCACTTCAGAGAAGAGTATCAAACAGAAGAAGGTGAGGCGCTAAGGGATGATACGAAGTTTTCTCATGCAGCAGCCTGGGAGTTCAAAGGGGATTCCGCGCCACCAGAAAGACATAAAGAAGAGTTGAAGTTTGACCACGTGAAACTTGCCCAAAGAAGTTACAAATAGGAGCTCAAGGGATGTCTGATCAAAATATGAAAATCAAATTGAGAGTGTGGCGACAAAAAGGTCCAACTTACCCAGGCAAGCTTGAAACTTACGAGCTTGATAATGTGAATGAGCACATGTCGTTTTTAGAAATGATTGATGTTTTAAATGAAAAGTTGGTTCAAGAAGGTGGAGAGCCTGTTGCTTTTGACCATGATTGCCGTGAAGGAATTTGTGGAATGTGCTCAATGACAATTGATGGAAATCCACATGGACCCAATAAAGGGACTACGGCTTGTCAACTCCATATGAGAAACTACAAAGATGGGGATACAATCACTGTTGAACCATTTCGAGCGACAGCATTTCCTGTGATCAAAGATATCATGGTTGATCGAAGTGCATTTGATCGCATCCAACAAGTAGGTGGTTTTATTTCCGTAAGTACTGGAAATGCCCCTGATGCTCACGCTGTTCCCGTTTCAAAAGAAAAGGCCGATCTTGCCTTTGATGCAGCAACTTGTATTGGGTGTGGAGCGTGTGTGGCAGCTTGTAAGAATGCTTCTGCCATGCTTTTTGTTGCGGCTAAAGTTTCTCAATATGAACTTCTCCCACAAGGGCAGCCTGAAAAAGAGGATCGTGTTTTAAATATGGTGGCAAAGATGGATGAAGAGGGATTTGGTTCATGCTCCAACACAGGGGCTTGCTCAGCTTCGTGTCCAAAAGAGATCAGTCTTGAAAACATCGCGCGTATGAATCGTGCGTACTCTCGCGCAAGTTTCAAGAAGCGCTGAAAGGTGCCAGGGTATACCCCCGACACCTTTTTGAGGTTTATCGTTGAAAGTGTGCTGTTCCGTAAACGGAGATATCAAACTTTAAGTACGCACTTCCTTTGCAGTTCACTTTTACACCTGCAATTTTGTCATACCCTCGACCACGTAATTTGAATGTCACGTTGATGCAGCTAAGGTTTGTTGGGTGTGGTTCAATCCTTTTAATTTCATTGTTTCTTTGGTGGGAACGAATGTCGACATTGTTCCAGCCAAAGACCTCATACCCACTGGGGAGACAAAGTTTTTGTTGAACAGTTTTTGAGGTATCGCAATCATCATCTTGTTCTCCGCCACTTAATATCGTTACAATATTTCTGACGTTTGGCTCAACGATTGGTGTTGGGTCAGTGATATCTAGTACGATAGGGTCAAGACTTTCGTGAATACAGAGTTTTATATTCATTTCATAAAGTTGACCAGAATCACCTGAACGCATGGCAACTCTGTATACTTGAGATTCACGGTTGTTTCTTTGGCAGAGTAAACTTTGCCTTGAAGGTCTGTAGCTCTCAAGTTCGACTAGGAAGACATCACCAGGAAGTTTTTCTGCTTCAATCAGTGTTGAAATGGCCGGGGAAAGGGCAGAATCAAAAGTTTTTGCCTCTGACTCAGAAAGTGTGAGTACACCTTGGTTGATTGCATTTGCTTGAGAGACAGTACAGATAGTCGCAATAAGAGTTAAAAAACTATAAAAATACATCATCTGAAAGATCCTTGATTGGGGGGTTGGACAACTGCAATATTTATACAGGACTTTGGCGCGCGGTTCCATGAGATTGAATTTCTTACTCATATGGAGTCTTCACGTTTGTGAACACTTCATACCCTGAAGCTTGGACACCCTCTCTTGGTTTATGGGATTTTGAACTCAGAAGCTTCAGTGAAATCAAAAAGACACTGAGCAAGTAAACAAAACAGATTCCGGGGGGAACAATGAAAAATATTAAGAGAACAATAGTTTTTATGGTGGTGGCTTTGAGTTTTGTAGGAGGACATGCAGACGTGAACGGAACTGGGGGGAAGCTTCCAGATCTCCACAAGATCCGTACACATGTCTTTACTGCACCTTATAGTTGTGGGGGGGATTACGAACTTTCGGCTTTATTTCTATCAAGCCACTCAAAAGACAGCAATGCACCTGACCTTCTTTACAACGGGGCATGTGGAAGTAGGAATTACATTCACGCAACAACTGCAGGAGATGACTTTGCTTTGATTGCTGATCTTGGAGAGGTGAGTCTTGAGTCCGTTTCTGCGGAAAAGGCTTTCAACTATGAAAGAACAGTGAGACAGGACAATCTTTTTAAGGAGGAAGTTGAAGTTCAAAAAGGTCATACTTACGCGGTTTTGATTTCAAAATCTGATATCCGAGCACTTTATGTTTTAAAAGTAGAGTCTCTAGTAAAAGGCGGCCCCATGGCTATCAAGTATGCCGTGAAGAGCTACTCTATCCAAAAATCCATTGTGGAATCACCGGGGTTTGATTGGGGTAGGTTAAATGAGTAGGGACTGCAGTCTTTCTAGGGTATGTCCTCACAGGCTATGGGTTTATGAGGGCGTGCTTTAAGGCAATTTGACTAAGAAATTACAAATGGAGGCTTAAAATGTCACAATCCAAGAAAAATGGCTTTAAAGCCTCTAAAAGCCATGTAGTTTCAGATGTTTATAGCGATATAGGTGGCCTTGGGGTTGCAATAGAAAATAAGAGCCCAATTATGGGCTCTGTAGCCATGTATGAGGAAGTGAAAGGCGTGAAGCAAAAACCTGAAATATTTGAGTTCATCAATTACCGAGAGTATCTCGATGCTTTTTATCAGTACAAGAAGAAGCAGAACTCAAGCTATAGTTACAAGGTTTTTGCTCGTCGTGCAGATGTTGCGGCTTCAAGTCTTCCTATGATTCTCTCTGGAAAGAGAAATCTTACTGAAAAAGCTGGGCGTAAATTTGCCAGTGCTTTGGATCTTGATTTTTATGAGCAAGAGTATTTTGAAAATCTGATTAAATTCAACCAAACAGATGATGAAGTACAAAGGGCACAATTTGAAAATCTTTTGAAATCCCATCGTTATCAGAAGAAACTCAATAAGATGGATCGTGCCAAATATGATTTTTTTGCCAAATGGTATATGGTGGCAATCTACGTCATGGTGGGGATGGAGAGTTTTGACCCCGATCCGCGTTGGATTATGAAACGTTTGAAACGAAGAGTCTCGAGTCTAGAAACCAGTAATGCTCTAGAGGAACTTGAAAAACTGGGACTTATTGGGAAATCCAGTGAAGGAAAGTACAAACAGCTTTCTGGATCAATTACAACAGAAGAGGAAAATCGCTCTCAGGCTATTACAAATTATCATTCGAGTATGACAAGTCTTGCTCAAGCAGCGATTGCTTATGAGAAAAAAGAAGACATTGAATTTAACGGAGCAACGGTATCTATACCGAGATCGGAGCTTCCTAAGTTTAAAGAGAAAATTCGAGAATTTAGGAAAGAGATCAACAAGCTTGCAAGTTCATTGAAAGGTTCTACAGATGTCTACCAACTCAATGTGAGTTTTTTTCCACTCACAGATAAGGATGAAAAGAAATGAAGCATCTTGTGTCTGCAATTTTAGTAATTTCATTTGCCATTGGTGGGTGTGCTGCCTTTGAAGCTCCCTCAGGGCACAAGAGAAACTCCGGTGATGGTGAAGAGGGTGTGGATGTTGGTAATATTCGCACAGAGAGTATGATTCCCAACACTCGTGTTGTGATGTCTCATCCAAACTGGGTCGAAACAAAGAAGGGGAATTCTTTAATTCTACAAAATCGACTTCTTCAATCAGGTGATCCTTCCTCAAAACTTTCCACCATGAAGTGTGAAGCCGTTGACATAGACAATACGGCTCCAACATTTTTTGATCTGAAAGAATATGTTAAAAAAACTCATCCCAATCAAGAATTTCAATCTTATGATTTTGGAGATTTTTATGGGCTGAGGTTCAACGCGACGGCCAATACAGAGATTGCAATAGCTCAAATTTACTTTGTTCGTACAAGTGAGGCTCGGCATATATTGTCGTGCGAATTGAATTTGAATAAATATGCTGAAGGCCTTGAGATTGGTGAAGAAATCTTGAGGAGTTCTCGAATTAAGTATCTAGGTGTTGAAAAACTTGGAGAAATAGATCGAACTATAGAGCTGGATCACGAAAACAAAATTGAAAAAGGAAGGTCTGTCTATTTTGTAAATGGTCATTGCTATGAAGAGGACGAGAATGGAAATGAAAACTTTGATTGCCTTTTAGATAGTGTGGGCATTTCTTATGGAAACTCTTGGTCTGAAGACAGTTTGGAGGTTGGTCTTGCGGGAAGTGCTACGGGAAGATTTCTGGATTTAGGAAAAGTCGAATACGATGATGTTCAAATAAAAGGCGAGTATCTCTATGCTAGGGGTGTGAAAACAGAACTTTCTGATATCTACACTGTGTTTTCAACAAAAGGTCCTATGGAAAGAAAAGATGAAGTTTTTCTTCAAGAAGGGCACACATATCTCTTGCGTACACAGGAGTGGCCGAACGAAGATCTTTTGGTTAAGATTCATGTTGATAAACTTGAATCTATGAAACGAGTCAGTCTGACGTATAAAATTTTAGCTGAAATTCCAAAACCAACGTTGAGAAAGCTTGTGGATGAGATGAACACTTACACGCGTGAGAATGAAATGACTCGCAATCACGGAGCTGTAACTCTGTATAGCCGTCAAATTTGGGGTGATAATGTATCTGCCACTTTCAATTTCGAATTTGGAACTCGTGACAATTACGATATTACGTATAACACATGGGATATTTTATTTGAAAGTAATGAAAGAGTTTCCACCTTTTCTTTTCCAGGTTCATGGCAAGATCGTGGCACAATTGTGGAATATACGGGTGAGAAAGCTATAACTGAAGTGGTTAAAGAAGATTTCCCAACATTGATGAGTGCTGTGAACCATGGAGATGTCCCAGTCAAAGTCGGAAGCAAATATCTTATGATTGGATCTACTTATGACAATAAGGTGACTTTTGGTGCGTTTGAAGTTGTTGAAATTGCAGCAAACAATGCGTGGGTAAGGCTTAATTGGAGACGGGTCGCTCTTGAGCCTCTTTGGCACTTTCAAGATTGGATCTTACGAAATGTAGATGATTCGGTCAAAAACCTAAGCCTTGAGTTTGGTTCTGACAAATCCATAAGTTTTCACTTAGCTTTAGAAAAAACATACGATGAGCTCGTGGATGAAGAATGGTCTGAAACGTTAGACTTTGGGTACTATAGTGATGGTTTAAATTTAGATGTCGGTACTAGGTACTTCCCAGGGGAATCAGGGTTTTTAAAGTATGATGGAGCTCTAGAAGACTTGGATTCAACAAACCTTCCTACAGAGGGGTTTTCTGAAAATGTTTCAAGTGTTCAAGTCGGAGAGAAATATATTGTTGTGATTGAGACTCTTTGGGAACGCACACGCGCTATAATTGAAATTGTAGGTGTGACATCTGAAAGAATAGAGTTTCGTTATCGCCTTCTGGCTGTGGATCAGACCAACCCTCCTTATTATAGGGTTCCTTAAATATAGATAGGTACGCCCTACTCCATGCTCGCGTTAACCTGCAACTCCACACGCAACTTCTAAAAGGTAAGGTGCCTCCAATTCATGTTACTCTCTCAATCGTCAATTACCGATAATACGCGGTCAATTCGGGATACGAATCAAAAGGGTTTTGCGTTTTTTTGTCACCACTTTGATCAAAGTGATGACAATGCTTCTCTTTGATATCAAACCTACGTGGCTCCAAGGTGGCACCAGTATTGTACTACATAGCCTTGAAGGAGTGTTCATTGAATAACTGGAATCCCTATTTGGCTTACTTTACCTTAGCAGCAGTACTGGTTTTTGCTGGACGATTGGTTCTCTAACTGCCCCTATTCGTCACTTAAATTGTGATTAATTCTTAAAACTTCATATGAGATTCAAATAAACAGGGGAAGAGCGTGGTTTCTTTCTTGCGACTGTATGTTCCTGGTTGGTTACGTGGAACGTTTGTTGTTAAAGGAGTTGCTATGCTTGCAAAGATTTGGATGTTTATGACATTGGTTGGAATGATGATGTTTCTAACCCTAGATGCACAGGCCAGAAAGACTGAAAAAGCGATCAAGGCATTGGACTATCCAAATAGTTCAAAACAGTTGGTTGCAAATCGAATTAATATTTCCAAAGATAAAAACCGTGCTCTTGTCTACTCGATACAAGCGATTGATCAAAATGGCAGAAGATATTCTCTTCAAGATGATTATCATGAGAGAAAATTTATTTGTGAGCAATTTGGATTTGGCGAGCCAGACTCCACAGCTCAGTCAATCACATCTACAGAAGATGGTGGGCAGGTTTTAAAAATTGGAAACGATGGTGAAAAGCTTGTGCGCCTTAAAAGAGGTGAAAGAGTCACAATGCTTGATATGGTGCCATGCCAGATTGCTTCAGACTCTGTGCCTCGTAGTTTTTTCTAAAATTCAAATATTCAAAGCTTAGAAAGACCTCTATTTATAGATAAGAGAGGTCTTGTAGGTCAGTTTCAAAGCATTACGTTTTTTTAAAGTTGGATTGCAATCCACTCCAACATTCTCGGTAATTTTCATGTCTCAGAGAGCCAGTGAGAGCAAATGGGCTCACTCGGTATGGAAGACGGGTTTCAAACATAAATGCCAACGTATTTTTGTATCTTTCTGGTTTAAGATTGTTTTCAGTTCCTTTTTCAAAGGCAATAAGGTCTGGGCCGTGAGCTGAGAAGCAATTGTGGAGGCTTGAGCCACCTGCTACAAAGCCATCTTCTTTTGCATCGTACACACCTTCAATCAATCCCATAAATTCGCTCATAATATTTCTGTGATAGTAAGGTGGGCGAAATGTGTTCTCTGCGACCATCCATCTTGGTGGAAAAATAACGAAGTCGCAATTTGCAAGACCTGGGTGGAAAGAAGGTGACGTGAGAACGGTGAAGATGCTTGGATCTGGGTGATCAAAACTTACAGTGTTGATTGTGTTAAAAAGTTTCAAATCATATTTATACGGCCAATAGTTTCCGTGCCACCCAACGACGTTTAGTGGAGAATGGTCGACTTTGGCTTTCCAAAGACGTCCAGCAAAACGTTGTATGAGTTGAAAATCTCCTTTTTCTTCAGAGTACTTTGCTTCAGGAGCTAGAAAGTGACGGGGGTTTGCTAGTCCATTTGAACCAATGGGGCCAAGATCAGGTATGATAAATGGTGCCCCAAAGTTTTCGCAGAGATAACCAGAGGCACTGGCGTCTTTTAAGTCGACGCTGAATTTGATTCCCTTGGGGATAACTGCAATCTCAGTGGGTGAAACTTCTATTTCACCAAATTCGGTTTTGAGTAACAGTCTGCCTAGATGGGGAACAATCATCATGTGTGCATCTGCATTCATAAAAAATCGTGATTTCATGGATTGGTTTGCTGTGTAGAGATGGATGCAGATGCCTTCTTGAGATTCAGGAGAGCCATTTCCCACCATGGTGAGAATTCCATCTACAAAGTCAGAGTCCTTATCTAGACTTGGAGGGCCCCATCGGAGTTGATTGGGTGCAGAGTTTGAGATGAGGTCAGAAGGGGCAAGAAAGTTTTGTTGCTTGTATTCAGAGAAGTCACCGTGCATGACACTTGGGAGTATCCGATAGAGCCATGATTTCAGGTTTTCATGTCGTGTTTGTGTAAATGCAGATCCAGAGAGTTGTTCTGGGTAAAGGCCAAGTGGTGGTTTTTGTGGGGAGTTTTGTTGTGTGGGGACAGCGCCATTGATTGCTTCGCTTGTGATGTGATTGCCAAATCCGCCTGCCATAGATTGTCCTTTGGTCGAGTTTGTCTCAGAGTAGGAAATGTGCCTTCTCTCTTCAAGTCAGAAGGCTTATTGCCGAGCGTAATTTCTTATATTTCATGCCTCAAATCCCGATAGAGACCTGTGAAGTACTTTTTCTTTGGTTTACTTATAGGTTTTGTTTCACTTGAGCTTCAAGCTGGAGGTGGGCTTCCTCATGATGTTGTGGAACGAATACGTGCAGTCGAAGACCCAGAGTATCGCGAACATCTTGAAAAAGAGAGAGAGAGAGAGAGAGAGTTGAGGAGTGCGCGAGTTGAGAGAAGCAAGTGGCGAGAGGAAGAACAAAAGAAGATTGCACGTCAAAGAGCTGCTCAGGTGAAGTATCGTAAGAAATACATGAAAGATGTTGATGCTGAATTTATTGAAAAAGAAATGGAAAAAGAAGAACGTGAAATTGAAAAGCAAAGAGAAATTGGACGAAAGAAATTTGTAAAAACTCAAAGAGTTCTTCGAAAAAAAATTGAACAAAAGCAAGCTGCTAGAATAAGAGAGTTTAGAAACCAAAGAATGCCAGCCTCGGAACCGCCAGAGCGCGTCGATAAGAAGAAAAGACGGTTTTAATATTTTCAAGTCTTCTGATAGATTAGATGAATCTATGAAAGATCAAGCAAAAAACTATTTCAAATCACTTCAAGATCAAATTACCAATTCGCTGACTGAAATCAACCAACAGATGTACAAAGAAGACACTTGGGAGAGAGCGGGTGGTGGCGGCGGGGTGACGCGTATTTTTGAGGGTGGAAATCTTCTTGAAAAGGGCGGAGTGAATTTTTCGGAAGTCTATGGAGAGTTCTCAAAAGAGTTTGCCAAAACTCTTCCTCATGGAAACGGTGTACAGTTCTACGCTACAGGGGTTTCATTGGTACTACATCCAACAAATCCGTTTGTTCCCACTGTTCATGCAAATTTTCGATATATTGAAAGGGGAGACACAGGGTGGTTTGGTGGAGGTGCGGATCTTACGCCCTACTATCTTTTTGAAGAAGACGCCAAACACTTTCATCAAACGTATAAAAACACATTGGAATCTTTTGGAAGCGATATCTATCCGATGTTTAAGAAAAAATGTGATGAGTACTTTTATCTTCCTCACAGGAAAGAGGCACGCGGGGTTGGAGGAATATTTTTCGACTATCAAATAGAAAACATTGAGTCCAAATTTGAAATGGTGAAAGCGTGTGGAGATTCTTTTCTTGAAAGTTATTTGCCTATTGCCAAAAAAAGAATGGGGCATGAGTTCACTGAAGATCAGAAAGCTTTTCAAGAGTGGAGGCGTGGACGCTATGTGGAGTTCAATCTTCTCTATGACAGAGGAACCATCTTTGGATTGAAGACCAATGGTCGTGTGGAATCTATTTTGATGTCGTTTCCCAAACACGTACGTTGGTTGTATGATTTTATGCCTAAGGCTGGGACTCCTGAGGCAGAGCTTCAAAAGTGTTTGGAGTCTCCAAGGGACTGGGTTTAAACAGAATTTCATCTAAGAGGTCAGTTCTATGGCTCCTCCTCCATCTTTTTTTTGGTGAATATCTACTATAGGTTTGAGGAACAGACAGTATTTCTAATAATATCAGCAGTTTAGATTTATTTTATAAATTAAATATACATTTAAAATAATAAAAAAAACACTTGATAAAATAAAATATTTATTTTATATTTACGTCTATTGGCGGCGACTGAAGAGTCGCTAAAGACTCTTCTCCAAAGCGAGAAGGAAGTGGAGTCGAGAGTCGGGGGGCTCTTTAGACTCTGGTTAAGGAAGAGGGCTAGGAGCATTTGCCTTGAGGGCTAGGAAAACGCTTTAGGGGTGCGCGGTCTAAATTGGAAACGATCCCAATCGGACCAGGATGGACTCGTCTCTAAATATTTAGGGGCATAAGGGATAACGAACAATTTGTCGAACTTGCTCTGTGAGATAAATTGTCCTTGTCTAGACTGAGTTCAACAGAGTGGGGGAGGGGGAGCGTTGGGTGGCTAAAGCCACCCAACTTTTTTTTATTCTGAATTAGACCCTTCACTATGAATGGATTTGTAAGGTGGAGTAAAAACACCTTTACCGTATGGCTTAGAAGACATACCTTTTGGTGAGAATTCCTGACTTAGTTTTTTCAGCTCCTCATTTGTGACTGGGTCATGTGGGCTCAGTGGATGCTCGGGGTCTGACTCTAGGTGAAGAGATTGTGTTGGAAATGCAAAGCTTACCTCAAGTTTCTTTGCTAAAGTCACAACTTCAAGAAGTATGTTTTGTTTTGCAAGGAGTTCTATTCCCCAATCCGGGACTTTTAAAAAACAGTAGAGGAGCATATCTAAGCTTGAGCTTCCCATATTGTTGAATACAATATGGAAGTTATCTTTGTTTGTATAAGGACTGGCCTGGATGATGCCTTTTACTCCTTCTAGGAAAGCCTCAATTTTTTCTGGTGGAGTGTCGTATGTGAGGCCAAAAGTGACTTTCATTCTTCTGTATTCTCGTTGTCCCATATTGTCGATATTTGTTGTCGACAAACTAGCATTTGGAACTGAAATAAGTGAATTGTAGAATGTTCGAACTCGAGTAGAACGAAAGCCAATATCTTCAACAGTCCCCTCAACGCCATTTCCTACAATCCAATCTCCAATTCGAAAAGGACGGTCTAAGAAAATCATGATAGATCCAAAGAAATTGGCGCATGTGTCTTTTGCTGCCAGAGCAAACGCAAGACCTCCTAGCCCAAGGCCAGCCAGGACACTCATGACATTGACCCCAAGGTTTTGAAGGGCCACGAGTATTCCAAAGATCCAAATAAAGATTCGAAGAGAACGGTGTAAGAGATGGACAAACTGATCATCTATTGAGACATCTGAGCGTTTGGTCCATTCAGATAGAAACTCCATTGCAACATCTAGTATCCGATACACAACAAGTATGACGGCAAAACTCAATGTCACTTGAACGACGAAGGTCAGTGTGCTCAATAAGAATCCCTCAAATTTCAAGAAATATAGAGAGAAGAACCAAAATCCACATGCGACAACTAAGCCTATAGGTTTATCGATAGCTTTGATGATTTTGTCATCCCAGTCAGAGGCTGTCTTAGATGTGATGGCTTCCAAAGCATCTACAGCAAGTGCAGTCAATGTGCGTAAGATAAGTCCCAGTAAAATGGAAAGTCCAAGTCCAATCCATTGCCAAATTGCAATTGCGATAAATGTTTCTTTTGCCCAGCTTGGGACAAGTCGATCAAATGTAGGTTCGCTGTATGCTGCTCCCATTCCGCTTCCCTCTTTGAAGGGAAGATCTTTCACTTTTGAAAAGTAGAGTGGAGTGTGTTTGACAGTGTCTTTTGAAAAAACGTATTCACCTTCTCGGCCCTCTATTTTACTTGGAACAATCGTGATCTCAGTTCCCTTGAGTCGCCATCTTTGAATGGCTGATCCGTCGGGGTTTGTCTCGGGTATTTTGTTGTAATCAATAACGATGACGCGATCGATGACTTCCTTTAGTAAGATTGCAGTCTGTTTCCCGGTCTCTTCACGCAAGAGGGAGGAGATTTCTGATAGGTCAAGTGTTCGGATGGCGTCATTGATACTTGAGATTTTTGAATCCTTACTCTTCTTTATCCCTTCTCTGTATTCATTCATTGCTTCCATGAATGTACGCATTGTATCGCGTGGATTGTCGAGTTTGACGGGTTTTAAAGGGTTTTCTTCAAAGGCATTTGAATTGAGTGAAAACAAAAAAAATGGGATCAAAAAAATGGTCTTCATGTACTCTCCTTGAGAGCATAAGATGAGTGAACTCAACCCTCAGGGTCAAGCTCGTATATGGTGCGGAATCAAATGGACAGTGAAACCTCATTCACGTAGGTTTGATCTATTAATGAAAAACCCTTGGAAAACGCGTACGTCACGTATTATCTATAAGAACAACTGGATTTCACTGCGTGAAGATGAGGTGATTCGACCTGATGGTCAGGGTGGGATTTACGGAGTTGTTCAGTTTAAGTCATTGGCCGTAGGGATTTTGCCTCTCAATGAAAATTATGAGACATGGATTGTTGGCCAATACAGATATGCTCTTGAAGAGTATTCTTGGGAGATTCCTGAGGGTGGAAGTGAAGCTGGAGAATCTGCTTTAGAGTGCGCAAAGCGAGAGCTTCAAGAAGAGGTCGGATTAGAAGCAGGTGAGTATATTAAGGTTCTTGAGGGAAACCTCTCTAACTCTGTGACAGATGAAAGGTGTGTGTCTTTTGTGGCAAAAGACTTGAAAGAGGGGGTTCCCCAGCCTGAAGGAACAGAGGTTTTGTCTATTAAAAAATTGTCCTTTGATAAACTTGTTCGAATGGCAGACAGGGGTGAAATCAAGGATGGATTGAGTTTAATGACCATTTATAAGGTTAAGTATATGATAGACTCGGGCTCAATTTGAGGAGACGTTTTGGCCAGCTTTGATTCAGGAACAAAAGTTGTTATTTCTGCTATTGTCGGAAATGGAATCATCACATTGGCAAAGTTTTTTGGATGGATGATCACTCGAAGTCCTTCTATGTTGGCTGAGGGGATTCACTCACTTGCTGATACATCCAATCAAGTACTTCTCTATGTTGGGATTCGACATAGTCGTGGTGGGCCGACTGCTGAATACCCCTTTGGTATGTCAAACTCAAGGTATGTGTGGAATCTCATCTCTGCAATGGGGATTTTCTTCGTTGGATTTGGGGTTACGACTTATCATGGAATTCACTCTCTTTTTTATATTTCAGAATACACAGGTGAAGTCAGTTGGCTCACAATTTTTATTTTGATATTTTCATTTGTCGTTGAATTCTATGTATTTTTGTTGGCTGTCAAAGAAGTGAGACATGTTAAAGGAAATCGGACGTTCTTTGAGCATATTCGTTACGGAGATGATCCAACGTCAGTTGCCGTTTTATTAGAAGATGGTATTGCAGTACTTGGTGTTTTGTTTGCTTTAACTGGTATTGGACTCTCTCACTTTTTTGAATCCCAGTATCCAGATGCAATCGCAGCAACATTGATTGGTTTGTTGCTTGGAGTTATGGCGCTTGTGCTTGCAGTTTCCAATGCGAGATTGCTCATAGGTGTCTCTGCAGACTCTGATTTGGAAGATGAGATTCGGAAGTTTTTAGAGACAATCCCATCTGTTGAAAAGATCACAAAACTAAAAACAGAAGTTTTGGGGCCAGGAAAACTTTGGTTGGGAATGGAAGTTGAGTTTCATGGAACGGTATTAATAGATAGGTCTTTTTTTGAACGACAAGCCAAAGTGATACGAGACGGTGAAAAAGATCCGCTCCCAGTACTTGTGGACACTGCAGAGTCTATGGTTCGAGTTATGGGGAATGAAATCAATCGTATTGAAAGAGAATTGCACAGCAAGTTTCCAAGCCTATCGGTTATTGACTTGGAAGTGAACTAAGTCAGTTGGCTGTTGATAGACTGCTGAATATTTCTGTGATTCCAGAGCGAATCAATCGAATAGCAATAGCTGCTAAGAAAAGAGAAAATACCTTTCCCACGGCAATGGACCCTGCTCGTGTCAGGATTTTAATTACTCGCTCAGAGTTATAAAAAAGCAGAAAAACGATGAGCAAATTGGCAACTATTGAGGCAATCGTTGCAGTGTATCCAAACTGTTCAACACTGATCAAAAGTGTTGTTAAGACAGCAGGCCCTATGATGAGAGGGATTCCTACAGGAACAACTCCGATTGTGTCATCATCAGTATCTTTTGTACGTCTTTGTCCTGTGCTGAACAAAAGGTCGTACACAGCAAACACAAGAAGCAGTAAGCCCCCAGCCACTTTGAAGTCCGCGACTTCAATATGGAGCTGTTTGAAGATGATTTTGCCAAGAAAAATAAAAACAAGGCTCACTGCAAGTGCAGTGATTGTTGCTTGAATTGTAATTTTTCGTCGCTTCATCAAAGAAGCGTCACCTGTCACTGAGATAAATGCAGGAAGAATTCCAGGAGCATCTATCGCAAAAAAAAGCGGCATAAAAGCCGCTAGAATCAATTCCATCATTGTCTTACGTCTCTTTCTACTGAATCCAAATCAGGCTTCTTGCAATCCAAAACTTTGTACCCTGCTCATCTACAACTTTTGCCCAGCTTCCTTTTCGGCCGAGATATCGAAAGGTCACATACTTTTCAGCACTGGTGTACTTTTTGTGAACTTTTCCGCCTGGTGAAGTTCTTAAATTGGCCTTTTTTGCTTTTACAACGGCACACTTATACTTGGTTGTAGCTAGTTTTGCAAACAACCAGTGGTAGTCCCCATCCACATCTCGAACTCGGTACCAACCTTTGGTGGACTTGATCTTTTGAAAGGGCATGTACTTCACGACTTTCCACGTTTTTGGGGACTTTGTTGATGGGCGCGATCTAAGGTTTGCAAACTTAGAGCTTACACAAAGTGCTTGTGCCTCAACAACCATTAGTGTGGCAAAGAGAAGGACAACTACAATTTGGAGCAAAAGAAGAAAGTGTTTGTTCATCATGGTGCTAAGGGCTCCTCTCTTCAAGTTCTCCAATTAGTATAAGGCATTTTGTTCAAAGGACCATACCAGTCTAGACCAACATCGTGAACGAATTTCTTAAAAAGCTCTATAATTTCAGCAGTTTGTGTAACATATGAAAGTTATTTTAGAAAATTGAGGGGAGTTCTATTTCCTTTGTCTTAAAAAGTTCTCCAAAACTTGGGGTATCACTCTTTTGAAGACTTTGACAATCCAGAGCGTGAAATCGCCATCGGTTCTTGGGGAAGGGTGATTGAGAGACCTGGTGGAAGAGCTCTCCATGAGGACTTGATTCTTTAATGGAGGACTCAGAAAAATTTCTAGAGATACGACAAGTTTTTGAGGAAAATGCAGATTTTTTTATTCAAGATATTGCTGGAAATCTTGGTTTTACTGGGGAAGAAGGTCCTATTCTTATTTTTGTGGAGCATCCTTGAGTCCAATTGCTCTGAGCCACTCTTCTGTCGGGGGGATGAGTTTTCGCACTTTCATATCAAAGAGACCGAAGCTGAAGACAGCAATGCAGGCGTCTTTGCCATCTGCTTTGACCATGGTTTGCTGCATTTTTGAAACTCGACCTTCGTAATTCAAAACTTTGCTAACAATGATCACTTTCTCGCGGAGCAAAAGCTCTCGACGAAATTGAACTTCAACTCCAAGTACAATCGGACCTTGTTGGATTTTTTGAATATGTCGAAGCCCATAGCCGTTTGCTGTTATTAGGTCCCATCTTGCTTCTTCAAAAAGAGTGAGGTAGGTGGCGTTGTTCACATGGCCAAAGGTGTCTAGGTGAGATTCTTTGACCTCAAATTCAAAACGAAATTCCATTTAAAAAATATAGTATGAGGGAAGGTCGAAGTCCCTCTATAACGCCAAGTGTCCCAGACCCCATCACAGATGATCAACTGGCGTTCATCTGCTATATTCACAATGCTAGAAAAATCGAAGGAGACCTCTATGGCTGGGCAAGACCTGTTTGGAAATGACACATTAAAAGCAAAACGCCAAATTGAAGCGGGCGGTAAAAAATATGACTACTACAGTTTTGATGCAGTCAAAGAGTTTGGAGATATAGCTCGGCTTCCAAAGAGCCTTATGGTTCTTTTAGAAAATCTGTTGAGATTTGAAGATGGAAAGTCTGTTACAGTCGATGATATCAAGGCACTTTCCAATTGGACAAAAAATAAAGATTTAAAACGAGAAATTGCATATCACCCGGCGCGTGTGTTGATGCAGGATTTTACAGGAGTTCCTGGTGTCGTGGATTTAGCAGCCATGAGAGATGCTGTGAAAGCATTGGGTGGGGATCCTCAAAAGATCAATCCACTTACGCCTGTTGACCTTGTTATTGATCACTCTGTTTCAATTGATAAATTTGGGACGAGTGAAGCATTTGAGTATAATGTTGCTAAAGAGTTTGAGAGAAACAAAGAGCGCTATGAGTTTTTAAAGTGGGGACAAGGTGCATTTAAGAACTTCCGCGTTGTCCCTCCAGGCACTGGAATATGTCATCAAGTGAATTTGGAATATTTGGGACAAGTTGTTTGGACAAATGAAGATGGTGGAACTTCAGTTGCTTATCCCGACACTTTGGTGGGAACAGATAGCCATACGACAATGATCAATGGACTTGCGATTTTAGGTTGGGGAGTTGGTGGTATTGAAGCTGAGGCCGCGATGCTTGGGCAACCCATTTCAATGCTGATTCCTGAAGTTGTAGGGTTTAAGTTAAAAGGAAAACTCAAAGAAGGAACGACTGCAACAGACTTGGTGTTAACTGTAACTCAAGAGTTGCGAAAACTGGGTGTTGTTGGGAAATTTGTAGAATTCTATGGCCCTGGTTTGAACGAACTCACTCTTGCTGATCGTGCAACGATTGCCAATATGGCGCCTGAATACGGTGCCACTTGTGGTTTCTTTCCAATTGATCAAGAAACAATCAATTATATGAAGTTTACAGGCCGGGACCCAGAGCGTGTGGAGCTTGTTGAAAAATACGCTAAAGCTCAAGGAATGTGGAGAGAGGATTCCATTGACCCTGAGTTTAATACAACTATGGAGCTTGATATTTCAACAGTTGAGCCGAGCCTTGCTGGCCCAAGAAGACCACAAGATAGAATCACTTTAAGTGATGTTCCGGGGTCCTACCAAAATGAATTTTCTAAAGTTGAAGCTGGTAGTGACAAAGCAAAAGTTGAAGGAGCTGACTATAGCCTCTCTAATGGAGATGTTGTTATCGCTGCAATTACAAGTTGTACAAACACTTCAAACCCGTCAGTGATGATTGCTGCGGGACTCGTTGCTAAAAAAGCAATTGAAAAAGGAATTGAAGTCAAACCTTGGGTGAAGACTTCCCTTGCTCCAGGGTCTCAAGTGGTATCAGATTACTTAAATGCATCTGGCTTACAAAAAGATCTAGATGCGTGTGGATTCAATTTGGTTGGATATGGTTGTACAACATGTATTGGAAACTCAGGTCCACTTCCAGAAAACATCTCAAAAGCAATTGAGAGTAATAATTTAGTTGCGTGCTCAGTTCTTTCTGGAAATAGAAATTTTGAAGGGCGTGTGAACCCTCAAACCAGGTTCAACTATCTTGCGTCCCCACCTCTTGTTGTGGCCTATGCTTTGGCTGGAAATATGAAGATTGATGTTTTCAACGATCCGATTTCTCAATCAAAAGATGGAAAAGATGTATTCTTGAAAGACATATGGCCGACTCACGCTGAAGTTCAAGGTGTCTTAAGGGATTTTTTAACATCCAATATGTACAAGTCACGTTATGCCAATGTTTTTGAAGGACCTAAACAGTGGCAAGAAATCAAAACTTCCACAGGACTGACGTACGATTGGGTGGAGTCGAGCACTTATGTAAAGAACCCACCGTTTTTTGAAGGAATGAAAAAAGATACAACGACGGTTTCAGATATTGAGGGAGCTCGCATTTTGGCTCTTCTTGGTGATAGTACAACGACGGATCATATTTCTCCAGCTGGAGCGATAAAAGAAGACAGTCCTGCAGGTGATTATTTAAAAGAAAATGGAGTTTCTAAAGCAGACTTTAACTCTTTTGGCTCACGACGCGGAAACCATGAAGTGATGATGCGCGGAACTTTTGGAAATATTCGACTCAGAAATGAATTGGCTCCTGGAACAGAGGGTGGAGTGACTCGTTTTAAACCATCCAATGAAGAGATGTCGATTTTTGATGCTTCAATGAAATATCAAGCTGAAGGTACTCCTCTTGTGGTGATTGCTGGGCAGCAGTACGGAATGGGTTCTTCACGTGATTGGGCTGCCAAAGGCACAACCCTTTTGGGAGTTCGAGCCGTGATTGCAGAAAGTTTTGAAAGAATTCACCGATCCAATTTGATTGGTATGGGCGTTTTACCACTTGAGTTTGAAAAGGGAGTCACGCGTTCCACACTAGGCTTGAGTGGTGATGAGAAGCTCACAATTCGTGGACTGAGTTCTATAAAACCTCGATCTCAAATGGATGTTGAGATTGAGACAAAAGATGGGAATCAGAAAAAGATTGCAGTGAACTGCAGAATCGACACTATCGATGAGTTGGAGTATTATCGAAATGGCGGCATACTCCATTATGTGCTGAGAAATCTAGTAAATTAAGAATTTATCTTCGAGCTCTCTAGCATGACCTTTTCAAACTGACCTACAATCGTAATTCTGGCAGGTGGCAAGGGGCCGAGCCTGGTCCTCTGGCTATAAAGGACAGGAGCTTTTCATGGGGTGGTAGGTGTAGGTCACCACCTCTAGACAGGTGTAGTAACAAAAAACCAAAACAGGAACAGATTTCGATACTGAAGGCCACTAAAAAATAATAAAGAATCAAGTTCATGTAGAGAGCAAGATGTCACACTTCAGAGGTTTTAGTTTAGCTTATCTGAGTTTTCTGACTTCTTTGTAGCTGCACGCATTCGGATTTGAAACTCAGGAAGATGGTCTAAGGAAGCAGTTCGCTTGGTTCGGTTGTCAATTTTCGGACGGACCATTGGGTGTGTTTTCTTATAATCGGGACCAAGTTCCGGGTGCTCGATACCTTCACCAGCAATTTCATCTTCCAAGACTTCTTTAGGGAAAACAGGAGTTACATCCTTTGCTCCTTCAACAAATTCAAATTGTTGAGATGTGGAAGTCTGCAGCTCGCCCTCTTCTGTGTAACTCTGAATTTCGTTCTCAAAGGATTCAAAATCATCCATTGCAAGAGATGTACTTGCGAATTGAAGTGTGATCAAAAGACTTAGAATTTTTATAGTGGTTCTCATATGGCCCCCCAGCACACTTTTATATAAAGCAATGGGGATGCCACTTAGACATATGTATTTTCAATAGGTTAGATGGGGTTTTCTGGAGGGAAGTAGATAGAATTTTGAATGTCGTCAATACAGTTTATAGAGGTGTTAGTTCTCTAACAGGGTTAAGGGGCAATCACCTTTTTGCGTATCACTGCGTCGAATAGGGCTTCGACACGATGATATACAAAAAGGTGATAGACACCCTGGTTGAAAACCTGAGATGTATTGAAAATGGTATCAAATCGAGACAATTTGGGCTTTGTAGGTGTGGGACTGAGGAGCGTTCACTATGCTGATGTTCTTGAGGGACGTGTTTCGGGTGTTGATTTTTTTGAAGCCATCTCTGAGAACTTCATGGATTCAAAGGGCCGACCGCGTATCATTTTAAGAAAAGTTCGTGAAAAATTCCCAATTGCACTTCATGGAGTTTCACTTTCGATCGCCTCTACGGATCCACTAGACTACAAATACTTGAGTGGACTTGATGAACTTTATCAGGAAATAGATCCAATTCGCACTTCAGACCACCTTTGTTGGACCGGGGTTTTAGGAAAAAATGGCCATGATCTTTTTCCCATTCCGTATACCAATGAGGCTATAGAGCATATTGTAAATCGAATTGATGAAGTGCAAAACTATTTGAGGCGCGAGCTGATTTTTGAAAACGTCTCAGCGTACTTGGGCTTCAATGAATCAGAGATGTCAGAGTGGGAGTTTGTCTCTCAAATTCTAGAAAAATCTGGAGCAGGCTTTTTATGTGATCTCAATAATATATACGTTAATTCGTTTAACTTTGATTTCAATCCTTTTGAATATCTAAAAAGAATAGACCTTAAAAAAATCCAACAAATTCATTTGGCAGGATTTACAGATCGGACCAAATTTTATTTTGACACTCATTCTCGCCCTGTCTGCGACGAAGTTTGGCAGATGTACAAGTGGTTATGGGAAAATGGTGTGAAATCACCTGTTATGGTGGAGTGGGATCAAGATATACCTGATTTTGATACATTGAAAAACGAAGCACTGAAAGTGAATGACTATAGAGGTGAGGAGAGAGATGAAAATTCGAGATCGTCAGATTCAGTTTCTGAACTCGGTTTCTAGTAAAAGCCCAGAAGCTCCGACGGCTTTCCACCCTTCAGGAACATTGAGTGCCGAAGAAGCTATTGGGGTGTATCAAGAAGCGTATTTAGCGCGACTCACGGAAGCTCTTGGTGAAATTTTTGAGAGTATTTGGGAAGTGCTAGGTGATGATCGTTTTTATCTCTTAGCAAATAGGTACTTCGATTTTTACCCACCTCAAAGTTACAATCTAAACGATGTTGGTAGAAATTTTGTAAACTTTTTATCAAAATCCAAAGAAGTACGTGACTTCCCATTTATTGTTGAAATGGCAGATTTTGAAAGTCAGGTCTTTGATGTTTTTCATAAAGAATCAATCAAATCTCCTCATATAAATTTTGAAGCAATTGAGTCAGACTTTCGTATTTGTTTTTTTGGATGTGTTCGGTTTTTAAATTACTCCTATAATGTCCATGAAATTTGGCTAAAAGCAAAAGCGGGCGATGAGGTGACAGATATCTCAGAAGAACTTTCTTCCTATATGATTTTCACCAAAAATCAAAATGTGATTGTTGAAAAAATGAACTTGCATCAATATAGGTTTGGCAAAGAACTTATGTTGGGACGAAGCTTTATGGAGACTTTAGATACTTTTGAGAAAGAATTTCTAGATATCAGTCCAGATGAAGTTCAAGATATGTTTGAAATCTTTCGTGAATCAGGTGTGATTCGTGAATGGACCTTGCTTTAAGTCGAGCGAGGAGTCCAAAACAGCTTTATTTTGTTTTAGCCCCTAAAAACGAAGTGTAACCTAGAACTTATGGAGATCAAGCTTTGGGGTGTCCGTGGGTCTTTGCCCATTGCACATACACCTGAGGAAATCACTTCGCGACTCGTAGAGCTTTCTGATGGACTGGTGAAATCTGTCAAAAGAGGGGATTCGGTCGATGACTACTTAGCAAGTTTGCCTAGATGGCAAATGGCAGGTCACGGGGGTGAGACCACATGTATGGAAGCAAAGTCAAAATCCACGCGAGTGATTGTAGATGGCGGAACAGGTATCAGACGCCTTGGTGACAAACTCATGAGTGGGCCTTGTGGTAAAGGTAAGGGAGAAGTGCATATACTTTTCACTCACTTTCACTGGGATCACCTAATTGGAATGAATTACTTCAAACCCATTTATGTTCCTGGGAACAAGATTCATATGTATGCCGTTCAACCAGAACTGGAAGAAGCCATTCGTCTGATGTTCAGGAAACCGTTTTTTCCAGTTGAATTTGAAATGTTAGGTGCAGACACATTTTTTCATCAGATACCTGAAAGAAAACCATTGAAACTTGGTGACATTAAAACGACCCCTTATTTGGTGGACCATCCAGATCCTTGCTATGGGTTTAAGTTTGAATCAAGTGGGAAAGCATTTTCATTTTGCACGGACACTGAGACCACACGTAGATCACGAGAAGAAATGGGTGAAGATGCTGCTCTTTACGAAGATATTGAATTACTGATTTATGATGCTCAGTACACTCTTGATGAAATGGCTGATAAAATCAATTGGGGGCATTCTGCAGGGCCAATTGGAATTGATATTGGTTTAAGAGAAAAGATCAAAAAAATCCTCTTTGTGCATCATGACCCAGGGGCGGATGACATCAGAATCAATGAGGCTGAAAAAGAAACACGAGCCTATTATGAAAAGCAATTGGAAAGAATGAAGAAATCTGGACAGGAGGTCCATAAAATTGACTGGTCATTTGCCTATGAGGGGCAAGAAGTACAGCTTTAAAGAGTTTATCATCCGATTCACCCTCATTATTTTTATTTCAACCCCAACTTGGTCTTCGACCACTTTGTTTGGTGTTGTGCAGCCCGGTCTTTTGGTTGATGGCCGTGTGGTGGGTGGAGGTATTTTAACTCTTAAACATCTTAAGACAGGAAGTCGTGTGAGAAGAGGAGAGTTCATCGGGTGGTCACATAAGGGTGGGAAAGATACAGAATTGCGTGCTCCTGCATCAGGGGTTTTAAGATGGGTGATTTCGATCAATGAGAGATTTCAAGGCCTAGATACGGTTTACCAAATTTTAGATATCAAAAAGAAAGAACTGGAAATTTCCCACGAAGGTGTGCCAAGAGGGGTTTACACAATTGTTGGTAAAAAGAAAAAGATACAGTTTTCTCAAGTGAAATTGAATAGTGTTGAAAGCACGCGATTTCCACTAAAGAATACAGTTGACCTTCGTCTAGGTGAAATTGTCACTCTAAAGGTCATGAAAAACTAAGATTTCTTAAATGAAGCTCCGATAAATAGACTGATGCAACTCTTGCTTCTTGTATTTTCAACATTGATTTCTTTGGTCGCATTTGGACAAGATTCAGAGGAGTTGAACCCGTCTGCAACTATCACTCCGCCTTCTCAAGCAGCCTTAAGCGCAACAATGTATTCGATTCCGGGTTTCAGGTGGAACAATGTGGCGGACTACTGTGAGCAATACAAAGAGTGTAGCAAGACAGGCTACGCATTGAGGAACAGTCGAGTTGAAGTTTTGGGATTTACTCAAGTAAATGGTACTAAGAATGGGCATGCTGAGGGAATATTTTTTGAAGTTCGTGCTGTCACCAATTTAGGTGTAAAACGCGGATGGGTACATGAGAGCTATATCACCCCTGACATCCCTGTGAAGCAATGCTCAAGTAGTGAGTTCTCAGAGTATTTATCAGATAGTCAGAAAGTATTAGAGATAGCTTTAAGAGATGATGATCTTGTCGTTCCAGCAATTGCAAATTCAAGTAAATTCTCACGTGGCTGTAGAAACTTTATAGATGAATATGGAAATTTGGGGGCATTTGGACGTCGATTATTAGAGGCTATTGATACAGTGGAAAAAGAATACAAAGACACTTACAATTCATCGTGTTTTTATAATGACATTGATGTTTCTTCAATTTGCCCAAATTTCAAAGATTTAACAGAGCCAATGAAAAAGAAATTTTGGGCCTATGCGTTTGCTTCAATAGCGGAAGCTGAAAGCAGTTGTAATCCAACAGGGCATAATCGCAATGGAACAAATGACAGGGCTGATGGACTTTTTCAACTGGAGTTCAGTTGGGATCAGCGTCGAACATCGGGAAGAGATGAGAGGTTTTGTCGTACTGAAAAAGGTGGAACAAACACTCAGGATTTGAGATTTCAAGCTGAATGTGCGACCTCAATCATGAGAGATTTGCAATGCGTTTATCCATGTTACCCAAAGTACCAGAGGTACTGTCTTGTAACAAAAGGTCGTAAAGGTACAACTAAATCGGGTAAAAGGGTATATAGTGAATCAAAAGCTTATGAAGAATGTTTGAATCAGTATGAAGCCGTTGGAAAACAATGGTGTGCGAGTAAAAGAAAGAGTATACACTCAGATATGTACTGGCATGAGCTTCAAGGACCAAATATGAAAATATCACGTTTGATTAAACAGTTTCCGGGGTGTAACTGATGAAAAGATTTGGTGTACAGATTGTTTTATTTGCTTTCATCACTTCGATGAGTGTTTTTAGTCTTGCTGAAGATGGACGATTACCAGCAAACACAAAGCCTGATCAAAACTTAGATCTTATGCAAGAGGTGCTAGATAAAACAAAAATTAAAATGGGCTATTACAAACTTGAAGATGGTCCTGTGGCGTGTCAGTCAGGGACTCTTC
>JAUICD010000081.1 GCA_030427965.1 Bdellovibrionia bacterium
CTTTAGAGATTTCAGAGATTGAAACAGTTGTGCTTAAAATGAAATCCGAATTTGATGGAATATATTACACGTCAACCTGCACAAATGGAATGCCTGAACAGGGCAAAAGTATTAAACAAAATAGACCTTACTATATAATTTTATTTGGGAATAGTTCTAGTATCAATGATTTGCTGGGAGAAAATTTAAATGATTTGAAAGAGGATGGATTCGTAGATATTGCGAGATTCTCGATAACGAAAGACCTTGAAATACCTTATACAATCCTAACAAGAGGTGAAGAAACAGTAGGAGAATTTGAATCTCCTAATTTTCAAAGCCAAACCCATAAAATTGAAAATGTCAAAAAAGCCAAAGGCTCAAGATTCGACAAAACTAAAACAAACGATACTTTTTTACAATTTGCCATTCCAGTTGACTTCTCAAAAACAAATCTTCCAAACTCTTATATCAAAAATAGAGAGAATTACACATTGAGTGAAGAATTAGGATACGAAATAGAAGATGTTATTTTAAAAGACGAAATAAAAAAGAATACCAAAACTGAAATAGAATTAAAAAATATTTTGGTATCAGAGAAATACGAAAACAGGAGGTCATTCAAAGTGACTCAATACATCCTTAGTCTATTAATAATTTTGATTGGCCAGAGCACTTTTGCTCAACAATCCTATATTGCAGGTTACAACTTAAGTGATGTCGACTCTGCAAAGTACGATGCACATCCTACAGGAGAAAAAACTTTAGCTCAAATTGCTGTCGATCAAATTGCTGAATTGGGCGCCAATCATGTTGTGTTAAATCCAAGAGGAGTCATGAATGACCCCAAAGGAAACCGTGTCAGCAGAAGGTTTCGAGGAGCTGAAGGACGAGATGAAATGGCTGGACTTGGTCGTTTGATTGATTATATCCACTCTAAGGGAATGACTGTGGGAATAAGACCTATATTCTTTGTCGTAAGAAGAAGTTCTGATCCACTTTTTGATCCCAATCGCCCAAACTCCTATGTTGATGAAAGTGGAAAACTTTGGTGGCATGGAAACATTCAACCAAACGATCCAAATAACTGGTTCTCTTCCTTTAGAGAGTTTCTGGCAAGCTATGCAAGAGTTGGAAGCGAGAAAAATATAGCTGAATTCACTATTGGCGCTGAACTCTATAGCATGACAGTAGGACTTGAAGACCAGTGGCCAGAGCATCCCTTTGGATTTCCGGCACAGTGGGTTGGTACTTTAAATTACATTCGAGATATTTTACCTGAAGCTCGCCTTATGTATGATATCAATTTCACAGATGATAGAGCTTCAGACATAGGAACCGTTGGTGACTACGGTGGAGAGTTAAAAAAATGGTGGTACCGAATTGTAGACTATCGACGAAATGCTCCTGAAGACCCTGTTCAACTTCAAGAATGGATGGATGATCCAAATCAAGGGCAAATATGGAAGCAGTATGTGGAATTATGGAAAAATTTAGATGCTATTGGGATTGATATGTATCGGTCCTTGGCACGCCAAAGCGACTCTATTCCTGAGGATTTTGATAGCCTTGTCGATTTACTTTGGGAAACTTCAGACCAGTACGCCAATCAACTTGATGGCGTTCTTATGGATATAGAAAAAACCGTCGGCGAGCCAAAAACTGTAATTTTTAAGGAAGTCGGATACAAAGCCGCAGATAAAGCCGCTTTTTTAAAACCCTTTGAATATGAAAAGCCCAACGACAAATTAAATGTTATGCATCAGGCAGCAAGTTACAAAGCTTTCTTCTTAGGATTCTGGGATGCTGGGTGGCCGTGGTTTGGAGGCGTCAGCTTTTGGGATGTTGGAGTAAATCCAGAACGAAATCGAAATGATCGACCAGGATACAGTCCTATTGGTAAAGAGCAAACTGTAGAAGTCATTCAGAGTTTTTTTGAGTCAAACAAATGATCCAAACTCTGGTTTTCTTTCTTTCTTTTATCTTACCAAGCATTCTTATTGCTCAGGTAAATCAACAAGACAAATACTTTGTACAGATCTCGGCATCTATCAACAAAGAAGATTGTCTTATTAAGAAACAAACCACAAAAATTCCATCTATGAGCCGTTTGAAGAAACCAGATATATTGACTCAATTTCATTTGAGGCATGCCAATTTCAAAAAAACCCCTTTAAAATCCCCTATTGTTGGCATCAGTGGAAAAGAGTTTCGCCTTGGAGTTAAGATATTTAATTTAGAGGGGGGATCTATTAAAAATATTCGAGTTCAAGCACAGGTGGATAATGAGGAGATTGAGTTCTTTCTAGTTCCTGACAAAATCTCTGGATCAAAACATGCTCCTAAGGTTTACCAGTACTCTATCCGACTCCCTCACTCTCCAAAACCCGATGATGTTGTAAGGGTACCCGTTACAGTTTTGTTTGATACGCAAAATGGACCTAAAGATTTCTCTATAACCATATTTGTTGTTTCAAACAAAAAGGACATAAGGTTGGCAGATCTCACTCGAACCTGTAGTCGCATCTCTCCTCCAATCCTCGCTTCAAAAAAATACACCAACCACAATGCCGTTCAAAATGCGACTGTGGAACACAAATCACGAGAACAAAAAATTGAACGTGAAAATGGCACAAACTTCGTTGGACTTGGTCTCATAACTGAAGCCGAGCATACAACAGAGTGCCCTGATGATTGGCATCAACATGATGGGTATTTAGCAGGAATTGGGTTGAGGTTTTTTACAATTGAAGAGTGGTATCTTCAACAACAAGATGATTTTGAAATCGGACACCGCTTCACTCTACGTGCGGGAGAATCTGGATACATAGTTGAACAACTTGAAGAAATCCTAGCTCCTTATAAAGACTATCAATTTGATTCCTGTGGGCACCTCGAACCTAAACATTCAAAAGGCTTTGAAGACCGAATGATCGTTGACAGCGTTTACAGTCATAGCTTTTTCAACATCAAAAGTAATTTATCAAATGATTTGGAAAACATTAAACAAAAAATAAATGAAAACTATCCACAGATGAACTCTTGTGAGGAGATGTAAATGAAACTTTTAATTGCACTATTGATCGGTCTAGTGAGCGGACAACAAACATTTGCTAATGGCTTAGACGTTGAATTGACAGTGAAACCTGATGGAGCACAGTGCTCTCAAGTCAAAGGTTTGATTGCAGGTTCAAAAATTCGACTTGAAGCCAAAGTTAAAGGAAAAAAAGTTCGTGCAAAGTACTTATTTTCTATCTCAAATGAGGGTTTTGTTTCAAAACCAAATGAGCTTGGATACAAAGTTCATGAAATAGATAGAGGTGGTAAAAATCATTACACATATGAATTGCCAAACCTAGAAACAGACAGACCTTGGATTTTGACAAATTTTTCAGTCAGCGTTGTGACTTCAAAAGGCCAGGGATTTGCAACTGTTCAACTTCCAGTGAGCCGTAAGTTTATCCTTCGAGAAAAAGATTCAACTGAAGTATGTCGTCAAGTTTATCGCCCACGCCCCATCACAGGATTACAGCTCAATCAAAACGACTCCGATCAAACAATAAATATTTCTCAAATTCATCAACAGATTTCTGAGGAAACCTATCAAAAAAGTAAGGGATGGAGTTTTTCACCAACAGTTTTCTCAAATGGATGGGGTTTGTCTCTTTTTGGGTTTCATCGTGACTATCTAAGATCCCGAGCAAAGTCTGTTATAACAGGGTATGAAGTTGAAGTGAACAACACCCTCAATCCTGGAGATGCAGGGTTTGCCTATGTTCAATATACCCGTATTAAAGTTCCCTATGATGTCGACAGAGTGGATCAGTGCGGAAATCAAACTTATGCAGGAGAAGCCTATCTAGATCATTGGTTTTCAACTTTCAATCTTGTGAAAGTACTTCCTGATGATCTTGGCATTGACGCACAACCTTACTACAGAAAATCTTATGGTGAAGAGATCACAAACTCCTGTCAGGCACTTGATCAACTTGCTCAAATCTCAGTTGAAGGCAAATAAATATGAAACTACTACTTCTTATTCTCTTAGTTTCTTCGCCTCTTCTTGCAGAAGAGTTTGATTTAAGATTACCGACAGATCAAATGGGATATGATCGATCTATCTACATCAAAGGGGATCACAATTATCCGATGGGTGAAGTCCAGGCTTCCCGGGTTTTAGGTCGCATACTCACGCTACGATTTGAGGATCAGTTTTCCACAGGGGTCACATCTCTAACCTCTCCTGTTAAAAACGTTGTTTTAGAGATGCCAGCTAGATGGACTCAAACAAGAAGGAATAGGATATACTTTGGTCGCCCACTAAGACCTGCCCCCACTCAGGGTATTTCTTCCTTTGTTAATATTCTTCATATTCGTGAGGTTCGTGTCACATTTCGCCTTACTCTTTACAATGAGGAAAGCCAGAGAATCAAAAGCGTTGAACTGAACGACACTCAATCTGAGGAAGAGTTCTTAGATTCACTTATCCAATATATCCGCTTCTATTCTAAACTTGGGAAAACTCTAGGAGTTGAAGAAATCACCTTGTCTCCTGAATTGTCTCAGTACATTTGCAAGAGCAAGGCTGCTATTGATCGCACCATGAAATTGGTGCGATCGATCTATTCTGGACGAATTCGAATGGATTTTGAATCTGTAGAAGATCTCGACAAAGATTGCCTCGCCAAAGCTGAGGCTGAGGCCTTTGGTATTGAACCTCAAAAAAATCCGAATCCAAATGAAATCTCTGAAATTCTTAAAGCTGGTGCAATCGTATCAAAACTTAGTTTTTCAGGAAACAATGAAGAACAGTTTGAAAGAGCAACTTTATTTTTGAGTCAACTCTCTTTAAAAAATCAACCCGTCACATGGGGGACATTTTATCTCAACCCTCACTTTGGAGGAAGTTTTGATACATCGGACTCTCCTTTAGATAAGCCGTTTGGCAAGGTACTGGAGCAATGGTTCAAATCACTTTAATTCTTGCTACGGCCCTCTCTCTTTTCTGGTCCAATCCTGTTCTTGCAAAGAATTGGGAAAACGGAGAAATGGATGTTTGTATCTATTACGACGCTCTTGATGAAAAACCAGAGTATCGCTTTGGAGTTGTTTACTCTATTATGACTCTCAATCTTTTAGGTCACTTCAAAGAAGTGACCTCTTTGAGAATACCTATAAACACATATAGAAAAGGAGATCTCTCCAGATGCGATAAAGCCATTTACATTGGCAGCTACTACGACGCCCCTGTCTCAGAAGATTTCTATGAAGATGTCGCAAACTATAGGAAAAGCTTTCTTTGGATGAGTTATGGAATTTGGAAACTACAAGAACACATGGGGCAAGAAGCTTTTGAGAAAAAATCAGGATTTAAGTTTTTAAAACTCTTTCAATTTGATGATGGCCCTTTTTTAAAACCTGAAAATGAATCTCCTGGTTTTTTTGAGTTCATTCACTACAAAGGCAAAGTTTTCAACAAACTCTTTAAACACAATCCTTTCAGAAATAAACGATTTGTAACTCCAGAACTTGCACGAATTGAAAATAAAAGCGCAGAAATTCTTGCTGAAGCTGAGCACAATAAAACAAAGCTCCGCACTCCTTATATCACACATAGTGGAGATTTCTTTTATGTCGCGGATATCCCGTTTTCTTTTATCCATGAAACGGATCGTTATTTAATTTTCACTGATATTCTTTTTGATTTTTTAAATCTCCCGCCAAGAATACAGGGAAAGAGATATGCGCTACTGAGGATTGAAGACATTCATCCAGAGTATGACTTAGACATTCTCAATCAGAGTATAGGTTTGTTAAAAGAGCGAAATATTCCATATGCCATTTCTTTGATTCCTCGATATGTCGACCCCTTTGGATACAATTTCGGACATCCCATCAGTTCAACAATTTTAGATCGACCTGCAGTGCTAAAGACAATCAAATATGCCGTAGACAATGGTGCTGATATTATTATGCACGGATACACACATCAAATTGGAGATCAACTCAACTGTGACACTGGGGCCTCAGGTGATGATTTCGAATTTTGGGATGGCTGCAGAAGTCGCCCACTCCCATATGAGTCTGAAGAACTTTTTATAGATCGACTCTATAAGGGGCTTGCACTTCTTAAACAAGCAGGCTTACGAATCGTGGGATGGTTACCTCCGCACTATGAATCCTCTCCCTTAGGGTATCGTGTTTTCTCTGAAGTTTTTGACCGAACAGTTCAAAGAGTGAGATACATTCCTAAGGACAACGATCCAACAGACTACAGACATTGGGGAGGACAGTTCTTTCCGTATACGATAGAAAAAGACTACTACAACCAATGGGTCTGGCCAGAAAGCTTAGGAAATGTTGAAACTCTTAGTGAGAAAACACCTGGCGCAATAAACTTGCATACACGTACACCTGAGCAAATTATCCATGCACTAGACGTTCAGTCAGTCATACGTGATGGATGGGCCTCCTTCTTCTGGCACCCTTACAACATCGACTTTCGTGCAGCTAAGATTGAGTCTCTCACCAAAATAATCGATGCCATTGAGTCTTATGGTTACGAGTTTCAAAGT
>JAUICD010000022.1 GCA_030427965.1 Bdellovibrionia bacterium
ACTCTTCGAGTTGTGCCAATCGATGATACGGTTACGATAATGTTGGGGGCTCACGCACTGATCACATCTCTTGGGAAGTCTGAGTTAAAGACTGTGGATCGCAATTGTAAGTCCAGAAACTATACAAAATATAGTGCAGGCTTTGCCTATGGAAAACGTGTACAGATATGTCGTGGCAATGGTAAGAAGAAGTCCAGAACTGAGTTTTCAGTTTCCTTAAAACCTACTCCAAACGGTATTGAGTACACACGAATCACCAAAGAAAACGATTCTGAAGCACATCGTTTGAACTGCACCCTTTCAAGAACTGAAGACTAAATAAAAAGAAGACGCTAAGTCACTGCGTCTTTTAAGCCAGGTTTATTGAAGGCCGCGAGGAATAAAAAACCGAGCAAACCCATCTAAGGTAAAGCTTACCATCAATGCCAAAAGAGCTGCTGGGATAGCGCCCTCTAAAATAATATTATTATTGTTTAATGCAAGTCCCGTCATAATGGGAACACCATAGCCTCCGGCTCCTATTAGAGCAGCAAGAGTTGCGGTTCCAATATTGATGATTGTGGAAGTTTTAATGCCTGCAAAAATGGAGGGTGACGCCAGAGGCAAGTCGATTTTTGTCAATTTTTGAAACTTGGTAAGCCCTAGCGAGCGCGCCGTTTCTGTGTAACGAGATTCAATTGAGCTAATTCCAGTGTAAGTGTTTACAACAATAGGAAGGATTCCATACAAAATAAGCGCAACAAGTGCGGGTTTTGTACCTATTCCAAAAAGTGGGATCAAAAAACAAAGCAAGGCAAGTGATGGGATTGTTTGGACAAGGCCACTTATAGATAAAATAAATTGCTTTAAATACTTGTTGGAGGTGGCAATGATTCCCATTGGGATTCCTAAGATTAGGGATATGAGGATTGCAATCCCCACAAGCGCAATGTGCTCTTTGGTGCGTTTCCAAACTTTCTCTATAATGCTGGTATGATTTTCTTTTGAGGTGTTATCAAAAAAGCGTTTGGCGGTATCTTTGAATGAGAGTTTTTCAATTTCACTGAGAGCATTGAGTGAGACCATCGTTTCTTCATTGATGGAACCCTCAAGAGAGCGGATTGTATCCCAGAAATTGGGGTTTTTGGTGGCAAAATCCTTTCTGGTGATAACAACAGCGAGGTACTCTGGGAAAAACTTTTTATTGTCTTTTAAAACTCGAAGATTGAGTGAGCTGATTTTGGCATCAGTGGAATAAATATCGGTGACTTCAATTTTACCAGTACGAATAGCTTCAAATGCAAGTGCATGCTGTATGCCTTGAACATTGAAGAATCCAATGTTGTAGGTTTTGTTTAATCCCTTGTATCCGTCTTCACGTTTTACAAACTCATGGGTGAATGCAACTTCCAAGTTCTTGTGATTTTTTAAGTCAGAAATATTCTTGATACTCAATTTATTTGCTTTTTTTTCTAGCATTGCAAGCGCATAGGTGTTGTTAAAACCCAGGGACTTTGAAATTGTAAGCCCCATTTTTTCTAAGCGCTCTTGGATTTCTTTATTGCTGAGTTTTTTTTCTTCTTTTAAAATTCCTTGAGCAATTGTTCCCGTGTATTCGACGTAGAGGTCAATTTGCCCCTCCTGGAGAGCTGAAAAGAGTATCCCCGTTCCCCCTAGACCAAGTTTTCTCTCAACTTGAATGTCATGTGAGGATTCGAGTTTTTGAGCTAAGATTTCAGCTAGAATATAACTTTCAGTGAAAGTTTTTGAGCCGACATAAACTGTTGATTTGTCTTGTGCAGAGATAGGTTTTGAAAAGAAGAACACTATGAGCAAAATCAAAAGGTTGATCGTGTATTTGAAACGTATCACTTCGTGTCTCTCAATTTGTTTGAAATTGAGGGAAGATTTGTGCTCTGAGAGGCTGCTATAAATTCTGTGATAAATTCAGAAGTTGGATTTTCAGAGAGTTCTTCGAAGCTGCTAGACTGAAGTATTTCGCCTTGAGACATCATATGTATGGTGTGACCAAAGAATGCAGCTTCACCAATATCATGTGTGACAAGTATGACTGTCTTATTGAGTTTATTGAATATATCTTTTAACTCGGCTTGTAGGTGAGCACGAACAATCGGGTCTAAGGCTCCCAAAGGCTCATCGAGCAAAAGTAAATCGGGATTACTAAAAAGTGCTCGAGCTAAGGAAATTCTTTGTTTTTGGCCTCCACTCATTTCAGAAGGGTATCGATCTAAAACGTTCTTTTGGATGTTTACAAGTTCCATAAGTTCGTGAGTACGTGCTTTGATTTTTTTTAAGTTTTCTTTTCTGAGTTTTGGAACCAGTTCAATATTCTCTCTTGCCGTGAGGTGTGGGAAGAGGCCGCCATCTTGAATGACGTATCCAATTTTTTCGGCAATTTTTCTTTGAGACTTTGAATTGACTTCGAAGTTGTTGACTTGAACTACGCCTTGATCAGGTTTGTGGATTCCAAGGATGAGTTTTAAGAGAGTGGATTTTCCACATCCGCTTAAGCCTAAAAGAACATGAGTCCTTCCTCCCTCAAGCTTTAAACTGAGGTTTTTTATAACGGAAGTTTTTTCAAATGCGAGTGAAACATTATTGAATGCAATCACCCGTGAAGTTGTCTTTCTTCTATAAGGGAATTCACTGCACCTGGGTCAGCTAATGTTGAAATGTCGCCCAACTGATCAAACTCATTTGATGCAATTTTTCTTAAGATGCGTCTCATGATTTTTCCAGAACGTGTTTTAGGAAGTGCTGGAGCCCATTGGATAATGTCTGGAGTTGCAATTGGACCGATTTCTTTACGTACCCACTGAATAAGCTCTTTTCTTAAATCCTCAGATGGCTCAATACCTTCAGTGAGAGTGACGTATGCAAAAATCCCTTGTCCTTTGATTTCATGTGGAAAGCCTACGACTGCGGACTCACTAACGGATTTGTGAGCAACAAGCGCACTTTCGACTTCGGCAGTTCCCATTCTGTGTCCAGACACATTGATCACATCATCCACACGGCCTGTGATCCAGTAGTAACCATCTTCATCTCGTCGACATCCGTCTCCAGTGAAATACATATTCTGAAATTTGGAAAAGTAAGTTTCAACAAAACGTGGGTGATCTTTGTAAACGGTTCGCATTTGCCCTGGCCATGAACCTTTGAGGCAAAGTTGCCCTTCACATGGTCCGTTGAGTTCTCCTCCGGATTCATCAACGACGACAGGCTGTATACCAAAGAATGGTCGTGTAGCGGATCCGGGTTTGAGTTTTGTTGCCCCAGGAAGTGGGGTTAGTAAAATACCACCAGTTTCTGTTTGCCACCAGGTGTCTACTATTGAACATCTTGCGTCTCCAACATTGTGATAATACCACTCCCAAGCCTCTGGGTTTATGGGCTCACCAACGGTGCCTAGAAGTCTTAAGGAGCTTCGGTCAGTTTTTTTAACTGGTGCCTCTCCTTCTCTCATAAGAGCTCTTATTGCAGTCGGAGCCGTGTAGTAGATATTGACTTTGTGTTTGTCTACAACTTCCCAATGTCTGGAGGCTGTTGGGTAGTTTGGTACCCCCTCAAACATCAGGGTTGTTGCTCCATTGGCAAGTGGGCCGTAGACAATGTAAGAGTGTCCTGTCACCCAACCAACATCAGCTGTGCACCAATAGATTTCATCTTCTCTATAATCAAAAACGTATTGATGTGTTAGAGAGGCGTAAACAAGATATCCCCCTGTTGTGTGTAAAACCCCTTTGGGTTTCCCTGTAGAGCCAGAGGTGTAGAGAATAAATAGTGGGTCTTCAGAGTTCATTTGTTCAGGTTCATAAGTTGCCGATGCGCTTTCTGTGACATCATGGTACCAATGATCTCGCCCATCTTTCATTTGAACATTCCCACCTGTTCTTTTGACAACAAAAACAGACTTGACGTTTGAGCAGCGTTCGAGTGCCTTATCAAGATTTGCTTTAAGTGGAATTGTTTTTCCACCACGGTACCCTTCATCTGCAGTGATAACAAAATCTGAGTCACAATCCAAGATGCGATCGGCAAGTGCATCAGGTGAAAAACCACCGAATACAACCGAGTGAATGGCTCCAATGCGTGTGCATGCAAGCATTGCAAATGCCGCTTCAGGTATCATTGGCATGTAGAGCGTGACACGATCTCCGCGCCCAATGCCTTTTTCTTTCATTGCATTTGAAAACTTAGAGACATGTTCGAGCAATTCTTTGTAAGTAAAAGATTTTGATGCTTCGTTGGGATTGTCTGCTTCCCAAATGATTGCAGTTTTGTTGGGAGTTTTCTCAGCATGGCGATCTATGCAGTTATATGAAACATTCAATTTGCCGCCGTCAAACCACCTAATGTGGACATCTCCTGAAAAAGCAAAGTCAGAGACTGTGTCCCACTTTTTAAACCAGGTGATTCTTTCAGCTTGATCAGCCCAAAACTGCTCAGGGTTTTCAACGGAGTTTGTGTACATTTTTTGATACTCTTCATTTGTACAATGTGTGCCCTTTGTCCAGTGGTCCTGAATAGGATACGTTTTGACTTCTGACATCTTCCCTCCAATCTATTGCTATACAAGAGATTTACAATGCCCAATCTCAGGCGTTTTGTAAATAGATCGAGGTTTTTTGAGAGTGATTCAAAGAGTCCTGTTTGGAGGCTCAGTTAAAAATAGCGCAGCACACCATGGGTGACCACCACTTGATGGATTTGATACTCTCATAACTCATTATAGGGATTGTAGGTGAAATGTTAAAAATTCTAAAGGCTTCAGACCGTGGAAACTTCAAAAACGATTGGTTAAATTCTTATCATAGTTTTTCATTCGATACATATCATAACCCTGAGTATATGCAATTTGGCCCTTTGAGGGTGTTGAATCACGATTTTGTTCAGCCTGATAGTGGTTTTGCTTCTCATCCCCATCGTGACATGGAAATTATCACTTTTGTCATTCGAGGTGAAATTCAACACAAAGACAGTTTAGGTAATGAAATGATTGTGGGTGAGGGTGAAGTTCAAAGAATGACAGCTGGAAGTGGAATCACTCATAGTGAGTGGAACGCCAATCCGTCAAAAACTCTTGAGCTTTTTCAAATTTGGATTCTTCCATCAACAAAAGGGTTAGAACCTGGGTACGAACAGAAGCACTTGATTTTTTCTGAGAACCGATGGACTGAGATTGCAAATTCAAATGGTGAGTTTGGTGCTTTGAAGATTCATCAGGATGTGGAGCTTAAAGCAATGAGGTTGTCTGCAGTGGGATCTGGCTACAAAATTGCTGTTCGACCGAATCGCAAGTATTGGCTTCAAATGATTGAAGGGAGCATGAGAGTTAATGAAACTTTACTTGAGTCTTATGACGGAATTCAGATAGAAGAGGAAGAGGCCCTTACTTTGAATGCTCAAAAGGAAACGGAATTCCTGTTTTTTGATTTGCCTAGGTGAAGATGGTTCGACTTATTTCGGCTGCAGACACATACAATATTCGACACATGGTACTTCGGCCAAATCAACCTGTTGAAGAATGTCGATACCCCAGTGATGATGAGATGACTTCCTTCCACATTGGAAAGTTTTTAGAAAACTCCTTAGTCGGGATTGCAAGTTTTTACGAAGAAAATTCGGATCGTGTAAATTTAAATCAACCGTGTCGACTTAGAGGAATGGCTGTCCTTCCAAAGTATCAAAGACAGGGGATTGGAGAAGAAATGATCCAATATGGCCTTTCAGTTTTAAAAGACAGAGAAATAGAAAATCTCTGGTGCAATGCTCGTGAGAACGCATTTTCTTTTTATAAACGAATGGGTTTTGAGTTCTACTCAGATTTGTTTGAAATTGACGGCATTGGTCCACATAAAGTGATGGTAAATAAAATTGATGACCTCTAGTTTGGTAAACATTGAAATCCCTCTTCAATATAAATTTATTGAAGGAGGAGAAGAGCTTCTTGTTCTGTTTCATGGCTATAAGCAAACAGGTCATTTGTTTTATGAATGTATAAAACCGCTTATTCCTTCTAACTATTCGGTTCTCTATATAAACGGTATTTTTCCGGTTCCAGATTGGAAGGATGGAGAAATTTTTGAAGGTTACTCATGGTATTTTTTTGATCCACGAGTGGAAAAGTTCATTATAGATATGAAGCCCTCGGTTTTGAGTGTGACACAAGTGATAAGGGATTTGGGACTTGAGTCTCAACGCAAACGTCTTGTGGGTTATTCACAGGGAGGTTATTTTGCTCCATTTGTCGCCTCAAGTTTAACGAATGTTCATTCTGTTGTGTCGGTTGCGGCAAGGTATAGGGTTGATGACCTCAGGGTGCCACTCTATTACAAATGCCACTGCATCCATGGAGAGCGAGATCAAATTGTGGAGTATGCTGGTGCAAAGAGCGCGTTTGATCAAATGAAAGAATTGGGACAAGAGGGTGAGTTTTTTTCTATCCCAGGGCTTGGGCATAAAATGAAGACGGAGTTATTTGAGCCATTAAGATTGTTGCTCTCAGATGATAGAGATTAGAAACTGACCTACAACAGCCCTGAGACACTTTATTTATATAAGCCGTGTTAAAAATAAAAAGAGCTTTGAATATCTGAGGCTTCAATGAATAATTAAGTGAGATCGGGAGTTTTAATTGAAAGAGTTTGTAGTCGACTTTTGGGGATTCTTACGTGTCAGAAAAAAATACTGGCTACTTCCTGCTATTATGACATTGCTTCTTTTTGCGCTACTTATTGTTGCGGCAGAAGGAACTGCAGTTGCCCCATTTGTTTACACTTTATTTTGATTTTTAAATACGCCGTTGCTGGTTGAGATGGATTTTGACCAGTGACAAGGGCGTACCTAAGTGAGCTTTTGTTAAAGTCTAGAGACTGATCTACAGAGGCGTTGATTATTTGGTAGTCAAAAGCTTTAAAGTCTACGTTTGATGCCAGACTCGGTCCATAATATAGCCCAGGCAATCCTGTTCAATGACTGTTTTATTTGTGGTGAGCATGGACGGAACCATTTTCTTTTTTGTTCGAATTTCTTGATTGCTATAGTCAAAAAATTCACTTTCAAGGTGATTGTGCTCTCTGTCTTCGACAAGAAGTTCTGCTCCATTTTTATTGATCCGTCCAAGCAGAGTGTTTGTGGGAAGTTCTTTGAAGTTGAACTCATCAATTTCTGGGTTAAGGGAAATGTCTGCGTCTTCATTTCCAAAATCAAAAGAGTACTTAGGGTCAATGAAAATACGAGCAACGACTTGGTAGTATTCATAACGAGACTGAGCGGCCTGAAAAGATTTGATGTTGATACAGTTATTTAAAAAATTGGTTGTTGCTCCAAGTCCTGGGTGAGAGTTGGAAAGACCACATTCGATCGTCAAGGAGGGGCAAATGGACTTCATTGCAACACTGAGTGCACTATCAGGTTTAGAGAAAAACACGGTGAGTGGTGAGAACTGCTCAGCAAGTGCAAAAAACTGTGAATCAAGTTTGTTGATACATGCATAGTGGGGGTTTCTACCAGAATTGTTATGAATATCAATTGCGTACTGAGGGGAAAAGGTTTTTACCTTTTCAAGAACCTGAGTTGCCCAAATTTGTTCCGGAAGGTCTCCTCCAGACCATACCCGGTTGTAGTCATGTTGGGACTCGAGTTGTCTCAGGCCAAAGCGTGCGGCTTCAACATTTCCGATAAGTATGAGCAAAGATTTTTTTCGATTCTGATTTTGAAGAATTGATTTTAGTGCTTCATAGCCTGTGTGTTCGTTACCATGTAAGAGAGTGGAGATAAAAACAGTTGTGTCAGATTCACCCCTTAGGTGAATAAGCGTTGGGCCTTCAAATATCTCAAATGCAGTATGTGGTTCTGATTCAAAAAAACCATCAGGAAGAGACTCTCTAAAATAAAGTGGGATCATTTGTTTTTTGCGCCTTTCAACTCAAAATCAAGAAAAATTGGAAAATGATCAGAAGCTGTTTTTGCCTGAACAAGTGCTTTTTTCACTTCAACGTAGCAGGTGTCTTCTCCGTTTCGGTAGCTGACAACCTCATATTCATCTTGAGAGGGTGGTGGTGGGAGTAGAAGGCACCCCAGTTCTTTTCTGTAGTCATCTGGCCGGAAGACCCCTGCGGATTTGATTAGAATGTCATGACTCAAAAGTATGTAATCAAGCTGCATTTGAAATGGATTTGGCGCAAAAGTCTGAGACTGATAGGTGATTTCATCTTTGTCTGTCCAAAATCGAAATTCTTTGCCCAATTCGCGCAGTGTTGTGGCTCCCGGACTTCCTTCTTTTGTTTTTTCAACATTCCAATCACCTGTTGCTATAAAAGTTGTGTTTTTCTCCAAAGCTTGTGGGAGGTTTTGGCTTTTATATGGAGACTTTCCTGTTAGGTAATATTTTAAGAATGCCAATTGATCTGCATTTCTTTCGAGATTCAATCCATCGGGATTTCCAAAGTTAAAGGCCGGGACAGTGTGTAGAAGTAAAAGATGAACTTTTTGATCACCTATTTGAAGAGTTGTATCCGTAAAATTCTTATCAAAGAGAGGAAGATCTTTTGGGTAAGGTTTGCCATTTGCCATTTTAAACTGACTTGGGTCAAAGTTAGGATTGAAATCTGTCCATTTCAAACTGTTGATGACAACTTGTGTGAGAACTGGAAATTGACTGAGTGCACCTGTTGAATACTGTGCCGGAAAGAGTCCAAAGTTTTCATGATCGGCAAGTTCCATCCAATCTGGGTGGTTGGGGTTTGTTGTATAATTTCCAGATCGTAGTTTTTTTGCTTTAAGACCTGTGTTGGCTGGAGCAAATATTGAGTGAAAGCCATTTGCACCAAGGAGCTTTGAAAGCAGTTCGAGATTTTTACCCTCTGTTTGATATTCTGAATTTGGTACAGATTTTAAGTCGTATTGGATTTCATTTATGGAGATTATATCTCCATTTAAACTTTTAAGAATTTCACTTGCGGCTTTGACTTGTTTGTTTCGTTGACCAAGTCGGATTTTTGTCGAATCCAGTTCTCTGATATTGTAGTGGACAAGGCGGTAAGACGCCTCTGAAGTAACTCCAGAACCCATAAGAAGAAATAGTACCAAAATGAGCTTCATATGACCCCTCTTTTTGATGGAATAAGAGTGATATATCCTATCTTAGTAAAACTTCGTAGCCCCTTTTAAAAAGAAATTGAGTTTCTCCTGAGCTTAATCACCAGAAATGAGAGTAAAGATGACTAAAGTGGTCGTTTGTTGGACTGAGCAAACCGCGTCAAAGAAAAATGGAGTGGTTCTTTATGATAAATACTAGAAATATCAGATCTGGATGGATTCCAAGACAAATTAGGAGCTCATCTCCATAAACTGGTGACCAATACATAGGTCACACCTCTAGACAGAGGGGCGGTAACAGAAACTCAAAACAGTAACAGATTCTGATACTGAACGCTTATTCCACTAAAAATAATAAAGAATCATGAGAGTCCTGGTGATTACATTTATTGTCATGTTTAGTTTACATTTTGACACTTAAAACTGTGTGGTTTTGGTGATTTAGGCGACTCTCTTGCTGCTGCGGTATAGAGTTCTCCAAATCTGAGGTGTAAAAGAACCTGGCACGTTTTGCATCTCCTTAGCTATTGTCATGAGGATAATC
Source organism: Bdellovibrionia bacterium (assembly GCA_030427965.1). Lineage (GTDB taxonomy): Bacteria > Bdellovibrionota > Bdellovibrionia > Bdellovibrionales > JAUICD01 > JAUICD01. The sequence goes on from JAUICD010000022.1 coordinate 9,647, forward strand.
TTTGTATTGATTCTAATATGTTTCGCAAACTCTGTGGAGGCGCAGGAGTGCCAACATCTTTTGAAAAGTTCTGAGTCGAAGATCTCTGATCTGAAACGTGACTCCAATCCTCAAGTTGAAGATTTACTAGAGATTTTAAGTCTTTCTTTAGAGGCTATAGAAAACTTGGAGCATCAAGAATTTGTAAGAGAGTTCAATTCTTGGATAAATAGAAAAAATCAAGAAGGAGGATACCTCCCTGGCTTGACTCCAGAGATTCTCGTTAAAGACATTTTTGATCTAGTTGAGGATCTGAGATCTTCTTCTTCAAGCTCACATTTAAAACAAATGTGGGGAAATATAGTTAGCCCTCTTGATTTATATATTCAACTTGCCAGTAGAAAAAGCCTAACGCCTTCAATTGCCAATAAACTTGTTTCTCTAGTAAGGTCTTGGGCACTTCTAAGTAGTTTGAAAAACAGACTTTTAAGAGGTGAGTTCTCCAGCGTGGAAGAGACTAGAGAATTTCATAGTATTTCAAGTTGGAAGCAAATCAGTGGCCTCTAAATTTGTAGAAAAACGAACTCTGATAGTTGATCTATAAATTTGACATGATTTTGAAACTCTTAACTCATTCAATATCGTAATTCTGGCCAAGCGGTAAGCAGGGACTGAGCAATAAAGAATCGTTGAGAAAGATTCTATGGGGGTGACCAAAATGGTCCCCATGTCTATAGGGTAGACATGGGTTAGGTTGTAAACCCTTGATTGTTTTGAGATGAGGGCCTCTCCCTTAGGCACTCCAGTTGCATTTTTTGGGTCGGAAATCGAATTCATTCAAAGGACGTTTTTTGAAGCTAGCAAATCTAGAGACCAAAACTCAAGAGGTGATTTTTCTTCTTACTGTTGTAGGAGCTGTGACCGTCATTTCTGGTGGGCTTTTCTATTTACTGATAGATCCAAACAATTTACCTCCAATTGCGGGAGTGTGGGGAAGTGAATTCTTAAAGTCGATTTTCTCTCTTATGGGATATTCAATGTTTTCCATTGCGATATCTATTTTTGTAACAGGTCGATTTCTTATTTTACGTGTCACTGAATCCAAAGACTTATTGAGACAGCATAGATTATTGGGTTTACAGGTTTTTGTCGGAATTTGGTTGATCACATTGATTGCAAGCCTTCTCTCTGTTTTAGAGGCTTATATTGGATTTCGGGCTTCTGGTATTTTGGAATATGGTGCTGGAGGAGTGATTGGTACAATCGTAGGTGGAACTCTTTATCAGGGTATTGGTCTATTTGGAGCATTGACCTTTTTATTGTCTATATTGATCGTTACCGGGATATCAACGGGTTATATTCAACTTGTTAATGTTTCACTTTTTGTAAGTGATCAAATCAAGGAATCTTCAAAATTAGGTATTGAAACTTTAAAAACCAAATCTCATTCACTTTGGGAAACCTTAGGGGTGGGTTTTTCAATGGTCACAAATGGTAGTTTTCAATTAAATCCAATTTCAAGTGAAGGTCAAATCGTGACCCCTCCTCCTGTTTTTACAGAGGAGGAGTTGAGAGTTATTGATGACCATCAAGATCTCGAATTTATTCCTCTTCAATTGGGTGAAGAGTTGGACGAGGGTTTTAGAGAGAAAGAAGTTGAAACAGTATCAGAGAAAGCTTCTAAACCAAAAACTGCAGAAGTGATAAAGACTGCTGCCACTGCATCTGAAAAACCAAAAAGAACTAGGAAAACAAAAACTGAAGTGAAGAAACAAGTTGTGACTGAAGTGAATGATGAAGAAATGGAGCAAGACTCATCAAATGGAGATATAAAAGAAGCCAATATTGAAATAAAAAAATGGACAGGGCGTTATACAAAACCAGAAACAAGCCTTCTTGCGAAACCCAAAAAAGTGGCTCCGATGTCTAAGTCTGAAATTGATAAACAATGCCGAGAGCTTGAAGAACGTCTGGAGAGTTTTCAGATCAAGGGTAAGGTTATGAGTGCACATCAAGGTGCAACTCTAACAATGTATGAGTTTCAACCAGCTCCTGGGGTGAAGGTTAGTAAGATTTCAAGCCTCACAGATGATCTAGCTCTGTTGCTGGGTGCGAGTTCAATACGTGTGCTAACGCCAATTCCTGGTAAAACAACAGTGGGTATTGAAGTTCCAAATAAAAATCCTCGTCCGATTGGCTTTTTGGATTTGGTTAAAAATGTTCAAAAATCTGCAAAAGAGATGGACCTACCAATTGCCCTAGGGCAAAACGTAAACAATGAAGTTGTTGTCGAAGACATTGCGACGATGCCTCATATGCTGGTGTCTGGTACGACAGGCTCAGGAAAATCTGTATTTATCAATACCTTGATTACAAGTTTGCTTTACACAAAATCTCCAAAGGAACTTCGTTTTCTTATGATTGATCCAAAGATGATTGAATTGAATTCTTACAATGGAATTCCTCATCTATTAAAACCTGTTGTAACAGATGTTGAAGAAGCAAAAGACCTATTGGTTTGGGCTGAGCAAGAAATGGATCGTCGCTATGAGAGGTTTTCAGATATTCAGTCTCGAAATATCACAACCTTCAATGAAGCAATAAAGAAAGGCTCCAAAGAGTCTGCAGAAAGAAGAAGTAAGAAAAAGCTGGATTGGGCCTGGGAAGAGATGCCATACATAGTGATTGTTATTGATGAACTGGCAGACCTTATGATCACACAAGGAAAGCTTGTGGAAGTTCCGATCACACGAATTGCTCAAAAAGCTCGTGCTGCAGGTATCCATTTGGTGATGGCAACACAGCGGCCATCAGCTGAAATTGTAACTGGACTCATTAAAACAAACTTCCCAACACGAATGGCCTTTAAGGTGTCTTCATCTATTGATTCCCGAACGATTCTTGATACATCTGGTGCTGAAAAACTTCTTGGAAAAGGTGATATGCTTTTCATGCCAAACGGAAAATCTCTAGAGAGAATCCAAGGGTGTTTTATTTCCGAAGGCGAAGTGAAGAAGATTGTAAAGTCCATAACATAATTTTTTTTCTTCAAGTCTGGGAAGAAAATCCCTATGAATAAAGTCTAGAGCATTGTGAGAAGAAGCCCTCTCTTACCAGAAATCATAAATTCTCAATTATTATAGAAGTGACTATTAAGGAGTGACTTCTATGAAAAATATCAGAGTACTTGTACTGCTTTTTTTGATTACTGCAAGTGTTGGTTTTGTCTCATGTGGATCGGATCTATTTGGTCGTGTACTTTATGCAAGTGGGTCAGCCAATGAAGTGCCAGTTCCAGAGGAGCAGCCTGAAGGGTATGAAAAAATTGATTTAACTGTAGCAAGTGGAAACCGAATTGTAGGTTGGTTAAAGCCACATGAAAACGCAGCCGCACCAGTGATTGTCTACTTCCACGGTAATGCTGTGAACATCGCTCGTATGCATGCAAGTGGTTTTTACGATAAGATGTCAGAGCTTGGCGCACATGCAATTGGGTGGGATTATCCGTCCTATGGTTTGAGCACTGGGGAGCCAACTCAGACAACTGTTTTAGAAGGTGGACAAGCTGTTATCGACTGGGCTCGACAGAAATACCCAAATTCTAAAATCGCTCTTTGGGGACGTTCACTTGGAACTGGTCCAGCATCACTTTTAATGGAAACCAATCAAGATATTGCATCAAACTTGATTTTAACAAGTCCATGGAATTCTGCTTGGAAACTTATCAAAGCAAAAACTGGAATGACAGATGGCTGGTGTAAGAAACAAGCTGAAGGAAATGAATATGAATCAGAAAAAGCGGCACAGAATATCCATAAGCCAGTTTTGATTCACCACGGAACTGAGGACAAGGTTATTAAGTTTGCTTTAGGGGAAGACCTATCAAAGAACTTCCCAGAGGGTGTTGTGCGATTTGTTGCTTTAGAAGGCAAAGGTCATAATGATTTGTTTGTTGAAAGTTTTTGGGAAGACATTTCGAATTTCTTGAAATAAGGTGCAAAGCAACAAAAAAGTCTCTCTGATTTTGAGATGATGTATGCAATAATGGTCTGGTGAAACATATGCCAGACCATTTTAGTTTTTTTTCTCCCAAGAAATTGCCAGATTCAGAGGCATTTCAAGCTGTATCGCATTTGGGTATAGGGGCACATCCTGATGATCTTGAAATATTGGCTTATCATGGGATTGAATCTTGTTACAAAAACTCTAAGAATTGTTTTGGTGGAGTAACGGTCACAACAGGTGGCGGATCTATGGATGGGTCTGAGCAAGAGAGACTTGAGTACATTCAAAGGCGAAAAAAGGAACAGTTTGAGGCTGCTAAAATTGGAGAGTACGCCTTCCAAATTATGCTCAACCGAGAAAGTTCGGAACTGGAAAATCAAAGTCAGAGTGTTATTGAGGACTTGATTTATATAATTGAAAAAGTAGAGCCAGAAGTGATTTATACTCATAACCCATTTGATAAACACTTGACCCATGTTCGTGTTTTTTCATTGGTGATGGATGCGCTCCAAGTTTCAAAACATAAGCCAAAGAAGCTTTTTGGGTGTGAGGTTTGGAGAGGGCTTGATTGGTTGAGTGATTCGCATAAGGTGGTATTGCCAGTGGATAAGTATCCAAAACTTGGGATCGAGCTTCTAGAGGTTTTTGAATCACAAATGACTTCTCAAAAAAGATACGACTTAGCAACCCTTGGGCGGCGCAAAGCCAATAGTACGTTTTTGGATTCTCATGGGGATGAAGAATCTCAGTATGCAATTTACGCAGTTGATTTACTTCCGATTTTAAATGAGGAGATGAATGTTCGGAAATTTGTTGATAGAATCTTATTGGACTTTTCTACAGATATTCGTAATGCATGTGCAAGTATTGGGGGTGGTTCATGTTAGTTGTGAGCGGTGCAATTAAAATTCCATTACGAGAGATTCAATTCACCTTTGTTAAAGGTGAGGGGCCTGGTGGGCAGCACGTAAATAAACGCAACTCACGTGCGGTACTTGTGTGGAACATAGAAAAGAACAGTTCATTGCCTGTGGGGCTACGTGATCGAATAGTAGAGTCACTTGGAAGACGGGTTTCTCATAGTGGAGAGATCACAATTCGTAGCAATAGATTTCGAGATCGAGGAAGAAATATTGCGGATTGCCTAGAAAAACTAAAAGATATGTTGATCAAAGCAAGTCACCAACCAACAAAACGTGTGCCGACAAAGCCAAAGAAAGCAAAAATCGAGAAACGCTTGGAATCGAAACGTCGTCATTCAGAAATTAAAAAAATGCGGAAAAAAGTGAGTTATCAGTGAAGAGACTCACAATCAATCAATATGGTGCATCCAGTGTTATGGATCTTGTAGAGGTGGATAGACCGATTCCCAAAGCGGGTGAAGTTTTAATTGAAATGCACTATTCGAGTGTGAATCCTATAGATTTCAAACTTCGAAATGGGGAGTTGAAATTCTATTCAGGTTTTCACTTTCCCATGACATTTGGGTTTGACGTCACAGGACGAGTGGTGGCCAAAGGTAAAGGCGCAAATAGGTTTGAAATTGGAGACATGATCATTGCTCTATCCAATAAGAAGAGAGGGGAGGCGCATGCTGAATACTGCACCTTGGATGAAAATGTTTGTGTTATGGCACCAGAAGGTATTTCACATGAAGCACTGGGATGCTTACCCCTTGCTGGACTCACAGCTTATCAAGGGTTGGTCTCAAGGTCTCAGGTAAAAAAAGGAGATCGAGTTTTGATCAACGGAGCAACTGGTGGTGTTGGGCATTACGCATGTCAAATTGCGAGTTATTTTGATGCAAGAGTTTCGGCTGTATGTAGTTATAAAAACGCAGAAGAGGCCAAGCGATTTGGAGCAACGACTGTTTATAGCTATGACAAGGGTGAGAATGGTTTGTTGAAAGACTATGATATCATCTTTGATGTTGCTTCAAACCTCAAGGTCAAGGATGCCATTCGATATTTAAAACCAGGTGGCCACTATGTTGCAACTCTACCTGCGATAGATCTTTTCTTGTACATGGCAGTTGGGTTATTAAGAAACAGAAACATTCATTTTTTAATTGTAAAATCAATTCGCGAGGATCTTCAAAAACTTTCTCGTATTGTGGAAGATGCTGGAATAAGTACGACAGTTTCTAAAAGTTTCCAGTTAAAAGATATTAAGAGCGCCTATGATTTTTGTGAATCAGGATCTCCTGTTGGTAAAGTGAGTTTGAAACTTATTTGAGAAACTGTGCAATTTTATCAGGAGTTGCCCTATGATCAACCCAGAGCATAGATTTTTCTTTGTGAAAATTTTCTGAAAGCAACACGGATGGGATAGAGCCATATTCGAGTTGTATAATTTCAAAAGCGACAAGAAGTTTACTGAGTCCATTGAGATAGTCCATATCATTTGAGATGACGGGACTTTTTTGCATCTCAACCCCATGTTTTATTTTTATAGCATTTGATAAGTTGGCAATGGCATCACTGATTTGTCCTCCACTGGTTGTTTTTTTTAAGCACAGTGAAGAGTTTTGATCGAGATACTCTTTCATTTTCTTTGTAGGATCTGAGAATCTTACCCAGATATCACCTTTTTCATTACAGGCGTGATACATATTGGAAACAAATATAGTTCTATATGGCCAGCTTTTGTTTGAAGAGGAGTCGTTCAATGATTGAAGTTTTTTGACTCCTTTAAAGAAATCTTTGTAATTTGAAATTGCAGCGCTTTTTAGAATTGGGATTTCTCCAACCTTTTCGCCGTTATAACTCCATCCATAGGGGGAGACCATGAGTATCAAGAGATAGTGAAACATAAGTCTTTTCATTGATACAATTATGACATGTTCAAATGCAATTTGGGTTAGATGCGCGTTGCGATAGTTCATATTTTATTATAGAAATATAGAAAGAGAAATTAAGGGGGATTGCAGAATGAATTTTTCATCGTTGATAAGATGGACTTTGGTCGTGTTGGTTGGGTTGGTTTTTGTTGGCTGTTCTGGGGCCATGAAAAATGATTCTTCTATAAAGGGTAAAGCGAAATCAGAAAAACAAGCAAAAGCTAGAGGAGCCATGAAGGCTGCCAAAGGTGCAAAGGGCCTTATGGCTGTGACGTGTACGATTGGTGGAGATACAAGGGAAATACAAGTTGTGCCGTATGATAGCGGTTGTGTTGTGAATTACACAAAAGCAGGAACAACAGCCAACCCGGCGCAATCGCGCAAAGGGATGGCCTATTGTGAAAATGTCGCAAAACGAATTCAAAGTAACCTAGAATCAGCAGGGTTCACCTGTAAGTGAATCCTGTGACCACGCATGAGAGATGGATCCGAACTTCAGAAGGCCCCCTTTTTGGGGTCTGCTCTGGTTTGGGTCGCACTTTTAATATTGATCCACTCATTATTCGAATCGTGTTTGTTGTAGGCTTACTAGCAGGTCTGTTGTCAGGAATACTCTATCTGTTTCTGGGAATCGCACTTCCAAAAGAAGAAGAGCTTCCAATGGCAAGGCAGCCAAAACTTTTGGGAGTTTGTTCAAGACTTTCTCAAAATCTGGATCTTGACATTGGGCTAGTTCGGTTTTTGGCACTAATCTTGGCTTTGTTTTCCATCGGGGTCGTTGTACTCATCTACATCGTTTTACATTTTGTCTTAGATAAAAACATTTCCAGTGAGGACTTATAAGTTTTTCTCTATTTTCCGATACCTGTGTTAGGAATTGGGAGGGATTTTGAAATACGTATACTTGTCTTTGTTATTGTCGTTGACTGTATCTTGTGGGTCTTTACAGAAATCAAAAGTGTCGAATCGTTCATTTATCAGTGGACCTCTGCCGACGGGTTTTTCAGCAGAAGAAGTGGAAGAAGATCTAACAAGGCAAATTCGAGTCGCCACTAGTTCTGAATTGAAAGACACAATTTCCGTTACGGCTGTTTTGCAAACTCCACCTTTGATTCAAGCGCAAGAACTTGAGGCTGTAAAAAAAGGTTTACAAACCAAGGATGAGGCCAAGGTAAATATCAAAAAAAGTGTGAAAGTATTCACAAAGAAGAAATCGTGTTTTTTGGTTGAGATTAAAGTGTATGATGTCCAAGAGCGTGCGGCATTTAAGTTTTGGGAAGCTCGGGTTGTGACTCATTTAGGGAAAGAGTATCCACTTCGGTTTAAGACTTTAAGAAAATTGGCAACAGGGACTCATGAGCCACTTATGAGCTTTCGAGGGATGATAGATTCATCCAAAGCACATAAGAATTACTCTTTGGCGTGTTCGAATCGTCCTTTTGATATGACTTCACCATTTCAATTGCAGATCTCGCCACAGTGGGACCCCTCAAAACCTTGGTATTCATTAGAGTGGATGTGAAGAATCCACTCTACTCATAGTGCGTAACCGCTTTACAAGTCATTGATTGCAAACAACACTCTCCTTTTACAAAAATTAAGGAGGCATTGATGAAGAATGTGTTAGTACTCGTTGCATTTTCGGTTTTATTGGGCGCTTGTGGAGCAGCAAAATACAAAACAGATGGTCAACATAAGGTCACTGTGAAGAATAAGTTTTCAATATGGTCTTTGTGGGTAAAGGACAAAAAGAAAAAATATGATCTTGAGCTTGTTTTACATAATGAGTCGTCAAAGTCTCAGATTGTAAAGCTTGGTGATGTTTGGTGTTACCGAGGAAAGACCAAAGGAAGAATTGGATATTCGTCTTTTGGGATAGGTGAGCGCACAATTGACTTTGTCCCAGGCCAGCAGAAGAACCTCAAAGTGAGCTGTAAAACAGGAGAAGCGGGTGGTGATTTTAAAGTCGTTATTAAGCGGCTCTTTTCTAATCCATCAGATGATGGGGCGACTCCAGGAAAAGTTATTGCAAAAGATTTGACTTGGACATTTGTAGAACCTCAAAAATAGAGCTTCTCATCAGGGAAGACTTCAAATATAGACCAAAGATGCGATGCGTCGTTGGTCTATTCCATGACACATAATTAGGAATTTGCTACGACCTCTCGCTAAGGAAACCCTTAAGGGAGAAGAATGCGGAATCTTATTATATTCCTTACTTTTACGCTTGTTGTGGGCTCATTTGTCCTTACTCAAGGACGTGTTAAAAATGATGGGCTTTCTTTGAACAATAAAGCTTTAGCTCAGTTTACGTTATCTGAATTTTCCATGTTTCTTGGAATTGTATCCAATTTTAGGATGTGCCCAGTAGATGAGCGTTATCTAAGCGGGATTGACAATTTAAAAAAACAATTGGATCTGAGTCTTCCAAGTATTGTTATGGGAAATGCGGAAGATTTTCCGAAATTGTTTGTAGATGGGATAACGGGCAAGGAAATACTTTTTAATACAGGCTTTAAGTGGCAAGACCCGATTTATATCAACAATCAAAAGACAACAGGCGGGCCGAGCGAGCTTGCAGCAATTGTCATTGTCGCACTTTGGAATAAGGCCAACTATGCTTTGAGTTTAGAGGAATCTCTTGATTTCAAAAACAATCTACAAGCCTGCTTATCTTCCAGGGTAAGAATTTGGTCTGGAAATTCCTTGAAAACACAGAGTGATCTTTTAGAGGTGAATGGGGGAAGGGGCACTCGTTTTTTTCTTCTCAATGAGTTGGGGCACAGTGAAATTACAAAATCTTTGAATAAACACATTCTATGTCCAAATGGCCCGGCGGTATTTCGATTTCGTTCTTTAGAGAGTCAAAAAGATGGAGTTCATAAATCTGGATTTTATATACAATCTTTTGATGTTGAGTTGAATTATGAATGTGCTGAAAGATCTCATCAAGCCGATTACAAATTATTTTTGTATTTTGAAAAGCTCAGTCGTGGCTTTGTACCAATAGACCATGTGGATATGGTTCCATCTCTATAGTTACAATCGAATCACTTTTGGATGATTGAGAAAAACTTCACATTGTGCTTCTTCGATATTTGGAAGAGGCGAGTATCCGGTCTTTCGGCGATTGAACCGATCATAGAAGACGTAGTCTGTGTATCCTCCAGGAGACATGACGTTTGACTTTGGACAAACCTCGTTCAACCCAGGGCAAAAGTGATCTGTATAGAACTCATGAGTTTCAGGGGTTTGAGGTTCAAGTAAAAAATGTCCAAGTTCATGAGTTAGAAGTGTGGAATGTCGTTCTTGGTAACGGTAAAGAGTTTCAGTTCTATTGTCAGGATCTGGAATTCGACCTCGTCTTGTGTTTTCAACGAAATTTAGAGTTGTGGTGGCTAGAAGTAGTGAGTCTCCAGCAAGTTCTTTGGGACTTGGGCTTTTGTGGAGTCGCTCATCACGGTATGTCCAATGGATGGTTGAGTTTGCCCAGGACTTTCCAAGTCTTCTAACTGAGATTTGTCTTTCTCTCCGAAACTCTTCTCTTGCAACCTTGTCAAGGAACCGAACCATGTGTACGTCTATAACACCTGCTTTTCGATGTTCAAAACTGCGGCCATAGAATTCGAAAAAATTGTCATTAAGAATTATAGACCCATGATCAAAGTCGACTAAACTCTCTTGAAGATATGTTTTGGGAAGTTTCACTTGATTTATGATTTCAATCTTAAGATTGACCCCAGGGCATTGGGAATAAACATTTTCGGCTGTAGAAATTTGTCTTTCAAGTTGTGTGGGTTTTAATTTAGCTCCATGTTCAATAAGTTGAACTTGTATAAGGTGGGTGGGAGCGCGTTCGACCTTTAAAAAAGGATCTTCTTTAACTTGATTGTAGGCTTTGAGTTCATTTGGTTCATCTCCAAGATCAAAGCTCTCTAAGTTTTGAGCAAATGCAAGAGATGAAAAAAGTGTATACACAAGCATGAGAGCCAATCTCATTTATCCCCCCCGGAATAGAGCTTTTTAAAACTCGTACAGCAATTTCTCAAAAATATAGAAATTCGTCAAAAAGGAGTTTTTAAGAATAGATTTTTCAAATTCTCATGGGTGATTGGCTTAAAATCGGGAAAGTTTGTGGTCAAGTTGTCCCCAAAAGTGACTTTTTATAAGAGATGTTTATGATACTAAAAATCAGCTTCGATTGCTGAGGTGAATTGGAGGTGCTGAGTCAAACAGAGGTTTTACTAAAGACATGCAGCTTCAGTGAACTATTGGACTTAGCTTGTATGATTGGATTTTCGGTAAAGAGCAGCCAGTTTTTGCATCCCAACTCTTTTGTGGCCCCCATTCGAGCTGCAATCAAAGCATTCCAAATGCCTTGCTTTCGATAACGAGGAAGAACGCAACCTCCAAAAAACCACCCCCAGTTATTGTGGCAGGTAACACCAGCACCCCCAACAGGAATGCCGCGAGAATTACGTACGAGCACAATACGTCCTTCTAAGTTGTTATGGGTGATATGTTTGTAATTGCGTTTGAAAACCTCATCTGACTTAGTTTGAAAAGCATGCTTGGCAAGATGGACATACTCTTTGTAGATTCTTGGATCATAAAATGAGGCGATTTCTAAAGAAAATGGGTCAGGCAACTTGAGAATGTTTTCTTTACTCCAAGTGTTGATCGTAATCAGGTTTGTTTTTCTCCATTTGTTTTCTAGGAGGATTTTTTTATTGTAAGAAAAAGCACCGTCTTCAAAGAGTGTTATAAATGGTTTTTTAATATGATGTTTGGATTTTCGAGCGTATTTTTTATAGAAGTCTTCATACTTAGAAATCATTGTGCCATTCATTCGTCCCCCAGGAAAAATCGGAGTTGAACATGGACCTCTAAAGTATGGTGAATCACGAAATAGAATTCCTCGTGGAGATTTTGGATTGCCATCGTTGGTGTTTGAGAAGACTCTCTTTATGGATCGTATACAGTTTTGCTTTGTCATAAATACTTGTGCTTTTTGAGGCTTATGCGGAGTGAACAACAGTTAAATGAGAAATGCCGAACTAAACTGGAGCGTTCGCCGAAAACCTTTAAAGTTACTGATTTGACTCGTTTTTGTTTGGAAGCCAAGCCAACGCCTAAACCTCTAATCATGATTATCTCCTACACTTAAATTATATTTTTAAGTAGATTTTCAAGTTCAATTTGGACCCTCTCATCCCGGTTCGTTTGATTAATGAGGAAAATATCTATTGGATTTACACATGCCTTTTCTAAGAGAATAGGTGTTCGGTCCCACAGCTCGATTTTGGCAGTTGCAAAATCCTCTAGTGCGATATGTTTAGTTGAGATAGTTTTTTTGAACTCCTTTTTATTTACTGCAAAGGTTGGAATTCTGTCGTCTGCGAGCATTGTCTTTTTAGAAAGTGCCGTGATTCCAGAATAGGGAAGTCCCTTGGGAATTTTATCGACATGTACTATTTCTTTAACCGGACTCTCAATCTGAGTTTTTAGATATTCCCAAAGGTCAGATTTGTTGTGAAAAAAGATATGTTTAGATACCCCTTCTTTTTTTTCAAAGCATAGATTGTTTGCTACAAGAGGTTCAATGGCTCTGCCGGCAGTCATCTGAGTCACATCAAAAATATTGGCTAATCCCAATTTATTTTCTCCAGATAAATCACCCTTCAGAACTTCTCTAATAAGTATATTTACCGCCAGGCCATTTAGATGGCTTGTGTTGGTCTTGATCGCGGTCATTTCTGGTTTTATGGAAATACTCAAACCAGGGAGGTGAACCTGTTTGCCTTCGACGATAAAGTTCAACCCATTTTGAATCATTCTTTGGACTTTATGAAAATGCAGTTCATGTAGGCACCATATTTGAGGGTACTTTATTTTTTCCTTCAAAATTTGAGCGTGCTTTTTGAACTCCCGTGGTCCCAGTTTTTTGTCTTTGACGTTTATAGCTAGGTACGGGACACCATTGATTAGCAATTTATTGAAGTCATAGATACCTTTAAAGAAGGCGGGTAAATTTTTAGCGTCAAACTTTGTCTCTGTAAGTTTGAGATAAGGTATGTATCTGCTTATTGTTTCCTTGGCCATGTACATGCTTATATACTAACATGTATATCATCATAATAACAATATTTTGTTAGTATGACGATATACATGTTAGTATAAGTAAAATCAGATATTTACGGTCTACCTTCAGCTCTCACGAAAAAACCTGAGGAGAACATATCTGTCCCTTTAGGGCATAAATCAAAATACTCGTTTTGCACCAAGCCCGACAGCGTTCCCAACCAATGTCGGATTTGGTGCAGGGAGAGGCAGGGCGGCTTCTTGGTGGGGAGGAAGCTCAAGCTGAATCTCCTTACCTTCGTGAGAAACGATTTCGGGAATAGAGTTGAAAAGCTCTTTGCTTTTGTCAAACTCGTCTTGAGTGTAGATGAATATATCTGCAGCTTGATAGACCTTCGCATCCCACAATGCCAAGTGGGCCTTTTGCATACGCTCTATTTTATTGAGGGAACTGAGAAATGCCGAACTAAACTGGAGCGGGAAACGGGACTCAAACCCGCGACCTTCGCCTTGGCAAGGCGACGCTCTATCAACTGAGCTATTCAGATCACGTACTTAAGGCGAGTTCACGCAATTTAATGCGGAGAGTTGGTCCTGTCGTTGGCCTGAGATGCGGTTTGTAGGGACCTGTGGTATGCCAGTTATTCACAAGACTTAGGGAGCTAATCTATGAAAAGCTTGATCCTTATCGCTGTACTTCTTAGCTCTTCTCCCTCTTTCGCGGTAGAGGTGGAGTACACAGTTAGCAAAACCCATGGTCTGTACGTTTTTGTTGAGACCATTGCAGAAAATGGCCATAGGTCTAAGACTCTGCGGGCGTACTTTGAGAATAGTAAGTTCAATACAAAGAAAAACCGCAAGAAGCTTGCGAGATTTCGAGAACTCAAAGGGCACCTCTATAAAGGGTACAATTACTCCGGGTACCCAATTGCGCGAAGGATGGGCATTGATGCAGACAAGGCGTTTGTTGCCCAAAGTGGGTACGCTCAGTCTCTTAAAGATTTTCAATCAAGAGTAAAAAATCTTATTCCAATCCCAGTTGAAAAAGAATTTTTTGAGTTACTGGCATATTTCAAGCCAATTTATGAAAAGTTGATTTGGGAAGAGAACTTCTCAAGGTTGACGGCTTACAAAGAGAAAATTGAAAAAGTAGTTTCGAAAAAGAAGTTGAATACGATGTTTGATCAAGCAAAAACTTTCTATGGTGCTACCTGGCCTGATGATATGAAGTTTCGAATCGGCTTGTATCCGATTCCGGCTGCAATAGGACACTCGAGCGCAGAGTCAATTGGCAGTTTTGAATCGGTTGGTGTATTGTTGGGTGATGAAGATGTGGCAAGTACCTTTGCCGTAATATTTCACGAACTCTGTCATTCATTGTATGGAGCTCAAGATGCAAAAATGCAGGAAAAATTCGAAAAGTGGTTTTCTGATAGCTCCTCGCCATATGCTACACAGACCTACATGAATATAAATGAAGGGCTAGCTACAGCCATTGGAAATGGTTGGGCTTTTTATGCGGCGGTTGGAGAGTTAGATGATGGGAGCTGGTATAACTTTCCGTACACTGACGTATTTGCAAAGGCCATTTACCAGGATGTTAATGTTTATTTGGGGAAGGGTAGACGCATCGACAAAAGATTTATCCGTTCCGTAATAAAGACTTTTTCCAAAACTCTACCAGATTCGATTTATGAATATGATAACCTTATGAACCGGATACTCCTTCTCACGAACAAAAAGATTAATCCTCGTGATGTAGATAGGGAAATCAGAAAACATTTTCGGTTACAAAGTGTGAAATCAGGAAATAAAATTTCAAACCAAAAATCGATTAATCTGATTAAGAGCCTTTTTAGAACTGCAGTTTTTGTCACAACCAAAGAAACCTTCTCGGATATTGAGCCACTCACGGAACACATATCTCTCTTTAAGGACAATCAAAGACTTTTAGCGGAAAATAAAGAATCAAGTTTTATATTTTCGGCTTTGGATAAAAAGGGACGTCCCTTTATACATATTAATTTGAGGGAGTCGTCCCATTTGCCCGAAGTCATTAAGAAACTAAAAGCTCTTGGTAAAATAGAGCAAGAAAAGAAAATTCATTTATTGTGATGAAAATTGGAGCGGGAAACGGGACTCAAACCCGCGACCTTCGCCTTGGCAAGGCGACGCTCTATCAACTGAGCTATTCCCGCTTAAAGGTCGTAAATTTAAAATGTCTCTCTAAGAAAACTCTTAGAGCATCGCCTGTTACTTGGATCTTGAATATAAATACTCTAGCCCTCCGTACATGCATCTCATCAAAACGTGCCTCTGGCGCCTTTCAAATCCTTAAGCGTTGGCCAAGATACAGATGGGGCAATTCGGTGTCAATTCTACGAGGTGGGGGCGCCGCGCAATAAGGCTTAAGGCCTATCTATGACTCGTTGAAATTTTTGGAGTCCCGGAAGTATCTGATGGCGTATTCGGCACCTGATACAACGCTCAAGACGACACTTAGCCACAGGGTCCAATACCCAATTGTGTAAACGGGGATACCAAAAAGATTTTCTTTTACAAGAATCCCTGGGATGGCAATCATTTGGATTGCTGTTTTCCATTTCCCAGCAACTCCAGCTCCGATAATCATGTTTTCACTTGCTGCTGCAGAGCGGATTCCACCAATCAGTGTGTCGCGCCCGAGGAGAATAATCACCATCAATGGCTCCAATCTTCCAAAAGGGATCAATAGAACCAATGTGCTTGAGACTAAAATTTTGTCTGCAACGGGGTCAAAAAACTTACCAAATATAGATTCGATTCCCATTTTTCTAGCAAGTGCGCCATCAAGGTAGTCTGTAAAAGAGGCCAATATGAAAACGCCTGCGGCCCAAAGTCCAGCATTTGGTAGGTCGCAGTTTAGGATCCAAATCAATACAGGGACAGCAAGTATACGCGAGGCTGTCATCATATTTGGAATTTGCCGTTTCCATTTCATGGGGATTCCTTTTCTTTGCTACACTACTGATTGGAAGTTTGAGTGGCAACTGGGGAGTTTCTCACGTGAAGTTGTTTTTAGTGTTCATGGCATGGTTTTCATTTGAGATTGTTGACGCGAGTGCAGATAAGTACAAATTCAAAGAGTCTGATTGGCATTCTTTAAAAAAGTCCAAGACCGTAGAGAGCCATAAAGTGGGTGAGGCAAAGCCTCTTGTGCGGCCGATCCCGTTTTGGAGAAAGAGTGAAAAGGTTTTTGAAAGAATCACTGAGGAAAGAGAGATACTTGTTTCAGCAGGTGTGACATCCAAAGAGGTTCGAGCAGAGACATGGCACAAGATGAAAATGAAGGCGGCTGGATTGGTGAGCGTCCCTTTGTCTTTTGCAGCAGAACAAGTGTGGAAGTTTGAGACTCTTCCTAAAGTGAGTTCTTCTTTTGAAGAGGTGAAGTTCTTTCCGAGGCAAATGAAACTTTATATGCATGTTTCTGCAATTGGGTTTCATGCCCGAATGATCATGCAGCTTGAAAAACGCGTCAATGATGGGATTCATGAGATCCATTGGACCAATGTCGAAGGAAGTTTTAAAGGAATGAAGGGGTATGTTAGGCTAGAGAAATACTCGCGTGGAAAGACTTTCTTTAGTACAAGATCTGTTTATGAGTCGAAAAAACTTCCTTTACCCAAAGCACTCGTAGGGATCGGAATGGAGGTTGTGGCAAAAGCTGCGGCATCTGGGATGCGTGATTTTTTGGAGAAAGCCTATGATACAAAGTTATAAAAAATCAAATGTCTTACATCTTAAGAGTTTTCCTCGTTTCTTTATGGGGCGTGCTTTAGAGTTGGCCCCCTTTATCTCAGGTATTACAGTCGATGAGGAAATGCCTTTTGGAGTTGTGGATGTAGCAAAGGATAGTATTTCGATTCGTTGGCCGCAGCATCAACCTGCGGCACTTGAAGTTGGGCAAGAGATCAACTTCAATGTCACAGTTGAGGGGAAGCGGTACTTTCAGAGTGGGCGTGTGTACAGGCGATCCAGCACGGTTCTTCAATTTGATATTTCCAAAGAAGATAAAAACTGGAAAAGTCGAATTAAGAGTTTTTTAGATGCAAAAAAATGTGGTTCTTATATTTTTCCTGTCGATACTCAATTTTTTTCACCAGAGCAGGAATTTAAAAACTGGTATCATGGTCCGAACCACTCAAATATATTTATCTGGAAAGATCATGGCGTCATTCGACGATTTTTGATTGAATTTGATGGTCGATATCTCAACTGGGATTTTGGGGTCGTAATAGAGGGGGAGTCTATAGAGACTTTAAGGTGGCAGACAGAGGATTATGCCTATTCTGTTTGCCACCCAGTCTCCCGTGGTGAATCTGACCCCCAATGGGGGAAGCAAATGAAAATCTTCTTTGAAGAATGTGTGATTGGGTATCCAGAGCTTCTTATTTGCTATGATTTACTCCAAGATCATATAGGGAACCCACAGGTCGTAGCTGACATCTGACGTTTGTCGTCAACTTCAGTTTTTGCGTTTTGGCTTAATTTTTTATCTGTGATAGGTCCATGGGTAGTCTCAAAGGGAGTTTCTGTGGATCGAAATCTTGCGTTGGAATTTGTAAGAATCACTGAGGCCGCTGCAATAGCATCGGCAAGATGGCTTGGGCGTGGAAAAAGCGACGAGGCAGATCAGGCAGCTGTGGATGCCATGCGGAAGGCATTTGATTCAGTCAATGTCGACGGAACTGTCGTGATAGGAGAAGGGGAGCGTGATGAGGCGCCGATGCTCTATATTGGTGAAAAGGTAGGAGCAAAGTTAGTTGGTGCTCCTCAGATCGACATTGCCCTTGATCCACTTGAGGGAACTTCGATTTGCGCAAATGGTGGAGTGGGTGCAATTTCTGTGATTGCAGTTGCGGAGAAGGGTAAGTTTCTCCATGCTCCTGATACATACATGGACAAAGTGGCAGTGGGGCCAAAGGGTGTGGGTGCTGTTGGTATTGATAAGACACCTACTGAGAACATTAAAGCTGTTGCTGAAAAATTGGGTAAATCTGTAGATGAAGTTACGGTGATTATTTTAGATCGCCCCAGACATGAGGATTTAATACGAGAGGTGCGTGAACTTGGCTCAAGAATTCGTTTGATCAGTGATGGTGATGTTTCTGCTGCAATTGCGACAGCTGATGACGACTCTGGAATTGATCTTATGCTTGGAATTGGGGGAGCGCCTGAAGGGGTTATTGCTGCTGCTGCCATGAAGTGTGTTGGTGGCGACTTTCAGGGAAAACTGAAGTTTAGAAATGATGGTGAGAGGGAGCGCGCAATCAAGATGGGTGTTACCAATCCAGAGAAAAGCTTTATGCTTGGGGATTTGGCGTCTGGGCCTGTGATGTTTGTGGCAACGGGTGTGACTGACGGTCCTTTTTTAGAGGGTGTACGTTTTATGTCGGGTCATCGCGCAAAAACGTACTCAACGGTTATGAGATCCAAAAGTGGAACAACTCGACAAGTTGAAGCGCATCATAAGTTAGACATTAAACCCCTGTGATTTGAGGCATTTAAGTGGAAAAAGAAGTCCAATGCTTTAAGTGTGGAAGTAAGATTAAGGTCATGGACCGAGTTGGCAGGCGGGATGAATGTGCGAGCTGCCGATCTGATGTCCATGTCTGTAAGAACTGCGAATTCTATGACCCAAGCAGTTACAATGAATGTCGAGAGTCCTCAGCAGATGTTGTTCAAGAGAAGGAACGGGCCAATTTTTGTGACTATTTCTCACCGGGGTCAAACCACAGCAAGTCTGATGATAAAGAGGCCCTCATGTCTGCTGCTGAAGCTCTTTTTAAGAAAAACTGAAAAGGTGTCTGTCGATTTTTTGCGTGAGCTAATCAGAAAGTGTGGCTCAAGTCGCTTCTGTTTTAAAAGAACTAGATGCAGCTTGTTAGAATTGAGTTTCCAATTCGTAAATTTACAGTATGATGTTTCCAAGACAAAAATGATTTGGAGGGGTTATGGCTGAGGCAACGGCAACAGAGATTTTCAACTGCTCGGTTTCAGATTTTTACAGCATAGTTTCAGATTACACAAAGTACCCGGAGTTTTTGTCTGAAGTGAAAGCCTGTAACATCGTGGATGAGCAAGGTGGACGTAAACTTGTCGAGTATGAAGTCAGTGTTATAAAGACTATCAAATACAGTCTTTGGATGAACGAAAAACAGAATGAAGAGGTCAGTTGGGAGCTTGCTGGTGGTGATATGTTTAAGACCAATAACGGATATTGGCGCCTTGAAGATGAAGCTGGAAAGTGTCGAGCGACGTACCACGTGGATTGCAGCTTCAAACTCTTTGTTCCAGGTCCTGTTGCTAAAACAATTGTTCAAGTGAATCTCCCCAATATGATGAGTTCCTACCAGAAGAGAGTGAGTGAGTTATATGGCTAAAGATTCGCCTGAGAACGATACTGATGACAAGAATGGTGGACTTGCAGACACGATTAAAAAAGTTTTCGCTGTTGGGGTGAGTGCTGCTTTCATGACAGAAGAGAGCATTCGCACAGCTCTTGGTGAAATCAAACTTCCAAAAGAAATTTTAAAAAACCTTATGGATGGCGCCGCAAAATCAAAACAAGAGCTTTTGAACCGAGTGAGCGCTGAAACCATAAAGATGATCAATAAAATTGATTTCGTTAAAGAGGCTTCGCGCTTTGTTGAGACTCACAAATTCAAAGTGAGCGCAGAAATCGAAGTGGAAAAAAAAGCAGACAGTTAGTTTAAAATATTTTAACACGAGCTGCCCTCTCTACGCAGGGGTGGGATTTGGGCTGGTAGCTAACTAACTACTTCGATTCACCTGTCAGCATATCCCAAAATTCTTGGCCATAGACTCTTCTGACGACATCACTTCTCATAACATCTGTTGTTCCGTCAGCTATTCGTAATCCAAAAATATCATTCATTCTTTGAAAAAGATCTGTGTTATCTGTGTATCCTTCTGCCCCAAATGCTTTAACGGCATCTTCTGTGGCTTTCCATGCTGCTTCAACACCTTCGGCTTTGACCATTGAAACAAGAGGGGTTGCTTCAATGATTTTTCCTGAGTCTATGAGGTCGGCAGCATTTCGTGCTAAGGCCAACGCCATTTCAAGTTTTCCTGTATGTTCGGCAAGTTGTTGTTGTAAGTGTGTAAAGCGTCCGATAGGACCTCCAAAAGCAAGTCTTGTTTTGAGTCTCTCGGCCATTTGTTTCAAAGCCCCCTTTGCTGTTCCAATAGCGGCTGCAGACTGCATTAAGCGCCAATAGAGAAAGTGTTCTCGAAACAACTTACCACCCATTCCATCTTCTCCAATTAAGAAAGAGTCGGGAATAAATAAACTATCAAAAGCGAGTCCTCCAAAAGAATTTCCGTTTAACCCGGGTGCATTGAGTTGTTGCACCCTTAGACCTGGATAATCCATTGGCAAGATGAAGGTGTTGAGTTTTCCTGAAGTTTGATTTGGGGCTTGGGTAAAAATGATGACATGAGATGCTTGAGAAAATCTTGCATTGTAAAACTTGGATCCTGAGATGACGTAGCCCCCAGGAACTTTTTGAGAAACAGAGTTCATAGCCCTCATATGGCTTCCCTGTGCCCTCTCAGTTATTGCAATAGCAATATAAGCATCTCCATGGGCAACTTTTCGAATGATCTCTTGGTGTTCTGGGTGGTTTGAGCTTAACAAAGGTCGAACGTGTGCTCCCCCTAAAACATCTCGAAGATTGAGATCGTACTCACCTGCATGTTCAAATAGAGGGAGCATATCTTTAGCTGAGAAGTTTGCACCACCATATTCGTTCGGTAGATCAAGAGCAGGTAAACCGTACTCAGCGCCAAGTTCTCTCCATTTTGTTGGAGATGTGAAGTCCTGAGAGTCTTTAAGCTCTTTGGCAATGTGGCTGATTGCCAGTTTGGCACTTTCAACAGAGAGTTCTTTTGTTTCAGTTGTTTGAGTTTCGTTTAGAAGTGACAAAGTAAAAACTGTGTCGAGTGTATATTTGTATTGCGCAGAAGCAACAGATCCAGGTCTTTCTAACATAAAGTTGGTTGTGTCCAAATCACTCTCTTTTTTAATTACGTAGGTGTAGTCTTCTGTTGGTTTGTTTGGATCGACAATAGTAACTGATGTCTCAGATTCTCTTTTCTTTAGTAAAACAAAATGTCGGCCTATAAGATACCCTTCGTCTGGGTCATAGACTTGATATATGAGGATTTTAAGTTCCCCATCGGTTATGTCTAAGTTGGGTCCTTTGTTGGTATTCCACTTTGTTGCAGAGGCTTCACTTTGATCTATGGAGTTTGGAGAAACTTCTATAGAAATATCAGGATCTAAATTTGGCAGGTAGCGTCCTTGATAGAATTTAAAAGCTTCCAAGAGCAATTGGTTTGAAACTCGGCCCTTTAGAAGTTCTGGCAAATACGAGTATGTTTGTAGGATGACCTTATGTGGAAGAAGTGATTCAGTTTCTCCATTCATTCTTCTTAAGCTTTGAATGGCATTGAATGCTGTGACTGAAGCACATGGTCCTCCGCCTTGAGAGTCAATTAAGCATTTGAAATCAGATGCAACTGCAAAACCACTGTTTCCCTGAACAGATTTGTCTTGTAAATCTGAAATGGCCTCTTCGATCAAAAGCCCACTTGCTTCTAACGAATCTTTACAGTCAAAGCTGAGGCAGTTTATTGGAAATAGGGTGAGAATTATAAAGGAAAGAAATAGTATTTCTGGAAATACTGTAAAGTGTGTTTTTCTGTTAAGATGAGGTATTCCCTCTTTCTTTTCCATCCCTCTCATCGTGCCTATTTTTTATCACAGATGTGCTCTGGGACATATGATGGTGAAAAGATTCTACGGGTAACACCTTTCTATACTTAGGTCGCGTTTCATTTTGGTACACAATACCGATAAGAACTTATGACTGAAGTTGTAACCGTGTTTGTAACCACAATTTCTTCAATACTAAGTCCGGCAGTTCTGATGCTGATTTCAATTCTTATACTCTCAGTGAGTCTTCACTTTTTTTCAAAAACACTTTTTGGTCCAAAGATCAGTTTAAAAAACTACGGGAAATACTCAAGAACGGCTGAACGGTTGGGGCGATCTTACAAACTGTTTGTTTGGTTTTCATTGAGTGCATTTACATTTTTTATTCTTATAGATTCCGTAAAACATGTCTTGCTAGGAGATATGTAAGAGCATTTATCTATTGCAGCTCTAATAGAGAGTGGCGGCGAAAAAGAATTTGTTCAATCTGCTCATCTGTAAATCTTGCTGGCAGAATTTCTCTCAACTTATCATAGTTGAGTGCTTCAATTTTCTTAGCAATTGCCCTTGGTAGATGAACAATGTTAGGTGGCCCCATGGACTTTTGAGTGCGCTTGAGCCAAGAAGTGCCGTTCCAAATGACATACTCTATAGGGGACCAATTTTTGTTTTTTGACCACTGGATGCGATCCTCAATTCTTTCAGCAGATAGATAACGACCGAGGTGTGAGCTTAGTAAGTCACGAAAATTGACTTCTATGTTTTCCTCATTTGTTCCTTCAGGCTTAAGGGTGACAGAGCTATCAAAAGGAAAGCTCGATCTTTTCTCAGCTAGTTTTTCCTCTTCAATGACTCTTCCTTTCTGAACAAAAGGGAAATCATCTGGTTTCCAGTAAAGTTCACTCATTGCGATTTCGTTGTCGATGGCCCAGACACGACCCTCAAAATCGACAATGATGTTTTCATAGTGGCGATCCCAATTCCCGGAGAAATAGTGAAATATTGCAAGGAGGTTTTTGGTTTCATGATCAAGATTATTGTAAATATCACGACGCCCGCCCCAGCCAACTTCATCACTCATATAGTCGTTTTCTATATAGAGTTGTACGCTGCCAATTTTTCCTCCAATTTCACGTAAAACTGTAGTTGGAACGAGGTCCATGCCGAACCATTTGGAGATGTTATAGGATGCAATTTCCCCAAGAGAGCTCCATAAGTATTTTTCAGGCTTAAAGACAGCTTTCATTCCGTTTTCGTATTCAATAAGATAAAGCTCAGTGGTGGTGCCGCTTGGAAATTTACCGTCTTCAATATGCGCCTCTTTGAGTGGGCGGATATTTACTATTTTGGCTGAGAGTAAGAAAGCTTCAGTTGGGGTTTTCGCACTCTCTGCTTTAAGTGCACGTTGGCACCAATGTTCACTGTCGGTATATGCGCCAACTGTAGACAGAGTCAGGGCAGTAAAAAAGATAAAGGCTCTCATATGTGATGTTTTAGCTAGATTTAGTAGAAAACACTATTTCAAACTCAAATCTTGGTTTATTTACACGACTTATCTGCTCTGAGAAGTTTTTCTGAGCTTATTTAGATTATCAAATGTAAATAGTGCGATTCCTGCCCAGATAAAGCCAAATGTAATAGCATGAACTTTTGTGAATTCTTCTTTGAATAGAACTATTGCCAATATGAATTGTAAGGTGGGAGCAAGGTATTGAATTATGCCAACAACACTGAGCTTGAGCCGTTTGACGGCGGCTGAAAACCAAATCAGTGGAAGAACGGTGATCAACCCTGCCCCATAAAGGAAGAGATCATCTTTTACGTTCACAAGATAAACACTCTCTCCTTTGTTGTAGATATAAGTTAGAAATAAGAAAGCAAATGGAGCTACGTAGAGCATTTCAACATAGAGTCCAATTATGGGTTTTACATGGGCAAGTTTTCTCACTAACCCATAAATAGCAAATGTGATGGCTAAAATAAGTGCAATGATGGGAACTTCTCCAAACCCTCCAACCATCACACCAACACCAATGGCAGCTAAAACAAACGACATGGTTTGAATAAAACTGAGTCTTTCACCCAAAACCACAACCCCTAACATAACGTTCAGTAGTGGGTTTAAGTAGTATCCAAGACTTGTTTGTAGGACTTGGTTTGTGAAAATGGAATACACAATAGGTGAACCAATTGATGCTGATGAGGAGCGCACTGAGAAAAAGAAAACTGAGTTGTCGACGGCTTTTGAAGACTTCGGCAATCTCATGCCATCTATTTCGAATTAAAATGACGATATTTAAAAAAACAAAACCCCAAAGAATTCTGTGACCCAGAACTTGGATGGGATCTTGATGTTTTAAGAATTTCCAAAATATTGGAGAAAATCCCCAAAAAGCAAATGCAAGAATTGCATAAAACGTACCCATCTGAAAAATTCCTTTAAAGTGCTTGAAAGAGATTGGTGTTATTTTTTGTCCTTCAGAGCGCGTCACAAGTTTAAGTGCACAGTAGGGCAAAAAAAGTAACGTGGCTCTTTTCAAAAGCAGACTGACATTTTTATTTGGCCATTTTTTCTAAATCAAAAAGAATGGAGTGCATAGCATGAATAAGATCAGGGTCATATCTTTCTTCAAGTTTTTCCTTCATAAATGTCAAAGCTTCAATAGGTGACATCGGCTTGTTGTATGTGCGCTTTGTGGTCATGGCATCATAGGTATCTGTGATTGCAACAATTCGAGCCATAGGATGGATTTCATCACCTTCTAGCTGTTGAGGGTATCCGTTACCTAAAAAATTTTCGTGGTGTTCAAAACAACAGGCCTTCATGGCTTCTGTGATTCCAGGAATCTCGTGAAGAAGCTTAAGCCCAAAGTCAGGATGTCGTCTCATTTGTTCCCACTCGACATCATCTAAGGGGCCATTTTTACAGATAATATCAGGGCTGACATTGCGTTTGCCGATATCATGGAAAAGTGAACCTTTCCCCATCTCCTCCAATTCTTTATCAGAGTAACCCACGGCTTGAGCAAGTCCCAAAGAATAGATGCTCACATCCAGTGAGTGATTGTAAGTGTAGAAGTCATGGCTTGAAAGGCTAATCAAATGGGCCATGCCATCTGGGTCTTGATCCATAAACTGTACTAAATTTGATATAATAGGTTCGGCATTATTCAGAGCCGTTTCGACATCTGGGTGCTCAAAGACTTCTTCAACAAGTGCAAATGAGCTTTCTCTTAAAATCTGAGCGCGAACCTTGGTCTCAAGAGAAGAGTTATTGACTTGATCATGCACATAATTTTTGTAGGCTTGTCGGTCTGACTCTTTCACAAAAAACAGGTCAGAGCCTTTTTGTGAGAGCTTTTCGATTTGATCTCGCTCTAAATTGTCACCAGCTCTTTTATAGTGGACATACTTTTGATTGATGAGAACGAATATGTCGAAAGTGGTCGACTTGTCGGGGTTTAAGCTATTGATGCGTATTCTAAAATAATTGTCTTCTGCCACTCTTTAAAGTCTACTACTGATTGATTGACTGTCCAAGAAAAGAACCGTAATCGGGAGAGGGATGGAAGCCAATATTGACACGCCAGTACAATACTTGAAAGGGGTCGGCCCCCACCTGGGTCGAGCCTTTCAGAAGCGAGGAATCACGACGATTGAAGATTTGATTCATTGGTATCCTCGTGGATATCAAGATAGACGTGCAGCTCGTAAAATTTCTGACTTAAAAGAAGGGGAGCTTGTGAGTCTTCGGGCTCAAGTTGTGGGCGTTCGAAGTCAGAACCTAGGTCGCTCCAAGAGAAAGATGTGGGATGTTGTTTTGCGCGACTCTTCAGGGGTTATTCATTGCAAATATTTTCGAACACCTTACAAAGGGTACTTTGAACGTTTTTCTCCCAACATGTTTGTTCGAGTAGAAGGTCAGGTGACACTTTATCGAGGAAACATTGAGTTTCATCATCCTGATATTCGAGATGACGAGAGTGATGATGAAAACTTAGATGCGATTATTCCACTTTATACTGAGACTGAGGGGTTAAGCCCAAGGCGAATTTCAAAAATCATCTCTTTGGCTTTCAATCGTCTTGAAGGAAAGATAGAGGAGACTCTTCCCAGATGGTTATTAGAAAAATATAAACTGCCTCCAAGAGAAGTGTCTTTAAGGGCGCTTCATATTCCGCCAGAAGAAAGTGGGCTTGATTTTTCACAGAGGAAATCGAAGTATCATAGACGAGTCATTTTTGAAGAGTTTTTCTGGATGCAACTTGTTTTGATGTCACGGAAATCTACTGCAATTCGCTTAAAAGCTCATCAAATGTCGGGAAATTCTTCAACAATTAAAGCTTTCATAGAAAGCCTACCATTTTCTTTGACTCACGATCAGGAGAAAGCGCTTGGTGAAATCATTGAAGACTTGAACTGCCCTCACCCTATGCATCGGCTTGTTCAGGGAGATGTGGGTTCTGGTAAAACAGCGGTCGCCTTTCTGGCTGCGGCATACACACTTGTTAATGGCAATCAATGTGCACTTATGGCACCCACTGAAATTCTTTGTGAACAGCACTATAAGAAAGCCAAAGAAATATTTGAACCTCTTGGATTTAAGGTGGGTTTTTTAACAGGAAGAATGAAGAAATCTGAGCGAGAATTGATATCCAACCAACTTACAAGTGGTGAGATTTCTCTTGTGATTGGTACCCATGCCTTAATTCAAGAGGACGTTGACTTTAAATCTTTGGGGCTTGCCATTATTGATGAGCAGCATCGCTTTGGTGTTCACCAAAGACGGCTTTTAAAAACCAAGGGGCTTTCACCACATTTTTTGGTGATGACGGCAACTCCAATTCCAAGATCACTTGCAATGACTCTTTATGGAGATTTGGATGTTTCACTGATCAAAGAATCCCCAAGGGGAAGAAAGCCAGTCGTTACTCGTGTTGTATTTGAAAGTAAGCGAGCTCAAGTGATGGGATTTATGGAAACTCAAATCAAAGCCGGGAGACAGGTCTATATTATTCTTCCTTTAGTGGAAGAGAGTGAGAAGATGGATTTGAAGGATGCTATCAATGAATATGAAAAATTAAAGAAACAATACCCTAAAATCCGTTTTGGATTGATTCATGGGCGTATGAAGTCTGAGGAAAAAGAAGAATCGATGAACTTGTTTCGACAAGGAAAGCTAGATGCTTTGGTTTCCACAACTGTGATAGAGGTTGGGGTGGATGTTCCAAATGCAAATATGATTTTGATTGAACACTCTGAAAGATTTGGCCTTTCTCAACTTCACCAACTGAGAGGCCGTGTGGGTCGGGGGGA
Organism: Bdellovibrionia bacterium; assembly: GCA_030427965.1. Taxonomy (GTDB): domain Bacteria; phylum Bdellovibrionota; class Bdellovibrionia; order Bdellovibrionales; family JAUICD01; genus JAUICD01. The sequence continues at coordinate 36,646 of JAUICD010000022.1, forward strand.
GCATAAGAGTTATTGTGTTCTTATGCTTGGAAATGCTGTTTCTGAAGACAGTCGTAATCGGGTACGTGTTATGGCGGAAACAAATAACGGGTTTGAAATTGCAGATAGGGATCTTGAGATTCGAGGGCCGGGGGATTTCTTAGGGACACGGCAGTCGGGACTTGAGGGTTTTAAGATGGCCAATATGGTTCGTGACTTTGAAATACTGGTGGAGGCTAGAAAGGCCGCACAAGAGGTCATTGCACGAGATCCAAATCTCAGTCGCCCAGAACATTCTAAGTTGAAAATGGAATTGAGCCGAGGTGATGGATTTCTTGCTCTTGCCACATCGGGCTAGTGCTTCCCTGTGTTTTAGAGAGTGTTTTTGGTAATTCTTACAACCTCGGTGACTAAAATGGTCGTTCTTTTGATTGATAAGTTGTGTCAAAAGTGCTATAAACTTCCCTGACGACGAGAGGGGATCCTCCCTTTTCCTGAAAGGTGCTTGAATGGATTTATTTGAAGTTGGTGATTATGCTGTATACCCAGGACATGGCGTTGGTAAAATAGTTTCAGTTGAATCAAAAGAAATCATGGGGCATCCCCATAAGTTTTATTCGATTGAAATCATTGAAGGTGGGATGAAGATTATGGTTCCATCCAACAATGTGAAAAATGTCGGTGTTCGTCCCCTTATTACTGAAAAGGAAGCTGGGGATGTTTTAGACTTACTTCAGCGCCCAACTGATGTCAAAATTGACAATCAAACATGGAATCGTCGTTATCGAGAATACATGGAAAAGATCAAGACAGGGTCTGTTTATGAAATTGCAGAAGTCTTAAGAGATCTCTTTTTACTTCGAGTGGACAAAGAGTTGAGTTTTGGAGAGCGTAAGATGCTAGATACAGCCCGTAGTCTTTTGATCAAAGAGCTGGCTCTTGCAACCAAGGAAGAAGAGAATCAGATGGCAACGAAGGTTGCTGACATTTTTGGTGGGGCTTAATTTTTTTCTATCCTTAATAAGGACAAAACCTAGAAATCTCACTCAGACTTTGACTAATTCCAAATAGAATTGGATACCTGAAAGATCACTTTTGGGAGAAAACCATGTCCAATAAAATCCGCACAAGATTCGCACCTTCACCAACTGGATATCTTCATGTTGGCGGAGCGCGAACCGCTCTTTTTAGCTGGCTCTTTGCAAAACATCATAATGGAGAATTTGTTCTTCGGATTGAAGATACAGATCAGGAAAGATCCACAGATGAAGCCCTTCAGATGCAGCTTTCAGATCTTAAGTGGCTCAATTTAGATTGGAATGAGGGACCTGAAGCTGGAGGAGAGTATGGTCCCTACAGACAAAGTGAGAGACTTGGTATTTATCAAGAGTGTGTCCAAAAACTTATTCAAGAAAAAAAAGCCTTTCACTGTTTTTGTAAAAACTCGGATTTAGAAACCAAAATGGAAGCACTTAAAAAAGCCGGACTCCCTATGCATTATGATGGAACCTGTAGAAAACTTTCTCAAGAAGAAGTGGCTGTTCGGCTTGAGGGTGGTGAGAAGGCGGTTATAAGATTTCATGTATCTCAAGAGAAAGATTACGTTCTTGATGATCTTGTAAGGGGTGAGGTGAGCTTTCCGTCCTCGATGGTCGGAGATTTTGTTATATTAAGATCTGATGGAATGCCAGTTTACAACTTTGCTTGTGCTGTAGATGATCACCTTATGAAAATGACCCATGTCTTTCGTGCAGAAGAACATCTGAGCAATTCTTTGAGGCAACTCATGATCTATGAGGCATTTGGTTGGGAAGTTCCTCGTTTTGGACACCTCTCTCTCATTATGGGAGAAGATGGACAGAAGTTAAGTAAACGACACGGAGCCACCAGCTGCAATGAGTACAAAGAGCGTGGATATCTTCCGGAAGCACTGACGAACTATCTGACTCTTTTGGGCTGGAGTTCTCCAAGTGGGAGTGAAATTCTTGAAAGAGAACTTTCGGTAAAAGAGTTTGATGGCACACGGATCAACTCTTCTCCTGCTATTTTTGACGAAGTAAAGCTCACTTGGATGAATTCTGTTTATTTGAGAAACCTGAGTGATCAAGAGTTGTGGAAACGAGTTGAACCGTTTATTGCAAAAGAAAAAATTGAAATCTATGACGACCTTGCTTGGAGAGAAAAATCTGTTGGTGTACTGAAAACAGCAATGGAAACGCTTCACGATGCTGTTGATCTTTACCGACTTCTTTCTGATAACCTTTTTAAAGTTTCAGAAAAGGGAAAAGAAACTTTAGAGTGGGACTCTTCACAGGGTGTAGTTGAAAAGTGGATGGATCTTATTTCAAAAATGCCAAATACATTTATGACATCTGAAGAGTTTGAAGGGTTTCAGGAAGAAATCAAAAATTCGTGTGGAGTAAAAGGCAAGTTTTTATTTATGCCAATTCGAGTGGCTGTTATAGGCCATCCACAGGGAGCGGAGATGAAACAGCTTGCTCCGCTTTTAAAGAAATCCTCGCTTTTGGATCGTGCCGAATATTGCCTTGGAGAAATGTAGAATGATCAAAATATACAATACACAGACAAAGCAAAAAGAAGAATTTCATTCTATTGAAGATAGAAAAGTCAAAATGTATGTGTGTGGACCGACTGTATATGATCTTTTGCATGTTGGAAATTTTCGAGGAGCCATTTTCTTTAATTTGGTTCGAAATTGGTTTGAATATCGTGGGTATGAAGTGACGTATGTTTACAACTACACAGACATTGATGACAAAATTATTAAACGCGCCAACGAAGAGAGTATTAAAACTGAAGATGTTGCAGAGAAATATATCGCTGAGTTTGAAAAGGACTTTCAAAACCTTGGTTTGAAACCTCACTCTCACAACCCAAGAGCCACCCATCATATTGATGGTATGGTGGAGATGATTGAAAAGCTGATTGAAAATGAGAAAGCCTATGTCACTGAAGGAGGAGAGGTTTTCTATAGTGTAGAAAGCTTTTCCGAATATGGAAAGCTTTCTCATAAAAACTTAGATGAGCTCCAGAGTGGAGCTCGAGTGGAGGTCACGGCCAATAAAAAAAATCCACTCGACTTTGTTCTTTGGAAACCCAGTAAGCCAAATGAGCCAAAATGGCCGTCTCCTTGGGGTGAAGGTCGTCCGGGCTGGCACATTGAATGTAGTGTGATGAGTTCAAAAATTTTAGGAGATACGATTGATATTCATGGAGGTGGAATTGATTTAATCTTCCCTCATCATGAAAATGAAATTGCACAAAGTGAAGGCTCTTCGGGTAAGAGTTTTGTGAAATACTGGATGCACAATAACTTTATCAACTTTGGTGATGAGAAGATGTCAAAATCTTTGGGAAATACAGTCACTGGCCGTGCTTTTATTGAGAAGTATCACCCTGAAATATTTAAGTTCATGATACTGATGGCACATTACAGATCGCAATCAGACTTTTCTGTAAATCAAGTGAACAATGCTGTTGCGGGGCTTGCACGTATTTACTCTTCACTTGTTCTAGCAAGTGAAGCCTTGGCAGCAAGTGATGTTCAGCGAGGAGAAATTCCAAAGAAATTTGTAACTCTTCTTCAAGGTGCTAAGAAAGCAACAGAGCAGGCTCTTGATGATGATTTTAATACTCCTGAGGTGTTTGCTCGTGTTTTTGAAACAATCCGTGCCTTTAACTCACGATTTCGTCCAGGGCAAAAGGTGACTCCTGAAATAAAGGCAATGGCAGGCGGTTTTAGAGATTTTATGAAATTTGTAGGGGAGCAAATGTCATTGATGCGTGAAGAGCCCAAAAGCTTTCTTGTTTCTCTTGATAGCATGCTTCTTGATCATAAGGGTTTGAAGCGTGAAGACATTGATCAACTTGTAGAACAAAGAGTTCAAGCTCGTTTAGAGAAAAACTTTGAAGAAAGTGATCGCTTAAGAGATGAACTCACAGCAATGGGGATTGAGATCCATGACACTCCAGAAGGGACAGTGTGGGAAGTTCAAAAGTAAAGCGACTCTTTGAGCTCACAACTAAGTTTCACCCTGCAGGAGATCAACCCGCTGCTATCCAGAGTCTTTTAAATAACTACAAAGAAAACATCAAGCATCAAGTTCTTTTAGGAGTTACGGGAAGTGGTAAAACCTTTACCATGGCAAACTTGATTCAAGACCTCAATGTGCCAACATTGATTTTAGCGCCAAATAAAACACTTGCAGCACAGCTGTACGCAGAGTTTAAATCACTTTTTCCTAAAAATGCAGTTGAGTACTTTGTGAGTTATTACGACTATTATCAACCAGAAGCTTATCTTCCATCGTCGGATACCTTTATTGAGAAAGACTCAGCTATCAACGAGCAAATTGATCGAATGAGGCATTCTGCGACTCGATCCCTTTTTGACCGTAACGACGTGATTATTGTGAGTAGTGTTTCGTGTCTGTATGGCCTTGGAAGTCCTGAAGCTTATGAAGGGATGATGATTTCTCTTCGTGTGAACGAAGAGTTAAGACGAGATGTATTTCTTAGAGAGCTTGTCAGAATTTTATATCAAAGAAATGATGTCGACTTTCATCGAGGGACATTTCGTGTTCGAGGTGATGTGGTGGAGGTTTTTCCTCCTTACGAAGAAGATCGAGCACTGCGTGTGGAGTTTTTTGGTGATTATATTGATAGAATTTCTTGGGTAGATCCATTGAGAGGCGTTGTCATGCAGGAGCTTGACGCAATAGGATTGTATCCTGGAAGTCATCACGTGAACACAGATGAGAAAACAAAACGTGCCATTCATAGCATTCAAGAGGAACTTCGAGAGCGACTTACGGATCTTAAATCCAATATGAAACTCTTAGAGGCTCAGAGACTTGAGCAAAGAACTTATTACGATATAGAAATGATTGAAGAGCTAGGGTTTTGTCATGGTATTGAGAATTATTCTCGACATTTCACAGGACGAGGTAAGGGGGAGCCCCCTCCAACCTTGCTGGAGTATTTTCCACCAGAGTTTCTTTGTTTGATTGATGAAAGCCATGTGACAGTTCCTCAAATTGGAGGAATGTATCGTGGAGATCAATCTAGAAAAGGCACACTTGTTGAGCATGGATTCCGGCTGCCGTCAGCATTAGACAACCGCCCACTCAACTTTGAAGAATTCAATGCTCTTGTAGATAAGGTCCTTTATGTTTCTGCAACTCCTGGGGACTGGGAGTTCAAACGATCTGAAGGTATGATTGTAGAACAAATCATTCGCCCAACAGGACTTATTGACCCAGAAATTGAAGTACGTCCCGCTCGTCATCAAGTAGATGACCTCCTAGGAGAGGTCAAAATTCGAGTCAAAAAGAAAGAACGTGTGTTGGTCACAACACTGACAAAGCGTTCTTCTGAAGATTTATCCGAGTACTATGAGGGATTGGGAATCAAGGTTAAATATCTTCACAGTGACATTAAGACAGTTGAGAGAACTGAAATTATCCGGGATCTTAGGCTTGGAGTGTTTGATGTACTTGTTGGTATCAACCTTTTAAGAGAAGGGCTTGATATTCCTGAAGTGAGCCTTGTTGCAATTTTAGATGCAGATAAAGAGGGGTTTCTGAGATCTGAAAGATCTTTGATTCAAACAATTGGAAGAGCAGCAAGAAACTCAGAGGGGCGTGTAATTCTATACGCCGATAAGATTACGGATTCCATGAAAAAAGCGATGGAGGAAACTTCTCGACGACGTGAAAAACAGAAAGCCTACAATAGGGAACATGGAATTACTCCTAAAACCATCATTAAGACCATTCAACAGGGACTTGGAGATGTTTATGAGGCCGATTATTCGACTGTTTCTGTTGCAGGAGGTGCGTCTCGGAGCGCGGGGTTTGAAAAATATGTGGAAAAGCCAGGTCTCATTACAAAAGACATTGTGAAGCTTAAGAAAAAAATGCGCAAATTTTCCGATGAGTTGGATTTTGAAGAGGCAGCAAAAATTCGTGATGAAATCCGCCGCCTTGAAATACTTGATATGGAATTAAATTAGGGGCGCCAAGCGTTTAGAAAAAGCGACTTAGCACCTAAAAACGGAACCGAACTATCTCAACATATCACGGGCAATGTTTCGAATCGACCTGTAGAGAGATTCCATTCTGCTGCCAGACGGGGCAGATAGATATTTTTGATGATATCTTTCTTGTATTTGATAGAGTTCACGATAGCTCATGTATCTGGCCTGACTTTGAAAGACAGAAGTCGCTGTGTCAGCAGAAAAATTTCTTGCTGATTTATAAGCGGCTTCAAAACGTGAGCCTGATGGTTCTCTCATGTATTTTTGATGAAAATTTTCTGAGATTGAAACTGCTCGTTCAAAATGTCGAAGATATCTCAATTCGTATTCAATTGCTGAGAGTAGTCCATCCAGAGCGGAGTTTCTTGCCTCTTTGTGGAGTCTCTCCATAGCTGATCCAGTTGAATCACGCATGTATTTGTTATGCTCCTCACGTGCGAAGTCTTCAATCGTACGTGCTTGGTAGTGGTCAAAAGCTCCATGGCGATTGACGACATCGATCGCAATTTCAATGGCATTATTTCGTTGGCGCTTTGCGTGTTGCTCTTCCCAAGAACCACTTGGTGCTCTCATGTATTGTGCGTGCCAATGGGCAGCGTCACGTTCGTAATAATGATAATCTGCAATGGTGTCAGCTTGAGCTAAAACGCCGGAACATAATATCGTTACAAGTAATAAAAGCTGTTTCATTGGTCCTCCAAGTGATGTTTGTCTTTCTATGGTAGGTATAATGCAAGCTGTGCCAAAAGGTTTTGGTGTCAGTACGACCTAGCTTTGAAGTGCGTCATGTCCGGTATAGGGGCATTAAGTTGTTTTTTTAGGACCTAGAAAAAACGATTTAACGCTCAAGTATGACGCATCTTGGAGGTAAGCCGTACCTTTTTAATGTTTTTACCTGACATGTTTCTCAAAGAGGGCCTAATTAAAGATGAATGGCACGAACAAGTAAAATACAAAAGAAAGTCGAAGACTTAAAGGTTCTTGTTAAGGAGTTTCCAAAGACTCCTGGCGTTTATCTTATGAAAAATGATCAAGACAAGATCATATATATTGGAAAGGCAAAAAGTTTAAGAGCGCGAGTTGGGAGTTATCTCACTGATAGTAAGGGACATTCCACTAAAACTCAGTTTCTGATTTCACAGATTGAGAAGATTGAATATCTTCTAGCTAAAACTGAGGTCGAAGCCTTTCTTTTGGAAGCTTCTTTGATAAAGAAACATCGACCCAAATACAATGTTCGTTTAAAAGATGACAAAGCCTATCCATATATAAAACTCTCAATCCAACACAAATTTCCAAGGCTTTTTCTAAGCCGTAGAGTTAAAAAAGATGGAGCACTTTACTTTGGCCCCTACACCAGTGGGTACGCAGTCCATGAAACCATCCGTTTTTTAAACCGAACCTTTCAAATCCGAGATTGCAAAGATTCTTATTTTAAAAATAGAACTCGCCCCTGTCTGACTCATCAAATAGGGAGGTGCACAGCTCCTTGTGTGGAACTTGTTTCTGGTGAGGAATACGCCAAAGATATCAATAGTGCTTTGGAGTTTTTGCGTGGCCAAAATGCCAAACTTTTAAGTGATTTGGAAAAACGTATGAAGAAGGCGGCAAAGGCAGAGCGTTTTGAAGTGGCGGCCAAAATAAGAGACTCTCTTTATTCTGTTGAAAGAATTTTAGAAAAACAACCTGTGATTCGAGATGGATTAGACACAGATCAAGACTCTGTAGGGTTTTATGGAGATGAAAGAGGGACGATGGTTGCAACTCTCCACGTACGTAGGGGACGAATTGTCGGTAGGCGAAGTCACTTTCTGCCTCAAGTGGATTCTTCAAATAAAGAAGAAGACGTTCGTGAGTGGTTGATTTCATTTTTAAATCAGTATTATGAAGACAATATAATACCAGATGAGGTTTTGCTTCCCGTAGAGATGGGGAAAGACATTCGTGATTTGATGTGTGATGTTCTAAAAGAAAGATGTGGCCGAGAGGTGGGTGTTCGGTTTCCAACAGATGAGGATGGAACCCACCTTCTTCAAGAGGTAGATCGATTTGCCCATGATGTTTTTAAGGATTATGTGTCCAAGTCAGAGAAGAAGGCGAAGGGCTTGAGGGAAATTGAGAAAAGATTCCGGCTGCCAGAGTTTCCAAAACGCATTGAGTGTTTTGATATTTCCACCTTTCAAGGAAAGGAGACAGTGGCAAGTCAGGTTGTATTTGAAGATGGTATTCCGCATCGTGATCAATATCGAAGATACAAGATTAAAACTGTTGAGGGTGTAAATGATTTTGCGTCCATGAAAGAGGTCTTGGAAAGACGTTTAAAGCATACGGAGTATGATGACCCACAACTGATTGTTGTGGATGGCGGAAAGGGGCAGTTGTCTATTGCCGTTGAAGTTTTGAAAGAGTTGGGACGTGTTGAGATCCCCGTTGTGGGATTAGCGAAATCTCGCTCAAAGGGCGCGTTTAGTGATTCTTCTATTGAAGCAACGGAAGAGAGATTCTTTCTACCAGGTCGTCAAAACCCTCTTATATTTAAAACAAATTCAGAGGCTTTTCAGATACTGGTGGGGTTGAGAGATGAAGCTCACCGATTTGCTATCACTTATCATCGTAAATTGAGAGAGGGAACTTCGCTTGAAAGTGAGTTAGATTATATTGTCGGGCTTGGTGATAAGAGAAAAAAAGCACTTCTCAAACACTTTGAATCAGTAGAACATCTTCGTCATGCCTCTGCAGAGGAGATAGCTGATCTTAGGGGCTTTAATCGAGTTTTAGCTGAAAGAGTACTTGTGCAACTCAATGAAACTGGAGAGGACAGTTAGGAGAGAGTATGAAAATATTTATTTTACCGTTGGTTGTTTTTTCTTTTCATCTTGTGGCGGCATCTGATTGGCCGGGGGCTAAGAGTTCTAGAGGGGATATTTATGACAAATACGAGCCTGAGAACCCAGAAGTTCTATTTACTCAAGAGCGTATTGTAAAAAAGGACAGAAGAGATGGTTTCTTTGTTGAGAAAACCTTTAAGGATTCAAATGGAGAAGTTGTTGTCCTAGAGACGTTTGTTTATAAAAATGGACGGGTTATTAAGATGGAGCTGTCTCAATCTCAGCTCAAAGCCTCAGGTGGCTTTGAAGTCAAAGATGGAAAAGTGCACCTTCATTATACGAAAAATGGGAAAACAAAAACAGATAGTGAGAATTGGGTTGAGAATTTCGTGAGTAGTGATGAAATTGGGGGATATTTAATAAAGAACTGGGAAGCTCTAATGGAAGGGGATTCTATTAAAATTCGCCTACCAGTTGTAGATAGATTGGAAACCGTTGGGTTTAAGTTCTTCAAAATTGGAGAGCGTCCAATAGGTGGTAAAGACCATATTCTGGTAAAAATGAAACCCTCAAGCTTTATTATTGCAGCTCTTGTGGATCCATTGGTTTTTACAATAGAAAAAAATGGACGCCGGAGGATTTTGGAAGTGGATGGAAGAACAGCCCCCAAAGTTAAAAAAGAAAACTCATGGAAAGATCTTGACGCAATTTTAAAGATCCACTCACACGTTTATCCATAAGGCCTATCAAATGCTCCAATCATTTATGAATGCAATCTTTTATGGAGACGCATTCGTATACGCTTATGGAAAAGAAGACTCAGTTGATCACATAATCATGAGTTCTGTTTTTTACTCCACAACTGGGACAGGTGGCCTGTTCGGTGACCTTGAAGTTCATGTAGTCTGTTGAGTAGGAGTAGGTCAGATCTGATCCACAAAGACAACATTTTGTGTAGGCTTCGACAATTTCTTCCTTTGGAACTTCTGGGCGTGGTATTCCTTTTTGTAAATCCATCTCTATTTCTCCTCCATAGGCGTATTTGATGTTCTATTTAGCTCTTCGGAGGAGAGTCTTTTCCCTTTAGGGGCCACAGGGCGAATAAGACCTTTGACGCAGGCAGAAATTTCGTGTCGGCCATGGTCGAGTTTGGTAGCTTACTTCCTCTATGAATAACACCCCGCAATCGCTCTATTTGAAAGATGTTTTAGGTATTGAGGGTATTCTTGTTCCCGATGGTTTTGTTCAAGAAGTTGAGACAAAACAAGTGGTAACTGAAGCACCTCAGGAAAGAGAATTGACTGTTTTTTGTAAATTGGATTTGGATAATGAAAAATCCTTACTGGATAAAATGCTTCAAGCAATGAAGTGTCCTACTCCAGGAAGTCTTCGGATCATAAGCTCTTTGGATCAGCTGAGAGAAAGGGAAACAGTTCTAGTCATGGGTGAAAAGGCTTGGAAAGATTTTGAACTGAGTGTGCAAGATAAAGGAACATGGGTGTCCTATGAGGAACACTCTGTGATATTCACCTATGGTCCTAAAGAAGCTTTGGCTCGACCACAATTGAAGAAGGAAGTCTGGCGAGATCTTCAAAGGGTTATGGCTAAAATGGGGTGGTCATGAGAGCAATAGCTGTTTTATTGATAAGCCTATTGTCATTTTCAGCCAATTCAAGCTGCAAAATTGAAGTTTCCATACGTGGACCTATTGGCCCAAGTGTTTCAGACTACCTTGCTCGAGCAGTAGAGCAGGTGAAGGAAAGGGACTGTGATGGAATCCTTCTTTTGATCAACACTCCTGGTGGAAGCTTACAAACGACTCGTATTATTGTTGAACAAATTCTCAATTCAGACTTTCCTTACCTCTGTCTTGTGGCTCCCCATGGGGCTCATGCTGGAAGTGCTGGAGCTATTATTTTACAAGCCTGTCATGTTGCAGGAGCCATGGAGTCCACAAATATCGGTGCAGCAACCCCCATCCAGTCCACTGGCCAAGATATGGCAGAAGACCTGAGAAAAAAAGTAATGAACGACACGCTTAGTTGGATGGATGGACTAACAAAAAAGAACAATCGAAATAAAAAATTTGGACGCGATATTATTACTGAGGCAAAAGCGGTTGAAGCCAGTGAGGCGCTTAAGCTTGGTGGAATTGACTACGTCGTTAAAGATATAGACGAATTTCTGAAAGTTTCTGAAGGGCGAGTTGTGAACCTTTCTGGAGAGAGAACAGTTGAAATTACAAAAAACAAAAGAATACCTTTTGCTCCGGATTTTCGTTTTCAACTTTTAGATATAGTTACAGATCCTCAGTTTGCATATATGATTTTTATGGGTTCATTGGCTCTTCTTTATTTTGAACTGACGCATCCGGGAGTGATGGTTCCGGGTCTTGTCGGTGGAATTGGTCTTATTGTTTCATTGGTGAGTTTCCATAAGCTAGAGGTGTCTTGGGCAGGGTTGTTGCTCTTGTTGCTTGGTCTGGTTTTGATGATTGCTGAAGCATTCATTCCAAGCTTTGGAGCACTAGGGATTGGGGGGATTGTCGCCTTTGTTATGGGAAGTATTTTTCTCTTTGATTCAGGAGTTGGAGCCCCTCAGATTCACTTAGGGCTAATACTTCCAACAGCAATTGGAACAGGTTTGATCATGATGGTCATTGCTCAACTTGTATACAGGACAAGACAGCTGAAGTCGGTAAGTGGTACAAATGAATTTTTGGGTCAGGTTGCTGAAATTTTCTTTCGAAATGGTGAGGACTCTCAAAAAGGAAAAGTGAAGTTACGTGGGAGTGTTTGGACTGTGAGCGCTAACGAAGAACTCAGTGTTGGTGACAAGGTACAGGTAGAGGCAACGGATGGTCTAAAGTTGATTGTTAAAAAAGTAAAGCAAAATGAAAATCAGATTAAAAATAAAACTGAGGGCAACGTATAGTGCCAGCAATTGAAAAGTCGATTTATCTTAATAAACCGTTTTGGAGGTTATGATGTTGGAATTTGGAATGGGTACACTGTTTTTTTTAGGGTTCTTAGCAATTTTTATTTTAAAGTCATCTGTTAAAATTCTCAAAGAATGGGAGAGAGGGGTTGTTCTTAGATTTGGGCGAATTATTGGTGTTAAGGAACCTGGGCTAAGATTTATTATTCCTATTGTAGATGATATGAGAAAGATGGAGCTTCGAACGGTCACTATGGATGTTCCTTCTCAAGATGTAATTACTATTGATAACGTCAGTCTTAAGCTCAATGCTGTTTTGTATTTTCGAGTGATGGATCCAGTGAAGGCGCTCAATGATATTCAAGACTATTACTTTGCAACAAGCCAGCTTGCACAAACTACACTGCGCTCCGTTGTTGGACAGTTCTCTTTGGATCACCTTCTTTCAAAAAGAGATGAAATCAATGTGAAACTTCAAGACATTTTGGATGAATCCACAAATTCATGGGGTATTAAGGTTGAAAACGTAGAAATGAAGCACATCGATCTACCTAAAGAGATGCAGAGAGCGATTGCAAAAGAAGCCGAGGCAGAAAGAGAAAGGCGAGCCAAGGTGATCAGTGCCGAGGGTGAGGTGCAGAGAGCTGAGAAGTTAAAAGCTGCTTCAATCACTCTTGCTGAGTCGCCATCTGCATTACAGTTGGCCTACCTCCAAACACTAAACGAGATCTCAGGCGAGGGGACAAATACAATTGTTTTCCCTCTTCCACTAGAGTTGACTGAAACGTTTCT